>NZ_MZGV01000023.1 GCF_002029235.1 Clostridium oryzae
TATTTGACTTTTAATGACATATTTGTTATTATCTATTGTGAAAGATGTCGAATAATGTATAAGGGAGGAACTCAAATGAAATCAACAGGAGTAGTAAGAAGAGTAGATGAATTAGGAAGAATAGTTATTCCTATAGAATTAAGAAGGACTTTGGATATCGCTGAAAAAGATGCCCTTGAAATATACGTAGATGGTGAGCAAATAATATTAAAAAAGTATGAGCCAGCTTGTATATTCTGCGGTGACGCTAGAGATGTTATCAATTATAAGGGTAAAAATATCTGCAAGCACTGTCTTGAAGAATTAAAAAACGGTAAATAGTCTATTAACCAATTTACAGCACTGGCATACACATGCCAGTGTTTTAATATTACTAAATTTTATGCCTAAAAAACTAAACGGGAAAGTATTTCATTAAGAAATTCTTTCCCGTTTTATTTATCATGTTTTTTAACAAATTATGTTCTTAATTATCTAACCCTTCTTGCACCTGCAAAATCACTCCTGTTAAGTGGAGAGATTTTTATAACATCACCAGTTCTAGGTGAGTGAATATAACAACCATTTCCTATGTACATTCCTACATGATGTACAGGGCTTCCAAAGAATACCAAATCTCCTGGTTGCAAATCCGATGATGACACTGGAGTACCATATCGTGATTGGTCACCGCTGCTTCTAGGTAAATTTACTCCGAAATGTGCATAAACATATTTCATAAAACCTGAGCAATCAAAACCAGTAGACGGTGAAGTTCCTCCCCAATGATAAGGAGTTCCTCTAAATGTCATAGCATATTGTACAACAGCATCTGTGGAATAACTAGCATTTCCTGGATCAGAAGAAGGTATATTTATGCTTCCTCTTGAATATGTTTTTCTTGTAGGTGTTGTCTTAGCTACTGTAACTCTTGCCGCAGCTGCTTTAGCTTTGGCTGCTGCATTTTCTTTAGCCTTTATTTTGCTATCAATTGACATAATCAATGATACATATTTATCGACTTTCTTATCAGAACCTTTTGCAGCTATCTCCTCTTTTTTAATAAGCTTATTCTGTTCAGTTCTAGTATCTTTCATTTCAGCCATTTTAGTTTCATTAGCTTGTTTAACTTTTATTAACGCAGCTTCCTCTTTATCTAACTGCTGCTTCTTACTCTGTAATTCTGCCTTGGCCTGCTTATGTTCCTGTATAAGATTCTTGTCAAAAGCAGCAATCTTGCTTACAGCTTCAACCCTTGTCAAAAGATCAGAAAAACTTTTACTGCTAAGTATTACTGACAGATATCCAGTACTTCCATTTTCATAGGCAGCACTCAATCTCTCATCCAAAAGTTTCTGCTGCTTCTCAAGTTTTACTTGTTCAGTATTAATAAAATTTTGAACCTTCTCAATACTATTCTCATATTTCTTTATATCAACTTTATTTTTATTAACTTCCTTCAATAATTCTTCTATTTTTCCGTCCATCATTTCGATTGAACTTTCTAACTTGTCGATTTTAGATTGGTGTTTTTTATAGGATTTCATATACTTTTGTTTCTCTTGTATAGCCTTCGCTTTTTGACTTTTAAGCTCTCCCATAGACACAGCCATTGTGTTTGTTCCTAATGAAATCGTTAACCCAACAGCTAACAAAACCGCAAATATTTTCTTATTCAAACCATCCCACTCCATAGTCCTAAGTATAGAGCAGTTCCACCCCCTCGTATATTTACTTTCACCAACTGCTCGTCCACTAAAAACGAATATGTATTGATGAATATATTAATAGTATAACACTTTTTCCATTAAACTCACAACTTTAATCATATACATTTCATAATTTGTTAAAACTTTTTTGGATATTTTATAAAATTTATCATTTTTTTTGGACTTTTGTTATTAATATTAAGATATTATTAATAGTTTATCAAGTACTTTAGTATTAACTATTAATATTAAGGTCATTTTTCTGGAAAAAATGGCCTTAATACATGCTTTTTAATGCCTATTAATGCGTTTTTTATTACTTTTTACAATGCAAGTGAACTATAAATATGCTTGATACGTATACTATAAGTCTATAGAATAATTATATATTTCTGACTTCTTCATATTTCTATCTTTTGCTACCATTTTTACTGCTTCTTTTTTGCTGAAGCCTTCTCCAATGTATTTTTTTATATGATCCTCTATACTTATATCATTCCATACACTTCTTGCTTCGCTAAGAATTTCTTCTTTACTTTTTCCTTCAAGTACTAAAACATATTCCCCTTTCGGTGAATTTTCATCATAATACTTTATAATCTCATCCAAGCTTCCTCTCATAATTTCCTCGTGCAGCTTTGTAAGTTCTCTGCATATCGATATATTCCTATTTCCGAAACCTTTTCTTAGAAATGTCAACGTTTCTAAAAGCCTATGTGGAGCTTCATAGAAAATTATCGTTTCTATTCTGCTGGTTAAATTAGCTGTGATCTCTTCCTTGCTTTTATTATCTCTTGGTATAAAACCATAGAATATAAACTTAGAAGTGTCCAATCCCGAGTACACTAAAGCTGTAGTTATAGCTGTAGCCCCTGGAAGCACCTCAAAAGCTATATCATTATCTATGCATTTCCTAACAAGTGTACTTCCAGGATCAGAAATTCCTGGAGTTCCAGCATCAGTTATTACTGCAATATTTTCACCAGCACGTAGTCTTTCAATAATTTCATTACTTTTTGTATTTTCATTAAATTTATGATAACTGATTAATGTTTTTTTTATTTTGTAATGATTCAACAGCTTTAATGATTGCCTTGTATCCTCTGCTGCAATAGTATCAACGTTCTCTAAAACTTCTAATGCCCTTAGAGTTATATCCTTCAAATTCCCTATCGGAGTTGGTACTAAGTACAATTTCCCGTATTCCATTTTATATTTTCCTTCCATATATCGAATCTATTTCTTCGCTGTAGCCTCCAGTATCTTTATAGATGTATAGCGGTTTTTCCCAGCGTAGAAATTTACCGCCATAATTTTGTGCCTCTATAAGCATAATATTAGGAGGTTTCTTTGTATTAGGATGCACTGGTCTTATAACTTTAGGCTCTATTTTATACTTCCTCATCGCACAAATAATATCAGCTATTCTTTCCGGCCTATGTACCATGTATAGCCTTCCGTTATCTTTTAGTACAGCCTTAGCTGCTGCTATTACATCGTCAATATTACAACATATTTCATGACGTGCGATGGCTTCACTATCCTCTTCATTGATTATCCCTGAATTACATAGCTTGTAAGGAGGATTTACTGTTACTACATCCACCTTCTCAATTTTTTTTAGTTTATCCGTATCCTTAAGGTCCATTTCAATGAATTGTATTTTTTCCTGAAGCTTGTTATATATTGCACTCCTGTTAGCCATTTCAACCATTTCTTTTTGAATTTCTATTCCATAAACAATTTCTGGCTTCATTTTACCACATATTATAAATGGCACAATTCCAGTACCCGAACACAAATCTAATACTTTCATATCTTTTTTTACTCTTGCAAAATTAGCTAATAAAACAGCATCCACTCCAAATCTAAATGAATGCTTTTTCTGTATCAGATATATGCCATTTAATTGTAAATCGTCTAAAGTCTCATCATCTCTAATAAGTTTCTCCATGAATCCCTCTCATTTCAATATTAATTATCACTCATTTGAATTTATACTTTAGTACTACATCTTCACCGGCCTTAACATCCTCACCTATATTCAACTCTATAAAGCATATATTATCCATATTCGTTATTAGTACCGGAGTAATAAATGAACAATTTCTTTCTTTTATGTATTCTCTATCAAACCTCAATATAGCGTCACCAGCTTTTACCTTCTTACCTTCTTCCACAAGTCTATGAAAGCCTTCTCCACATAGACACACGGTATCCAGTCCTACATGAACCAACACCTCTACTTTGTTATCTAAAAGCAGTCCAAAAGCGTGATTTGTTTTAAATATTAAGGTAATTTCTCCATCAGCAGGAGCAACTACAGTATCTCCAGTTGCTTCTATAGCTATACCATCTCCGGCCATCTTCTCAGCAAAGATATCATCAGGAATTTTGGTCAAATCCACAACTTTGCCATCGATAGGCGCAAGCAATTTATAACTTCTTCTTATAAAGTCAAGCATAACGCTCCTCCTACATTATTCATTAACGCTATTATAATCAACAGTGTATCTATTGTCAATTTAGCAGTTTAAAACAAGTTAATAGGCAAATTCAGCTTGAAAATTAGGTATTTTGAGTTATACTATTATTGGCAATCTATTTTTAGCATAACCCAGCATATACAATTAATTATGCTGTTGAAATCTATTTATATTTATAGACTATATGAAAGGATGATACATAAACATGGCAAAATTACTTATTCGGGATTTATTCAGAAACGAAAAAGATTATATTGATAAATCCATAACTATTTCCGGTTGGATCAGAACCATTAGAAGTTCAAATGCTTTTGGTTTTATAGAAGTAAATGACGGAAGCTTTTTTAAGAACCTTCAAATAGTGTTTGATGCAAACTTAGACAATTTTAAAGAAATATGCAAACTGCATATAAGTTCTTCTATAACAGTAACTGGTACTTTAATAGCCACTCCCGATGCAAAGCAGCCTTTTGAAATTCATGCCACTTCATTGGTGGTTGAAGGGCACTCTTCCTCAGATTATCCGCTTCAGAAGAAGAGACACAGTTTTGAGTTTCTAAGGGAAATTGCTCATTTGAGACCTAGAAGTAACACATTTTCTGCTGTATTTAGAGTTCGTTCCATTGCCGCTTTTGCGATACACAAATTTTTTCAAGAACGAAATTTTGTGTATACAAATACACCTTTAATAACTGGAAGTGACTGTGAAGGTGCCGGAGAAATGTTTAGAGTCACAACTTTGGATTTGGAGAATCTTCCAAAAGACAAATCCGGTAAGGTTGATTATTCCAAAGACTTCTTTGGAAAAGAAACAAGTCTTACTGTTAGTGGGCAGTTAGCTGCTGAAGCATATGCTCTTGCTTTTAGAAACGTTTATACCTTCGGTCCAACTTTCAGAGCTGAAAATTCTAACACAACTCGTCATGCTTCAGAGTTCTGGATGATAGAACCAGAAATGGCGTTTGCAGACCTTAATTATGATATGGAAGTTGCAGAAGAAATGATTAAATATATTATAAAGTATGTTATGGACAACGCACCTGAAGAGATAGATTTTTTCAATAAATTCATAGATAAAGGACTTCTAGATAGATTAAATAATGTTGTAAACTCAGAATTTGCAAAAATAAGTTATACAGAAGCTGTTGATATCTTAAAGAAAGCTCCAAAAGAATTCTCTTATCCAGTAGAATGGGGCTGCGATCTACAAACAGAGCATGAAAGATACATTACAGAAGAAGTGTATAATAAGCCCGTATTTGTTAAAGATTATCCAAAAGATATAAAGGCTTTCTATATGCGAATGAATGATGATAATAAAACTGTGGCTGCCGCCGATTTACTTGTACCAGGAGTTGGTGAGATTATAGGTGGAAGCCAAAGAGAAGAGAGACTTGATGTACTTGAGGCACGTATGAAGGAACTTGGCCTTAATAAAGAAGATTACTGGTGGTACTTAGAGCTTAGAAAATATGGCGGTACCAAACATGCTGGTTTCGGTTTAGGTTTTGAAAGAATTATCATGTACATAACAGGTATGTCTAATATAAGAGACGTAATACCTTTCCCAAGAACACCAAACAACGCAGAGTTTTAATAAGAGAAAAGAGTAAAGAGAAGGTAGAAATTCAACTGTGCTGAATTTTAAGGAATTAAATTTTTAGAAATTTCGTTTACCGAAATTTCTTCCTTCACTTTACTCTCTACTCTTTTCTCTTTACTCTTCTTTAGCTGTGCTGAATTTTGTCCTTATCTTTTATTAATAGCTATCCATACCTCTTGACGGTTCTCTTGCATATAACATTCAATAACCGGAAGATCAGCCAATTCATATCCTGAATTAGGCAGCCATTCAGTATAAAATTGTTTATATATCTTCTGTGTTGCATTTGGCAATTCTCCATTTCATTTCTAACACTTGAAGGCAGTACTCCATGAAAATTTTTAAATGCCCTCGTAAATGAATCTTGAGATTCATATCCATATTTTAAGGAAATATCAATTATTCTTTCTGTACCATTCAGCAAATCAAAAGCCGCCATGGTTAAACGCCTGTTTCTTATATATTCAGACAAAGGCTTGTCAGCTATATATGAAAACATTCTTTGAAAATTATAAACAGAACATCCAGCAATTTTAGAAATAGCTTCATAGGATATTTCGTGCCGCATTATGCAGCTTCACTATTTATGGCAAACTTATAGTATATCCTTATTTAATGCACTACCTGCTGCAGTTGTTAATATACTACTACTAATAATAATTACAATTATATCAATATAAAGGAGTATTCTATGTATAATAACCAATTTTCCTGTTATTCCTACTATAATCAATCTGATTTTTCCCTCTTCAATATAAGATATAGCGATACTGAACAAAAATTTGCTGGGTTTAGCGGTGTAGTTACAAGGATTGAAGACTTTTACGCAATTCAAGATGATGCATCAGCAGGCTGCTATAAATTAATGGCGTTAGAAAACATAGACATGGGACAGGTGAATTTTGTAATATCCCCAGGTACTTACTTCGTAGACCATCAAATGATAGAAGTAGGAGATGAGATAACTGGATTCTACGATGCAAATGCACCTGCCATTCTTATTTATCCTCCTCAATATCCTGCAATTGTTATAGCAAAAAATTCAGTATATCGAAATGTTACTGTAGATTATTTTAATAATCAACTTGTAAGCAGTGATGGAAATTTGAAACTAAATATAGCCCCCTCTACTAAGCTAATTCTGACAAATGATCAGCCTTTTAACAGATATCCTGGAAAAAGAAATCTAATTGTTGTCTATGGTCCTACTACTAAAAGTATACCCGCGCAAACTAGTCCATATAAAATCATTGTTCTATGCTAAATTAAGATATATTACAAAGAGGATTCAGCACGAACTGAATCCTCTCCATCTCTTTACTCTTCTTTTAGTTGTCATAATCAAGGACAACTATTTTTCCACTTTCTTCACTTTTTTGAACATCTATTATCCGCTGGTTGTATGAACCTCTAAATTTTATTGCCATACTTTGCTTTTCTTGAATAAAAGGTCCGTCAACTAAAACGTCTATATATTTAAGAAGCTCTGCCCATCCAATCCTTCTATCTTTATTTTCAATAATATATTCAAAAGTATAACCGGTATAACACCAAATATTGAGTCCAATATCATGTATATTCTTAGCTAAATAAGCAAATTTATCTGCCTGCTCAAATGGATCACCGCCAGAAAACGTAATTCCTCTAAGCATAGGATTATCCTGTATATCTCTGAGTATATCATCCATATCGTAACTTATACCACCATTAAAACTGTGAGTATCCTGATTAAAACATCCTTCGCAATCGTGAATACAGCCTTGGGCGAAAAGTACCCGCCTTATACCAGGTCCATTCACTAAACTTTCATATGCAATTCCTGCTAATCTAACGGCATTACTTTTGCCCAAAACTACCACCTGCTTAAATCAATTTTATTCATAGGTATGCTTTCTGCTGCTGTGAGATATTCTATCCTTTCTCTCTGCAACTTTACCAGCACCAAATCTCTCATCAAGACTTAAATATCCTGTAACTCTTGATACTCCTTGTATGTTGTAGCTTCCGCACTTAGTACATTTAGTATCTCCACTATGCAGATAGGTTCCGCAATCTTTGCAATATCTTATATGAAAATTAATACCTATATAACTTATATTCGTGTTTTTATATGCATAATTAAGTATACTCATTATATCTTCACCATTAGGAGTATCGTCTAGTTCGATATAACTAATATGACCTGCATTACACAACTTATGATATGGAGCTTCTGTCTCTATCTTATCCTTTATTGATATAGCAAAACCAACAGGTATATGATAACTATTTGTATAGTATTCCTTATCTGTAACTCCTGGAATTATACCGAATATTTTTTTATCCTGTACTATGAATTTTCCACTTAATCCTTCAGCTGGTGTAGCATATGTACTCCAATTAAGTCTATCTTGTTGAGTAATTTTATCGGTGTATTCTCTTATATGAGTAATTATTCTTAAACCAAGTTCCTTAGCTTCAATACTTTCACCGTGATGTTTACCTATGAGTGCTGTCAGTGTTTCAGCCAGACCTATAAAACCGATTCCCCAAGTTCCCTGCTTAAGTATTGGCTCAATAGAATCATCTGGTTTAAGTCCTTCTGATCCCTTCATAAGACCTTGCCCTGCTACAAATGGTAAATCTTTTACCCTTAGTTTTTTGAGGACATCGTATCGATGAAGCAGTGCCTCTCTCGTAAGTGCTAATCTGCTATCTAAAAGTTCAAAAAATTTATCTATATCACCTTTAGCTAATATTCCTATCCTCGGAAGATTAATTGTTGAAGGAGCAATATTCCCTCTTCCTTTTGTTCCAGGCTCACCATTTATATTTGAAATAACATAAGTTCTGCAGCCCATAGTAGCTGGAATTATTCCTTGATCATAATATTTTTTGTTAAAATCAGCATCCATATTCATAAAAGTTGGGTTCATACGTTTAGCTGCTACTCTACAAGCCAACTCATACAGATAGTAATATGGATCTTCCTTTTCACGATTTAAACCTGCTTTTACTCTAAATATTATATTGGGGAATATAGGTTGCTCACCTTTTCCAAGCCCTTTTTCATATTGCAGTAAGAATATTTCACAAACAAGTGCTGCATCCTTTGAATGCGGTATTCCTATATTTACAGAACTGAACGGTACTTGTGAACCGGCTCTTGAATGCATTGTATTCAAATTATAAACTATTCCCTGCATGGCTTGCGATATAGTCTTTCTAAGTTTCTTTTCCACCATAGACTCTATCAGATTCTTTGGAACTCCAAGCTCCTCAATTTCTGCTCTTATTTCCTGTCTTGTCGGCTCAACAAAAGCAGCCATATCATTATCAAAATCAGGATGTGACTGACCGCCAAACATATCATTTTGAGTGGATTGAAGTAAAATACATGAAAGTTCTGCGGCTGACTCTATTCTTTTGGGTTTATTTATCGTTCCATAACCCGTATTAAATCCTCTTTCAAGAATCTCCCTAGTAGGTATATGTAGACAATTAGTAGTTAAATTATAACTATCTAAGTCATGATAATATATGTCTCCATTTTCATGAAGTTTTGCAAGGTGCTTAGGCATTGTTGAAAGATTATGCCATTTGTTAGATTCACTTGCTATTCTAAGCAATTTAGAACTAAAATTATTACCTACGTTAGCATTATCTCTATCTGTTTCCACACCTATTTTGGTTATTGCTTTCATTAAATCAGATTTGATTTCTCTTATTGTCGTTCTTTCTTTTCGATAATTTGAGTAAGCTACTCCTATTTGTTTATAATCGTTTTCTTTTAAAACTTCTTCTACAATATTTTGTATACTTTCTACACTAATTTTATCCTCGGTTTTTTCTTCAATAACTCTTATTGCCTTTTGTGTAAGTTCTACAGCTTCACTTTCTTTGATATCCTCGCCTATTTCTTCAGCTGCCCCTTTTATGGCATCAGTAATTTTCACTGAATTAAAGCTTGTTTCTCTTCCATCTCTCTTTACAACATATAGCATATACTAGCCTCCTAAAGCACAATATATTGTAAATGTATTATACTCTGATAATAAAAATTAAGCAATTTTATATTTGATTAATAATTTTTACTAAGCACATATAGGTCAAAAATACTCTTTTTTATTCCTTTTTTTATTAGCATCTACACGTTGACAATTCATTATGTTTAACAATGTTATAAAATATGCTATAATTATTAAATCAATGTCTGTATTTGAAGGGAGTCTTATATGAATAAAAGATGGTTTCTATCAACTTTACTAGTGTGCTCTATTTTTTTATCTAGTTGTAATGGTTCTTCTACTAAAAATACTGTAAAAAAAAGTTCAGATAAGCCTAAAAGTTCAATTGTAAGCAAGGAAGTCATCAAAAAAGATACAAAGAAAAAAGCCCCTATATATAGGTCTGTATATACTGGATTAAAAATATCGAAAAAGCAATATAAAAATATACCGTTTATGGCTGTCATAGAAAATTCAAGAGCAGCCAGGCCTCAGGCTGGACTTTCCAAAGCAGATATAGTCTTCGAAACTATGGCTGAAGGCGGAGTTCCTAGATTTATGGCATTGTTTTATTCCAATTCACCTAAAGTCATAGGACCTGTTAGAAGCGCAAGGCCTTACTTTTTAACTCTTTCTGTTGAATTTAACCTTCCTTTCGCCCATTGTGGCGGAAGCAGCGAAGCTTTAAATAGAATAAAAACTGATAGTACTATAATGAGTATGAATCAATATGCCTATGGTAACTATTACTGGAGAGATCCTTCAAGATATGCTCCTCATAATCTATATACTTCAGCTGCTAAACTAAGGAAATTGATAAGAGTAAAAAATTATGTACATAAACCTAAATCAAGCCTAAAATTTAGTACTACTTATTGGAATTCAAACAAAACAAACATAAAGAACATAAACATGAGGTTCAATTCCTATTATTCAACATCGTATAAATATAAGAATGGATTATATTATAAGTATATGGATGGTATTGCTTCAATGGATAAACTGTACAATAAACCATTAGCTTTTAAAAACATAATTATTCAGATTACAGATATAAGCACAAGAAAAGATACTAGACTTAATATAAAACAAACTGGAAACGGAAAAGGCTATGTACTTAGTCAGGGCAAACTGATAAAAATAAACTGGAAGAAGTCGAGTGAAAAATCACCTACTATTATTACTGATAAAAATGGAAGTGTTATCAAACTTTCACGAGGAAACACTTGGTGGCATATTCTAGATAGCTCCTGCAAACTTAGCTTTAAATAATTTCATTAATTAGGCAAAGGAAGCTGGTGAAATGGATAAATCAAATTTACATAGAGACGGAATAAAGGAAGAAGAAAGAAAGTTATATTTAGAATATAAAAAGAAATTAAAAGAACTTAGAAAAGTGAAGAAGGAAAATGAATCTGTTGGTCAAGTCTTCACAAAAGGTCTTTTACCTTTGTATGTACTTTTTATACTTAATCTAGGTCCTTCCAACGGAAATGACATTGCAAATAAGGTTGGAAAGAGAACTGACGGCCTTTGGCTGCCAAGTACTGGTGGAATCTATCCGATACTTAAGCGTTTTGAAAAGGCTGGTTTAGTTGAAGGTAAATGGGATGATCCAGAAAAAAAACTTCAGAAAATTTATTCTCTTACCGAGCTTGGAATTGAGGAATATGAACATAAAAAAAAATTATTAAAATGTAAGATAGAGGAGTCTCTTTCTGTCTTCAAAATTGTTTATAACGATCTATATAAAAAAGGGTAAGAAGTGACTCCCGTCGGCTGCAAAATGCCTCCTCCAACCACTTCCTACCCTGTGTCGGCTAGCTCCGCTGAATTCCCACCTTCACTTTACTCTCTACTCTTTACTATATCCTTAATTATAGGTGTGTACTTTTGGATGTTGACCATATATTGTTCAACAGTCCCATTTTCCATATTCTCAGTGAGGTCTAGGTCTACTGGCAGTTCCATAATCAAATTGAGGTTAAAATATTTCGCATGCTCTTCAGCTGAAGTTTTACTGAATATTCTTATCTTCTCGCCGCAGGAACACGTCACATAAGACATATTTTCAACTACCCCAAGTAATGGTATATTCAACTTTTCTGCCATTACCACTACCTTGTTTACTATCATAGACACCATATTCTGAGGCGTCGATACAATCACCATTGAACTAACTGGAAAACTCTGCATTACTGTTAATGCTACATCACCTGTACCTGGAGGCATATCTATAAGCAAGTAATCAAGCTCTCCCCACATAGTATCACCAAACATCTGATTTAGAACCCCATTTATCACTGGTCCTCTCCATATAACAGGCTGATCCTCAACCTCTGTAAGGAAGTTAAGAGACATCACTTTTATACCAAGAGAAGTTTCAATAGGTTCAAATTTAACCTGATCCTTTGCATCTGCCTGCAGAATTGGTGCTCTTTTCTTATTTGCGCCAAAAAATCTAGGCATAGATGGACCTGTTATATCTGCATCTAAAACTCCAACCTTATAACCTGCTTTTCTCAATTCTATTGCCATTAATCCAGTAACAGTAGATTTTCCTACTCCACCTTTTCCACTTATAACTCCAATAATATTTTTAATTTTCCCATATTTCGGAGTAAGCTTTGAACAGCTTTTCTCTCCGCCGCAATTATTCTTACTTGGGCAACTATCACATTTACTACTCATTTTTTCCTCCTTGTTGTATAATTACTTTTAAAATCCCGTCATAACTTTATCTGAGATTTGAATTGTCCATTCCCCATTTTCATATACATCGTTCACATAATACTTTTTTTCACTGTGTTCCTTTTTATTATCAACAAGCAATATAGCTTTATACAGGGATGGCTTATAGCCTTGTGTTTTTAATGTAACAACGACATCAAAATCGGTTCTGTTATTATCTACAAGAACCGCTTCTGGCATAACATTGCTCAGCTTATTTTTAAACGAATCTATATCTATAGATAACAAATATTTTTGCATTTCCACATCCTGAGAAATATCTATACCAATGGCCTTATTTTTCTTATTTACTACATTACCATAATCCTTAAAAAACTTAAGTATAGTACCATAATATACTTTTTCAAATTCCGTAGGTTTTCTAGTATTCCATAAGTTTTTTATGATATCAATATCTAGCCTTCTGGAAACAATATATATCTTCTTACCATCTTCACTAAATAGATTTCCTGCATCATGCTTATCAAGTCCAGCAATATAATCAAACTTATATACTTTATCTCCCTTATGTATTTCAAAAGTATAATCAGCCTTAAGAGACGATTTTCTATCAACCTTCTTTGCAGATGATAATATACTATAAAGCTCTTTAATAGCACTCTTATCTGTTACAACAAACCTAAAACCTAAATCTCTCGTACTTTGTATAACTATCTTGTTTGCCATATTGTTCTTTATATATTCAAAATCAGCATTTTTCATTCCTAACTTTACTTGAAGCTTATCAATTCTGTTACATCCTGAAAAAAGTAAAGTCATAATAAGCAGCATAACAAATGGTATCCTGTAAATAGTCTTCTTTATATTAATTATCGGCAAAACTAGATCTCCTTTCGAAATAATTGTTCTATTCACTCTTCTGAGGATATAAAAATAATATTATTCCAAATATAAAAGTAAATATGCAAATAAATTGTGAAGTAGATAAAACTCCAACACTACCCCTAGGGTCGTTTCTGAGGAACTCAATTAGAAATCTTCCTATGCTATATAATACGATATAGGCTGAAAAAATACTTCCTTTCTTTCTAGGTTTTCTTCCGTAATACAGTAGGAAAATAGCCAGTGCGAAATCAAATATAGAAGAATATATCTGAGTCGGAATAAGATTCACGTCGTTTGGAGCAAATTGTGACTTTGTAAATTTTACACCTATTCTTAATTGAGTCTCTCTACCATAACAACACCCAGCCAGAAAACATCCTATACGGCCAAAACCCTGTGCTAAAGGAACAGATGGTGTAATAAGATCAATAACTTTAAGCGTGTCCCATTTCTTATTTCTGCAATATAAGTAAACTGCCACAGCCCCTAAAATAATTCCACCTATAACCACAAAACCAGAGCCGAGATTAAGCAATTCTTTAGGGTTTTTTATAAAATAGTTTATTTCAACAATTACATACAATAGCTTACTTCCAATTACACCACATATAACAGCTATAAAGGCCATATTGAATATCTTATCATCATCATAGCCCTTCTTCTTTGCTCTATAATTAAGAAGAAGCATAGCAGCAATAATTCCTATAGCTATCATTGTTCCATATCCTTGAATTTTCAAAGGTCCTATATCAAATAACACGGGTCTCATTGCAAAATCTCCTTTTTCTACTGCCTCTTAGTTTTTTTATTATATTATTTATCTGTAAACAAATTAGAGAAGCCTAAGCTTCTCATTATGCACAGATTAATTATAATACTAATGCTTGTGTTAAGCAATGTATGTTTTATACCTTATTAAAAGTATTAGTAATGGATTCAAATACTACAGGCAAATTAGCCTTATATTCTTCCTGGGGTACAAAAAAGCATATTCTGAAAAACTCATTATTTTCTTCTATATAATATTCCCAGGCTTTATAGATTTCTCCTGACTGATTTTTCATATTATAAGTAACTAGGTATGTTTCAAAGTTTTTTATTTTTGTCTTCTTTATTTTATAATTTAACACACTTCCAGGCTTATAGCTGCTGCTTTTACTGTTTTCAAGAAATTTTTTTAATGGTGTTTTCAATTTCCATACCTCTGCAAAGCCGTGAAGTTTCAAATCATCTGAGACAAAATTGTTGTGATACACTATCTCTGAACTATCAAATGATTCCTCATTAGTGTTCCAATTGTTAGGAAGCTTATATTGATATTTTTTACCTACAGTATAGTATTCTGTTAACTGACTTATTCCATTTTGCATAAAGGCAGTACTCTTAAGCTTGCTATTGAATGTTAGCTGAGCACTTAATATAATAAGTATTACTCCCAAAATTATTGAAACATAGCTTATTAGTCTTCTATTTAATATAATTATTTTCATACTATTATTGTACTGGTATAACTATAGTAGAATTTCTAAAATCATAAAACATAAGCCAATATCCTAATTTATCAAAAGCTTCCCTATTTACATCATCAATCGCCCATGTAACAAATCCTGATCTGCCGGCATAGGGTTGATCATTAATAGTTTTAAATCCTGGTATTCCATATACTAAATATTTAACATTTCCAAACATATCATGTTTATAGCCAAGAAGAAAATGCCCATACTTTTTTATATATGGATAATAACTTATCATTGGATAATATACTACAGTGTACTTATTATAGTCAGATGCATCACACATATCTTCAAGACTCTTAACATTTACTCTATACCAGTCACATCTTTTTATATCTTCACATATCGGATTAACCTTTTTAAAATCTTTTGCTATATCATCAAAGAATTTTTCTAATGTTCCCTTGGTTACAGTAACTTTAGGTTTATTCTTATCACCTCTATCAAATTCTGCTGTTTTTTTATCATCCTCTTCTATTTCAACATTAGCAGTATCTTGTTTTTCATGAGCATCTTTTTCGGCATTTTCTATTACTTTCTTATCTTCTTTTGACTCACTCTCAACTTGTTTATATTTATCCTCTGCTAACTTTTGACTATTTTTGGGCTCCTCTATTATTTCTTCAGAGTTCCTTATATCTTCTCTTGCAATAACTTCTGCCTCTGCTTTGCTATCTTTTTCCTTATTATCCTCCTCTGCTGCATTTATTTCTGGCGTTTTATTATCTATATTTTCCTGTTCTGAATTCTCAACTATTTTTTGTTCTGAAGAATTAGTCTCAACATTTTTATTATTATCATCTATTTGATCTGCCTTGCCTTTATCTGAAACATCTTTCTGGGTAGTATCTATATTTTTTTCGTATTCGTCAAAAATATTAGCAGGCTTCTCTTCGCTTATAGTTGGTGTTTTTACAGGCTTTTCCTGTAAACTTGGTTTCGTCCCTTCTGCATCTAACGATTTAAAGCTTTTCCAATCTCTTGGTGCATCATTAGTTATGAAACCACTCATTATAGAATGCATGTCCTTGTTATTGCTATGTTTAACAACTGCTGCGCCGGTTACCATCTCAATAGGTATTGAAGTATCAGCAATATTGGCTGCGTTATACTCATAACTCACCTCAGCCCTTCCATATTCGTCTACAGTCATATTACCTAGATTAACAAGTTTCCTCATTTCTTTCTTACTGCATATAAGCACCATTTGATAAGGCTCTAATTCTTTTTTTAAATTTTGTACATAGTAGGTAATTTTACACTTATCATTCTTTGTCTCTAACTTTGTATATCCAGAAGGTAACTTATCCGAAGCCAGCGAATAACCATTTTCATCCTGCTGCAATATTATAAAATATCTGCTATAGGATTTTTTTTGTGCCACCTTAATATCCCTCCATTGCATTTATTACAGAAAAATCACATAACTGATTTTATAAATATAAGACGAAGTAAATGCTCTAGACTAAATAGTTAAAAGAAAGTGCATTAAATAGGTATGAGAGAAAAGAGTAGAGTGAAGGTTAAAATTCAGACATGCTGAATTTTGATTGTATAGATAATCCTAATTATTTAATTATGCTTTTGAAATATTAGATATTCTCTTAATTTTTAGAAAGTTATCTGCAGATAATGAGATTTAAATTCTCAGAAATTCTGCATAGCAGAATTTCTTCCTTCACTTTTCTCTCTACTCTTTACTCTTTTCTCTTACCTATTTAAAGCATGCACTAACTACTAAACATTATCTTCATTTAATTCACTTTCTTACTTCGCAATATATTTATTATGCGATTCTTTCATTTAGTTTAATATATGAGATACTACTCAAAAAAATGAACATGATATACAATTAATTGTGCTTACAGTAAAAATTGGTTTAACATTTTATGTACCACTTCTATTGTCTTTTTCTCTTATGCTAATCATTCACTTTTCTTGCTATTTCATCTGAAAGTGCTGCAAATTCTTCAATTGATAAAGTTTCTGCTCTTCTTCGGCTATCTATTCCGCAGTTTTCTAAAGCTGAAAGGATTATATCCTGAGGATACTTCAAATTTTTAAGGGAATTTGAAAGAGTCTTTCTTCTCATGGAAAAAGCACTTTTAATGACCTCAAAAAATAGTTTTTCGTCTACAACGTTCACTGCTGGTTTTTCCAATATCTCAAGCTTTATTACAGAAGATTCCACTTTAGGCTGTGGAACAAAACACGCAGGGCTAACCTTGCGTATTATTTCAGTCTTACAATAATACTTCACGAGGAGTGAAAGTGCGCCATAATCTTTTCCGCCTGCAGATGCATTCATCCTCTCAGCCACTTCTTTTTGGATCATTATAGTTATGGATTTAAAAGGATATTTTTCTTTTAAAAGTTTAACTACTATAGGAGTTGTAACATAGTAGGGTAAATTTGCAACAAGTTTTACGCTCTTTTCATCCTTAATGATTTCATTAAAATCTATCTTTAATGCATCATCATTTATCAGTGTAAAATTTGGAAACTCTTTAAGTTCCTCCTTTAGAATCGGTATAAGTGTATTGTCTATCTCTACTGCACAAACTGCTTTTGCCTTTTCAAGAAGTTCTCTCGTAAGTGCACCGACTCCTGGCCCGATCTCAATTACAAAATCATCTTTATCTACACTGGCACCTGATACTATATCCTCCAAAACAGACTCATCGGTTAGAAAATTCTGGCCTAAACTTTTAGTAAATCTAAATCCATACTTCTTAACTATATCCTGTGTCCTATTATAATTCATATAAGTTGCTCCTCTAAATTTCATAAATTAAATTTCATTGATAGCATTTGAAAATTCTTCTTCTGTTATGCCATAATTATTAAGTCTAGATAAAAATTGAACTGAATTTCCATATCCTATTCCAAGCTTTTTACCTAATCTTTCTCGCCTTTTGCCTGAATCTGGATAACCGGTCAACTTAAAGAAAAACATGTCTTCCATTGTGAATCTTATAGATACTTTTTCAATTTCGCATCTTGCTTTATTAAGAGCTTCTATAATTACCTCAGGTGATGCATTTTCCACACCTACATCCCCATCTTTTGTTCCGTCTTTTCTATCTATATATGCATGCTTTATACCTTTCACCCTTTTAGAAATTATGCTTCTTATTTTCTCCCCAGCATAATCTGGATCAGTTAACACTATAACTCCTTTTCTATTTTGTGCCTCTCGTATTCTTTGGATAACTTTTGCATTTATTCCAAATCCGCCTACAGCAATCACTTCAGCTTCTATAGCTCTCTTCACTGCAGATACGTCATCTCTTCCTTCAACAACTATAACTTCATGTATCATAACAAATTCCTCCAAAATGTTCCTACTCAATTCTTCATATGCCTTATTAAATTTTAACCATTATGTTACCATTTATCAAGAATAATAATTCCATTAGGCTTTATACTTTGTTTCAGCACATAGAAAAAGCATTGAGAATATCACATTCTCAATGCTTTTTCTTACTTCATCACATATAATTCAATGTACTTAACACCCCAGTTAATAGCTTCTCCGTAGCTGTTAAAGAACAAATCTATTCTATTCCCTTTTATTGCTCCACCTACATCTTCAGCAATGGCAAAGCCATAGCCTTTTACAAAAACTTTTGTACCAAGTGGTATAATTCTAGGATCCACAGCTATAGTACTATAGCCTTTAACATTTCTTTTAGCTACCGTTCCACAAGCGGTTATGCCATAACCTTTATCACCTGGAGTTTTGCCAGTACATTCATAACAGGCACTGTATGCCGTAGCTCTTACATGAAATACTCTTGTGTACGTCAACTGACTTCCACCTCTAGAAGCCAAATAATAGCAGTTTTTACTTCCTTTCAAAATAACCTTATTTTTTGATTTTTTTAATATTTTATTGGAACTTACTCTGCTAGAAACAAGTTTTCCATCTTCATAAACCTGTTTTACTGTTATCTGCTTCCTTCCATTATGTCCTTTTCTTAGTATCTTCATAAAATTTGAAGGAAGCTGTGCATCCTTTTTAACTATAGTTGAGTACTCTATTTTTTTTACTTGTCTCACTGTTTTTTTTGTAACTCTTTTTATCTGTATCTTTTCTCCTTTTTTTATCAGAGTATCTAACGAAGGAGCAACCTTATCACTCTTATTTATAGTTATACCTTCATCTAAAAGCATATCCCCGATATTATCTTGTGATGTAAGTATTTTTCTTGTACTGCCATCTACTGTCAAATATACATTTACCGCTTTTTTAATTACGATTTTTTGCCCGTCCCTAATCTTACTCTTAAGTGCCGGATATATTCTGTCTTTAGGGCCAATTTTTATATTATTCTTTTCAAGTGAACTCCTTAAATTAGAAGAATAAGTCACTATACTTTTTTGATGATCGTTGATAGATACTATCAGTGTTTTCTTCATACTTAAAAGTACAATGTAGCATAGTAAAATCATAATCAGTACTAGAAAGATTGAATTTTTGTGAGAAAGTCTTTTTACCATCATTCTTTTTAATCTTTCCATAATTACCCTCCTAAAAATAAAACTGTTTAATGCATCTATCTGCATATGCATATAAAACTATGAAATATTAATGATTGCATTTTATTACAGTTCTATCTATATATAGGAATATATGGATTGACAAAACATAAAATGGCACCATAGCCTCAGTATTTTGCATACTACTGCGCTATTATGATTTATTACCATTTTGCGGTAAATTATACATTATACTATAAATATATTTCAAAAATGTATTTTTATTACTGCTAATTATATAATGAAGAATGAGGAATGAAGGTAAAAATTCAGCTGTGCTGAATTTTAATTATATAGCATCCTTCACTTTTCTCTCTACTCTTCTCTCATTCTTAATTATAAATTAAGCATTCTTTTTACATTACTTATTGTAGCTCTACTAACTTCTTCCGGAGTAATACATTTTATTGAGGCAATCTGTTCTATTATGTATTTTATATAATCAGATTGATTTCTTTTTCCTCTGTTGGGTACAGGCGCCATATATGGACAATCTGTTTCAACTAAAAGTCTCTCAAGCGGTACCATTTTAACAACATCGATAATCTTTTTAGCATTTTTAAAGGTTACCACTCCAGTTACTCCTAAATAATACCCTTCTTTGAGACATAATTCAGCAAACTCCACACTTCCCGAAAAGCAGTGTACTACCCCGTTAACTTCTGGAAATTGTCTTATTATCTCCAGCGTATCTTGATGAGCATCTCTATCATGTATAATTACTGGAAGTCTGAGGTCTTTTGCTAATTGCATATGCCTAATAAATGTTTGCTTTTGTATTTCTCTAGGTGGATTTTCTTCATAATAATAATCTAAGCCTATCTCACCGATAGCTTTTACCTTATTAAATGAAGTTAAACTGCGAATTTCTTCCATACCTTTATCATCAGCTTCATATGCAGTTTCTGGATGAATCCCAACTGCTGCATATATAAAATCATATCTTTTAGCAAGTTCTATTGTTTTCTTTGAGCTTGCAACGGAAGATCCACAATTTAATATTCCAATAACTTTATTACTTTTTATTTCATCAATAATCTTGCTCCTGTCTTCATCAAAAGATTCGTCATCATAATGTGCATGTGAATCAAATATATCATATTGCATAATATCACTCCTATCTTTTTGAATTATAATTCATAGGTTACAGTTTGTAAAATAAATAAAGTGCGAACCAAATTCTCAGAACGTATTAATAAAGAGAAAGTGCATTTAACAGATATGAGAGTAAAGAGTAAAGAGTAAAGAGATAAGTGAAGGTTAAAATTCAGCCATGCTGAATTTTGATTGTATAGATAATCTCAATTATTTTGATAATCCTTTTGTATTACTAGATATAGTCTTAGTTTTTAAAAAGTTATCTTCGATAATCAGATTTAAATTCTTAGAAATTCTGCGCAGCAGAATTTCTTCCTTCACTTTTCTCTCTTCTCTTTACTCTTTTCTCTTAATATGGTTCGTCTTATACTTACAAGTCCATAGTATATTTTCCCTATTATTAAAACATACTATTATTGGATAATCTTATTATATGGAAGAAGGTGAATGCCTGATTAGTTTTTAATAGTCAGGATTTATTAATGGAAGGAATCGTTAAATGGTTTAATGCACAAAAAGGATATGGTTTTATAACATCGGATGAAGGAAAAGATATATTTGTCCACTTTTCAAGTATTCTATCTGATGGTTACAAATCATTAGAAGAAGGGGATAGAGTTAAATTTGATTTAACTGCTACTCAAAAGGGTGAACAGGCTGCAAATGTATGTATATTCAAGTAAAAACTAATTAAATTACAAAGTAAACCAATTAAGAATGTCGAATAAAAAAGGAAATATTGTGGCACTACGGAGATTTATCCGTTCATTAAGCACTTGTAACACAAATTTCCTAGTTAGGGCAAACTAGGAATGGAGATAAAATCATATATACTAGAATTTCATCCACAGTTTCCATTCGGCATTCCTAATTTATTAACAAGACTATAAAGTTCTAAAAACCATTTTCATTATAATGTATTCATTTACTTCGCAAATAATCGATTTTGTCATAGAATTATTCTTTTATTCCGTTCTTGATTTTTAACTTCTTTTATGCTATAAATTATCTGGTAACATATTATTGGGTGGCATCGTAAGAGCTGCACCATTTTATTTTGTGTCAATTTTTAATACTGCTCATATCTTTACGAATGAGACATATTTCATTACAGGTACACTTCCGTTGGAGGTGATACCCATAAAAATTGGATTCATAGGTGCCGGAAAAGTTGGATTTTCCGTTGGTAAACTTTTCAAAATTAATAGCTTAGATTTATCAGGCTATTACAGTAGAAACTTCCATTCTGCCGAAGCTGCTGCTGAATTTACTAATTCAAGTGCATTTTATGACATAGAAGCCCTTATAAAATGTTCTGATATTATTTTTATTACTGTACCTGATGATGAAATATACAAAACATATCTTAATATTAAGCAATTTGATTTAAGCAACAAAATTTTATGCCACACAAGTGGTAGTCTTTCTTCTCAAATCTTTTCAGACATAGATAAAATGAATGCTTTTTCTTATTCAATTCACCCTATTTTTCCTGTTTCAAATAAATACGAAAGCTATAAATATTTAAAAGACTCGCTTTTTACAATTGAAGGCAGTAAGGAACGTTTGGACTATATAATAGAATTATTTAGGAGCATAAACCTTAATATAATTCCAATAACGTCTACAGACAAAAGCCTTTATCATCTTGCTTCAGTGACAGTAAGCAATTTGTTTCTTGCTCTGTTAAAAAGAAGCTGCGATTATTTATCAGTATATGGTTTCAGTGAAAAAGAAGCTATTTCAATGCTATATCCACTTATTACCAGCAATGTTAATTCAGCATTAGAAAACGGCATTGATAATTCTCTTACAGGTCCGGTGCAGCGAAATGATATAGAAACTATAAAGCATCACTTAGAGCATATGCCCGCCGAACATGTAGACACATACTGTGATTTAAGCAAGGAACTTATATCTATAGCTAAGCGTAAAAATTCTGAAATTGATTATTCTTATATGGAAAAATTATTAGGAGGAATGTGAAAATGAAAAATACTGTACTTACCTTTAAAGAGGCAAAAGAACAAGGAACTAAAATAACTATGCTTACTGCTTATGATTATTCTATGGCAAAAATCGTTGATGAAGCTGGTATAAACAGTATATTAGTCGGGGATTCTTTAGGAATGGTATGCCTAGGATATAAAGATACTCTGAGTGTAACTATGGAGGATATGCTTCACCATACAAAAGCAGTTACAAGAGGTGCAAAAAATGCACTTGTCGTTGCAGATATGCCATTTATGTCCTATCAGACTTCAGTCTATGATGCTGTTGTAAATGCTGGACGGCTTATAAAAGAGGGTGGTGCTGCAGCCGTTAAGCTTGAGGGAGGAAGTTCCGTTGCTGAACAAATAAAAGCTATTGTTTCAGCTTCTATTCCTGTTGTTGGGCATCTTGGTCTTACCCCTCAATCAGTAAATTCCTTTGGCGGCTTTAAGGTTCAGGGAAAAACTCAAGAGGCCGCACAAAAGTTAACTGAAGATGCCAAAATTATAGAGGAAGCTGGTGCTTTTGCTGTAGTTTTAGAATGTGTTCCTGCTGAGCTAGCTAAAATAATAACTTCAAAATTAAGCATACCTACCATTGGAATAGGTGCGGGCAAAGGCTGCGACGGTCAGGTACTCGTATATCAGGATATGCTTGGAATGTTTTCTGATTTTAAACCTAAGTTTGTTAAGCAGTATGCTAATATAGGCGGCATCATGACTGATGCAATAAAACAATATATAGTCGAAACTAATTCAGGTGCTTTTCCTGCAAAAGAAAATGAATTTAAAATAGATCATTCTATTATTGAGAAATTATACTAGGAGTTGAGCGATATGAAGATAGTTAACACCCCAGAAGAAGTTCGTAAACAAGTGGCGCTTTGGAAAAAAGAAGGGTTTTCTGTAGGTCTTGTACCTACTATGGGATTTCTTCACGAGGGTCATGGTTCATTAATTAAAAAGGCAAGCGAAGAAAATGATAAGGTTGTAGTAAGCGTTTTTGTTAATCCAATACAATTTGGTCCATCCGAAGACTTAGCAAGCTACCCAAGAGATTTAAAACATGATACTGAGCTGGTTTCTGAATGCGGCGGGGATATGATATTTAGTCCTTCTCCTTCTGACATGTATTGTGAGGATTTCTGCAGCTTTGTAGATGTAGAAAATCTTACTTCAGGACTATGTGGTGCAAAAAGACCTGGACATTTTAGAGGAGTATGCACTGTTGTCACAAAGCTTTTTAATATAGTACAACCAGAAAGAGCATACTTCGGTCAAAAGGATGCGCAGCAGCTAGCTGTAATAAAAAGAATGGTAAGGGACTTAAATGTACCTGTAACTATAGTACCTTGTCCTATTGTCAGGGAAGCAGACGGTTTGGCTAAAAGTTCAAGGAACACCTATTTATCATCCGAAGAAAGAAAAGCTGCTGTTATACTTAATAAGAGTCTAAAAAAAGGACTGGCTGCTCTTACTAGCGGAGAACGAAATGCCGAAGTTGTTAAAAATATCATAAAAGATACTCTTAATTCAGAGCCTTTAGCAAAGATTGACTACGTAGAAATAGTGGACAGCTCAGCTTTAGCTCCTGTTACAAATATAAATTCTTCTATTTTAACTGCCATAGCAGTTTATATTGGTAAAACAAGATTGATTGATAACTTTACTTTTAATTTATAGAAATCGGAGGACTTTATAATGCTTTTAAATATGCTAAAATCTAAAATACACAGAGCAACTGTTACTCAGGCAGAATTGAATTATGTTGGGAGTATAACAATAGATCGTGAAATTATGAATGCAGCAGGAATTTATGAATATGAACAGGTATCAATTGTTAACATAAATAACGGAGAGCGATTTCAAACCTATGTAATAGAAGGTGATGCAGGTAGCGGTGTAATATGCCTTAATGGAGCTGCTGCAAGATGCGCGCAGCCAGGAGATTTAGTCATCATCATGACATATACTCAGCTGGAACCTAAAGAGGTAACAGATTATAAACCAACCGTTGTATTTGTAGATGAGCAAAACAAAATAAAAAGTGTTGCTCAGTACGAAAAACATGGAGTTATTGGTTAAGGATATAAATATAAGACGAACTAAATGTATAGGACGGAATAGTTAAGAGAAAGTGCATTAAATAGGTATGAGAGTTAAGAGTAAAGAGAAAAGAGAAAAGTGAAGGTTAAAATTCAGCCGGGCTGAATTTTGATTGTATAGATAATGCTAATTATTATAATAATATTTTTAGAATATTAGGTAAGTCTTAGTTTTTAAAAAGTTATTGCTGATAATCAGATTTAAATTCTTAGAAATTCTGCACAGCAGAATTTCTTCTTTCACTTTTCTCTCTACTCTTTACTCTTTTCTCTTATCTACTTAAAACATACACTAACTACTAAATATTATCTTAATTTAACGCACTTTCTTGATTCCCAATATATAAATATAGTCTGCTTTTTTCTGCTTATATTATGAAAGTATCCTCAAAAGTAATATTCATATTTTAAAACCAGTTTTATTTTTATGCCTTTTTTCATTTGCTGTAATATATGATATAATCTCACTTTATAAGTTTCAGCAAAATTTTTTATGAATTTTTTTTATTTTAAACTTGCATTTTTTATATTTTAGCAATATTATTAATTTAGAGGCTATTTTATAAACGTAAGGAGTTAATCATGGAGAAATCAATTTTTAAAAAACTAATCCTACCAGAACAGCTTGGGGCTATTCTTGAAAATAAGGAAGTGATTTTGGCAGAGACTAGAGAAGACTTATTAGACATAGCCATGGGAAGAGATAAAGTTAACATTTTTGACGTTTCGTACGACACTCCAGGCAAAGGTAATGTGCTTGAAGCCACTGTTGTTAGATGCAAAAATGGTTTGTCAGTAAATTACACTGATCCTTATATGCGTAGAAGAGATCCCGATTGTACAGTTATTGCTGATGATAAACCTACTGATAAACCGCAGTTCAAAGACAGATTTAATAAGGATTTTAATGAGCTTAGAAATGAAACTTTTGATTGGTTTAACAATCAAGATGAATTAATCTTACTTCCATTTATGGCCGGAGCAGATGAAATAGGCTATCCTGCCCTTTTAGTAGCTCCTGCTAATGCTGGTTTTTTTGCTAGCTGTCTTGCTGATCTCCAAGGCTTTATACCAAGAAGTAAGATTCCATACGAATTTAAACCTAGAGCTATTTTATACTTGGCACCACCATTTAGGCATACATATTTTGGTGGTAAACAGGTAGTAGTTCATAACAGACTTGAAAAAATGCATGAACTTTTCTGCTATAATTTATATCCAGGTCCAAGTGCCAAAAAAGGTATTTACGGAGTACTTCTTAATATAGGTGAAGAAGAAGGCTGGGTTACTTTACATGCGTCAGCAGTTAAAATAACAACTCCATATGAAAACACATTTACTATCATGCATGAAGGGGCAAGCGGAGGCGGTAAAAGTGAAATGACCGAGCAATTCCACAGAGAACTAGATGGTAGACTGCTGATTGGAACAAACACACTAAGCGGCGAAAAGTTTTATATGGATATAAAAGAAGCCTGTGAACTTCAGCCGGTTACTGATGATATGGCTATGGCTATACCATCTATACAAAATGGTAAGAAGCTTGTAGTTGAAGATGCTGAAAATGGATGGTTCTTAAGAATAGACCATATAAACAAATATGGTACTGATCCTAATATTGAAAGAATGACTATTTATCCTAAGGAACCTCTCATTTTCTTGAATATAGATGGTAAGCCAGAAGCTACTTGTCTGATTTGGGAGCATACTTTAGACGCACCTGGCAAACCATGTACTAACCCTAGAGTTATCTTACCAAGAACATTTATAGAGAATGTTGCAGTAAATGAACCTGTAGAAATAGATTTGAGAAGTTTTGGAGTAAGAACTCCACCTAGCGAAAGAAACAATCCAAATTACGGAATCATAGGCATATTCCATGTTCTTCCACCGGCACTTGCATGGCTTTGGAGACTTGTGGCTCCTAGAGGACATGCTAATCCTAGTGTGACTTCTACTGAGGGTATGAGCAGCGAAGGTGTTGGTTCATATTGGCCATTCGCTACTGGAAGAAGAGTTGATCAGGCTAACCTGCTTCTAAAACAGATTCTAAGCACTCCTGAAACCCATTATGTATTAATACCAAACCAACATATAGGTGTCTATAAGGTTGGTTTTATGGGACAATGGATTGCTAGAGAATATCTTGCAAGAAGAGGAAATGTTCACTTTAAGAAGGAACCTCTCGTACCTTCTAGATGTCCATTATTAGGATATGCTCTTGAGTCTTTAAAAATAGATGGACAATCTGTTCCAAAAGATTTCCTTCAAGTTGATTTACAAGATGATAATGGTGTTGAAGGTTATGATGCCGGTGCAGAAATGCTCAACGAATTCTTTAAATCGGAGTTGCAGCAATTTTTAACACCTGATTTAGATCCACTTGGAAAACAGATTATTGAAGTATGCTTGCGAAATGGTTCATTAAAAGAATATGTAGATCTTATACCTTAAATAATCATTAACTATGAATGAGAAATTTGCAATGTAGGAAAAAATCCAGCTGTACAGCTGGATTTTCTTATATCCTCATTCGCAATTTCTAATTAACTAACTGTACTTCCTGTTGGAAGATCTCCAGGAATTGTAACTGCAAACAATTTGCTTTCATCCTCTGATGCAGCAGCAAGTATCATTCCTTGCGAAAGTTCCCCTCTTAATTTTACAGGCTTAAGATTAGCAAGAAGCACAACATATTTACCAACTAAATCTTCAGGTTTATACCATTGGGCTATTCCAGAGACTACCTGTCTTTCTTCACCACCAAGATCAACCTTTAATTTCAAAAGTTTCTTAGCTCCTTTAATCGGCTCACATTCTTTTACTTTAACAACTCTCAAGTCAAGCTTGTCAAAATCATCTATTGTTATTTCAGGCTTAATAGGTTTTATTTCAGCCTTTGCGTCACCTGCTGAAGATTCCTTCATTTGCTGTTCTCTTATAGCATCAAGTTCTGCAAGTTTAGCATCGACATCAATTCTTGGAAAAATAGCGTCTCCTTTTTTAACCATAGTGCCAGCTCTAGTTCCATCAAAAGCAGACAGTGAATCCCAAGTTGTCAGCTCAATATTAAGCTGTTCATTAATCTTACTGCTTGTAGTTGGAAGAAATGACGCTACTAATGAAGATATTATTCTAAGGCTCTCAACTAAGTTATATAACACTGTGCCAAGTCTGCCCTTCTTATCTTCACTCTTAGCCAGAATCCATGGTGTAGTTTCATCTATATATTTATTTGATCGTCCAATTAAATTCCATATACTGTCTAATGC
Organism: Clostridium oryzae; assembly: GCF_002029235.1. Classification (GTDB taxonomy): domain Bacteria; phylum Bacillota; class Clostridia; order Clostridiales; family Clostridiaceae; genus Clostridium_AE; species Clostridium_AE oryzae. The sequence continues at coordinate 27,862 of NZ_MZGV01000023.1, forward strand.
TTCTGGTATTTTAAAGGCATCCATAGCTTTATCAACTTGATTTGGAGTATCCAATGCCAGCTTGATAAGCTCATCATCTATTTCTTCCTTATCAGTAGGTGCAGGAATAACACCATCAAAATATTTGCCTATCATAGCTGCAGTTCTAGAAACAAGATTTCCAAGATCATTTGCTAAGTCTGAGTTAATCTTCTTAATAAATATCTCATTATTAAACAAGCCATCTGAACCAAAAGGTATTTCTCTAAGAAGATAATATCTTACTGGGTCTACACCAAAGTTATTTACAAGCACTACTGGATCAACCACATTTCCTTTTGATTTTGACATTTTCCCGCCGTCAACAAGAAGCCAGCCATGACCAAATACATGCTTAGGCAGCGGTTCACCTAATGCCATAAGCATAATAGGCCAATAAATAGTGTGAAATCTCAATATATCTTTACCTATAAGATGAACATCACAAGGCCAATATTTATTATAGTCATTATATTTATCATTTCCATATCCCATAGCAGTTATATAGTTAGTTAATGCATCTATCCATACATAAACCACATGCTTAGGATCGAATTTAACTGGTATTCCCCAGTTAAATGTTGTTCTCGACACACATAAGTCTTGCAGACCAGGTCTTAAAAAATTATTAAGCATCTCATTTTTTCTTGATTCAGGTTGAATGAAATCTGGATGACTTTCTATATATTCAATAAGCTTAGGAGCATATTTGCTCATTTTGAAGAAATAAGCCTCTTCCTTTGCTTTCTCAACAGGTCTTCCGCAATCAGGACATTTTCCATCCACAAGCTGAGTTTCTGTCCAGAAAGATTCGCAAGGTGTACAATACCATCCCTCATAAGAACTCTTATAAATATCACCTTGCTCGTAAAGTTTTGTAAATATATCCTGAACAGCCTTCTCATGATAGTCATCTGTAGTTCTTATAAACCTATCATAGCTTATATCCATAAGTTTCCATAGGTCTTTAATTCCTGCCACTATTTCATCAACATATTCCTTAGGTGTAACACCTTTTTCCTCAGCTATTCTTTGAATTTTCTGACCATGCTCATCGGTACCTGTAAGCAGCATAACATCGTAACCTCTAAGCCTTTTAAATCTAGCCAAAGCATCAGCTGCTACAGTTGTATAGGTATTTCCTATATGTAGCTTAGCAGATGGGTAATAAATCGGTGTTGTAATATAATATGGTTTCTTTGTCATGATATTCCTCCTTTTAAACTGTTGTAATTGTATTTTTTAATATCATCCTTTATATCATCTATATCTATCCAATCAAATAAGGGTGATAATTTGTTTACTTTAATTATTTTAGTTTCCTCTATATACTCCCATTTTGGTATAGAGATATCTAAAAATCTTCTTATTTTGCTACAGCATTCAGGCATAAACGGTTCTAACAGGTTAGATAAATTTGCAATTATAATAATACAATTATAAAGTACCTGCTCATTTTCACTTCTATTTTCGTCAACCTGAATCCAGGGTTGATTATTGTCAAAATATTCATTAGCCTTTTTTATATATATAAATATTTCATCTAAAGCACTATTAAACTGCTTACTTTCTATCATTTTTCCAACATTATCATAGAGGTTATTTATACTTTTCTTTATATTAGTATCTACATTTCCTGCTGGAAGTTTACCACCGAAATATCTCTTTACGTAAATTAGGCACCTATTAATATAGTTTCCTAATATACCTAATAATTTATTATTATTCTCCATTACAAGATTTTCTAAAGCCCCCCTATTTTTATCTTGGTTGCTTATGATAAAATATCTTATAGAATCTACATTGCAATTTTTTAGTATAAATGGCAGCTTCATATCTCTGGTAAATAACTCAACAGTTTTATGTGATTTGTTGGATTTTAACATATTATATCTATTTACTACATCTTTGCGCAAAACATCTTCTAAACTATCTAAATCAACATATATTTTATTGCAGCTATAAATTCTTCCGTCATATATTTTCTGTTCCATACTACCCTTCCTCATCATAATTTACACAAATAAAAAACCTCTATACAGAAAACTCCATATAGAGGCATTAAATACGCGGTACCACTCTATTTCATATTTGTCTCACAACAAATATCTTATCAAGTGACTCAGCTTTGTTTTTACAAAAGTTTAGCTTTTATCACCCAGTATTTTAACGGCTACAAACCCGTATTGCCTTATGCTTAGCTTCAGGCAATAAGCTCCGGGGCCATGTTCATAGAATTTTCCATCGCAGTTTCTCACCAACCCTGCTCTCTTTAGATATCCAAAATCTAGTACTCTTCCCATCAAAGCTCTATATTTATTTCATACAGAATTATAAATCAATGCTGTGTATTTGTCAAGAAACTATTCTGCCATTCTTAAACGCTGAACAACTGTCTGACTCTTACTGCTTTCCAGAAACAAAACTGGAAGAATAATTGAAAATACTAGCATTCCCACTGCACCTATCAGTATTAGCATCAACGTAAAATGATAAGTGTTGGTCCACTCATTACTTATATATTTTCTGACGAAAGTCAAGCTGCAAACCGCAGCCAGCGGTGCAGATACCAGCACAGTAAAGCCTGCATAGTAAATTCCTTCATAGATAAGCGTAGCTGCAAGCTGTCCCTTTGTCATACCTACACTTTCCATAAGCGCGAATTCTTTACGTCTCGATACCATTGAAATGGTCAAGGTATTAATAAAATTTAATATACCAATTAATATAATTACAATACTCAACGTCTGTCCCATAACATTTTCAGCAACCGTTTCGCTCCTATAAGCTTTTACATAGTCGTTTCTTGACTTTATTGCCAGATTAGGCTGAATATTTTTCTTGTACTGCGCCAAATACTTGCGAGCATCGTTTATGTTGCCTTTATCAAAATCAATATAGGTTAACATCGGTGATTGTTGAGAATACCGCTCTAAAAATATCTTTGATGGAATGATATATTTATTATTTAATGCTGGCTTTGTTTTAGTTGAATCTGCTCTATTAAGCGAAAGTACATCTATATAAGCCATCACCTTATATACTCTTCCATCAATTATTACGTTTTCACCGATTCTATCATTACATTCATCATCCTTATTAAAAGGTTCCGCTCCTGAAACCAGCACATATTTTCCAGTTTCAAATTTTTTCAAATCGAATTTTCCGTAATAAATATCCTGCTTTTTAATTATAAGATTATCTTCGCCATATACAATAGCACCCATTTTACCTGTCTTTTTCATTTTCTTAAAAGCATTGATCCAAATATTATCAATAGCAACCTGCTTATACACATCCTTTTGCTGATAAAATTTTGTAACTCTTTGCTTTGCAGCCTTTGATAACTTTGTTCGTGTTTCGTGATAATATATATTTCCAAGCCCTTTAAAGCCCTTTAATCTTTTTATTTTTGTCAACAAATCTTTTGATATTGTATGGTTATTCATATTGTAATAAGAATCAACTAAAGTGCTGTCTGAAAGATAAAAATCCGTTGAAATAATGTCCTTTAGATATTTATCTATGTCAAAGCTGTTATTTATTGTGTAGATACTGTTCATAACAACAAATCCAAGTGATAAAGAAATTATAGTCATAACAAATCTTCTAGGATTTCGTTTTATATTAACAAAAGCCATCCTATGTAATTTAGCATCTTTCCTTGACTTTTTAATTCGTTTACTGCCAGAGGAACTATTAAATTGAAACTTTAAGGCTTCTATAGGAGATATTGCCCCAACAATTCTTACTGCTTTTTCACTGGACACAAGCACTGTAATAATTGCAAACAATGCTGAAAGCAGGAATATCACTGGGCTGCTAGAGATGGTATATGCGCCTGACTGTGCATTAAGCACAAGCGGCAAAATTAAGAAGCCTACACCATAGCCTGTTAATAGACCTATAGGCACTCCTAGCATACACAGATAAGCTACCTGTTTTCTAAGCAGCTTATAAATCTGATTTGAAGTCATTCCAATTGTCTTTAATCTGCCATAGAACTGAATCTCCTTTGCCAAAGAAATCTGTATTGTATTGTTAATTATAAGATATCCGCTTACCAGAATTAGCAGGATTCCAAGAGAATATAATACTTTAGTTTTAAAGTTCATGGCTTTCTCATATGCCCAGTTATAGCTGGTCTTTATGTTTTTATTACCAAGTCCAGCTTCACCAAGAATTTCCTTTGCTATTTTCTTCGTATTTGAATGATTTTTCAGTCCTATATCGATAATTAAATTTTTGCTAACCTCTTTGGTTGATAGATAATTACTTACAAAAGCCTTCGACATCCATATCTTATTTGCACTGGCAACTATGTCTCCCTCCCAGAAACCAGATAAAACAAATTGAGCTGTGCTTGTTTTTTTGCTTTTTGGATTTTTCTTAAATTTAAGAGTTATTTTTTCTCCAACTTTATGAGGAATATTTAAATAATCTAAGACAATCGTATCCGTAGCTATTTCATTTTCTGTTTTCGGCATCCTTCCAACGGTTGGGTAATTCAAAGACATCTTTGCAAACTCATCATCTGCACTGCGTATTTCTGTAGGCGCACCTTCTAAGCCCTTATTTGCTGCCACACCAGCATAAATGCAAGTGCCGTATTCTTTTATTAGAGAATTCTTTGAAATGCTTTCAGTCTGCTTTCTGGTTATTTTTTCAAAAGTGATATCACTCGTAGTTCCAACCTGCCTGCAGGTCGCCTGCTCTACTGATTTCTTTACACTCAATTCTATGGTAAATATAATGGTAAACATAATCGTAGTTAATAATATAGCTGTAAGCGTAACTAAATTCTGTTTTGTATTACACAAAAAATATTTTATTGAAAATTTATTCAATGTAAATTTCCGTTTTTTATTCATCTAGCACCACCTGCTTCTACTACTTTTCCATCCTCTATGTGTATAATAGTATCTGCGTTTTTAGCTATTTCATCATTGTGAGTAATCATAACTATTGTCTGATTAAATTTCTTACTTGACTCTTTTAACAGCTTTATTACCTCTTCACTGGTTTTGCTGTCTAAGTTTCCTGTAGGCTCATCCGCAAGAATTATATTAGGCTTTGTAATCAAGGCTCTAGCTATAGCAACTCTCTGCTGCTGTCCTCCGGATAGATTGTTAGGAAGATTATCTAACTTATCCTCTAACCCAAGCATAGTTACAATGTCATCAAAGTATTTTTCATCTGCCTGCTTTCCATCCAGCACAACTGGTAGAACTATATTTTCGTACACGCTTAACATCGGAACGAGGTTGTAGTTCTGAAATATAAAGCCGATATGCCTTCTTCGAAATATTGTAAGTTCTTTATCCGTAAGTTCAGATAAACTTTTTCCCCCAATTTCTATACTTCCGGAGGATGGCTTGTCCAATCCTCCCATAATATTTAATAACGTGGATTTTCCACTTCCACTAGTACCAATGATAGCTACAAATTTTTTCTCTTCAATCGAAATATTAATTCCGTCAACTGCCTTCACCGGGTTAAACTTGCTGCCATACTGCTTTCTTAGTTCTTTTACTTGAAGAATACTCATTTACCTTCTTCCCTTCCAAACATAATATATGCACTAACGTCTTCTAGATTAAATCTAAACTAATTGCTATTAAGCTATTTCATATAAACTATCAATATATTAATGATTCATAACTTTACATTATTAATATATTATTACATAATGTATTAATAATGTAAATTAACTGAATGCAAATTATTGTTCAGAATGGGAATAAAGAGCTGAAGGATACTAATGAATATATTAGATTATAAGTAAAAAATGGTTACACCCTATGTCGGCTAATTCCGCTGCGTTAAGCAATTTCACCGCATCTTTTAGTCAAATTTCCTAATGGCTCATAACTCGGCTGCGCCTCAAACAATTCGCCATCTTAACGGAAATTTGCCTAAAAGACACGGATAATTGCTAAACTCACTCCAAATGCCTCCGTCGGATGTAACCATTTTTAATGCCCTAACTCTTAATATTAACAAGATGCTTTTATTATACTGCTTCTGTTGCCTTCTTATCTTAATTCTCTAATTTCAAAATATATTACTGTTTCTTGTTAACTTCTTCGTAAACACGTTGTATCGTTTTTTCATTTAATAACCACCTTTTCTCTTATTTAGTGGTGTATCTTAATTTTGATTAAAAGTTATCCACTGTTCCCAGAAAACATAAATTCCTAGAGAGCAAGAAAAAAAATTCGGCATAGCCGAATTCAATCATACAATAAATAATATTAATAATAGCTTATTATATTTTATGAAATATGTTCTTTGTTTTAAATCTTTTGTAGTAGTCCGTAGCAACTGCTGTTACTGCACCAACTACGCCTCCTGCTGAAATACCAAGCATAACATTATTGATTACTGCACCTGCGAATACCCCTATTCCAATGCCGAAACATATGCCAAGTATAACTTCTTTGTTTTGGTCAGAAAACAAATCCTGATTCTGGATTTGTTCTTCAGTTATTTTTTCTTCAGTAACTTTTTCTTCAATCATTTTTTTCAACCTCCCATTATTTTCTCTCACCCTATTAATAGACCCTTTAGCAGCTAGCCTGTACATAAATCCTTAAATATCTGCCGGCTCACCAGTCCAGACTTCAGTACGTTTATTGTCAATATTATAAGCTAATTTATTATATACTTATTTTATAGCAAGCATATATTTCAAACAACTGTACCTTAAGGCAAAATATAATGTACTTTCAGGCAATATTACATTGCCTCAACCAGCTTTTAAATATATCTTTATATTATATAACGTAACTTTTGAGAAAAAGTTCACCCCTAAATGATATTTTTATAAATTTATTTTTTCAAACCACTTTTCTCCTATTTTAGCTATAAAGAAATACAATGCTATATTCAAACAGCCAAACACAATAGCTAATATTCCAAATGCATACCATAGTCCAAAATTTAATTTTACTATAGCGAATATTATTGCTCCAGCTACAATCCAGCTTCCAAACATTGTTATAAGTAAATTAAGATTCTGCTTTACAGCTTTCTGCTCATTATCCCAATCAAGCTTAGGAAATCTTATATCCATGATAATTCCTGCAAAAGCCATAAACAGCATTCCCAAAATTGTTACTATAATAATAGGAAGTATAGTATAAGTTGGCAGCTTAAGAATTAAAAAGCACGCAGCATATATAATAATTATCGGCAGTGCAGATATAATCAAAGAAGCATTTATTCTCGCCATAATATTATCCATGAATTTTATTGGTAAGTACTTACTAACATAAAGATTCTGGCCTTCCCTAGAAAACGAGGTTGCTGCAATTCCATTGCCGCCCTCCATAAATACGCCTAGTCCAAATGCTACTGCTACCACTATTCCCAACATTTTATCTCCTTGTATATACCCCGACAGCATGTTCAACTGACTAAGTTTAACGCCTGAAGTTGCTATACCTATTATCATAAACACAGGCCACAAAAAGTTAGATATTATACAATTCATAAGAAAAGCAGGTGTTCTGAAAAGTATCTTTATTTCTTTCACAGTATAAGCTTTTATCGGCGAATTCTTTCTAATGTTTTTATGGAGCTGTTCCTTGGTCAGTTTTGCTCGTTTTGAATATATTTCTGAATTACCAAGAGCACCTTTAAAATAGAGTTTTTCAGATAGCATTAAAAATAACGCAAATATTATAACACTGATAAGAACAAATATTATTAAATTAACTAGTCCTGAAAGTTTGTCACTATGAATTAATGCCAAAGAACCAATTCTTGATGTTGGAAACAAACGCGACACTATTCCAACCAAAGAATTATTCCCTTCTAGTAGTAACTTTTTCATCTGTTCAGCAGAATCAGCATTTTTACCTAGGCCTTGTGATACTAAATTTATACCTATTGCAAATAATAAACCAATCATTCCACCTATAATTTTAAGTGCATCTTTATGCTTACCGATATTAGTGAATCTCATTATTACCATATTTATAATAGCGGCGATTACTAGTGGCAATATTGGGATAATGAAAAACAGTATGACTGCATATAAATAATATAAAATCGAAGCTTGGCTCTTAATTCCAAATACTATAAGCGCTGGTGCAAATACTATAACTTCAGTAATGTATTCGTATATAAGTACAGATATAAATTTTGCTGTAAGTATTTCATAAGATCTTAATGGCATAGGAAGCAGAACTTCGACGTCCCTGGCAAAATAAAACACTGTAAGTACATAGAATATAGCAAAGAAGAATATTATCATGCTGACAGAAGCAATTGCCAAGGTTATAATAACACCTTCCTGATTTATCGTTTTAAGACTATCATACATAGATGCAAAAAACATTCCTAAAGGTATTCCCAGACATGCAACTAGTATCAATAAACCTATTACATTCATCAGCATAGGTGGTATTTTTCTTTTTTTGCCAGAATAGCTTGAATTACTTTTTAGAAGACATTTAGTTAAAATAATAATCTTATTCATCTTCAGTCAACTCCAAAAACATTTTTTCCAGAGATTCGTTAGCCTTAAAATGCTCCCTCATCTCTTCTATTGTACCGCAGAAAAGTATTTTACCCTTATTAATAATAGCTACTCTGTCACATATTTTTTCAGCCACTTCCAGCACATGAGTTGAAAAAAATACTGTCTTACCTGAATCAGCATGCTGCCTCATCATTTCCTTAAGTGAAAAAGAAGACTTAGGGTCTAAACCAGTAAGAGGTTCATCCAGTATCCATACTTCAGGATCATGAATAAGTGCACCCATAATTACAATTTTCTGCCTCATACCGTGAGAATAACTTTGTATCTGATCTCCTAGAGCGCTATTCATATCAAATACTTTAGCGAGCTTCTCTATTTTGCCTTTTCTCTCATCTGTAGGAACATCATATATATCAGCCATAAAGTTTATATATTCAATACCTTTTAATCTTAAGAACATATCTGGACTATCAGGTACATATCCAAACTGCTTTTTAGCATCAATCGGATTTTTTTGGTTATCAACTCCGTTAATTTTTACTTGACCACCATCTATATCGATTATTCCTGTGATCATTTTAAGGGTCGTAGTTTTTCCAGCACCATTAGGGCCTAAAAAGCCAAATATTTCACCTCTATCAATAGAAAGATTTATGCTATCAACAGCTTTAGTCTTTCCATTATAGCTCTTAGTAAGATTTGTAATTTCAATCATAAGAAATCCTCCTTATTTTATACCATACGTAAAATTGTTAAACATATTTAATATCTATTATCATACCCCTTTCATAATTTCGGGTACCCGACAAAAGAATAAAACCGTCAGTGCTTTCTAGCTCTTCTATATAAACCAATACCCTATTACCCATATTCTACACTATCTACTGACGATTTTAAACATACTTTTAGTTAATTCCCTATGTGTAAAATTACATCTTGTTTCTGTATGAATTACATCTGAGGAATTACTAAAACTATAATATAGATTATATAGATATTTATACCATTTAACAAGTTTTATTTTATTTTAAATAAGTTATTATATAACTCTTTTTAGGGTTTTTATTTATCTTTTATCTTCAATCTTCTTCTAGCTCCTTTTTTCATTCATTTTCATAGTTTTTTATATATTTTTTATAAACACAGTAATATTAACAGCTGCTATAATTGCAGTAATATCTGCTATTACTGCCGCTATAAGTGTATGTCTAATATTCTTCACTTTAACTGCCCCGTAGTATACTGTAATTGTATAAAAGATTGTCTCAGTTGTTCCCATAATTATAGATGCCGCTATCCCTATATTAGTATCTGCTCCATAGGTTTTGATTACGTCTGTAAAAATACCTAAAGCTCCGCTTCCTGACAGTGGTTTAATAAATATTAAAAGCATTAATTCTTTAGGAATTCCCATCAATTTAAGTATAGGTGAAAAAATATATGTAATATATTCTAATGCCCCAGAATATTTGAATACACTTACTGCTACGAGCATAGCCAGTATGTAAGGAAATATCCTTACGCATATATTTATCCCTTCCTTTGCCCCATCAACAAAACATTCATATACCTTCACTCCTTTTATAAAACCGTACAAACTTACACTAATTACGATAATTGGAATTATACAGATTACTATGTAATTCATATTAAATATCCTCTCCACTAAAAATATTTCTCCAGTATCTTACAGCTTATGATACCTACAATTGCTGCTAAACTTGTTGCCGCTATTGCAGGTATTATTATCATACCTGGATTTTTCGAACCGGCTGATGCTCTAATAGAAATAACCGTAGAAGGTATAAGTTGTATGCATGCAGCATTCATTACAAGAAATAAACTCATATCATTTGAAGCTGTATCTTTTTTAGGATTAAGCCTTTGCATTTCTTCCATAGCCTTTATACCAAAGGGTGTAGCTGCATTAGATAATCCTAGCATGTTTGCTGTTAAATTCATAACTATAGCTCCAAGCGCTTTTTCATCTTTGCCTGCTGATTTATATAATATCTTTAAAAGCGGCTTCATTATATTAGCTAATTTTTCTGTAAGTCCGCTTTTTTCACCTATATTCATTACCCCACACCACATGCAAAGCATTCCTGCCATTCCAAGGATCATTTTTACCGGATAATCCGCACCATCTACAATAGCTTTTGTTATGTCAGCCCCTCTTCCAGTCACAATACCAATTAAAATTCCAACAAACAAAATAAAAAACCAGATGTAGTTTATCAATATCTCCCCTCCTCGATAAAAAAATTCGCAAACTATTTATATAATGAAATATATGCATATTTCTAAATGTGTATAATACATTTATATGTATCATAATTTATGGTAATTCAAAAAAATAGTTTTTATATTGAATCCTTGTCCTATTAATGTTACCATTGAAATTAGCGCTAATATGCTGGAGGTTAATTAATGACATTAAGAGAAATTATGAAATATATAGAAAGTGAATATGAAGTGATCAATAAGACTCATTGTGAAGTTTGCGGAGGAGAGTTTATTACAGAACAGATTCAGCTATCCATTATAGAAGGTGCACCTTTTGATGTATGCAGCTGTACCTGTGAAAATTGTGGACATGAAAAAGATTTTTTCTTTTCAGCTCCTTTTGTATACGAAGACGGAGAACCATTTAACAATACTCTAAACTAATAAAATAAGGGGCGAGTGGCCTCCGTCGGCTGAAAAATGCCTCCTACGGTCACTCACCCCTTTAACCGGCTCTATGCATTTACAAAGTACTATTTTCTACATTACTTCTTCCAAATTTTTTTCTTGTTTATTTAATTAATAGTATTTTCTTAAGAGTTATCTTCATATCACTTCGTATATTATATAATTACATCTTTTGGACAAACAGCTTAAATCATAAAAGCGTAAACTAAATAAAATATACAACACCATATAATGAAATTGGCTCCTTAAGGAGGCGATTTCTTCCTTCACTTTTCTCTTTTCTCTTTAGTGATATATCTTGATATTAATTAAAAGTTAGCCGCAATTGACAAAATATATAAATTTCTAAAGAGTGAATAGTTAAAATTCTGCATAGCAGAATTTCTTACTTAATTCCTAATCTTCCTATCCAAGTCTAACATTCTTCCGTTTTCCTTAAGCCATTTTCTCCTGTGCTTATAATCCGGTAAGTATTTTCCAACCTCATTCCAATACTCTTTTGAATGATTCCTGAATTTTATATGGCAAAGCTCATGTACTACAAGATAATCAACTATTTTCTCAGGGGCCATTATTATTTTCCAATTGTAATTTATATTATTAATATAAGAGCAGCTTCCCCATAAAGTTTTTTGTTCCTTTATAAAGATTTTATTAAAATTAACTCCTATAATACTGCTGAAATACTCAGTCTTCTGCATCAATACCCTTCGAGCTGCCTTTTTATATAATAATATTAGTGCTTGCTTTATATGATTTTTGCGAGTGCTGACAGTTATCGATTCACCCAGCTTAGCATAAAATCCGTCTTCTTTCATAGCTAAAGCTAAACTGCTTCCCTCTATCTTTTCTATATGTAGCGGAAGTCTATTACCTAGGTAAAAAAACTCTTCTCCTTGTGTATAATTTCTATTTTCATAGTTCTTGTTAAGGAATTCCACTTTACTTATTTTTCCCACTAGCCAGGATTTATTTTGTTGTAAAAATAATTCTATATGTATTTTATTATATTGCATAGGAACCTTTACAACTACATTACCTTTAATATCTATCTGAATAGCACAGGTTTTTCTCTTTGATTTTATAACCTTATAGTATATTATTGTATTATCTAAATTTATATTTTCCAAAATAATTTCACCTTTTCATCCATAATTGTTTATAATTATTATATGATTATTTGTTACTTATATAAAAAAGTTGGAATGAGGTCTTATTTCATGAGAAAAAAGCTTCTTATAGTTGCTGCTATATTAATGTGTATAGGTATATCATCATTTATTATATATATAATATCATCAAACAGTTCAGTTAAAAATAATAAAATAAGTTCAGTTAACATTAAAGCAAAATTATCAAAAAAATCAACTCCAGCATCATTGACGAGTTTTCAAAACACTTTAATTAACAGTTCTTCTGTAGTTGGAAATACTCCTTCAAATCTTTCTAAAGGTGGATTATTGGCTAGCGATAAAGGTTATTGTTTTACAAATTTTTCTCCTTTTTTTAGTAATAAAAATAACGTTTCTTCTATATATAGATCATTTAATGACGGTATTACATCTTCTTTTAAAATCGTTCCTAGCAAAGATAATGCTTTGTATCTCTATCTTAACCTCCATAATGAATGGTTATATTTTTTGAATTATAACTCAAACATATATAAATGTAAAACTAATGGAAATAATTTAGAAATGTGCCTGCAAGGCAGCTATAAAGCTTTCATTATAGCAAGGAATTACATTTTCTATCTTAAATCCGATGGTTCCTTTTATAGAGCTGATTTAGATACTCTTGATTCAAAACAGCTTATTGATAACAAGGTACAATACTTTACAATTAGTGAAGATGGAAAAAAACTTTTTTATACAAAATCAGATTATTCAAAAATTAGGCTTTATAAGGCTGCTGCATTAAGTTCTAAGTTATCTGTCAAAGAGTATTATTCAGTAACTGCTGAAAATATGATTTCCTATATATATCATAAAAACTATATATATTTTTTTCCTGCAGAAGCTTCTGCTATTCATATTCCTCATATAAAGAGTAACAAAATTCTATACAGACTTAAAACTTCTGGAAGTCATAATAAAATAGAAGAGTTTTACAAAAACAAAAATGGTATATACGATTTAAACATCTGGAAATCAAAACTATATTTTTCCGATTCTCACCATATAAAATATATAAATTTACATACCAGCAGGCTTTCTTCACTTAATATGCCGCCTGTTAGTAATTTTTATATAGCCCATAATAAGTTATTTGGTTTTGTAATCTCTTATGATTACTCTATAGAAACAAACGGTAGGAATACATCAAGCATGTATATATACGATTTAAAAGAAAATAAATGTAAATTAAATACTATGGATTCCGGTGAAATACCCTACTACCCCATAGACTAAAAAAGGAAATGATGCAACACTACAAAGACTGATCTTTTCATTAGACATTTGTAACACGAATTTTATGCAAATTTTCTAAAGAGTAAATTTAAAAAGAATTCAGCAATAGCTGAATTCTCTCCATAATTTTCTCTTTACTCTTTTTCTCTCTTTATAATCATTTCTTACAAGAATCTCTTTCTATTAATTCATAAGGTAAAATATAGTTCTTTTCTTCAAGATCCTTCTTATTAATTGATTTAATAAGCATTCTCATACCTACAGATCCCATATCATACATAGGTTGAGCGACTGTAGTAAGTTTAGGATAGAATATAGAAGATGAATATATGTTATCAAAACCTATAACATCAACATCTTCAGGGACTTTTATATTCTTTTCCCTCAATGCATTTATAGCGCCCATAGCAATTTCATCTGAACCACAAAATAACGCATCAAATTTTTCCCCTGATTCAAGAATCTTATTAACTCCTTCATAACCTTCCTGAGCTCTTAATTCACCAAAATATATTAAATTTTCATTAATCTCGATACCTTTTTCTTTTAATGCATCTTCATATCCGAAGTACCTTGCTGCTCCAGCATTAACTGCATCTTTATGGCTCCCTATATAAGCAACTTTTTTATTACCCTTATTTAATAAATATATTGCTGCGTCATAAGCCGCTTCCCTGTTATCAATAGAAACACTTGGAAATGTCTTATCCTTATCAGTAGTTACTACCAATACAGTGGTAAGCTCTAATTCTTTAATAAGTTCTACTATCTCAGGCTCCAATGAACTACTCATATAAAGAACACCATCAACCATCTTTTCCTTAAGTACTCTTAAATATTCCTTTTCTTTTTCTAAATCAGAATCAGAATTACAGAGTATAATGTTGTAATCATATATGTTAGCAACGTCCTCAGTTCCTCTTACTATCTCAGGATACAGTTGACTTGATATATCAGGTATCAGTATTCCAACAGTTCTTGTTTTCTGAGTCTTAAGACTTCTTGCTACAATATTAGGTCTATAACCTAATTTCAATATAGCGTCCTTTACTTTCTTTTTAGTATCCTCGTTTACTACATCCACATCATTCAAGACTCTAGATACAGTAGCTATTGAAACTCCAGCCTCTCTAGCTACATCCTTAATTGATACAGCCATTTAATCAACTCCCTCTCATTTATATAAATAATTATACCTACAAAATGTAAATTTTTCAATACTTACATAGCTTTCATTGTAAACTTATGAAAACAATAATTAAAACGTTTATATTGTTACTTATACATTTTAAAGTTGGTGTCATTTCTAATATATTTTCAAATTTCAACAAGTATTACTATTATTTTACCAAATATTATGATTTTTTAAAACATATTTTTCTGTATATCTAAAATATATTTAATATATGGATTATTTTATTGTTATTATGGTATACTTTTACATGGGTGCCATTAATATTTTAAGAGAGGTGATTATATGAATTATAAAGTAGGAGAGGTCTATAATGGCTTCAAACTATTAGAAGAGCGATACATAAAAGAAATAAGCTCTTCACAAAAACTTTTTTTACATGAAAAAAGCGGTGCAAAATTACTTGCATTACAAAATGATGATGATAACAAAGTGTTTTCAGCTTCCTTCAGAACACCTGCAGGAAACAATATGGGAATTCCACATATAATTGAACATACAGTTTTATGCGGTTCAAGAAAATTTAAAACAAAAGAACCTTTTGTAGATTTGCTTAAATGCTCATTAAATACTTTCCTTAATGCAATAACTTATCCTGATAAAACTGTATATCCGGTTGCAAGCTGTAATGAAAAAGACCTTATGAATCTGATGGATGTTTATCTGGACGCTGTATTTTATCCAGGAATTTATGAGCATCCTGAATTCTTTCTTCAGGAAGGTTGGCATTACGAGCTTGATGAGAAATCAGATGAACTTACAATCAATGGAGTAGTTTATAATGAGATGAAAGGCGCTTTGTCAAATCCTGATGGTCTATTAGAAAGACATAGTATGAAGTCTCTTTTTCCAAATACTACCTATCAGTATGAATCTGGTGGTGATCCAGACTACATACCAGAACTTACTCATGAAAACTTCCTTGATTTTCACAGAAAATATTATCATCCTTCAAACTGTTATCTTTATTTATATGGAAATGGTGATTTAGATAAACAAATGGCTTTTATTAATGATGAATATCTTTCACATTTCGATAAAAAAGAGATAGAGTCTAGCATAGAATTTCAGAAGCCATTATCTAAGATGCAGGAAGTATCAATTGATTTTTCTTCAGATGAGTTGAAAAACAATGCCTATATAGCATTAAATTATGCTGTAGGTAATGCTCTTGATGCTGAAAATCATATTGCCTTTTCAATGCTGCAAAATATTTTAATAGATTCTCAAGCTTCTCCACTAAAAAAAGCAATCTTATCTAGTGGAATTGCAAAAGTTGTGGATGGTTATTTTTCTACCAGTATGCTTCAGCCTTATTTCAGTATATTTATAAAAAATGCTGATGAAAACAGCAAAGACAAATTTACAAAACTTGTACATGACACACTTACTGAACTTGTTAAAAACGGTATCGACGAAAAACTTAAGGAAGCTGCTGTAAACAGAAAAGAGTTCGAACTTAGAGAAGCAGATTTTTCCGGCTATCCAAAGGGACTTATATACAATCTCACTGTTTTGGAAAGTTGGATTTACGACGGCAGTCCTACACTGCATCTTGAATATGAAAAAGCGCTTGAAAATATAAAGAGTAAATATAAAGGTTCATATTTTGAGGATCTTATAGAAAAATATATTTTGAAAAACACCCATAGTTCACTTTTGACGCTAGTACCTAAAAAAGGCGTATCAGAAGCAAAAGCAGAACAACTTAATAAAAAATTAGCAAATATCAAAGCTAATTTATCTGATGAAGACATCAAACAGATAAAAGAAAACATGGATGTCCTAAAAAAACGTCAAACAGAAGATGATTCTCCAGAGGCTATAGCAACTATCCCATCATTAAAAATTGAGGATGTAGATCCAAAAATAAAGCATGTAGATGTAAAAGAAATTGAAGCCTCAGGAATAAAAATACTTCTTAATGAAGCTACAACAAATAAAATAAGTTATGTTAATTTTATGTTTGATACAACTACCGTACCATTAGAACTTATACCATATACAGGTATATTAAAGTACCTTCTTGGAAAAATAAATACTAAGAACTACAGCTATGAAGATCTTTCAAATATAATCGGTATAAACACTGGCGGTATATATGCTGACTCAGAGGTAACTGCTGTAAAAGATTCTGCAGATGAGTTTAAGGCTGGTATTGTAATCAGAGGTAAATCACTTGCTGAAAAACAGTCTCTTTTGATTGACTATATAAAAGAAATAGTTAACAATACTATATTTACAGATAAAAACAGAATTCTTGAACTCGTAAGAAATCTAAAGAGTAATATAGAAAATGTTATTTATTCAAGAGGTAACTCCATTGCTGCACAGAGAACACTTTCATATTTCTCTGCTAAGTCTAAATATACAGATATGACTGCCGGAATAGGCTTCTATTTATTCCTTAGCAGTATAGAAAAAGATTTTGATAATCAATTTACAGTACTTGAGCAAAATTTAGAAAAAATCTATAAGACTATATTCACAAAAGATAACCTTCTTATAAATGTAGTTACAGAAAAAGAATCCTTTAGTTCACTTAACAATAATATTAGCGACTTCATTTTGTCCCTTGGTAATTGTGACAAATGCAGCAAGACTGCTATAGCTGCAGAAAAGCTTAACGAGGGTTTTACATTTCCTAGTGAAGTACAATATGTTGCAAAGGGCAGTAATTTTATATCAAAAGGCTTTAAAAATACTGGTGCACTTAAAGTTGCAAAAACTATAATAAATTATGAATATTTATGGGTTAAAGTAAGAATGCAAGGCGGAGCTTATGGTTGCGGTATCAGTTCTTCTATCGACGGAAGCATGTGGATATCCTCTTATAGAGATCCAAGGCTAAAGGAAACAATAGCTGCTTATAATGACCTTCCTGATTATATTGAAAATCTTAATTTGTCCGATGAGGAGATTTCAAGGTATATAATCGGAACGATAAGCCCACTAGATACTCCATTAACTCCATCCATGAGGGGTGATTTTACACTTGGCTGCTATCTTTCCGGAATTACTGAAGAAGACATTCAAAAGGAAAGAACAGAGATTTTGCATACTGGCTCTAAAGAAATAAAAGCTTTAGCTCCTCTGTTTAAATCAGTGTTTAGTGATAATAATGTGTGCGTTCTTGGAAACAGAGCTAAGATTAATGAAAATAAGGATGTATTTAGTGAAGTAAAAACTCTTATTGATTAATTAAGAATAAGATAGGTGGCTAACGCCACCTATCTTTTCAATATGCTATTTAATTATATTGAGAGTTCTCTTGAACATAGAATAATTAATAAATTAGGAATTAGCAATTATGGTTAAAATTCTGCATAGCAGAATTTTCTACCTCACTTTTCTCTTTACTCTTTTTTCATTCATAATTTCTAATTATTTTCTCTTCCACTCTATATTGTCTCCTCTTGAAGGATCAACCTCAAAACCAGCGCTGTTTATTCTTCTCTCTATGCAGTTTCTGCATTCAGCAGCCTCGTCGCCAGTACATATCTTATTATCATAAAGAGAATACTTAGCTCTTACATCCGTAGGTGAAAGATTCGGCATAACTACATTTGCACCTGCTTTTATGCCCATTTCCCTTCCTAAAGGATGTATTGTACCCAAAGCAGTGGTTGCCGGCAACAAAACTTTAGGAAACATAAGCCTTGTGAGTGCAAGCATTAAAACTGTTGTTTGGAGACTGCCCTGCTTCTTATCTCTAAATGGCGTGTCCTTTTGCGGTATAAATGGTCCAAGGCCAATCATCTCCGGCTGCAATTCCTTCATGAACAATAAATCCTCTGCCAGATTTTCCGGCGTCTGATATGGCGATTCCACCATAAAACCTGCTCCCACCTGATAGCCTATCTTTTTTAAATTAAATAAACATTCTTTCCTGTTTCTCAGACTTAGTTCTTTCGGATGAAGTTTAGCATAATGCTCTTCATTGGCTGTCTCATGTCTCAAAAGATATCTATCTGCACCTGCAACATAATATTTTTTATAGGATTCATAGGATTTTTCACCTATGGACAGAGTTATTGCACACTCAGGGTATAATCTCTTTATATCGCTTACTATTTCAATTATCTTATCATCTGTATAAAAAGGATCTTCTCCGCCTTGAAGTACATAAGTCCTGTATCCAAGGTTATAGCCTATCTCACAACACTTAAGTATCTGTTCAGCCGTAAGTCTGTACCTTTCTGCATTGCTATTGCTTCGTCTTATTCCACAGTAAATGCAGTCATTCTTACAATAGCTTGTGAATTCAATAAGTCCTCGCATAAATACCTTATTTCCATAATATTTCTGCCTGACTTCAGCTGCCTTCGTCGACGCATATTTAATAACTTCATCTTCCTTGTTCGCTATAATATAAGCAAGTTCATCCTTATTAAGATAGTTGTTCTTATATAGTTTGTCTATTAGTTCTTTTATCATATGTTTTCCTCTTCCCACAAAAGCTTTGCCAATGGAAATGGTTCAAGCGCTCTAGGCATTATCCCCTGAACATAGGCAATAAGCACTCCGTAATTTACTATAGGTACACCAAACTTTGCAGCAGCTTCTATTCTGCTCATCATCGCAGTTTTATTTAACATGCAGGCTCCACAGTGAACGATAAGCGAATACTTCTTAACCTCTTCTGTAAAACTTGCTCCTGAAGCAAATTCAAACTCTATATCCTTTCCGGTTCTCTGTCTTATCCATCTTGGAATTTTAACCGTACCGATATCATCAGACTGCCTATGATGCGTACATCCCTCTGCTATTAGAACTTTATCACCATTTTTCAATCTATCGACTGCTTTTGCACCTTTTATAAGTTCATTAAGATCTCCTTTGTTCCTGGCAAATAGTATAGAAAATGATGTAAGCGGCACATCCTTAGGTGTATCTGCTGCTACCTTCAAAAAGGCCTGTGAATCTGTAATTACAAGTCTTGGTTTTCTGCCTAGTTTCTCAAGAGTTTCCCTAAGTTCATATTCTTTTGTAACTATGGCTATAGCATCACTTTCTAATATATCTCTTATAGTCTGCTGCTGCGGGAGAATAAGTCTACCCTTGGGTGCAGCCTTATCTATAGGAGTAACTAGTACAACAAAGTCCCCTGGTGAAATAAGATCTCCAACTATTCTGAACTTTTCTGAATCCTCAGGCATGATTTTTATCATTGTATCTTTAAGTTTATTTATATTTATTTTTTCAGCTGATGATACCCCAACTACAGGAACTTCTATATCTTTTTCGAGCTTTTTTAGTGTTTCTTCCTCTATTTTTACTGAATCTATCTTGTTGAATACAACTACAGCAGGTATCTGCTTTTCCTTAAATATTTTAATAAATTTATTGTCCTCTGCTGAAATTCCTAGTTTTGAATCTATAACCAAAAGAGCTAAGTCAGTTTTTTTAAGTATCTCCTTTGTTTTCTCTATTCTAAGTTCACCTAGCGTTCCATCATCATCTATTCCTGCAGTATCAATCAATACACATGGACCTAGCGGAAGTATTTCCATACTTTTATATACTGGGTCAGTAGTTGTCCCCTTAACTTCAGATACTATAGCAGTATTACCTCCTGTTATAGCATTTATCAGGCTTGATTTTCCTGCGTTTCTTTTCCCGAATAGGGCGATATGTAAACTTACTCCTCTTGGACTGTTATTCAAGCTCATAGTTTTCCTCCTTTAGCTTCTTCCAGGAATACCTGGTTTCGTAACTTCAAATGGATTCAGTAATTGTTCTGCTTCCTCAGGTGTAAATAGTCTTTCATTTATAAGGACTTCCTTAATGCTCACACCATCTTCAATAGCTTTCTTAGCTACATATGATGCTTTATCATAGCCAATATGCTGTACGATAGCTGCAGCTAATGCGGTTGAACCTATAAGATTTCTTTCACATTCTTCTTTATCTACGTCTATATGCTCTACGCACTTCTCGCCAAAAATCGTTACTCCATCCTTAAGCAGTTGAAGCGATTGCAAAAGACTATCTGCAATAAGCGGCATAAAAGCATTGAGTTCAAGCTGTCCCATTGAAGCCGCCATCGTTATGGCTTGATCATTAGCAATAACCTTTATAGCAACTTGAGTTATCATTTCAGTAATTACCGGATTAACTTTTCCTGGCATTATTGTTGAACCTGCCTGCATCTGAGGAAGCTTTATCTCTCCGATGCCTCCTGCAGGTCCTGAAGCCAGCAGCCTCAGGTCGGCTGATATCTTAATTAAGTTAGTACTGCAGGCTTTTAAAAGTCCGGATACCTCTACAAACACATCCGCATTTTGAGTTATATCCATCGGATAATCTGATCTGGCTAGACCTAATCCTGTAAGATCTTGAAGTTCCTCTGTTATCATATAAATATATTTTAGTGGTGCATTTAGTCCTGTACCTATAGCTGTTCCCCCTATATTTATCTGTCTAAGTCTCTCCTCTACCTTATATATTCTCCAACGATCTCTTTCTAAAGCTTTTGCATACGCACCAAAGCCCTGACCTGCAAGCATTGGCACAGCATCCATCAATTCTGTTCTTCCAAGTTTTATAATATGATTGAATTGCTGTTCCTTCTCTTGAAACCGCTGTTGAAGCTTTGCAAGTTCTTCACTAAGCTGTCTTATGAGTTTTATAGCTGCAATTCGAAGTGCTGTTGGATAAACATCATTTGTGGACTGACACATATTAACATCATTAAGCGGGTGTACTAAACTATAATCGCCCTTTTTACCTCCGAGAAGTTCTATAGCTCTATTTGCTATAACTTCATTTACATTCATATTAGCCGAAGTACCCGCTCCGCCTTGAAGTGCATTTGTACAGAGTTCTTCATTAAATTTTCCTGCTATAACCTCCTCGCTGGCCTGAGCAATTGCCTTTGCTTTATCTTCATCAAGGTACATAAGTTTTCCATTAACTGTTGCTGCAGCCTTTTTAATTAATGCCAGCTCTTTTATAAGTTTTATATTAGTATTATGATATTCCAGCTTAAAATTTTCTAAAGCTCTCTTCGTATTTATTCCATAATACCGATCTTCCTCTATATCATATTGTCCTAACATATCCTGTTCTGTTCTGAAGCTCATTTTATCACTCCTCTTATGAAAGGTGCATATGTAAAGTTTATATTCTCAATAAACAAAAAACTTTTCCCAAAGGAAAAGTTAGATTTTAAGCACAGAAAAACACTTATTTCTAATTTCCTTTTAGATAAGAAAATTCTTTTCTATCAGGTCGTTAATTTTTTAACAACAGTATAATCAAGAAAGCCTCAAAAATACTGAAGTGTTCCATTTCAACATAATAGTACTATATATAAGTTATTGCGTCAATAAAAAAGGCTGCAGGTGATTTCTCTAAACGGCATATAATCGTAGAATAAACGATTATATGCCGTCTTTCTGCTTACTCTATAATATTATCTCTGTCCCATCAATAACGATTTTCTTTATCTGTTCTAAACTAACAGTAGCATTGAACATAGTCTTAAACATGAATACCCCATTTTTATAATCTTCTTCACACGACAATTCGGCAATTTTAGAACCATCTTTTAACACAAGATATATATTTCCCTTCCAATTATCCTCAAAATAAGCTTTATTCTCAGTATTCATTAGTTTATCCGTTTTATAAATTATTTTCATAGACAAAGGAGATATATCAATGCTTTTAATTCTACCTGCAAATCCAGAAATCTTAGCTTTTTTATTTATGTTATATCTTCTGCTAGTGTCTTTATATGACAGCTTAAATTTTAATTTCCATATACCTTTATTAATTATATCTTGCGTCCCCTCTCCACCAATTGCCAGATAATAATCTTTAAGCTGTTCTGCTGATGTTATAGTATGAAAAACAACAAAATGAGCAGAAGTAAGTTTTTTTGTATCACCTTCATCTATATCCATAGTAGTTCTAACGCATTTCCCTGTTTTACGATTAACTAAGGCTAGAGGCTTATTAAAAAGATATTGATAATCTAATTCATCATTAATATTCATGTTAAATGTAAATATATTATCCTTGATGCCCATATTAGTAATCTCTAGTTTAGGATATTTTTCAGAAAAAGTAATTTTTTTAGAAGTCTTAGGCAAAGTGTATAGAGGCTCTAATAATCCAGCTTTTATTAATTCCTCTCTGCGCTTAAGAAATTTATCACCTGTTAACTTTCCACTTTCTCTCATCGAATAATATTCTTTAAGAATTTTATTATCTTTATCAAAATGATTACTGTCACTTCTAACACTGTAATATCTATAGTCTTTATCATTAGCTTTGTCAAACTTGGTAAAGATATTGTAAAGACTGCCTTTCATTCCGATATCATCCAGTTTATTTGTTGTGTGGAGAAAATTAGTTAGTAAAATAGTTATATTATGACCACTTAGTTTTTTGATATTGGAATTTACAATTGTATGAATCATAAAGGTTGCCTTTCCCTTTTTACTACCATCATCAATCCTTGTGCAGCTGCAATATTGTCTCGATACATCATCATCAACCTGCAATTCTACTTCCTCAAAGTTAATTGAATTAAGTTTATCTTCCTGATTATCTGTAAATGATTTTCCATTTACAGTTCTTACATCTATGGCAACATTAAGCATTCGATCATCACCAACAACACCTCTTGCTGTCAGCTTAAGCCCTGCTTCTGTATCAGTTGATTTAATAATTGCACCAGCAGTTTTAAGAAAGACTGAATTATTTTTGATATCAGCTTGCTTATTATCCTTTGTACTAGAAATATGCTCCTTAAAATAGCCTTTAAACACATCAGCAATATTCCATGTAGCTGCTGCTACACTAATGCTTGATAGTGACAAAATAATTGCACATATTAGTACAAGTTTCTTTTTACGGCTCCTATTACGAAATATTCTTTTATCTTCATCACTGTCTAATATATTAAAAACAATTCTATCATTCAGCTCTTTTGATGGCTTAATCCCTCTCATTGCATCTCGGTAGTCATGACTATTCATAAATTAATTCCTCCTTCAATTTTAATTTTAAGATATCCCTGCCCCTTTGAAGTTGAGTACGTACAGTGGTCTCTTTACGCGATAAAATAGAAGAAATCTCCTTTGTAGAGTAGCCTTCATAATAATAAAGGTGAATAACCTCTCGATATTTAGACGGTAGTTCCAGCACAGCCTTCAATAAATCATTATTTTCTTCTATAAATACTAATTCTTCTTGCTTATCATCTATTGGAACAACCCGCTTATACCAGCTCGACCGTAAAAAACTTTTTGAACAATTAATTGTAACTCGAATTAACCAGGCCTTTTCATGAGTATTACTCTCGAACACCTCTCCATGTTGAAAATATTTAACAAAAACCTCTTGATAAATATCCTCTGCATCAGAGCGATTTTTGCAATAAGAAAATGCTATCTTATAAACCGTGTCTCCGTATGTATCGAGTATTTCTCTTATAGCATTTTCATTCATACCAAACTTTACTTTCATTTTATTGCCTCCTTCACTAGTAATACTCTTAACAATAGCTAAATGTCACAGCTTATATATATTGGTTAGGATAATTATACTGTGTACTTTTATACAATCCCTTTTCAATTGTCTAAAACTATATCTTTATTGCTTATAATTTATAATAACTGATTTATATTGAAATTCATGATAAATATATTACGAACTAAATGCTCAGGACGGAAAAGCAGAGCGAAAGTGCATTAAATAGGTAAGAGAATTAAGAGTAAAGAGAAAAGTGCTGGTATTGCAATAGTTATCGTTTTTACTGCTAAACTATTGGTTTATTAAGCATCAAAAGAGCCCTTGCGGGCTCTTTCAAAAATATGTTACTTTAACAAATCTTCAATTGTTTCTATTCTTGAAAACAGTTCAGGCTTTTGGTTTATCATGTCGCCATTTCCGTCAACAACATAGTATTTTTCATCTAATATAGCTTTCAGCACCTTAGCATAACTTCTTATGTCATCAACTGTTGTATTAAGCATTCCTCTATATAAATTTGTTTTATCTTCCGCTGTTTCGTTAGTCATTGACATCTTATCTGTCAAATCTGCTTGAGCACTAGGATCACTTGAATAACTTGCATTATTCCCTATAGCACCTATTATATAGTTCTTCATCTCTTCATTAGTTGCTTTAAAGTTCTCTATATAGCTAACTGAATCATTATATGCCTTTAATGTTTTTTCCATATTAGGATCACTCATTGATACGAATGCCATTCCACGGTTACTTATATCAAATACAGTAATATAAGCACCTCCTTCTACTCTTACTTTATTCCAGAGATATGCATTCAATATCTTAGATAGTACTTCCATTTTGGGTTCGTATTTATATCCTGACTCTTTAAAATTTCCACACTGCATAACAGAAACTAATTTATCTTGACTTATTATTGCCTGAGTTTTTTCATATTTAACCTGATTATGTTCAACATCTGAGTATTGTTTTGAATTCAAGTCGTTAACAAACTTTTTCAATGAAGCTTTAAAGGTTTTATATGTATTGCTGTCTCCTGTAAAGCTTACCTGAAGATTGTTCTTATTAAAAACTACATCTTTTACATAATTAAGTTCTTTCTCCGTACTATCCCATTTAGAATCAAAATTATTATCAAGCGATACCAGAAACTTGTACAGTTTCAGTTCACTAAACTCATTATTCAGGTTATCATCTTCAGAGTAGAATTTCTCTAGCTCTGCCATTCCAATTATATTATTTTCCTCCAAATCCATTTTCAATTCTTTTATTTTCTCTTCAACAATTTCTTTTATTCTGCTTTTATTGCTGAAGTCTGCATTATTAACTATATCATTATATAAGTTAAATGCCTGACTTACATTATCGCCAAGAGCTGTAAAACTCGACTTTAGCCTAAAAACATGTTTATTCTGATCTTTATAGTCACTTTCAATATCAGGTGTAAAATTAATATTGCCATCTGTATATTGCTGTATCTTTTGTGCCAATAATAAATGATCAGTATTCTTTGTATCCATTTTTCCTAATAATGAATCTAAAAATGAAAGATATATATATTTATCCCGTGGCAGCTTTGAAAAATCAAAATAAAACTTAGCATATGCAATACCATCACTTGGAATATTATGATATAAAACCTTTGTATTTCCTAATTTTTCTGTCTTTGTCGGTATCGGAGTAAAATTAGTATCTAAATCTTTTATACTTAACGATGGCATTTTAGCAAGGGCTTCTTTTGAGTCAGGCTTATTTTTCCATTTAGTTAATGCCTTCGTATCTGCTACAAGTTTTTTAACAGCTTTTCTAGAAAGAGATTCTTTATATTTCTGAAGCTTCTTTTTAAACTGTCTTTCCTTTTCCTCAAGCAAACCTCTTTTAGGTTTTAAAACTACTATTGATTCATTCTTATTCTTCAATATGTATTTGTTTATTAACTTTTCAAGATATTCATTATTATATTGCTTTTTTATTTTATTCATGACATCGCTTTTATCAAGATACATCAGTGGATCTCCACCATATAACCAGCTTCTATTGATACACTGAGCATAATCATATCCAATTGCATAAGACTTATATATACTCTCTTTTGTAGACAAATTATATCTATTTAGATATTTATCTATATCCTTTCCATCAAATCCATTTTTCACTACACTTTTCAGCGTATTTAGAATTATATTTTCTATTTCTGCTCGCTTTGAGGCATCAGTATTTTCAATTGTTATAGACAGTATTGGCTGATAGGTATCCTCACAAAGACCTATGTCTATATTGCTGAATCCCTTATCTTTAAAGGCTTTTTTTAATGGTGAAGTTTCTGAATTTGTTAAATAATCCGATAAAAATTCAAAAGCTACATTTGTTTCTTTATCAAGCATCGTATTAAGTTTATAGTTAAACGAAATATATGTTTTTCCTTTTTCAGTGTCACTTTTCCCTACTCCATAATAATCTTCCACTGCCTTTTTCTTTTTAAATGGTTTTTCAATCTCTTTACTAGACGGCAGTTTCTTTTTTCTATATCTGCTAAAATAATTTGTGTCAATATAGCTTAACATATCGTTTATGTTCACATCTCCATAGAACACAGTACTGCTGTTTGATGCGGAGTAATTCTTTTTATAGGTGTTTACTAGTTCTTTATAGCTCAAAGTTGCTATATCATCAGGTTTACCAGGCGAATTCCATTTGTATTGCGTATCTGGTAAAAGTGATTTTGTGATATCTTCATTCATAATATCTGAAATATCGTTGGCATGACCGTTCATTTCATTGTAAACAGTTCCATTTACCTTAAGTTCATCATTTACGGAGTTTAATTCATAATGCCATCCTTCACGCCTAAATACATTCTTTTCCTTAAGAAAATTAGGCTCAAAGACAGAATTTAAATAAACTTTTACCAGATTCATAAAATCTTTATTATTTTTGCTTCCTACAGGAAATGCAGTATAATTGGGCAAAGTATAAGCATTCATATACGTATATAAAGACCGATTACGCATCTCACTGAACACATCCTTCACCGGATACTTTTTTGAACCACATAATATCGAATGTTCAATTATATGATTAGTGCCTTTATTATTTTCGGCGGGTGTTTTAAAACTTATTGTACAATATTTGTTTTTATCACTGTTTTTCAGAAACAATATTCTGGCACCAGTCTTTTTATGAATGTACTCATAAGCCGTTGCTCCTATGCTTTTAACCTTCTTATTTAACACCAATCTAAAATCTTTCTTATTTTTTTGAGCTTCACTCAATGTTTGAGCTTTTATATTCTTTACACATGGATTTGCAAATACTGCAGTAGCTGAAAAAATAGTAAGCATTAAGCTAGCTTTTATTCTTCGATTCATTTTCCCATCCCCTTAGAATTTTCAAACTATATTATCCTGAATTCGGTATAAACATTTATCCCGCATTCATTGAAGTACGTTTTTATTTTACTCTTAAGTTTAACTTGCAACCATCGAATCAAGGTTACATATCATGCTCTAACATTACATTTTTGTAATATAAAAAATGGTTACACCCTATGTCGGCTAGTTCCGCTCGTTAAGCAATTTTACCGCATCTTTTAGTCAAATTTCCTAATGACTCATAACTCGGCTGCGCCTCAAACAATTCGCCATCTTAACGGAAATTTGCCTAAAAGACACGGATAATTGCTAAACTCACTCCAAATGCCTCCGTCGGGTGTAACTATTTTTAATGCCCTAATTCTTAATATTAACAAAATACTTTTATTTTATTAATTCTATTACCTTTCTATCCTAATTCACTAACTTTAAAATATATTACTGTTTCTTTTTAACTTCTTCGTAAACACGCTGTACCGTTTTTTTATTTAATTCCCACCTTCACTTTACTCTTTAGTGGTGTATCTTGATATTAATTAAAAGTTATCCACAATTGGCAAAATACACAAATTACTAAAAAGTAAAAAAAGTGGCGTGTAATCCTCCTAGACTTCAATGTTTCCTACGATTACACGCCACCTGCTTCTATCTCTATAAAAATTATATTACTTTAACAAGTCTTCAATAGTTTTTATACTTGAAAACAATTCAGGCTTCTGATTAATAATATCACCGTTTCCAGTAACAACATAGTATTTTTCATCTAATATCGCTTTCAATACCTTAGCATACCCTCTTATATCAGAAGCAGTAGTATTAAGCATTTCCTTATATTTATTCGTTTCATCTTGAGCTGTTTCATTAGTCATTGACATTTTATCCGCCAAATATGCCTGATCACTAGGACTTTCAAAATAGCTGGCATTATTACCCACAGCACCTATTATATAATTTTTCATTTCTTCCTTGTTTGCCTTAAGGTTTGCTATATAACTGACTGAATCATTAAAAGCTTTAAAGGTCTTTTCCATATTCGGATCATCCGTTGACTCAAAAACCATTCCTGAGTTGTTTACATTGAAGCTAGTACCATAAGCTCCACCCTGCACTCTTACTTTATCAAACAAATAGGAATTTAGTATCTTAGCAAGTACTTCCATCTTAGGATTATATGTACACGCAGCTTCCTTAAAATTTCCACACTGCATAACTGAAACAATTTTATCTTGACTTACTATCGCTTGTGTCTTTTCATACTCAACTGTATTATGATCAATATCTGGATATTCTTTTGAACTTAACCCTTCAGCAAACTTTTCCAACGAGTTTTTAAAGGTTTTATAAGTAGTCCCGTCCCCTGTAAAGCTAACTTCAAGATTATTCTTATTAAAAACTACATCTTTTACATATTCAAGTTCTTTTTCTACACTGTCCCACTTAGAATCAAAATTATTATCTAAATCTACTAAAAATTTATATAATTTTAATTTACTAAATTCATAACTTAAATTTCTACCACTATCTAAATTTTTTGTTAGTTCCTTTTCTCCTAAAAATGATGTATTTTCCTCTAAATCTTGTTTCAATTTCTTTATCTTTTCTTCTACAATTTCTTTTACTCGGCTTTTGTTACTAAATGACATCTTATTAACAATATCATTATATAAATCAAATGCTTGGCCTACATTATCATCAAGAGTTACAAAACCAGATTGTAAATCAAAAATATGTTTATTCCTATCTTTATAATCACTTTCTATATTAGGGAAAAAATCTATATGGCCATCCGTACACTGCTGTATTTTTTTCATTATTGTTGTATAATCCGTATTTGTTGTATCCATTTTACTTAGCAGTGTCGTCAAAAATGAAAGATATATATATTTGTCACGAGGCAGTCTTGAAAAATCAAAATAGAATTTAGTATATCCAACACCATCTGTTGGAATATTATGATACAAAACTTTTGTACTACCTACATTTTCTCCTTTAGTTGGAATTTCATCAAAATTAGTATCCAAATCATTAATGCTTAATGATGGCATTTTTGCAAGATTCTTTTTCGAATCCGGTTTACTTTTCCATTTAGCTAATGCTTTTGTATCTGCT
This sequence comes from Clostridium oryzae, assembly GCF_002029235.1. Taxonomy (GTDB): domain Bacteria; phylum Bacillota; class Clostridia; order Clostridiales; family Clostridiaceae; genus Clostridium_AE; species Clostridium_AE oryzae. Next base: position 57,628 of record NZ_MZGV01000023.1, read on the forward strand.
ACAAGCTTATTAATAGCTTTTTTAGATAAAGACTTTTTATATTTTTGAAATTTTTCTTTAAGTTGTTTTTCATTTTTTTGAAGCAAACCCTTCTTAGGTTTTACAATAACTATTGATTCATTTTTATTATTTAATGCATATTTGCTTATAAGCTTTTCAAGATATCCGTCATTACATTTCTGCTTTATTTTTTTCATAACATCGCTTTTATCAAGATACATCATTGGATCTCCGCCATATAACCAGCTTTGATTTATTTTGTATGCATAATCAAACCCAACCGCATCAGATTCATAGGAAGATTCTTTAGTTTGTAAGTTATATGTATTAAGATATTGAACAACAGCTTCTTTATTCAGCCCATTTTTCACAACATTTTTGAATGTACTTTTTACTATATTTTCTATTTTAGCCCTCTGCGAAGTGTCTGTATTTGACACTAATATAGATAATATCGGCTGATATGTATTTTCACTCATGTATATCTCTGCGTCGTTAATTCCATTCTCCTTAAATGCCTTTTTTAATGGTGAAGCTTCTGAACTCGTTAGAAAATCTGATAAAAATTCAAATGCTACGTTTGTTTCTTTGTCAAGCATTGTATTAAGTCTATAGTTTAATGAAATATACGTTTTGCCTTTCTCTGTGTCTTTATTCCCTATTCCATAATAGTCTTCCATTACTCTCTTATTCTTAAAAGGTTTTTCTATCTCTTTGCAAACAGGCAGGCTTTGCTTGGTGCACTTACTTAAATAATTTGTATCCATATAGTTTAGCATATCGTTTATATTAACATTTCCGTAAAACGTAGTATAACTATTGGAAGCGGAATAATTCTTCTTATAAGTATTTACAAATTCTTTATAGCTAAGAGTTGATATATCGTTAGGATTTCCTCCAGAAATCCATTTATATTGGGTATCAGGAAGAAGTGACTTCATAATATCCTCATCCATTATTCTTGAACTATCATTAACATGACCGTTCATTTCATTATAAACAGTTCCATTTACCTTAAGTTCACTTTCAGCTGAATTTAGTTCATAATGCCACCCCTCTTGCTTAAATATGTTCTGTTCCCTAAGAAGATTGGGGTCAAAAACAGCATCAAAATAAACTTTTACTAAATTCATAAAACCCTTATCATTCTTACTTCCAACCGGAAACATTGTACAATCTGATGCAGTCATTGCATTAATAAATGTAGCTAAAGATCGTTTACGCATCTCATAAAATGCATCTTTTACTGGATATTTTTTTGAACCGCAGAGTACAGAATGTTCAATTATATGGTTGGTTCCTTTATTGTCCTTTGCAGGTGTTTTAAAACTTATTGTACAACACTTATTTTTATCGTTATTTTTTAAAAACAATATCTTAGCACCAGTCTTTTTATGAACATACTCATAAGCGGTTGCTCCCACACTATTAACTTTCCTAGTTAATATCAGCTTAAAATCCTTCTTGATGTTCTGTGCTTTATCCAATGTTGCTGCCTTTACGTTAGTAATGTATGGCGTACTGAATATTGTCGTAACTGAAAAAACAGTCAACACTAAAATAGCTTTTATTCTTTTATTCATAGTCCTATCCCCTTATACATTTTCAAATTTAAATTCTACTAATAAGATAATTTTTTAGTCTATAATTTCTTTTGCACAATATCTTCACTTGCATACTTACTACCTGTAATAAGGTATGCACATTTGAATGATTTGAATGGTTTATTTTTATATATGTCAAACAATTCAGCTAATGCGCTCATATCACTAGACTGAATTTCTATAACAAGCTCTTCTTAACGCAATTTGCTCTCTCCCTTCGGTTCTTTTCGATGCATCTATATATTAGAGACATTAAGTTCCTAATTGGTTCATTTTTATCAAAAAAACTTTGGTTATTATACCACATCTTATTTAAATAATAAAAAACCATTAGAAGAAGATAAATCCTCTGAAATAGAATTAATGTCCACTTATGATACAATATTTAAGACTACTTTTATAATTCATTTACGATACAGTTCAGCGTAACGGGTATAACATAGACTTTTTTCTTTAATCCTCTTTGCAATAAGAACTATATTTAATGCAATGACACTTACCTAAAAATCTAATCCAGTATATCACATAGTTATTTCCGATTGAAATACAATCACAGCACTTCCAGCAACCTTGACCTCAACAGGTTCTTTATCTTCTATTTTTACCTCAACTTCAATAATGCCTGATCGATTTATTGCTTCACCTTGCTTAACTTAGAAAGTACATCATAATTAGGGTGTAACTTATTTAGAGTTTCAATACTTTTTATACCAACCATAACTTTAGAATGACCTGTTGATACAATCTGAATTTCATAGTTTTCCAGCAAATCACTATTCTTAATATTAAGTGCTGGTAAAATTCCAACACCTGTTTTATGATAAACCCGTGAGGTATTAAGCCCATTTTTTAACTGCACGAGCATAATGAGCAGCTATAGTCGCATGCCCACAGATTAGCACTTCGTTTGTTTGAGTAAAAAAACGTATATGAACATCATAATCATTGCTATCTGAAGAGAAGATAAAAGCTGTCTCAGAATTATTAAGTTCCCTAGCTATTTTTTGCATTTCATAATCAGTTAATCCATCTGCATTTGTTATTACTCCTGCTGGATTTCCTGTAAATCTTTCCTCTGTAAATGATTTGAAAGTCTTTTCATATATTCTTTTATTTGCCTGTAAAATAAGCTAAACACCCATGTAAATATCAACTCTGTAAACAAGGGAGTTGCGCTCCAAGAAAGGTAGGAGACTGATTCGTTTATTAAGCACTTGTAATACAAATTTCCTAAAGAGTAAAAAAATAGACCCCTTATGGGCTCTATTTTGATAATGTATTTATTTAATAGTTATATCTACGCAAATAGGATAATGATCTGATAAATAAACCCCGTTAATACAATCACTCCAAGCTAATATACTATTTGCTTGAATATCATTTGAAATATAAATATAATCAATCTTTTCAAAATTATCTTCTTTTCCAAAATCATGGAATGTTACCGGGATTGATGTTGTTAAATCAACCATTCCAGCTGTCTTGTTAAATTCAGTTATCTCAGGACTATCAGGTTCAGCATTAAAATCACCTAACAAAATACAAGGCAATTTCACTTTATCATTCTCACTGCAAATATAGTTTCTCAGCTGATTTAATCCAAGCATTCTAGCACTGGAACTAATGTGATCTAAATGTGTATTATATACACGGAATATCTTATTACTGTTTGATTGAAACGTTGCTACTGCACATGTTCTTGGACAATCGCTTTGTATCTCATAACGAGAACCAGGAATATGGGGAGTTGGAGATAGCCAAAAAGTTTTGAACTCCATTAAATTCAAAATATCCTTACGATAAGCAATAGTCATCTGCTCACCTTCATAAGTTTCAGTCCTGCCCACACCAACTACATAATAATCAGTAAGAGTTTCCTTTAACCAGGCTGCCACATGTGGCAATACTTCTTGAAAGCATATGACGTCTGGCTTCTCTTTTGATAATTTTTCTTTGATAAGTGGTTTTCGAAATTCAAAATTATTATTACCATCTTGACCGTAATCACATCGAATATTAAAAGTAAGTATCTTCATATTGCTTCCCTCTGCTCATAATTTTTTTAAATTACTTAAAAATCTGTTCAAGTTTCATATATAACTTGGAACTTATTGTATGATTAGATAAAACTTTATTTCCTATTATACTACTATAGAAAATAAAGCTCAAAAACTTTTGCATACAAAAAAGCCCTTTCGGGCTCTTAAAAATTTAACTCTATTTTATTTCACAACCTCAACAGCCATATTAAGCTTCTCACCATTGATAGCAAACTCACCATAAGTCTTGTCTTCACCATGCAATATTTCTACAGTAAGAGTTTCTCTCTTTATAACCTCTGCAAATTTATCAATGCAGCCTTCAAGCAGCCTATTTCCAGTAACATACAGTTTAATCTTATCTGCAACTTCAAAACCACTTTCTTTTCTAAGATTTTGAACCTTGCTGATGATTTCTCTTACATAACCTTCTTCTTTAAGCTCCTCAGTTATTGTAGTCTCAAGAACAACTCCCACAGTTCCCTCTCCAGCAAAACCATAACCTTCAAGTCCTTGCATCATTACTAACAGATTTCCGCTGTTAAGCTCAATCTCTGTTCCGTTAACATTAATAGTAACGCTCTTTCCTGACTGAATAGCCTGTGCAAGCTCCATCTGATCTTTTTCGGATATAGCTTTTCTTATTCCCGGTATCAGCTTACCATAGGCTTTACCAAGCACAGGCAGATTAGGCTTGATATCAAAGTTAACATATTTTGAAAGATCAGCTCCAAACTCAACCTTCTTTATATTAAGCTCAGTCTTTATAATATCGCCGTAATAATCAGGAAGTGCTCCTGTACTTACAAGCATTTCTAAAAGCGGCTGTCTGTTCTTAATGTTAGCAGCATTTCTTGCACTTCTTCCAAGTTTAACTATCTTATAAGCTAAATCCATCTCTTCCTCAAGTTTCTTATCTACAGCTGCAGCATCATATGCTGGCCATGGGCAAAGATGTATGCTCTCTTCAGCAGATTTATCAAGATTAACTACTAAATTCTGATATATTTCTTCTGTTATGAATGGAACAAATGGTGAAGCTACCTGACATAAAGTAGTAAGTACCCTATATAAAGTAACGTATGCACCTATCTTATCATCAGTCATTTCCTGACTCCAATATCTTGCTCTGTTATTTCTTACATACCAGTTAGATAAATCATCAGTAAATTCCTGTATTGAAATAGCAGCTTGTGTTATTCTGTAGGAATTCAAATCTTCATCTACAGACTTAACAAGTGAATTTATTTTAGAAGTTATCCATTTGTCCATAACATTGTCAGATTTGAAATCTTTATAGTCTAATGGATTGAACTTATCTATTTCAGCATATAGCACATAGAAAGAATATACATTCCAAAGAGTACTCAAGAATTTTCTTTGAGACTCTGCCACTTCTTCCTCTGAAAATCTCGTTGGAAGCCAAGGTGCACTGGAACTGTAGAAATGCCATCTAGTAGCATCTGAACCTTGATGATTCATGACATCAAATGGATCAACTACATTTCCTTTATGCTTTGACATTTTAAGTCCGTGCTTATCAAGTACGTGTCCAAGTACAACGCAGTTTTCAAATGGATTAGTATCAAAAATTGCTGTAGATATTGCCATCAATGTATAGAACCAGCCTCTAGTCTGATCCACTGCTTCTGATATAAACTGTGCAGGGAAATTAGCCTTAAATAGTTCCTTATTTTCAAACGGATAATGGTATTGAGCAAAAGGCATTGAACCTGAATCAAACCAACAGTCAATAACTTCATGAGTTCTTGTCATTTCCTTACCACAATGTGGACATTTAAGCTTAACTTCATCTATATATGGTTTATGAAGTTCTATATTCTCAGGTACATTTATTCCCTTATCTTTAAGTTCTTTAATACTTCCTATACACTCTCTATGTCCGCATTCGCACTGCCATATTGGAAGTGGAGTTCCCCAATATCTATCTCTCGAAATTCCCCAATCTATAACATTTTCAAGGAATTTACCAAATCTTCCTGTTCTTATATTATCAGGATACCAGTTTACTTTATTATTGTTCTCAAGAAGCTTATCTCTAAGTGATGTCATTTTTACAAACCAGCTGTCTCTTGGATAATAAAGCAGCGGTGTATCACATCTCCAGCAGTGAGGGTAAGAGTGAGTAAATTTCTCTGATTTATATAGCATGTTATGCTCAGCCATATATTCTAGAATCTTAGGATCAGCCTTCTTAACAAACATTCCCTTCCATGGCTCAACACAATCAACAAAGCATCCTGTTCCATCAACCAGATTTATAAGTGGAATATTGTTCTTCTTTCCAACCATGTTATCATCTTCACCATAAGCCGGCGCAATGTGTACTATTCCAGTACCATCTGTAAGAGTTACAAAATCACCATGAATTACAAAGAATGCTTTTTCCTCTGGAGTATAGAACTTAAATAGCTGTTCGTACTCAAGACCAAGCAATTTTTCACCTTTAAATTCTTCAACTATTTCATATTCATCATCAAGAACTTTTAAAAGCTCTTTTGCGAGAATAAAATACTCATCCTTAACCTTTACTTCTACATAGTCATAGCTCTTATTAACTGCAAGAGCGGCATTTGAAGGTAAAGTCCAAGGCGTTGTTGTCCATGCTAATATATACTTATTTTCTTCACCTTTAATCCTAAATTTAACAAAAGCAGTAGCTTCCTTCACATCTTTATACCCCTGTGCAACTTCATGTGAAGAAAGTCCAGTTCCGCATCTAGGGCAATATGGTACTATCTTGTGACCTTTATATAAAAGTCCTTTTTCCCACATCTGTTTAAGAGCCCACCACTCTGATTCAATATAATCATTGTGATAAGTAACATAAGGATTATCCATATCTACCCAAAAACCAACTTGTTCGGACATTTCCTTCCACATATTAACATAAGTAAATACGCTGTTTTTACATTCTTTTATAAATTTCTCAACACCATATTCCTCTATCTGCTCTTTTCCAGATATACCAAGTTTTTTTTCTATTTCAAGCTCAACAGGAAGTCCATGAGTATCCCATCCAGCTTTTCTCAATACCTTAAAACCTTTCTTAACTTTATATCTAGGTATAAGATCCTTAATTACTCTTGTTATAATGTGACCTACATGAGGCTTTCCATTAGCTGTTGGAGGTCCATCATAGAACGTGAAATATTCTCCGTCAGCATTTAAATCAAAATTCTTTTTAATGATATCTTTTTCTTCCCACTGTTTGCGGATATTTTTTTCCATTTCCACAAAATTGTTGGAAGAATCCACCTTTTTGTACATTGATTTACCCCTTTCTTATGACTCTAACTCTATTCAAATTAATAAAAAAACTTCGTCCGACAAGGACGAAGTAACTTCGCATACCACCTTAAGTGAAAAAACTTCAAGTACTACTATCAGAACTAATAAAGTATTGATCTATCAATACCAATCACACAAACTAATACTCTATCCTTTAACGCAGGACTACGTACCAACTTACAAGAGGTAAAACCCTTCAGTCGTCAACTCCACGGTGATTCTCATTAAATACTACCTATGGCTTTTCACCAGCTCGCCACTCTCTTTAAGTTCATATTTAATTACCGGTCCGCTTCATAGTTTTTTATCAACTTAGATTATATTATAAAGCTTTCCGGATGTCAACGTCAAATAAAAAAAGGAAATGTTGTGGCACTACAGAGATTGACCCGTTCATTAAGCACTTGTAACACAAATTTTATGTAAATTTCCTAATTAGGGCAAACTCGGCTATGCCTCAAACACTGCCCTAATCTTAACGAAAATTTACATAAAATTTGCTGACAATTGCTAAACTCACTCTATATCTCCGTTGGTTAAAGGCCTAAATGGCCTTTAACGGGTTATCTGCGAATGATAATGAGCGTGTTTAGATAACCCCGACTGTAAACATTTCCTATGCCCTAACTCTTAGTATTAACAAAATACTCTTATTATACTATTTCTGTTGCCTTCTTATCTTAATTCACTAACTTCAGAATTTTTTACTGTTTCTTTTTAACTTCTTCGTAAACATGCTGTACCGTTTTTCCATTCAGCAACCACCTTTTCTCCTATTTAGTGGCGTATCTTGATATTAGTTAAAAGTATCCACAATAGGCAAAAAAACATAAATTTCTAAAGAGTGAAAAATAGGAGGAAGTGATTTCCGCTGAAAATATCTCATTCTTAATTCTATCAATACACTGTATTCAATAACTCAAACAATCTGTGATTGTACTTCTTGTGTAAATTAACTTCCAGTACATCATATAGTTTCTTCAGCTGCTTTACTACTTGCTCTCTATATTCATCATCCTTTATGAGTAAATACATTCTGCTGTTTTTTCCGTCCCCTATTCTTCCGCATAAAATTCCTTCAAGATTAAAAGCTCTTCTAGCAAATAACCCTGTTATGTGGGCCATTACTCCCGGATGATTTCTAACTACAAGTTCAATCATACAATACTCATTATTCTCCATCATATCCACCGCCTATCATATCTGTATTTGCTGCTCCGCCTTGTACTGTAGGATATACATTTAAGTCCGCTTTAATAGGTATATTTATAAGCATTGGTCCAGATTTTTCTAGTGCTTTCTTCAGAACTTCTTCAGGTTTTACTTTATCAGTCAAATCTACTGAATCTATACCGAAGCCCTTAGCTATTGCAGCAAAATCCGGATTTTTAGGAAATTTAACTGCTATATAGTGCTCTTTAAAAAACATTTCCTGCTGCTGTCTTACCATGCCTAGATGTCCATTGTTCATTATTATTACCTTAATATTAAGTTCTAGATCAGCAAGTGTAGCTAGTTCCTGTATATTCATAAGTATAGAACCATCACCGCTAAAGCATACTACCTGTCTTTCAGGATAAGCTAGTGCTGCTCCTATAGCCGCTGGCAATCCAAAACCCATAGTACCAAGTCCGCCTGAGGTTAAAAGATTTCTTGGATAAGTAAACGGATAAGCCTGTGCAACCCACATCTGATGTTGACCTACATCTGTGGCTACTATACTGTCCTTAGGAACAATTTCGCTTATATACTTTATTATATTTACAGGATGAAACTTATCTTCTTTTTTAGGCATTGTAAATGGATATTTACTTTTTACAGCGTCAATTCTATCAAGCCAATAATCTCTTGTATTTCCCTTTATCAATGGAATAAGTCTAGTAAGGACTTCCTTCACATCCCCATTAATATAAAAGTTAGATTCTTTTATTTTGTTAATCTCTGCATCATCTATATCTATATGTGCTATATTCGCTTTTCTGCAAAATTTATCAGCATTGCCTATAGCTCTGTCATCAAATCTGGCTCCGATTGTTATTATCAAATCGCTCTCATCCATGAGATAGTTTGTATATCTTGTACCATGCATTCCTAACATGCCTAAATAAAGTGGATTTTCCTTAGGCAGTACTCCCAAAGCCATGAGAGTTGACACTACTGGTATGCTCCCTTTATGTGATAATTCTCGTACTTCCTTCGCAGCATCTCCACTTATCACTCCACCACCAATGTATAACATAGGTTTTCTTGAATCATTAATCATGGCAGCAAGCTTCTCTATATCGTTATCGTTTATTTTCAGTTCAGTATCACACCAAGAATCAGTCTCTTTAAGCAGGTTGTAAAACTGACTTTCATCGATTATATCATTTTGAATATTCTTAGGTATATCTATTACCACTGGCCCAGGTCTTCCGCTTTCAGCAATTTTAAATGCCTCTGGTATAGCTAGTATAAGTTCCTCTAAAGACCTTACTAAAAAATTGTGTTTTGTTATTGGAACTGTAAGCCCATAAGTATCAACCTCCTGAAACGCATCTGTTCCTATGGCTCCATAAGGCACCTGCCCTGTTATAGCTATAAGAGGAACTGAATCGAGCTTAGCATCTGCTATTGCTGTAAGTAAATTAGTTGCTCCTGGTCCAGATGTAGCAAAACATACTGCTGCTTTCCCTGTAGCTCTAGCGATACCCTGTGCAATAAAAGCTGCCCCCTGCTCATGTCTTGCAAGTATATGCCTTATACTGCTTTCATACAAAGCATCATATATTGGTAAATTTGACCCTCCTGGTATTCCTATAATAGTATCAATACCCTGCTGTTCCAATAACTTTATTGTTATTTCTGCTCCAGTTAAATTCATTTATATGCCCCCTTTAAATATAAATAAAAACATAAATATTGCCCCATTTTATTGTATAAAAAAATCCTCATCCTAGTTCTTACTAGGACGAAGATTATATCTCCGCGGTACCACCTATATTCATAAATTAATACACACTCTGTAAAGTACAGGATTTCTCCGATACTATTCCCTTCTAACAGTGGGACACCGTTTAAAACTACTCTTAAGAATTTCGCTTAAAGACTCACGGGCTACCTTCAATATATCCGTCATGGGAAATTCTCACCAACATCCCCTCTCTTACAATCAAGACTATATTTACTCCTCCCGATCAAGGTCTCTATTAATATATTTTTTTAAATTTTACACTAAAAAACCACTTTAGTCAAGTACAAAAACATTACTTAAATCTCATGATATGCATTCATTGATCGTTATCATAGCCATTCTCACAATATAGTACTTTCACTTTGCTAAAAAATCTAGTATTAATATGTTATCTTTTAGAATACTTTCCTGGTGTAAAACCAGTTATAGCTTTAAACTGCCTTATAAAATGGAAAACGTTATTGTAACCTAATAGCTCAGCCGCCTCTTCAACGGATAGTGCTTGATTAGTAAGCAAATACTTTGCTTTGCCTATTCTTGTCATTATGAGATCCGCTTTAGGACTCACATGAAAAAACTCTCTATAATAAGTGCAAAACCTTGAAGTACTTATATTAAGAAGATCTGCCATTTCTTTAAGTTTCCAATCATATTCAGGTTTCTGCAAAATCTTTAATCTCACCATCTTGAATTTTTTTCTCATTTCAATCTTTGATGGATCTATATCATTATTTCTATTCGGCGAGCAAAACCTCCCGATACAGGAAAAAAGATGCATTAAGATACCATCTATACTTTCTCGAAAATATAAATCCTTCAATATATATTCAGCTTCTATATCTCTTATTGACATTTCAATGAAATCATCGTTTTTACAATAAAATATCTTATTTAAAGGAAGCTGGAATTTATCTGCAAGTATCTTGAAATCTTCACACTCAAAATGAAAATATGAATTTTGAAATTTTCCATTTGCTGGGCCATACCATTGTGGAAAACCTGGTTCATATATTAGGCAAGCTCCATAGCTGTTTTTATACAGTTTACTATCTATCCTTACGTTTGTATCACAAAGGAAATGAATAAATAAATATTCTGATGAACCTAACGGCCTGTCTATGGTGAACTCAGTTATTTCTTTTTTATTATATCCGGCATGTACGACATTAAAATCTAAATTCATAACCTTCTCCTCATGAAAAGTTTTTAATAACTTATAATGATACTATCACAGCTAAACAAAAAGTCAATTTTGTAGTAAGAAAAACTATAACTATATGCCATTAACAATGTTATATTAAAATAAATTAATCAATTTAGATACTAAATATTCTTATGGAGGGATATATATGACAAGATTAGTAATCAATGGTGACATTAAAAAAGGAAAAATCAATAAAAATATCTATGGGCAATTTGCTGAACACCTTGGAAGATGTATTTACGGAGGCTTCTGGGTAGGAAAAGATTCTGAAATTCCAAATGTAAACGGTATTAGAAAAGATGTCGTTGAAGCCTTAAAAAATATTAAGATTCCTGTATTAAGGTGGCCGGGTGGATGCTTCGCAGATGAGTATCACTGGCGTGATGGTATAGGACCACAGGAAGAAAGGCCTGTAATGGTAAATACTCACTGGGGTGGAGTTACTGAGAACAATCATTTTGGTACTCATGAATTTATGGAACTGTGTGACATGCTTGGAGCTGAACCATATATTAACGGAAATGTAGGAAGCGGAACAGTTCATGAGATGCAGCAGTGGGTTGAATACATGACCTTTGATGGCAAGTCCCCTATGTCTGCAGAAAGAGAGAAAAATGGTAGAAAAGAGCCATGGAAATTAAAATACTTTGGAGTTGGTAACGAAAACTGGGGCTGCGGCGGAAATATGAGACCAGAATACTATGCTGATTTATATAGACGTTATGCTACCTATGTAAGAAATTTCGGACATAATGAAATATATAAAATAGCTTGCGGTCCAAGTGTTGACGATTACCACTGGACTGAAGTGCTTATGAAGGAAGCTGGCAAATATATGCATGGTCTCAGCCTTCATCATTATACTATTCCTGGCCCATCCTGGCAGGAAAAAGGCAGTGCTACAGGCTTTGAAGAAGACCAGTGGTTTAATGCTATGAAGAAAGCCCTATACATGGATGAATTGGTTACAAAACATTCCACAATAATGGATAAGTATGATCCTGATAAAAAAGTTGGTCTTATTGTGGACGAATGGGGTGGCTGGTATGATGTTGAACCTGGAACAAACCCTGGATTCCTATATCAGCAAAACACATTGAGAGACGCATTGATAGCTGGAGTTACCCTAAACATTTTTCAGGCTCATTGCGACCGAGTTCAAATGGCTAATATAGCTCAGGTTATAAATGTACTTCAGTCTATGATTTTAACTGAAGGAGATAAGATGCTGCTTACTCCTACATATCATGTATTTGATTTGTATAAAGTTCATCAGGATGCTGAACTTTTATCAATGGCTATAAGCAATAACAGCAATTATTCCTATGGTGAAGATTCATTAAATCAGGTTAGTGCTTCCGCTTCAATAGATAAAGAAAATAAAATTCATATTTCTTTGTGTAACATAGATCCTAAAAATAAGACTGATATAGAATGCTGCATTAGAGGAGTAAATATCTCAAGTGTGTCTGGAAGGATATTGACTTCAAAAGATATGGACGCCCACAATACTTTTGACAATAATGAAAATCTTAAACCAGAAAGCTTCAAAGATTTTATTGTGAATGATGATGTTATTAGCATAAAACTTCCTGCAAAATCAGTAGCAGTATTAACTGTAGAAGTTAATAATTATATTACGAACCAGCAATAGAAGCGTTGACCGCTCGGTCAACGCTCCCTGCGGGCTCTGTAAATTATATAGATTGCTAGTTTTAAAGTACCATCTCTAAAATTTCTACACGTTAATTTTACAGACGTTATTTGATGAAGTTGTATCTTTAATTTTTCTTCGTAGATTATTAAGTGTGATCTTAATTATAAAGAGAGCTAAAGGCTTCTCTTCAATATGGAAACTGTTATAATTAACTTTCTTTTAATAATCCAACTACTTAAAAGCCTATTAATCGTGACAGGGCTCTACAAAGAAGCAGATCTTCGAAGCCAAGACCTGTCCTGCTTAGATAGCTTTTTAAGGTTATCTCTATTAAAATGGATATTAGTTTTAGCAATTTCCAAATTAAAAAGAGGTTTTTTATCTTTCTAAAAAATTAGCGATGCACTTTAGTTTTCTTCGAAGAAATTAAAAAATTGTTATTCCATAGAATAACGTTTATCCAATAGCACTTAGTTTATATTTAAAAGATACATTAAATAATTAACAGCTATTTAATTTACAGAACCCGAAGGGCGCAATGACCGGTAGGTCATACCCCCATCGTTGGTTCGCAATTTATTTAAATTACGTTTCTTGGAGATGGTTTAATGCGCAAAGTTGATAACTGCAAAGCATGTTCTGCAAGTGTAAATGTACCGCAGAAAGATATAGATAAAGCCCTTGAAGATCTCAAAAGGATTAAAAAGATCAAATTGGCAGACGATGAAACTTATATTGATAGATTAAAAATATGTTCATCCTGCCAATGCCTCGAATATAATACAACTTGTAACCAATGTGGATGTATCGTTCAAATAAAAGCCAAAGTAAAAGACAGTAGATGTCCATACCCTAAAAATTCAAAGTGGTAATATAAAAAAATCGGCAAAACCAAGTGCCGATTCCGGATGGGGACCTATGTCCCCCTGCGGCGTCCGCTACGCTCCCTGACACCCCCCCTTTACTGAGGCGGGAAGTGCCTTCCCTGCACCCATCTTTTTTACTCTTTAGGAGTGTATATTGACATTTGCTAAAAGTTATCCACAATTGGCAAAATACATAAATTCCTAAAGAGTAAAAAAGGGTTGCACCCTATGTCGGCTAGTTCCGCTCGTTAAGCAATTTTACCGCATCTTTTAGTCAAATTTCCTAATGGCTCATAACTCGGCTGCGCCTCAAACAATTCGCCATCTTAACGGAAATTTGCCTAAAAGACACGGATAATTGCTAAACTCACTCCAAATGCCTCCGTCGGATGTAACCATTTTTAATGCCCTAACTCTTAATATTTACAAAATAATTTTATTTTATTAATTCTATTACCTTTTTATCTTAATTCACTAACTTCAAAATATATTACTGTCTCTTTTTAACTTCTTCGTAAACACGCTGTACCGTTTTTTTATTTAGCAACCTCCTTTTCTACTATTTAGTGGTGTATCTTGATATTAATTAAAAGTTATCCATAATTGGCAAAATACATAAATTCCTACGAAAATTAAATAATAGCACTCTTTCTATTTTAGGCAACACTAAGCTAGACTGGCCTATTTAGGCTAGTCCCAAGCTTTGTATTTTATTTCATATTCTTAGACAGGGGCTTTTTCTATTCTATATCCTTTAGCTTTCAATATTCTTACCATGTTCTCTTCTCTTTTGTTATTTAGTTTATCTAAGTATGTACTACCATATTCTATATATGTTTTTCTCTCTTTAATTAGTTGATAACATATTCTTAGCATCAAACTTGCTAGCGCTATTGTAGCCTTTTTCTTTCCCATTCTTTTTACCCATCGTTTATAACACATTGATAATCGAGTATCCTTGCTCATACTTGCACACCAAGCGCATTCACACATTATACTTTTTAATGCTTTATCTCCTGCTAATGATTTACTTCGTTTTTTTTTACCTGCACTTTCATTATTCCCTGGACTTAATCCTGCCCATGATGTTATATGTTTATCTGATGGGAAGTAACTCATATCTGTTCCTATCTCTGCTATTATTATTGATGCTGCTTTCGTATTTATTCCTGGTACTGTATCTAGTATTT
>NZ_MZGV01000024.1 GCF_002029235.1 Clostridium oryzae
GTTTTTGCTACGAATCTTTTTCATTTATCAACTGAAGAAATAGCTTGGCTTTATAAACAAAGATGGAATATCGAAATTTTCTTTAAATGGATAAAGCAAAACCTTAAGATTAAAAAATTTATAGGATATAGTCATAATGCCGTTATGCAACAAATAATCTCAACAATAATTTCGTTTCTATTACTAAAATTAATACAACAAGAAAAACCAGAATATTCACTTACTAATATACATCGAAAAATAAAGCATTGTATAAGCAAGCAAATTGACGACAAATTGTTCTCGTGGAGAACATACTTAGGTAGTTAATGAAAAAATATCCAATATACATTAAAGTGTTTTATTGAACAACTATACTCTTTTCTTATGGCAATATATTGATAAATATATCTAATATTCATGTTTATATAATTTGTGGTTACTGCATTACTTTTTTTAAACAATGTTTTCCATTCTCTGAACACCAGTGTATTAAATTAAAAACTCAAAAAAATACTTGCTCTCTATATGATAAATTGATATTTGTGGAGGAAATTTATGTTAGTTGAAACAGAAAGATTAGTAATTACGGATTTAACGAAAGATATGTGCAATGCATTCCAAAAAAATTCTGTAGACGAAGATAATCGACGTTTTGTACCAGATGAAGTATTTGAAACATTAGAAGATGCACATAGAACTATTGAATGGCTAATCAAGTCATATCAATATGAAAAAGGTCCTTTTCTATATCCAGTACTTTTAAAAGATAAAACTAATATTGGATATGTTCAGGCATGTTCAATCGAAGAAGGATGGGAACTAGGATACCACATAGCAAAAGAATATACTGGTCATGGGTATGCAACAGAAGCAGTTAGCACTTTTTTACCAGTTATTATGCAACAATTGAAAATTAATATTATCTATGGAATCGTGTTAGAAGAAAACATAGCTTCTCATAAAGTATTGGAAAAGTGCAATTTTAAATTGGACTATATCGGGATTGGCAAATACCAAGGAGTGGATAAAGCATTGCGTCGTTATATTCTTAATTCATAACTTGCAAAATTAATTACAAACAATTTGGAGGTAAATATGGACATACTTGTTATTGGCGGAACAAGATACTTTGGAATACACATGGTTAATGACCTACTTAAACAAGGTCATAATGTTACTATTGCTACAAGAGGTAATGCAAAAGATTCATTTGGAGATAAGGTTTCAAGAATAATATTAGAAAGAACAAATCCAGAAAGCATGAAAATGGCTCTAGCTGATAAGAAATATGATATTATAATAGATAAAATTGCTTACTGCTCTAATGATATAAAATATGTGCTAGATGTTGCTGATTGTGATAAATATATTTATATGTCAAGCACATCTGTTTACGAACCAAAACACTGGAATACTATAGAAGATGATTTTAATGCGCTTGACAAGAAATTGGTATGGTGCTCTAGAATGGATTTTCCATATGAAGAAATAAAAAGACAGGCTGAATGTGCTTTATGGCAGGCATATAAAAATGTAAATGCGATAGCGGTAAGATATCCTTTTGCCATCGGAAAAGACGACTATACAAAGCGTTTGCTGTTTTATATTGAACATACTATTAAAGAAAATCCAATGAATATTGATAACGTTGATTGTCAAATGAGTTACATACGTTCTGATGAAGCAGGTAAGTTTATTTCCTTCTTAGTAGATAAGGAATATACTGGGCCACTGAATGGCAGTTCCAACGGAACGATATCTATAAGAGAGATATTAGATTATGTTGAGTTAAAGACAGGCAAGAAAGCTATGATTTCAAAAGATGGAGAAGCTGCACCATATAATAATGAACCTGAATACAGCATCAATACTGACAGAGCTAAGAACTTGGGATTTGAATTTACAAATCTGAAAGATTGGATTTTTGAACTAACAGATTATTATATTAATCTAATAAATTCCAATTTATAAAAAAGGGTAAGAATTGGTTTCCGTCGGCTGAAAAATGCCTCCACTGGGCTTGTAATCAAATGCCTATATTGGGATATATGTGTTAAAATATAATTACTACGATATTTAATATAAAGCTCTGGAGGAAAATATCTATGGATAATAAAGAAAAAGTAATTAACGCATACGCATCTGGTAATGAAATTAACCGTGCAAAAGAAGCTGGTCAATATGGAATGGAGTTTATAAACACAAAGAAGATCTTAAACAAATATATTTCAAAAGATAAGCGCATTCTTGAAATAGGCTGCGGCGGCGGATACTATGGTATGTATTTTGCTGAGTCCTGTCAGGAATATGTAGGCATTGATTTATCATCCGTAAATATTAATATATTTCAAAAACTCATAATTGAGAATGGCTACTCTAATGTTAAGGCTGAAGTTGGAGATGCAACTGATTTGTGCAATGTAGCAGATAATAGCTTTGATGTTGTACTGTGCCTTGGACCAATGTACCACCTAAATCCAGAAGGCCGTACAAAATGCATGGCAGAATGTGCGAGAATTTGCAAACCAGGCGGCATTATTGCAATTGCTTTTATTAATAAAACTGGAGCAATTGCAAAATTTGCCGCTGCATTTGGATGGGAAAATTTATTAACACCAAAGATTGATGAAAATGTGCTGACTAAAGGTATTGATGATGCAAATCCCGATATTTTTTTCTATTCAATGCCGGAAGAGATGATTGCAGAAGCAACTAAAGCAGGATTGACCTATGAACGTTTAGCTGGATTGGATTTTCTGCTTACAGATAATGTAATTGAAGGATTCAGTGAGGAACAACGAAAAGTATGGTTTCATCTTGCAGATTTAATTGTATCCAGTAAGTATTGCGTGGGCTTAACTAACCATGCATTGCTTATTTGTAGAAAGAAATAATAGTTTTATAAAACTATAAAGGAGGAGCTATGAAAAATATTAATTCTTTTTATGCCTATGAGATTCCGAATGTGAATCTAGCAGCTACAGGAAAAAGATTAAAGCAGTTACGCAGGAATGCTAATATTTCTGTTGAACAATTACAAAAGATATTTGGATTTAACAATCTAACTACAATTTACAAATGGGAATCAGGGCGTTGTTTGCCTGATATCAACAATATGTTTGTGTTAACATCACTCTATGAAGTATCGCTAGAAAGCATCTATGTTCTCGGTAAAGAGGACAAGATGCTTTCTCGTTTATATATGCTTAATTAAACTATAGGTTTATTGATTTGAAATAATAGTAAATATAAAATTGAATTGTAATAAATTTCATGGAAGGAGATTAAAATGGCAAAGCAATTATTAAAAAGATTAGCGGTTGAAAATAGAGAATTAGAGTGGTTATATGTTCCTGATGTGGAGTATTGTAAATATGAAAATTGTAAGAGATGTTTGCAATTAATAATACCCTATAAACGGAACTGGAATGAGAATAAAAAATATCCCATCATTTTATTTATACCAGGTTCTGCTTGGCACCGGCAGGAAATGTATAATAGCATACCGGCACGTGCAGAACTAGCAAAAAGAGGCTTTGCAATAGCTGAAGTTCAATATAGAGAATCGGAGTTGGCTGTTTTCCCTGCACAAGTAATTGATGCTAAAAAAGCTATTCGTTTTATTCATTCAATTGCAGAACAATTTCATATTGACACAGATAATATTTTTATAAGTGGAGATTCATCAGGAGGTCATATTGCACTTTTAGCAGGATTAACCGCTACTTATGGTGAACTTGATATTGACATGGAAAATAGTATTCCTTGTAAAGTTAATGGAATTATTAGTTATTGTGCTCCAACTGATATGTCGCTGTCAAATGGAGATGGACCAATAGAGGATTTGCTAGGTACAAATGATGTGACAAATGTCCCAGGACTTGCTAAAAGTGCTAGCTGTGCAACGTATCTTTCAGCTGAACGGAATATTCCTCCAATTTTGATGTTTCACGGCACACAAGATGAACTTGTTTCTGTAGAACATAGCCGCAATTTTTTCGAAAAGTTAAAACAGCTTGACAAAGAGGTAGAATATTATGAATTAGAAAATGAAGGACATTGTTGTCCTACTTTTTGGGGAAATGCTATATTAGATATAGTAGAAAAATTTGTGAGACGGAACTGTAAATAGACATTATTTAATGAATCAGATATGGTCTGATTTGAATGAATATAATTATGTACGCATAAAATTGATACAATCACAACTGAACTGACAAAGTTGATTTTTTGCGGACAGGAATATCAGTCTAATTATAGTTATAATTACAGTACCGATTTTAAGGGGGAATGGACTATGCCAATGGAATCAAAAAATAGTGCTAATACTATTTCTATACAAACGGTACAGAAAATTATTGATTATATTGAAGACAATATTCTTGAAATGTTAACTCCAAATAATATTACAGAACAATTTTATCTGAGTGTGTCTACTCTTAATAACTTATTTAAAATTGTTTGCGGCATAACCATAATGGAATATATCCGAAACAGGCGCCTTTCACTTGCTGGAAAAGAGCTGTTAATTTCTAATATACATATTATAGATCTAGCATTTAAGTATGGATATGAAACACCAGAAGCATTTACCAAGGCCTTTACAAGATTCCATGGATTTCCACCAAGTTTTGTAAGAAGGACATATGCGGAAACTAAGGTATTTAGCCCTCTAAAGATAAAGCTTGAGTTAACCGGCGGCTGGGAAAACACGTCAAATAACAATCAGCTATCTTTACTGACAAAACTAAATTCTTCAGAACAAGAACGAAACCTCTTTTATTGTTATGATAAAACTACCAAATATAAAGGAGGAATAAATATGGAGAATAAAAAATGTGAATATCACATCAACTTAAAAGACATGCAGCAGAAGGATGACTGGAGGATTTTGCTATCGCTTTCAAAAAAATTAGATCAAGAGAAAATTAAATTTAAAGTGGACGGTAAAACAATGATATTTGCACATGGACTGGAATTTAAACTTGAAAAAATCTGTCTAACTTTTAATTGGAATGAAGAGCAGAGAATAAAGGATTTCTTTCATTATCATGGAAAAGTAAAAAGCAGCTTTAATAGGTTCAAATATTTTGATGCAATTTTTCAAGACATGAAAGTTCGATGTATGTTTTACAAAGATAACCTAGGTGATGATACGGATGAACTCCTTTTCCGAAATGCAGAACCTGTGGATATAGATGGACAAATCCTTTATGTGCAGACATTAGAGTTTTATTATGAAAATGCTGAGCCAGACAATGAATATTACAGAATGGTAGAACAATGGCTTAAACGCAAATAATTCTTAGTCCGTATAAAATGGATAAGTTCTATAAGTATTTATTCAAGAAAATAATATTCAAAGCTCCTCTCACTCTCAGAAAAATCTTCAGCTTAAAGGCATAATAAACTTAAAGCTAAAATAACGTAGGATTAGCAACGCTGAACCTACGTTATTTCACTTAAAACCTGAAAATATATTTTTGGGGGATACAAAATATAAATACATTTCTTTACAGGTATCACAAGGAAGACCACTTTTGCTATTGTAATAATAAGTACTTAGTATTAAAATTATAATAATATTTTTAATACTTCATTTATAAAATCTTATTAGATAAACTTAACTTTTAATCTATATAAGTTGCAATAAAGTTCTTACATGGTGGCTTCTAAAATATCACTGCTGAATCGGTTCGACCCTAGGATCTTTTAGAAGTCAGAATGTATTAGAACTTTCACAACTTATCTATATACGCAGTGCTGTTTATCTATAGATTCACTCAATAATTTTCAGAGGAGATTTATATATGACCACTAATTTTTTTGATGTAAAAGACTCTAGAAACCTTACTATGCTTGTTGATTTTTATGAACTTACAATGGGGAATGGCTATTTCTTCAATGATGTCGCAAATAAAACAGCATACTTTGATATGTTTTTCAGAAGAGTTCCAGACGGTGGAGGCTACTGCATAATGTCCGGAGTTCAACAGCTGATTGATTATATGTCAAACCTTAAATTTTCAAAAGAAGATATAGATTATCTTAGAAGTAAGAATATTTTTAACGAAAACTTTTTAAATTATCTTGAAAACTTTAAGTTCTGCTGCGATGTCTGGGCAGTTCCAGAAGGTTATCCTGTATTTCCAAATGAACCTCTCGTAACAGTAAAAGGACCAGTAGTTCAGGCACAGTTTCTTGAGACGATGATACTTCTTACTATTAATCATCAAACACTGATTGCTACAAAGGCTAATAGAATATGTCGTGCTGCAAATGGAAGACCCGTTATGGAATTTGGGTCAAGAAGAGCTCAAGGGTACGACGGTGCAGTGTATGGTGCTAGAGCTGCAGTAATAGGCGGATGTTCATCAACAGCTTGTACGATTGCAGAAGAAATGTTTGATATACCTGTATCAGGTACGATGGCTCATAGCTGGGTTCAGTTGTTTCCAAGCGAATATGAGGCTTTCAAGGCATGGGCTGAAACTTATCCAGATAATTGTACGTTACTTGTAGATACCTATAATGTACAGAAATCTGGTCTTCCAAATGCTATTAAAGTTTTTGACGAAATACTTAAACCTAGAGGCTTAAGACCAAAGGGTATAAGAATTGACAGTGGGGATATAACATATCTTACTAATAAATGCCGTAAAGCTCTAGATGCTGCTGGCTATGAAGATGTTAAGATAATAATCTCTAATTCTCTTGATGAACATATAATTTTAGATGTGTTAAATCAGGGAGCTAAAATAGACGGTTTTGGTGTTGGTGAAAGGCTTATAACTGCAAGATCTGAGCCAGTGTTTGGTGGAGTTTATAAGCTTGCAGCTATAGAAGAAAACGAAGAAATAATACCTAAGATAAAGATAAGCGAAAATGAAGAAAAAATCACAAATCCAGGCTTTAAAAAGATATATAGAATTTTTGATAAAGCTAGCGGCAAAGCTTTAGCTGATCTATTGACTCTAAATGATGAAGTAATAGATGAGAGCAAGCCTTTAGTAATATTTGATCCAATATATACTTGGAAGAAAAAGAAGCTTACAAATTATTTCGTTAAAGATTTGAGAATAAAAATATTCGATAAAGGCAATGTAGTTTATAAAAGTCCTAAGGTTACAGAACTAAGAGACTTGGCTAAAGTTGAAACTGAAAAGTTATGGCCGGAAGTCTTAAGATTTGAAAACCCTCATAATTATTATGTAGATCTTTCACCTAATCTTTGGACCTTAAAACAAAACCTTCTTCAAAAACTATCTGATGATTACGAAGGCAATAACTAAAAAAATCGGCAACCGCCGATTTTTAGAGAAAAGAGTAAAGAGTAGAGAGTAAAGACATGGTATGAATTCAGCTATGCTGAATTCATAAAAATTTATAAAAACTTCGTATAACGAAATTTTGTCCATCATTTTACTCTTTTCTCTTCTTACTATTTACTCTTCTTTTCTGGAAACCATATGCCTATTTCTCGTTCTGCATGTTCTGGACTATCTGATGCATGCACTAAATTTTGTGTAACATCATTACTGAATTGTCCTCTTATGCTAGCCATTTCTGCTTTAACAGGATCTTTATTTCCGTTAACCTTTCTTACCATCTCCACAACATTGACGCCTTCAATGATCATAGCGCAGACTTCTCCGCATAGCAGATACTCTATAAGAGAATCGTAATAATCTTTGCCCTTATGTTCAATATAATGAGCCTCTGCCATTGCTTTTGTAACTTTAACCATTTTAAGTGCAGTAATATTCAGATTTTTTTCTTCATAATGGTTAATTATTTTTCCTATAAGTTTCCGTTTTACTCCATCAGGTTTAATTAATACTAATGTCCTTTCCATAATATATCTCTCCTATTTTTAGACCATTAGTCCTATAGCAGTAACTGATATCGTAATATATTATATTCAGAAAACCAGATTTTTATTCTAATAATAATTCTTTACATATATTCTTTCTATAAACTTCTTGTCCTCCTCCCTACTATAATCTAAATCAAAGGTAATTATTTCCTTTACATTAATATCTTTACTGTTTTTAGCTTTTCTAAAGGGGCAGCACCCACCATCCTTTTCATATTCATGAAAACCGCATTCGTTAAAACAGTTTATCTTTTCATCCTCTGTAGAAAGAAATGGACAATTGCTCATACTATATCACTCCAGTACCTATAAATATAAAATCAATCCTAAAATGTAAATTATTATCATAAGTATATCACTACATTTTATATTGGACAATATAAATTTGTAAACAATTTCATCATTTTTATAAATTTTATACAGTCATAGTATATCTTCACATCCATAAATACAAGAATTTACTACTAAAAATAATAAAAAAACACAAATTAACAATAAAACTTATTTTATATCAAAATTATTGACAAATTAGAAAAAAGGAACCTATTTTGAAGTGTTCCAATTGTTATACAAATAAATTTAACATTTAGAGGTGCACTTCATTTTTAGGCTCCTTTTCCCATAAACTATTAATAGAAAATATTATTTAAGTTCCTCAAGAACTTTCAATACATACTCCCAGGTTCTCTTAGTTGATGATATTCCTAACTTTTCCTTAGGAGTATGAATATCTTTTATATCTGGACCAAGCGATACCATATCAAGTCCGCCGAATTTTTCGTTAAATAGTCCACACTCAACTCCAGCATGTATTGCGACTACCTTTGGTTCCTCGTTATATAGATCTTTATACACTTTTGTAAATAAATCTCTTAATTTAGAATCCTTCTGGTATTCCCACTCAGGGTACTCAGAAGTAACTTCTACTTTTGCTCCAAAAGCTTCCGCAATAATTTCTGTGTGATTTAATATATCATATTTTAAACTTCTAACTGAACTTCTTACAGCACTATCATATACTACTGAATCCTCTTCTGTAGTTAGTATTCCCACATTTGTTGAGCTTTGAACAAGTCCTTTTATATCTGTACTCATTGTGTAAATTCCATTAGGCATAACATGTGTAAGTTTTATAGTCTTCTCTGTTGCTTCCTTTGTGAAAACTTTAAAGGAAACTCCAGCTGCAGAAGAAAGTTCAACTTTTATATCTGCATCAGTATTCTTATATTCATTCTTCAAGATTGAATTCCAATCTTTTATTAATGCTTCTAATTCACTTTTTTTAGATGGATCAAAGCTAATAACAGCTTTTGCTTCTCTAGGTATTGCATTGTTCTTAGCTCCGCCGTTTATCTCAACAAGTCTGAACTCAACATTTTTGTATATATTCACTAAGACCCTTCCTAAGGTAATATTTGCATTGGCTCTTTCCTTATTAATGTCATCGCCAGAATGTCCTCCATTGAGTCCTGATATCTTTATCTCATAGGCTTCACTCACTGTTTTTGAGTCTCTGGTTATAGGAAGTTTCACCTTGCTTCTAAGCCCACCTGCACAGCTTACCAGAAGTTTTCCTTCATCTTCCGAATCTAAATTTATAAGAAGCTTTCCTTTAATTTCATCACCTTTAAGAACAGCTGCTCCAGTCATACCGTTTTCTTCATTAGTAGTAATAAGCACTTCTAGAGGTGGATGTTTTATATCGTCAGAATCCAATATTGCTAGTGCATAAGCCACTGCTATTCCATCATCCCCGCCAAGAGTTGTACCTTTCGCTTTTATATAATCCCCATCTATCTCTAGCTGAAGAGGATCTTTCTCGAAATCTATATCTACATCTGAATTCTTTTCACATACCATATCCATATGTCCTTGAAGTACTACTGTAGGAGAATTCTCATAACCCCTACTGCCAGGTTTTCTAATAACGACATTATTTGCTGAATCTTGAATAACCTCAAGATTTCGCTGTTTAGCAAAGCTTACAAGATAATCACTTATTTGCTTTTCGTTATTTGATCCATGTGGTATCTGTGTTATTTTTTCGAAAAACTGAAAAACTTTTTTAGGTTCTAAATCTTTTAAAACTTCTGCCATTTACCTCATCCTTTCAATATATAAAGTGCATTGCACTAAATTCTGTATTGTTTATACAAAGCCTAGAAAATTTATCTATAAAATAATTTTACCATACTTACCGCATTTATATAACCATAAGCACTCAAATTTTCCAAACCATCCAACATAATTATTCACTGAAAACTTTAACATGGTTTATGCATTAATTATTAAGATACAGAATAAAGTTTGCAATAATTCATCACAAATTTTAAGAAAGATAATATATTATTAATAGTAATAAATTAATAGAGGTAAAAGCATTGAAAATTCATACAGTAGCAAGCGGCCAATCTCCTTGGTCCATAGCAAATACTTATGGCGTTCCTTTAAATAAATTGATTGCAGCAAACGGTCTAGACCAGATACCTCATCTGGTCGTTGGACAATCGCTAGTAATTCCAGGTGTAGCTGCAGTTCATAGTGTAAGACGTGGAGAAAGTCTTTACTCTATAGCAACAAGGTATGGAGTTACTGCTGAAAGCATAGCCGCCGCAAATGATTTATCAGTATCTGAAACAATCTATCCAGGAAGAACACTAATAATTCCTGAAAAACCCAAAAGATATGGAACTATTCAAACCAATGGATTCATAATTCCATCAACTACAGAACGTGAAAATCGAATTATCGATGAAGCTGCACCTTACCTAACGTATATTTCTCCATTTAGTTATCAGGTAAATGCCAATGCAGGTCTAACACCAATACGAGATGAAAATATAATAAGAAGATCTAAAGATTATCGAACGGCACCTCTTCTTTCAGTAACAAATATAAGTGCCTCTGGCGGTTTCGATACTAGACTTATTGATAGAATACTTACCGATGATGCTTTACAAAATACATTGATTAACAATATTTTATCTACAATCCAAAGTAAAGGTTATTATGGTGTAATAATAGATTTCGAAAGAATATCCCCTCAAAATAGAGAAGCTTATAATTCATTTTTAAGAAAAGTAGTAGCTCGTCTTAATCCAAGGTATTTAGTTGCTACTGCGCTGGCTCCTAAAACCTATGATATACGAGAAGGTGCTTGGCATGGAGCACATGACTATAGAGCACATGGTGAAATTGTAAACTTTGTAATAATAATGACGTACGAATGGGGTTGGTCAGGAGGCCCTCCAATGGCTGTAGCTCCTATATCAGAAGTAAGAAAAGTTCTAAATTATGCTCTTTCCGTAATACCGGCTAAAAAAATAATGATGGGCATGCCTCTATACGGTTACGATTGGACTCTGCCTTATACGCCGGGAGGGGAATTTGCTAAAGCAATTGGTTTTCTAGAAGCTGTTCGAATAGCTGCTAACAACGGTGCTGCTATCAGCTATAATACTAAATATGCATCCCCTCATTTTAAATATTATGATAGAGCTCGTAATGAACACGAAGTTTGGTTTGAAGATGCTCGAAGCCTGTTCCAAAAATATCTGCTAGTTAATGAGTTAGGTCTTCGCGGCGTTAGCTACTGGTCTCTAGGAAATCCTGCGCCAATGAATTGGTATATCGTAGATAGCATGTTTAATATAGAAAAGATAGTATAAAAAATGGTTACACCCTATGTCGGCTAATTCCGCTGCGTTAAGCAATTTCACCGCATCTTTTAGTCAAATTTCCTAATGGCTCATAACTCGGCTGCGCCTCAAACAATTCGCCATCTTAACGGAAATTTGCCTAAAAGACACGGATAATTGCTAAACTCACTCCAAATGCCTCCGTCGGATGTAACCATTTTTAATGCCCTAACTCTTAATATTAACAAGATGCTTTTATTATACTGCTTTTGTTGCCTTCTTATCTTAATTCATTAACTTCAAAAAATATTACTGTCTCTTTTTAACTTCTTCGTAAACATGCTGTACCGTTTTTTTATTTAGCAACCACCTTTTCTACTATTTAGTGGTGTATCTTAATATTAATTAAAAGTTATCCATAATCATCAAAAATGGCGGGAAGTGATTTCCATCGGCTGGAAAATGCCTCCTCTAATCACTTCCTACCCTATGCCAACTCTATATACCTACTTGTAAACTATTCTACAACCCAGAAATCATATGCGAACCCTTCCTCAACAAACTCATAAGGAAGATAAAAATAACCTTTGTCCCCCCATTCAGATCCCCAGCTATTACGACATATCAAATAGCCTTTAGATTTTGCCGTATTGGCTTTTTTCGAAAATCTCATTATCCACTTTCTAAATAAACATTTATCCATCGAATTATTAGTTTCATCTTTATATCCAACTACATATATCGCATGTCCACCAAGATATTGTTCACTTATGATATCTGGAACAGGAACTTTTCCAGTTGCAGCTACATCATCTGATTCAAAAGATTCATATACAGAAATACCCATCAGTACTCCCTGCTCATTACTAGCAATATATCTCTTTATCTCATTTAAACTAACCAGCCTTTTATATGCTGCTATTTTATAGTTAACTGCATTACTAAGAGCCTGTTCCGAAGGCATATCAGTGAATTTATCTATATTATAGGGCATAAAGTTCTCTTCACATACTCCGTATTTATTGAGCGCTTTACAAATATCACGCATGGATGCTCCAGAATCCTCTGATACTGTTCCTTCAAGTTCCCTTTCTTTATAATATAAAAATAACCTTGATAACACTGTATCAATATCATTTAATACCATTCTTGCTGCTACACCTGCATTAGCCGTACAACTTCCAAGTTCACCTTGATCAAAAATCTCAGGCAGCTTACTTCTTAAATCCATATTAGTTGATATCTTAACAGCTTTTTCAAAAGAAACTTTATAATCCCTATCATCTTTTTTATCTCTTTCAAGGTTATAATAATGTCTAGACATATTGATCTTCCTTTCACTTAAATAAGGCCTTCCATGTAGCCTTACCAACTACTCCGTCAGTTTTTAAACCATTTTTCTTCTGAAATTTCTTTATTGCCCTTTTTGTGCCTATACCAAATTTACTATTGATTTTCATTCCTTTATACCCAAGTTCCATTAGCCTCTGCTTAATAAGGTTCACATTTTTATCTTTCTTTCTAGGATCATACATTATCAAATACCCTGGGTATTCAGGTATAATTTTTTCACCATTTATTGCTTCGGCAATGACCTTTCCAAGTTTATCTACTCCTATTTTCTTATACAACTTTACATCCAATTTTGAATCTATAAATAAAGGCTCTATAATTATAGCTGGCATTTGCGTATGATTTAATTCATATAATCCTCTGACATCTTGTTTTGCTCCTCTATTATTAAAACCTAACTCTGCAATTTCATCAGATACCTTAGATGCATACCTATTGCCTTTTTCAGAGCCCGTATAATACAAAACTTCACAGCCTTTTCCTCCACCTGAATTAAGATGGCAGGATACAAATAAATCCGCTCCCCAATCATTAGCTCTGGAAACTCCATAGCTTAAATCTTGTGAAGACGTATCCGTCCTATCTGGCGTAACATCGAGCACCTCATGTCCTGCATCCCTAAGATATTTCATAACTGCTTTATAATATTTTCTATCTTCCTTAACCTCATCAAGAATCCCGGTTGCACCCGGAACAGCATAATTGTGTCCCCCGCGTATAGCTATTTTCATATTGATTTCCTCCTCATCTATTAAAAAATTAGCAATATACAAGTCAATTAACTTATCATTATGAGGACAAAAATACCCTCATTTGCTATGTAATTAACAAACGAGGGCAGGTATAACAGGAAAAATGCTATAGGAACAAATCGCATAACTTTTCCGATATTATTATATTCAGTATGTTCTATATATGTACATAAAAAATGGCTGCAACCTATAACGGCTCCACCCATTTTTTACACTCTGGCTTCTAATATTTATTAATTTTTTTATTTCACTATTGCTGCTTTTTCTCTTAATTCGCAAACTTCATCTTCTTGGACTTGAAAAACTCGGTTCCTTTGGATTCGGTGCATCAAAATACTTTCCTGGTGTTGACAAATCAAAATATAATTTTGAATCCTCTGTAACACCGAAATCTTGATTTGATCCCGTATCTTTAACTTTGTTTAGTGCTTCTCTGAACAGTGCATTATGTGCTTCTTCACGATTTAGCAGAAAATCTATTGTTCTCCTTACTTCCTTATCAGTAATCTGGCGATATAAGTATTCATATACCACCTTTGCTCTTTGTTCTGAAGCTATATTAGAAAGCAAATCTGCTACGAGGTCCCCTGTAACAGTAACATAATTTGCAGTCCAGGGCTCTCCTGATGAATTTATAAGTACTGGTGCCAGACCAGACAATACATGAGTCTCAATTTCTCCGCTCACTACCGAATCATATTTTACTTCATGTCCATTAAGCAGATTTATAGTTTCTGCTACTATCTCCATATGACTTAATTCTTCTGTTCCGATATCAAGGAACAAATCTTTTATGGCTTGATCCTTTATTCTAAAACTTTGAGATAAATACTGCAAAGCTGCTTTAAGTTCACCATTTGCTCCGCCTAATTGTTCCTGCATAAGCACAGCATACTGTGGGTTGGGTCTTTCTACCTTTACTTGTATCCCATTTAGCAATGGTTTTTCATGTTTAAACATTACTTTCACCTCCGTAAATAAATATAAGTTTATTTTTTACTTTGTGAAGGTAATTATTCTTAAATATTTTTATTTCTCTTCTCGCTGCTTTTCATCTCTATATATTTTTCATAACAATACTTTGTTACCTTTTCTTTTGCAGCATCAAGAGCTTCTGGATTGAGAACAACTATCTGTATTGGTTCTTTATCCTGTTTTTTCATATACTAACCTCTAAAAAATACTTATTAATAGTAGATATGTTTTATTCTTCCTTCTTATTCATATATGCAGAAACATAAATGCCATTAATATGCCAGTATAATTTCACACAAAGCACCGAACAAATCTTCGTCTAATTCCATTGCCTGCAGTCTTCCCACTATTCTGGCTTGAGTCTTATCTGACTTAACTATGTTATAAATTCTATCTTTGAGTTCAAATTCTATTTGAGCTTGATTTAAGAAATCAAATATTCGTTTATTGATGTCATTGCTGCTCAATTGTGTACTGCCATTAAATTCTACAGTTAATCCGCTCTTTGTATTTATACTATTAACTCTTATAGTAATCATATTCATATAACTGTCATATTCTTTTTCATAAGCCACATCTTTATTGTCCGATTTAACTGTTACAGCTTTGCAATCAGTAAATCCGATATATTTAAGAACATAGTTTCTTTCTTCAGGGATAACTGAACTATCTCCAGCTGCAGGTTTTATTTCAAATTTAACAGCTTTATTCCAATATAAATTCATTTCAGTTTCTACATATTTTCCATTCAAATATTGAAGACTGTCCCCATCATCCTCGTACATTGTAAAGGAACCATTGTCACCTGCAAAAATTCTTACTTCCATATCCTCTGGATTATTTAGCTCATTATAGCAGTGCTCCATATCTGCCATTGGTATTATTGCACCTGCTTTAGCAAGTATCGGTATATGATTAATATCTCTGTATAGATTAATATTTCTGCCTCCATCGTAAATCATACCATTAAACATATCTATATATGTTCCCTTTGGTAACCACGCCTTCACCTTCGCTCTTTCAATTCTGCTGTTAATAGGACGTGTTATCGGACAAGCAATTAACTCTGTACCAAAATAATACTCATTCGGTACTTCATAAGCTTCTCTTATCTCCGAATTATGATAGTACATAGGCTGAATTAAAGGCACTCCATCCACATTAAATATTCTGTTCATTGTATAAATATATGGTATTAAGCTGTGACGCAGTCGCAAAAATCTATTCATTGTTTCATGTATTTCCGGTTTATATCTCCAAGGTTCTTTTCCGTTAAATAAACTTGCAGAGCTATGCAATCTCATTATAGGAGAAAACACTCCAAACTGAAGCCATCTTGCTGCCATTTCATCATCTTTTACTCCAAGCATATGTCCACCGATGTCATGACTCCACCATCCATAGCCTGCATTTGATGCATTAGCTGTAAAATAAGGCTCAAAGTCCAATGTTTCCCATGTTATAAAGCTGTCTCCTGAAAATCCTATTGGATATCTATGGCTGCCTATACCTGCATATCTTGAAAATGTCATTGGTCTCTTCCCATTACGTTTACTATCCAAAAAATGATAGTGATTTAGCATCCATAATGGGTCAAGTCCTTCAATTTTTGAGTTATTTCCCTGCTGCCAATCAACCCACCAGAAATCAACTCCATTTTCTTCATTTGGATGGTGTGCATATTTAAAATATGCCTCTAAAAATGCAGGATCTGAAATATTGAATTGTATATCTTCTTCACTTGCGTAATCAACCTTCAACGCCTTTGCCATCTCTAAATACATTTCTTCATGCGCCCTTATTCCATCTGCTGGATGCACGTTTAATGTGACTTTAAGCCCTTTTTGATGAAGCCATCCCATAAATTCTTTTGGATCAGGGAATAGCTCCTTATTCCACGTGTAGCCTGTCCACCCACTGCCATACTTAGGATCAATATCCACCAGGTGCCAATCCATGTCAATTACCGCAACAGTAAAGGGTATTTTCTCTTTTTGAAATCTTTCTATTAATTCTTTATATTCTTCTTCAGTATATCTATAATATCTGCTCCACCAATTTCCTAATGCATATTTTGGCAGAAGCGGCGTATTTCCACACAATTTGAAAAAATCTTTTAAACAATGAAGATATTCTCTTCCATAACCAAGAAAATAAATATCTGTTACACTTTTTTTTCTCGGTTCAACCCAGCCATCTTCAGTCAATACTAATGACTGACTATCGTCTATAACGGAATATCCATTTACAGAAAGTAATCCTCTTTCTAGTGGAATAGCTCCATTAGCTCCATCAAGTGTTCTTGCTGTTCCTTTTAAGTCATGAATCTCTTCTCCGAAATGCCAAATGCTTTGATAATTGCTTGTATTTCCTCTAACTTTAAGTATTAATCCATTTTTTGAAAATCTCTTTTTATCATATATCAAATGGACATGACCTGTTATTATTTCCAAATTATTTTCTTCATCTATGACTTTAAACTTTTGTACATCAAAGTCACGATTAATTACTTTTTGTGTTGCTCTATCCTCAAATAATCCATCATCACTATATTCCATTCTTATCATTTCAGGCGTCAATACAGTAAACCTATAGTTATCACCCTGTACTATATTTTCTTTATTGCATAGAGGATTTGTCTCTATCTTATATATATCATTCATTGCTTGCACCCTTCCGTATTTTATTTTCAGATTTATCATTTCCATATTGATGTAATTAAGGCATCTATTAGATTAGTACACATCTAAAAATCTTTTTTATTAATATAATATAAGAATTAATATCGAAAAATACTGCCTATTGACTTCTCTGAAATATTATCTAGGCGATTTATAAAATCAATTCTCTTTATTACTAAAAGGGCAAACGTAATAAGTATATTATATTTGCCCTTTTTATTGCCACTAATCCAAGTATTACTTTACTTTCTGATATCTGTTGTACGCATCTGTACGAATCTTAGTTAATTTATCGAGTCCCATGTCTTTTAATTTCTTTACATATGCATCCCATTGCTGGTCTATATTACCTTTTGTAACCCATTGAGCACGAGTTATCTGAACATACTTACCTATATCTGTAGTCAAGGTAGTAAGATCTTCGCTCTCCTCAGAAGTATACATTACATTAGGGAAAGGTTTAGTTATATACGGATCACTCAGTTTGCTAAGTTCGACCTTTAAACCATCACCGCTCTTTGAGGACAGCTTAATCTTAGATTGAAAATCCTTGCTTACATATTTAGGTCCAAAATCACGAAGGCTTTGATCCCAATACCATGCATCTGCACTAGTACCCTTTGGCGGATCATTTAGAGTATAAGTACCATCATTTCCTTTATTTATAACAGTTCCGATTGCGCCCCAGAAATTTTGTATACTAGCCTCACCAGTATAGAACTGATCTAACCATCGTGCAGCAACTTCAGGATGTTTGCATGAGGATGTTATTTCAGCTTCATTTCTTTGTATGCTGTACACTCCGTTAGGATCTCCAGGTGCATACTGCTTTCCGTCAGGTCCTTTAATCGGAGCAATGGCTTCATACTGATCGGACCATTTTCCAAAGACTGCATCAGGAGTCCACTGATATGTGAAGCCAACTCTAGCTCCCTTTGGATCTTGACATTTTCCATTGTACATTGTATCATCTTGGGTAAAGATTTCTTTATCAATGATACCCGCTGCATAAAGCTTATGCAGCCATTTAATACCTTCTTTATATTCATTAGATGTTGGATAGTATACCAGACTTCCATCATCCTTTACCATCATATTACTGGAGTTAAGATCGGTTATACCAAAAGGATTTAATAAATTTAACTGAATATCTTTAGCTCCGGTAATTGGAATTTCATCAGCTTTTCCATTTCCGTTTGGATCTTTTGTCTTAAAAGCTAATAAAACATTATAAAGTTCATCCAAATTTGTAGGTGTTTTCATCCCTAACTTATCAAGCCACTTCTTATTAATTACAGGTTGGGCTTCACTCTTAGGTCTGCTAGGCAGATTTTTACCTAATGAATACATCTTTCCATCAGGAAATGTCACTGCCTTTTTTAATTCAGGCATTTCTTCCAAAGCTTTCGCATAGTTTGGCATGTATTTATTAACTAGATCATCTACTGCTATAAACATGCTCTGATTCTGCAAAATGTCTGTGTCGCCAAAGGTCTGATTTCCGATAGCAATATCAGGAAGATCACCGCCTGCTAACATAATAGACTTCTTTTCACCCCAATCGTTTAATGATTTCACTTCCCACTTGATCTTCACATTAGTTTTAGTTTCCAAATCTTGAAGCCACTTATTCTTAGTAAAACTATCGCCCATGCTTCCCCAACGAGTTGTTAAGACCTTCAACTTAATAGGTTTCTTTACAATAGGAAGTCCTTTTGAATTGAAACTAGCATTATTTTTGCTACTTTCACTGCTGTTATGTTTACTGCTGCAGCCTACTGCAGTTCCAGTAATCATACCAGCAATCAACATAAGATTGATTGCCTTTTTTACATTTTTTTTCATTCTTTTCATTCCCCCTAATCTAAGTATTTATTATCGAAACCATAAATAAACTAATTATTAGCGGTTCCGACATATTTATTTGCAGAAGTTTCATTATCAATTGCATAATGCTTGTTTAATAAACAAGATGTATGCAAAAGCAATTAAACTTCATTGCAAGCTGAAATTTAGTTAATTAACACTGTTTGTTAGCCTTTAACAGCACCAATCATTACACCTTTATTGAAGTACTTTTGTACGAAAGGATAAAAACACATAATTGGAACTGTAGAAATAATTATGACTGAATAACGCATTAAATTAGCACGCCTTAATGCGATTTGTGCAGCTTCACCAGTTCCCAATGCACTTTGATCAGCATTAGTAATTAAAATATCACGCAAAATTATCTGCAGTGGGTATCGTAAACTATCTTTAAGATAGATTAATGCATTAAAATATGAATTCCAAAGTCCAACTGCTATCCATAAGGCTAAAACAGCGCAAATAGATTTTGATAGCGGTAACACAACCTTTATAAAATACCTTAAGTTTCCACATCCATCAATCTGAGCTGCGTCCCATAAATCATCTGGAATACTGCTTTGAAAAAATGTACGTGCTACAATAATATTGTAAACTGATACTGAGAACGGAAGCACCATTACTGCAAATGTATCATATAAATGAAATTCCTTTATAGTAAGAAAAGTTGGAATAAGTCCACCGTTAAAAAACATCGTAAATACATATAGCATCATTAGAAAGTTTCTGCCGACTAAATCCTTTCTTGACAATGCATACGCTGCCGTAATATTTACAAGAAGACCAACTAGAGTACCTACAACTGTATATAAAATTGTATTGCCATATCCTCTCCATATCTCAGGATGTTTTAATAACTCGGTGTAACCATCAAGTGTAAATCCTTTTGGAACAAACCATATCTGTCCACTGGATACCGCAGATGGATCGCTGAAAGATGCAATAATAACAAAATATAAAGGATATATTACTATTACTAAAATAAATGCTGCCAAACCATAAATGATAGTACTGAAAATGACATCCTGCCTGGAGCGCCTAACTTTATTTCCCTTTGACAATGTATTTTCCATATGATTTTCCTCCTATATCTACCACAAACTGCTATCACTGAATTTTTTAGAAATTCTATTTACCGTGACTAGTAGAATGAAATTAATGATTGTGCTAAATAGATTTATTGCAGCAGAGTAACTATACTGAGCACTTAACAAACCAATTTTATAAACATAAGTTGATATGACTTCACTGCTTAACAGGTTCAAATTGTTCTGCATCAAATAAACTTTTTCAAAACCCAGTCCCATAAGTCCGCCTACTCTCAAGATTAATAGGATAACAATCGTAGGTACTAGCATCGGAATATCTATATATCTAATCTTGTGCCAGATGTTAGCTCCATCTATCGTAGCTGCTTCATAAAGGCTTGGATCAATGGCTGAAAGTGCTGCTATATAAATGATGCTGTCCCAGCCAGTATGCTGCCAAACCTCTGACCATACATAAATATGGCTGAAGGCATTTGCTTGTCCCATTAGATTAGGAGCCTGTACACCAATTAATCTGCATATATTTCCAAGAACTCCGCTTCCAGGAGAAAGAATGAGTGTTATTAATCCAACCATAACTACTGTGGAAATAAAATGAGGCATATAGGTAATTGTCTGAAAAACCTTTTTAAATCTCTCTGCCCTCATTTGATTGATTGCTAAAGCAAGTATTACAGGGAATGGGAATGTTACAATCAAGCTGTATATATTTATAATCAGAGTATTTTTAATTGTAGTAACAAACTGATACGAATGAAAATACTTTGTGAAATATTTGTACCACGGATCAGCCCAGTGACTTCCCAGTATCCCCTCCACCGGTTGATAATCTTTAAATGCAATTATAACGCCATACATAGGTTTATATGTAAAGCAGATAAGCAGTACCAGAGAAGGCAATAATAAAAGATATAAGCCCCAGTTGCGCTTAATTTTCTTAAAAGTAGCTTTACTTCTACTCGAATTTGCAGTTAACATATTCATAAAAATCCCCCATTCATAACAATAAATTAATTTTCAGTTGAATTTATATTCGTTTATCAACAATTAATCGATTACAAAATGTTGACGATAACACATGCATAATAGTGGATAACTCGTTATATTCTAATGTATTTATAGATATTTAATTTATATAACGTTGTTCTTATATGTTAGTTTTATGTTACCGATAACCCTATAAAGATATTAACATCGGTTTCATAAAATGTCAATATTGTTTCGTTAGATTATTTATAACATTTTGTAGTTATATTAGCAGCCCCAAATAGAACATTTTACTAAAACGTGTCTATTAAAGGGTTTATATGAATTATTACTTATTTCTATTTTTGATTAAAAGAGAATATTTTATTGCAATTATGCTAAATATAAACTATAATTAGAAGAATAGAATAGTTATTATCAGAATTAGAATGTTATCCGTTAACCTAAATAAAAAGAGGAGTAAGCTATGATTACATTAAAAGATATTGCTCGGGAAGCCGGTGTTAGTGTTATGACCGTTTCCCGAGTTATTAATGGAAACCAATCTAAAGTGTCAGAAGAAACCACTCAAAAGGTTTTGGCGATAATAAAAAAAAGCGGTTATGTTCCAAATTCATCTGCACGCAGTCTATCATCAAAGAATTCTCGTATTGTTTCAATAATAATGCGCGGAGAGGGTTCTTCATTGAAAGATTCATATAATTCTATTATGCTTGGAAATATTACACAATATGCGCAGCAGCACGGCTATTACGTTATGCTTCACTTTATAGATGATTATCACGATATCACGCGGCGTTTAAATACCTGGAATGTCGACGGTGCTATCTTTCTTGGAACCTTTGATAATGATATGCTTCAAATTCAAGAGACTAATCAGATCCCTCTGGTTTTTATTGATAGCTATAGTCCTGTTCGCCAAGTGATAAATGTCGGTATTGACGATTACAAAGGCGGCGTCCTAGCTGCTAAATATTTTATAGAACACGGCCACAGAGATCTTGCATTTCTTAGTTTCAATATTAAATCCAGCGGTGTTTGTAAACACCGTCTAGAAGGATTTAAGGATACTATCGAAAATGCTGGTTTAACTTTAAAACCTGAACATATACTTGAAACTGATGATAATACCCATTTAGCAGAGAAGATTCTTAATTTCAAAGAACCCGTAACTGCAATATTCACGACTTCAGATATGCTGGCAATCAGATTAATCAATGAAATGACGGATAGAAATATAAAAGTTCCTGAAGATTACTCAGTAATTGGTTTTGATGATCTTCCTTTCTGTCGATATATCACACCGAAACTTACAACTATCTCACAAGATATTGACCGCAAAGCTGAACTTGCAAGTAATATTCTATTCCGTCACATTAATAATCATGACCTTCCAACAGAAAGCACTGTTTTGGATGTTCAGCTTGTAGAACGTAATTCTGTTAAATCTATTTAATATAAAATGTCAAGTGCCTGGCACTTGACATTTTGTTAAAGGATAAGATTGGAAGGAACTCAGCGCAGCTGAATTCCTTCCTAAACTCTACTCTTTTCTCTTCTTTATGATAACTCAAACGCTCCCGTATACAGCTGATAATACTTTCCTCTTTGATTTATTAATTCATCATGATTTCCTCTTTCAATAATTCTGCCCTGTTCAAGCACCATAATCACATCAGAATTTTTAACTGTAGAAAGCCTATGAGCTATTACAAACACTGTTCTTCCCTTCATCAGTTTATCCATTCCTTCCTGAACAATAGCCTCCGTTCTTGTATCTATGCTTGAAGTAGCTTCATCCAGTATAAGTACGGGAGGATCTGCAATTGCGGCTCTGGCAATTGTAAGCAGCTGTCTCTGTCCCTGTGAAAGGTTCCCGCCATCCCCTGTAAGCATTGTATCATATCCCTTCGGAAGATGCTTAATAAACTGATGTGCATTAGCGAGCTTTGCAGCAGCTATTACTTCCTCTTCAGTTGCATCAAGCTTGCCATATCGAATATTGTCAGCAACAGTTCCTGTAAACAAATGTGCATCTTGAAGTACTATGCCTAAAGACTTTCTCAAATCCTCTTTCTTTATCTTGTTTATATTTATGCTATCATATCTGATTTTTCCATCCTGTATATCGTAGAAACGGTTAATCAGATTGGTTATAGTAGTTTTTCCTGCTCCAGTTGCTCCAACAAAAGCAACCTTCTGTCCAGGCTTAGCATAAAGCTTAATATTATGAAGGATAACTTTTTCCTCGTTGTAACCAAAATCAACATCATCAAATACTACTTCACCAAGCAATTTTGTATAAGTTACAGTACCATCGCCATGTGGATGCTTCCAGGCCCATATTCCAGTACGCTCCTTAGCTTCTTCTAACTCACCTTTTTCATTTTCCCGAGCATTTATAAGAGTAACATAACCCTCGTCCATTTCTTTTTGTTCATCAATAAGCTTAAAGATACGTTCAGCTCCGGCTAATGCCATAATAACAAAATTAAACTGCTGTGCCATCTGATTTACAGTCTGGCTGAAATTTCTTGTAAGCTGTAAAAATGCAGCAAGGCCTCCAAGAGTAAAACCTGCAAAATCGGCAATTGCTAATAAAGAACCCATTATAGCAACAGCTACATAGTTTATATATCCAATGTTACCCATTATAGGCATAAGGATATTAGCATATTTATTTGCATTATTAGCGCTATCGTAAAGCTGATCATTTAACTTGTCAAAATTGATTTTTGCTTCTTCCTCATGGCAGAACACTTTTACGACCTTCTGTCCTTCCATCATCTCTTCTATATAACCATTTAATGCTCCAATATCTTTCTGCTGCAAGCCGAAATATTTTCCGCTTTTTGCACCAATACTCTTAGTTACCTTGACCATCAGTAATATAATTAGCACTTCAATAAGTGCTAAAGGCACACTCAAGTAGATCATAGATATAAATACACTGACTACAGTTATAAACGCAGTTAACAATTGAGGAATACCTTGACTTATCATCTGTCTTAATGAATCTGTATCATTGGTATATAAGCTCATTATATCCCCATGTGCATGTGTATCGAAAAAGCCTATAGGTAAAGTTTCCATGTGTCCAAACATATCATCTCTTATCCTCTTAAGTGAGCCCTGAGACACATTAATCATTAACCTGCTGTATACATATGAGGATATAACTCCCACATAGTATATAACTGCCATTGTAATTATCATTTTAAGCAGTGGAGCAAAGTCTTTAGTCGAGCTTTTTAGAAGAGGTGTTATATAGTCATCAATAAGATTTCTAAGTAATAGTGTTCCAACAACATTTGCAAGCGAACTTATAAGAATCATTACTACTACACCCGCAAACAAAAGCTTATACTCTTTAAATACATAAGACAGCAGTCTCTTTAATGTCTTTAAGGAATTTTTATCGGCTTTTGCGTATCCGACCCTTCGTCTACCAACTTGTCTTGGCGCACCAGCTTTATTTTGACTCATCGCTGTCAGCTCCTTTCACTTGAGATTCATATACTTCACGGTATATATCATTTGTCTTAAGCAACTCTTCATGATTTCCATACCCATCTATTCTTCCATCATTTAAGACAATAATCTTATCTGCATCCTGAACGGAAGAAATACGCTGGGCAATAATAATCTTTGTAGTATCAGGAATTGATTCCCTGAAAGCCTTTCTGATAAGTGCATCAGTCTTAGTATCAACGGCACTTGTAGAATCATCCAGAATAAGTATCTTAGGCTTCTTAAGCAGTGCTCTTGCAATACATAACCTTTGCTTCTGACCCCCAGATACATTTGTTCCGCCTTGTTCTATATAGGTATCATATTTATCAGGAAGGTTTAAAATAAACTCTTCTGCCTGAGCTTGTCTACATGCTGTTATTAACTCTTCATCAGTTGCTTCTTTATTACCCCATCTTAGATTTTCCTTTATTGTACCTGAGAATAACACATTTTTCTGTAACACCATTGAAACCTCATTTCTTAAAGTTTCAATATCATACTCTCTTACATCTCTTCCTCCAACCTCTATGCTCCCTTCTGTAGCATCATATAGCCTTGGAATAAGCTGAACCAAAGAGGATTTTGCACTTCCAGTTCCTCCGATGATACCAATTGTTTCTCCAGATTTTATCTTAAGATTTATCTTCTCAAGGTTTAGATTATTCTTATCCTTGCTATAACTAAAATCCACATCATTAAAGCTTATACTTCCATCCTTAACTTCAACTACAGGCTTCTGCGGATTAGCTAAGTCGCTTTTTTCATCAAGAACTTCAACTATTCTTTCAGCTGAAGATCTTGACATAATCAGCATAACAAATATCATGGATAACATCATAAGACTCATCATTATGTTAGTAGTGTAGGTAAATAGACTCATAAGTTCACCAGTAGTCATAGTTTTAGCAACTATCATCTTCGCTCCCAGCCAGGATAACAGCAAAATACAGGTGTAAACAGTAAATTGCATGATAGGACCATTAAGAATTATTATTTTCTCAGCCTTTATAAAATTATCATATAGATTTTTTGAAGCCTTAAAAAATTTATTCGTTTCAAAATCTTCTCTTACATAAGCCTTTACTGTTCTTATATTTGTAAGATTCTCCTGTACGCTGGCATTCAAGTCATCATATTTCTTGAATACAGCCATAAAGTATGGATGAGCTTTTGTCATAATGATATACAATAAAATTCCAAGAAAAAAAATAGCCGCTAAAAATATTAGTGCTAGTCTTGCATTGATATAAAAACTCATTGCCATTGCACAGATAAGCATAAGCGGTGCTCTAACCAAAATTCTAATTATCATCTGGAAAGAGTTTTGAACATTTGTAACATCTGTAGTCAGTCTTGTGATAAGACCTGCCGTAGAATACTTATCAATATTCGAAAAGGAATAAGTCTGTATATTATAATACATACCTTTTCTTAAGTTTCTTGCAAAACCGGCAGATGCACTTGCTGCATATTTACCGCCTAGGACTCCGAAGGTAAGTGATAAAAATGCTACAATTAACATTACTATTCCAGTTATACAGACATATTTCACATCACCTTTACCAAGCCCCCTGTCTATAATCCAAGACATAAGCAATGGAATTATTGTTTCCATTGCTACTTCTAAAGCAGCAAATATAGGGGTTAATACTGAATCTTTCTTAAATTCCGCTACATAACTTGCTAATTTTTTTATCATAATTTGCCTCCTTTTGTTAGGTTTCTAACTAATAGTCTAAAAAAAATTGCATTCAGTCAGCAATTTTTTTTGATAATCTATTTAAAATATTTATAAACATGTTGAGTTCATCGTCGCTTAGCTCATCTCTTAAGGATTTCTCAAAACCAAGTATAAAATCAAATACGTTTTTTTGAATTTCTAAACCCTTTTCCGTAAGTACTATCTTCTTAAGTCTTGCATCATCAGACACACTTACTCTTTGTATATATCCGTTTTTCTCCATTAATTGCAGAACACTTGTCACAGAAGAACGCCTTATATCAAGTTCTTCTTCTATATCTTTCTGGAATATGTCTTTCTTACGGGACGCATGATATATAAAGCCTATGATTCTGCTTTGCACACCTGTTAGGCCAT
Organism: Clostridium oryzae; assembly: GCF_002029235.1. Taxonomy (GTDB): domain Bacteria; phylum Bacillota; class Clostridia; order Clostridiales; family Clostridiaceae; genus Clostridium_AE; species Clostridium_AE oryzae. The sequence goes on from NZ_MZGV01000024.1 coordinate 26,774, forward strand.
ACTTAGCAGCTTCTTTGCTTATTGCTCTGTGAATTCTATGCGAAAAAATATTTATTTCTTTTCCAATATGCACTTCGCCATCCATTTATGTACCTCTTTAATTTGTTAGATTTCTAACTAATTATAATTCTGATCATGCTATTTGTCAATAATATAAAAAATGGTTACACCCTATGTCGGCCGGTTACGTTCATTAAGCAATTACACCACATCTTTTAGGCAAATTTCCTAATGGCTCATAACTCGGATACGCCTCAAACACTACCCAAATCTTAACGAAAATTTGCATAAAATTTGCTGACAATTGCTAAATTCACTCTATATCTCCGTTGGTTAAAGGCCTAAATGGCCTTTAACGGGTTATCTGCGAATGATAATGAGCGTGCTTAGATAACCCCGACTGTAAACATTTCCTATGCCCTGACTCTTAATATTCACAGAATACTCTTATTATACTGCTTCTATTACCTTTCTATCTTAATTCACTAACTTCAGAATATTTTACTGTTTCTTTTTAATCTCTTCGTAAACACGCTGTACCGTTTTTTTATTTAATGCCCATCTTTCTTACTCTTTAGGGGTACAGCCTGATTCTAATGAAAAGTTATCCACAACTGACTAAACACATAAATTTTCAAAAAAGGCGGGAAGTACCTTCCGCCAGCTGTAAAATGTCTTGAAACAAATCGTAATTTTCTATATAATCAGTTCAACAATTTCTATTAGCCTAAAAATAAGTAAGATTCAATAACCAAAAGAACAATACACGAAATAAAGAAAACTCTTAATTTCATCTCTTTTATAATAAGCATTTAGAACTTCCCTTTCCATAAATAGTTACCATACTAAATCATATACCATATATTTACTATACTACTACTTAATTAGACTTAAGAAAAGTTTTATTTTTAGCAGAATACCGCTGGAATCTCCTTGGGCGGCTGATCAAATATGCCTTTGCTTCCCTTACATACCTTATATATTCCTTTATTACATTCTGAAATAATTTCTGTCATTTCGCTGTATTCCTGCATGCAAATATCCAAAAAACCAATCTGATAGTTTTCTCCATCAAACCTCCCAATACAGCTTTGATCATTGAGCATAAAATAATGTGCCCCAAGAAAGTACGGGGACTTTATACCTTGCTCCATGTAATACCTATAGGCTATCCCTCTCTCCTTCTGATTTATAACTCCTTTGATTCCGGTAGCTGTAAGGCCTTTATCAAGCGATCCAAAGTGAAACTCACCAATCATCACCGGCATTTTAAGTGTATTTGTAACCTCTGAAATATCTTTAATAGGACTGGTTTTATAGCAATTAATCGAAAATACATCAAAATTTTCGTATCCGCTTAACATTACAGGGTCTGTAATATAAGCATACCGCATTCCTAAGTTCAAATGATTAGGATCAACCTTCTTACAGGCTTTCGCTGGTATCTCTACATAGCGGGTGATCATCTTCCTAGAAAAAGAAATCAGATCATTTTTAGCTTCTTCAGACAACTGACAAGCATACCTTATAGGCTTGTATAAGTCCTCAAAAGAATTTAACTTAACCCTCCAATTATCGTTAAATACATTTATATTTCTATATTTATTTTCCATTTCCTTAATAAATACTTCTCTTGATGCACTCCTTATTGGTGACGCTATCATCTCCTCTGCAATATTGAGATTATAAACAAATCCCCAATTAGGCTCATTTCTCATAAAATATCCTATTAAATAGGAATCATCTTTAATACCTTTTAACGCATCAGCAAACAGCTCAGCACTTTTGACATATTCTTCTGAATATACATCAGGAAAATCACGGAATATCTTTACCTCAGTGTCAGGAAAAGAATTTTTACTGTAAGCATCCAGTGGTAAAACATATGGCATCTTTGCCTTCATTGCAAAATCTAAAGAAGACCAATTTCCTATAGTATTAACATGCCATTTATATAAATACATTTTTAAAATTTTTGCCCAGCAATCCCACCAGTTATCACTTCCAAAAGCATCTATTAAATTAACAATCCCATAATTAATCATTGCTGCATTTTTTTCACTGCCCCTGCTGTATATAGAAGCTTCATACTTTCCATCACTATCCGGCACCCATTTGCAGAAGTTTTGCATTACCTTAACATTGGCCTCACTGCCTGGATTCACACAATCAATTCCAATTGAAAAGAAAGCATTTCCTTCAGGGTCAACCAGCCACCATCGTTTTTGCTTTTCATCGTATTCTGTATGAAACCAGCCAGTTTTAGTCATGTTTTTTTCCTTCCAGCCGCCATACTTATCCCATTCTGTATTTTGATAACTATAGTCAAAATCCTCTGCCTCGCTGAGCAGCTTTTTCAGGAGTTTATTACACTGAGCCTTATCCTTTACCTTTTTATCCCACTGCTTTGGTACCCATTGTCCCATTTCATCCATCAAAGGCTTGTTTTCAAGATTACATTCCGGCATACTGTCAGATAAATAGCACTTATGTATTACTATATGCTGTTCTTTATGACAAGGAGCCGTAGTAAGTTTTACTTGAAAAATATCCTCTGGTAAAAGCGGCTTGCCATCTATCTTCATCTTTAATCTTCCAGATGTTCTAGGTGGAAATAATATCTGACTATCCAGCAGCTGCATAGAAATCGGAACTGTTACTTTTGTATGAGGTAATATACTGAAAACAATCCTCATATCGTATTCCTTTGAATGCTCCTTATACAAGTCAATTTGAAAAACTAACGAGGGTTCTTCCAGGCATTCGATTTCAAAATTCAAGTAATTTGCCTTACTAAGCTCTGTTCCGCAGATAAGTTTACCACCATCACCTGCCATTACAAGTTCCAATCCTTCTTCAGGGCAGCTTACATACAAACCATCTTCAGAATTTGAATTAATTTTTCCATGAATACATTTAAATTTCCTAACGTTTACACTTTGAGTATGCATTAACTTCACTTCCTTTGAAAATTAAGGGCACATTACCCTTGGTATTAAAAATTCTATCAATCTAGAATTAAAATATGTACAAGAACAATGTGCCCTTAATTATTATAATATAAATTATATTAATAATTATTTACTTTTTACCGATTTATACCAATCATTAACTTCCTTAGTAATTTGATCTCCGCCTTTTTGTTTCCATTCCTTCACAAAGACATCAAAGGCGGAAATGTCTTTTTTGCCATATACTATCTTATTAAAGGTTTCTACTTCCAACGTCTTTAGCTGTTCCCAATTCTTTTGCATTGTCTTTGTAGGGGCGCCAGTAAACTCGTCCATTGAATTATACTTTCTATCTTCGTAAGCTAAAGCTCCTGCTTTTAATACAATAGCATCAGAAGCAGCAACTCTTGCCTGTCTTCCTCTTGCTGGTGTTGCTCCTTTATATATTTCATAATAATCCTTACCAGCATCAGTAATATCAGGAGAATTTTTTAACACTGACATTTTTCCAACGCCTTGAACTTCTTTAAGTGGTGGATCGAACTTAGTTGGATCATACGTAACTTTTCCGTTTACAACATCATAATCATAATCCTTAAAGAACCCATCTTTAAAATCTCCTGTAGAGAATGCATAGTCGTACAAAGCGTTATAATAATCAAAGAAAGCTTCCATATTGTTAAATTTAGAGTTAAACATCAAGACTCCATCATATAGTTGAACTGATTGCCCAGATTGGCCGTTTAATCCTTTAGGGAATTTATAAACAGCAACTTTAGCCTTAGGATTATTGGTTTCAACATCTTTAACTGAATCATATACCCAGTTTCTGCCGAATAAAATTCCTGCTTTTCCTTGAATAAATGGAGTTATAGCATCCCATGCTCCCTGAACTGCTAACTCTCTATTTAAATAGCCAGCCTTATACCATTTTTGCAATTTGGCTAAAGCCTGCTTGTTCCCAGCAACCGTTGAGCCATATACAAGATTTCCGGATGTATCTTTATTCCACTGTCCAGGTATATTCTTACCAGAGAATGCTCCAAAAATAAATACAGGATCGCTTATCCAGCCAGTGCTATATCCATCCTTTCCAGATAGAGCCCATCCATAGGTATCTTTCTTTCCATTACCATCTGGATCCTTATTAGTAAATGCATCCAAAACTTTTTCAAATTCATCTACAGTAGTTGGAGCTTTCAAGCCCAACTTATCTAACCAGTCCTGTCTTATAAGCATCGTTTGTCCAATTCCTTCTGACGGTGTAATTGCTAGTCCATAAACTTTACCATCTTTAGTTACAGGATTAAAGGAATCAGGATATTTATCATAAATTTCTTTTAACCTTTGAGGCATGTACTTTTTTATATCTCCATCAATTGCCTTAACTCTTCCAGACTCAATCAGGTCACTCATAAGCTGCTTGTCATATACCGGGAAAACATCTGGAAGATCATCACTTCCAGTTAATGCAAGACGCAGCTTAGTATTATAGTTGCCTGCATCTCCTCCTAATAAAGTGGTTTTAATTTTAATTCCTAATTTCTTCTCTCCCCACTTGGTTAATACATTATTATTAAGAGTTTCACCTTTTTTATACTTACCAGCCATCTCCTCTAATTGTTTAGCAATCTTAATTGTAATTTCAGGACTATACTTTCCTGATGAATCCTTCTTTGATGTACTGCCAGCTTGTTTAGAAGTACCTCCTGCACTGCAGCCTGATAGTACCATCATTAAACTCAATGAAACAATAAGCAGTTTTTTAACTCTTTTCATTCTATCTCCCCCTAATTTATTAATTTAATTTCTTAAAAAGAAATTAGATTCAACTTTATTCTTTTACTGCTCCCATTACTATTCCCTTAACAAAATACTTTTGCAGGAACGGGTAAACAACAAGTATTGGTAGTGCACCAATAAAAATTTCAGCAGCTTTTATCGTCCTTTCAGACATAGCTTTTGCAGTTTCAGAATTCATAGCTAGATCCTGTAAATTGCTTTGAACTACTACAGTTTGCAAAAACGACGCTAAAGGATATTTTGATGTATCAGACATGTACAAAATCCCATCAAACCAGGAATTCCAATGTCCTACCATTATAAATAAACCAATAGTAGCTAATCCAGGTAAGGATAAAGGTAAATATATTTTTGCAAAAACTGTAAAAAAGCTGGCACCATCTATTAATGCGGCTTCTTCAAGCGAAATTGGAATCGTTTTAAAGAAGTTCATTATTAATATTAAATTGTACACTCCAAAGGCCCCAGGCAAAATCAATGCTCCTAGCTGATTTTTCAGCTTCAATGCTGTAATTAAAATGTAGCTAGGTATTAATCCGCCGCTAAAAAGCATTGTGAACACGAAAAACCACATATAAGCATTACGGCCTTTAAAATTCTTTGATAGTGCGTACCCTGCTGTTGTAATCAAAGCCATACTGAGCAAAGTTCCTAATACAGTACGAACTACTGAAATCCAAACTGAATGAAGAAAATTAACATTCTCAAAAGTTTTTACATATGCTGTTACATTAAAATCCACCGGCCAAAAATATACTAAATTTGCTGTAGCAGCAGCTTTTCCACTAAATGAAATTGCTAAAAGATTAAGCAGCGGCAGCAGACATGATAAAGAAACAATAGCTAATATTATATAATTAAAGACACTGAATATTCTATAACCTTTTGATTTATAATACATGTGTTTTCACCCCCATTAAGATTAGAAAATTTTATAGTCTCCATATTTATAGGCCAATCTATATGATATAACAATGAGAATTAAGCTAACCGCTGATTTAAATAGACCGACCGCTGTACCAAAACTATATTGTCCACTTAATAGTGACGCACGATACACATAAGTATCAATTATGTCTCCTGTACTATAAACTAACGGATTATACAAATTAAATATCTGATCGAAACCTGCATTTAAAACATTTCCTAATTGTAATGTTGCTATTACTATTATCATTGGCAGCATACATGGAATAGTGACATATATGGTTTGTTTAAATCTATTGGCTCCATCCATTTCTGCTGCTTCATAATAGCTTGGATCAATTCCAGCAATAGTTGCTAAATATACAATCATACCAAAACCAAAACTCTTCCAAATGTCACTAATTACGACTACTGGTCTAAACAAGCTTGGTTCACCTAGAAAGAATACAGAATGCATACCAAGCGAATTCAACATTTTGTTTACAATTCCGTCTAAGGACAGGATATCTATCATCATCCCTGCAACAGTTACCCAGGATAAAAAATGCGGCAGATAAACCAATGTCTGCATAGTTCTCTTTATTCCAATTTTTCTAACTTCGTTAAGCAGCAAAGCCATAATTATTGGCACTATCAATCCAAAAATAATCTTTAATGTGGCAATGATCAGTGTATTTATAATCGCCTGCCTGGACTCCTGAAATTGAAATATTGCATAAAAATGCTCTAAGCCAACCCATTTCGATTTAAAAATACCAAGCCAAGGTTTATAATCCTGAAATGCAATAACAATACCTCCCATTGGGATATAAGCAAAAATAATCGTAAAAATAATTCCTGGCAAAAGGAGTACATGAAGCCTCCAATTTTTCAATAAATCTTTCTTCCAACTATCTCCTGCTTTCTTTTTCTTAGTCAATGAACCTTTAATAACAACCTGGCTCATCTTACTCCCCCTTTCTTGTATCTATCTATATATTACAGAAAACATTTACATTGGTACATGCCTCGTATTAAACATTTATATCCCCAATTTAAACTTTTTTAATATGCTTGTCTCAAAACACTGCTGCAGCTTTAGTTAACCTCGTGCATTTTAGACAAAAAACTTTTTCGAATACGGATTTTCCACAAATTCATACTCAAAAAAGTTTTTGAATTACTAAAACTATGAAGTTTAATTTTAAAACAGTAAAAATAAATTTTCTATTACGCTGCTTGCATAATAGCGCGGAGTTTCATAAACTATATATTTATTTCCTTTGAATTTCTATACTGCTGCGGAGTTTCTCCAGAATAATGTTTAAACAATGTAATAAAATACTGCACTTTCTGATATCCTACCTGTTCTGCTATATCTTTTATTCTCAAATTTGTATCTAAGAGTAGAGAAGCCGCCTTTTTCATCTTTTCCTCCTGAATAAAATGAGAAATTGAATGTCCAGTTTCGTTTTTGTATAGGCGAGATAAGTAACTTGGATGAAGGAATACTTTTTCCCCTAATTTAGTTAGCGACAAATCCTCATCAAGATGCTTTCTAATATATTGATTTAACTGGCATATAACATGAGAACTATTTTCTACACTATTTTCAGAAACGTTTTCATTTCCATCCTCGCTATCACTTATTAGCAAATTCAACGATTCTTCCATATCTTCTTTCAGTATCGGTTTTAATAAATAATCCGTTGCTCCTAATCTGATTGCTTCTTGCACATAGCAAAAGTCTGAATATCCCGTCAGCAATATAACCTTTGTGGACAGCTTTTTTTCATGAATATCCTTAAGCAGATCCAAGCCAGATATTTCAGGCATTCGAATATCTGTAATCAATAGATAATAATCATTACTCTGCAGCAATTTTAATGCTTGCTTGGAATCCGTCGACGTATCCACCTGTGAATAACCAAACTGTTCCCAATCTACAATTTCCCTTAAATATTCTAAAATAAACGGTTCATCATCTACAAACAATGCTTTATTCAATTGTTAGTCTCTCCCTTCTAAATGAAAATGAAACTTTCAACCCTCCAAGTTCGCTTGTGGTAATAATCAACCCAGCTTCCTCACCAAATAGATTCTTCAGCCTTTGATGTATATTCCAAAGTCCTACTGATTTTACACCGTTTGCTGGATGGCTTTCATTTAATCTTATCCTTAGCTTTTTTTGCTCTTCACTTGACATACCTGCTCCATCATCCTCAATAGATATATAATACCAACCTTTTTCACGTATTTCTCCTTTTATCCTGATAAAAGATGCATTCTGCTTTACCTCTATTCCATGTACAACAGCATTTTCTACAATAGGTTGTATTAAAAGCGGAGAAATATTTACTTCCCGCATCTCATCTGGCATATCAATGCTAAATGATAGCTTCTTTTTTCTTATTGACATAATAGCTAAATAATGCTCAGCCAATTCTAATTCACTGGATACTGTTATTTCCGCATTATTTCTAGTTGTTGCATAGCGGTAATACTTTGCTAAGTGATTAGCCATCTGAATAACAGCTTCACTGGATTTATTAGCCATACTTATTATATAAAACAAACTATTATAAAGAAAATGAGGATTTATCTGTGATTGCAGCTGCATGTATTCTGCATCTCTTCGTAAAACGTTTTCTAACTTTAGCCTCTTAGTTAGCTGTCCAATCTGAAACACCATCTGATTAAAACGCTTGAACAAAAAACCAAACTCATCATTTTTACTTTGTTTTATCTGAACTGTATAATTTCCTTTAGCTACTTTATTGAAACTATCCACAAGTGTATATATTTGTCTCACATATTTTAGATAAAAAATAACTATCAAGGACATTCCAAATATCAATACTATTATCAGCGCTAATGAAAATAATCTATTAAGATTCATCATTGGCTCAAGGAAGGAGTTTGTCCTAGTATAAGAAATTAAATAAGCGTCTAGGAAGTTAATATACATATCCTGAAAGATATAATTCCGGTTATCTATATCTATTTTGTTGAAATGAACTTTATTACTTTCATCCTTTTGTAATATTCCCTTCTGCTTTATTTTTTCTATGACCTTCTTATTATTAGAATTGTTAGATAAAATTTGATTATTATTAAAATAGAATAGGGAAGTGCTGTTTTCAGCAACTATGACACCTTCTAAAAGTTCCTTAAGAAAACTATGATTAATAGTGACATCAACCAAAAAACCAGACTCCATATATTCGCTTTTATTAAAATATGGATATGTAATAATATAATGCAGTTCCTGATTATAATAAATCCATCGGTTTTTGGAATGTTTTGTTAATAAATGTTTGTCAAATACACTATTGTCCGTTGATATAGTTTCATTAGCTCCTGGCCAATAAACACACAAGGAGGCTACAAAATTACTGGTTGCTATTTGATTATTCAAGCTTTTTCTTATACTTTCTCTGCTTAACAATTGATTTAAATAATCCATTTGTTTCTTATTTGATTGGTAATTTAATATTTGATTGCTTGTTGTTAAATTCATACCTAATATCTCAAGTTCTCTTGTCGTTGTTCTCAGTCTATCTGTAGTGTATTTTATCTGATTCTCTGCGGTTTTAGAAAGAGAGTTCTTAATAATCTCTGAACTAATTTCTCGTATATATGAAAACATTATCAACGTTAGCAATAAAAAAAATGCTAAAAAAAGCACTACATTTCTTAATATACTTCTTTTCATATTATCACCTTTTAATAATTACTGCTTATCACTATTTATTATAATTCATGCTTTATAGTATTTCAATTCAAAGCTACTTTGAATGTTAATGGATTATTCATAGCAACTATTTGCCTGAAAGACACGGATAATTGCTAAACTCACTCCAAATGCCTCCAAAGGATTATCTTTCTTGCTTTATATAAAAGTATCTTAGCATTAGCCAAAAAAAATTGATTCATAGGAATTCAGCATAGCTGAATTCCTGCCTTCACTTTTCTCTTTACTCTTTTCTCTTTTCTCTTTTTTTACATCTTGATGAAAGTATTAAAGATAGAATAAAACCAATTGCAATTAGTATAGCAGCAACTGTTATAGAATGTCTAAATCCTGAAAATATAGCTTTCACTTGATTCTGTGAAGAAGCTTTATCACTTACTTGGCTTAAAAACCTATTTTGATATGCAGTCATAATACCTACATAAATAGCTGAACCTAAAGCACCGGCAAGCTGCATTGCAGTATTGACTATTGCAACACCATCAGCTTGATTCTTACCTGGAAGCTGACTGAGTGCTGCCGTTTGACTGGTTGACATTGCCATGGATACACCTACCATTATAAAGCAATATATAAGAGTAATTGCTATTACAGAAGTAGCTGGCGTAACGTGGGATAAAACAAAAGTAAACAGGCATATCACCAAAAAGCCGCTGGGTATTAATACTCTTCCCCCAGCTTTATCATAAATTTTACCTACAAATGGAGCTAAAATGGCAGCAATAACTATAGCCGGTAATAGGCTCAGCGCCGACACAAAAGAAGAAGTATTAAGCCCATCCTGCAGCAAAAGAGGTAAAATCATATTCGCTGAAAATTGAAACATCTGAATAAGTACAAATAATATAACTCCGATTGTAAATATAGGATGTTTAAATGCTCTTAGTTCCAGCATTGGTTCAGACAAACTAAACTGTCGTCTACTCCAAAGCATTAATGAAATCAATCCGATCACAAATATTATGACAGTGACAAGTGCTTTTGCGGTACCAACTGAGCTTATTGAATATGTGACTCCTGCAAAACCTATACTTGATAATAAAATCGATAGATAATCTATTTTAGGTTTAGTTATTTCCGAAGTATTCACCAAAAACATACATCCAAAGGCTATACATATAAGCAAAAACGGAACTAACAATATAAACAACGAATGCCAATTAAAAAATTGAAGCATTAATCCTGACACTGTCGGGCCAAGTGCAGGCCCTAATGAAATTACAGCAACACAAAGTCCCATCACTGATCCATGCTTCTCCTTCGGAGTAACAACTAAAGCTGAATTCATCATAATAGGTATCAGCATGCCCGTCCCTAATGCTTGAATAAGCCTTGAAACTAATAAGGCTACAAAGGACGATGAAAATATTGCACATATAGTACCTAATAAAAACAAAATCATCGCACTTAAATACAATTGTTTAGTGGTAAAGGTATGAATTAAAAATGCTGTAACTGGTACAAGAATTCCAACAACTAATACATATCCTGTTGTTAGCCATTGAACTGTATTTGCGTTAACCTTCATTTGCTCCATTAATTGAGGAAATGCAACATTCAGTATGGTTTCATTAAATAATGAAATGAAGCTTCCTAGTAATAAAGTAAACATGATTGCTTTTACATTAAATTGTGTTTTAGTCTCTTTTTTGTAAATTCTTTCTTCCATTATTAAATTTGTCTCCTTCTATTATTTAGACCAGTCTATATAACAAAAACATAAAAATCAGATGCTAAACTGTTGAATTAGGCATCTGTTCTACTAAATATATTTTAATTTATCTCATGCTACCTATGAATGTACGCCGTTAATAGGTTGGTAAGCTGTCTATTAACAGCTAAAAGGGCTGCAGGCTTCCTTTCGGTAACCGCTAAAGTTATAGCACCTTCTATGGAAATTTGAATGAACGCTCCTAAATCTTCAGCAGTAGCGTGTGGCATGCCGCTTTCAATCAATTTATCAGCATAAAGCTTTTGCAGACTGCTGAATGCTTCTTGGCAGGCATTTCTTAACGATTCATTTGACAAATATGTCTCTAACGCAATTAGACTTAGGGATATGTCCTGAAGCTTGTTATCTCTTTGCAAATCATCAGTTATATTATTAATTATAGCTTGTACAGCATCAATAGGATTAGAATGCTCTCTAAATACATTTTTCAATCTATTCTCGATAGTCTCACTAGCTAATTTTATAGCAGCTAAAGCTAGTTCTTCCTTTCCATTAGGAAAATAGTAATACAAAGACCCCTTTGGAGCTTTGCTTTCTTGCAGAATTTCATTTAACCCTGTACCATTGTAGCCTTTTACCTGAAAAAGTTTAGATGCTGCAACTAATATCTTTTCTCTGGAATCAGTTTTGCTGTTCATTTATATGGATTCCTTTCAAATTAAATTATAGTGACTGGTCTACATATTTTAACATTATAGCGGTAATTTTCCTTAGTGTCAAATCTTTATTATTCCCTATTTATAATTATTACTAAAGTAAATAGGTGTAATCACCGCAATATATATTATCTGCTAGCGATTACACCTCTCCTATTAACTTAATCTAAGTTTAAATGTTTTAATTTCATATGGCTTAATTTCAAAGGAAAAGCTGTTTCTATTGAATTTAAGGTTCTCAATTTCATTTTCTAAAAGGTCACATTCTTCTACTGAGACTATGTCTTTCATAACTGAACAATTTACTTTCACTCTTCTGTTGTAACATTCATAAACTCTTATAATTATATCATCTGAGCTTTCTGCTTTTTTAACTACTTCTATAATAACATTTTCTTTATCAAGCTTAACAAATGAATTTTCTGATTGAAGCACACCGTCATGAGGTTTTTCAATTACTGCATATAACGGACAATTTAAGTCATATGCCATCTGAACAACTTTGCCATCTTTAAAGCTTCCTGCATGAGGATACAAAGAATAAGTAAATTCATGCACTTCTCTATCTGCATTTTCGTTAGGTTCAACAGCTGATTTAAGCATAGTTAATCTCATAACAGAATCTTTTATGTCATGACCATATTTACAATCATTAAGCAAACTAACACCATATCCATCTTCAGAAATATCAGCCCATTTATGTGCACACACTTCAAAGCGGGCATAATCCCAGCTTGTATTCCAATGAGTAGGTCTTTCAACATTACCATATTGAATTTCATAAGTAGCTTTATTAGCTAATACATCCACAGGGAAAGCTGCTTTTACAAGTATCTGTTTCTCTTTCCAGTCAATCCAGTTTGAGAAATCTATACGCGGGATATTATTATAGACATAAATTGTTTGAATAAGCTTTGAATCAAGAAATTTTCTTGTAATTTGCAATCCTTGTCTTACCGGCCCATTTTCAACAACTTTTATATCAGTCACATCATCTATTTCCCACATTTTTTCTGAATAATATATATTGATATCCCAAGCATCATAATTGTGAGGCTTATCTTCAAAAGCTTGAATAACGTTAGCTCTCTGACCTTCTTTAAGAACCTGCCTGTTATTTACTTTATCAAATATGGATACTATATTTGCTTTATTATCTAATTCTATATCGAAATATTGATTAATAATCCTTGATTCACTAATCTCTCCAGTTGAAATATATTCATCACAACCATTAGCCTCACATATTTCAAATGCCTTATATCCCTTTGAAGGAACATTCTCTGCGAAAAATATTATCTCACCTTTAGCTGTGATTTGTACTGGAAGCTCTCTGCCGTTATCAAATATCTTAGCACCTTTCCAGTCATCAGGAAGTGCTACTATCACTATATCATCTCTATCATATCCCAATTGATTAAATACAACTACAGATGCTTTATCTAACTTCATTTTGGCTGCAAGAGTCGAGGTAGCTGATTGAATAATCTCTTTGCCAAGGCCTTGGATTCGCTCATAATCCTTTTTAGAATCCTCATAAACCTGTCTGATAGAAGACCCTGGGATTATGTCATGAAATTGATTTAACAAAGCTGTCTCCCAGCACTTTTTCAAAGTTTTGTCTGGATACAAATAATTATTGTCGAACACCTTATTTATGGTAGAAAACAACTCTGCATCTATATTCATAAACTCTGTTTTTCTGTTAAATTTTTTGTTGCGTGCATTAGAAGTATAGGTTCCTCTATGATATTCTAAGTAAAGTTCCCCAACCCATTTTGGCATATGTTTGTGGTTAGCAACTCTTTCTTCTAGGCGTGTAAAATAATCCAGAGCCGTTCCCAGCTTCACCTTAGGTGCTCCTGGAATGCCCTTTTCAAGTCTCTCTATATTTTCGAGCATTTCTCTAGTTGCTCCACCGCCGCCATCGCCATATCCGAAACAGTTTAGGACCTCGTTATTCATATCTTTATGCTGATACCTCTGCCAGCACCCCATTACTGAACTAGGATTCGTGTTGCCGTTATAAGTAGTTCCTGTTTTGACTTCGCCGCTTTTCTCATAATCGCGGGTTGTTATAAAATGTGTAAATACCTCAGTCCCATCAATACCTCTCCATAAGAAAGTGTCATAAGGCATCATATTATATTCATTCCAACTTATTTTAGTTGTCATAAAATATTTTACACCGCTCTTTTTTAGAATTTGAGGTAAAGCCGCACTATATCCAAAAACGTCAGGAAGCCAAAGGATTTTGCTGTCCACACCAAACTCTTCTTTGAAAAAACGTTTTCCGTAAACTATCTGTCTAACAAGTGATTCTCCCGATGTAAGATTACAGTCCGCTTCAAGCCACATTGCGCCTTCTGTTTCCCATCTTCCTTCTTTAACTCTAGCTTTTACCTGCTCATATACATCTGGATGGTCCTCCTTAAGAAACTGATAAAGCTGGGGTTGGCTTGACATGAATATATAATTAGGATACTGCTTCATCAAACTAAGTACAGTTGAAAAACTTCTTGCTGTTTTCTCTCGTGTCTGTGCTATTGTCCATAGCCACGCTACATCTATATGTGTGTGTCCAACGCAAGTTTCATAAATTCCTTCATCATGACAATATTCATTATAGAATTCTCTGTCCAGATATTCCGTTGCTTCGTGTATACTGCTATAATAGGTCTCTGACATTGATTGTCTTAAATCTATAAGATTAACAGCCTGCGTTAAGTAATTTAGTATATCAAATCTCCTTTTATCCTGATCCTGTAACAATTCCGCAACTTCAAGCGGTACCTTAATATGATAGTAAAGCTTCTCCACATCTTTATGATAAATAGAAATAGCTGGATTAAACTCTATCTTTTTTTCTCCCATACCTGAATAGCTGTAACTGGCTAATTCATATATCTCTCCTGCCGCAGCTTTTTCATTCAACATGATCTCTCTGTGATTTACGTCAAGGCCCTGAATCACTTTTCCATCATAATAGATTAAAAACTGAGGATTTACAGCATCCCAGCCTTGTTCTGCACCTGTGCTAATTTCAAACGTAACAGCTTTGCCATCAAATTCTTCCGGAATTTCTGCCTTCAGTTTAAACCAGCAATGCTTATCTTTTCCTCCCCACCTATCTCCTGCATTGTGTCTCTCCCATGTTGAACTATCTTCATTTAGTAGTTCATACTGTCCATAGTTACACTCTTTTCTTCTTACATCAAGGATTGGTAATTTATTTGTATATATTCCATCCTTCAATTCTCTAAGAATCCTTTTAATTCTTTCAATTTCAAAATACATAGTTTTCCTCCTTTTCTTTTGATAACAGGCACTAATAAAAATAGACATTGTACACTTAAATAATTAAAAAAATATAAAAAGCAGATTATAATAACAACCTGCTTTTATCCACTAACTTCTTTTATTATATATTTGCCAAGATTAAAATAAAATATAAAAAGAGGACTAGCTTTTAAGATTTTTAGACATTTCTAGTATTTAATCTAAAGTTTCCAGGAGTATCCCCTTCTCGATTTTTAAAGAATTGATTAAAGTAATATTCGCTGCTAAACCCTAATAAATTAGCAATTTCCTTCTGATTTAAATCCGTCACCTTGAGTAATTCTTTTGCTTTATTAAATTTAATGCTATTTATAAGTTCCTTAGTTGATGTACCTGTTTTGTTTTTAACTATTCTGCAAATCTGTTTATCACTTAAGTGCATATACTTGGAAATATCTATAGTTGAAATTGGACTTTCTACATTATCCTCTATGAATTTGCTAATCAGCCTATACCTTGCATCGTCCTTAGTAATCTTTTTAGGAACATCTAATAGGAGGAAAGGTTTATTCCAGCTAACTGCTCTTGCAGTCTTTGTAAGGATAATTATAACCAGACTTTTTATGTAATTATAGGCACCTGGTCTTTCATAAAATGCCTCTTTAAGCGCTTCACTAAATGTATCTATAATTCCATCGCAATCCTTATATACTCTGCACCGAGTTTCAAGAAATGCATATAATATATACTCTATCTCTGTCTTAGTATCTTGTTTCTGCGAATTCGGCTTTATATCACAATTTAAGCTGTATTCTATGTAGCCTTCTTCTCCTAATGCTATCTGTTCATGATAAACTCCTGGCACTGCAATATAAAACTCTCCTTCTTGAGCGATAAATTCGTCATCATCTAATATCACTCTGCATTTACCAGCTTGCACATAATGAAACTCAAAAGAAGAATGTGTATGCCTGCTGATATGCCACTCTTTCTTTTGAATCATCACCCTGAACCATAAAATATCTATATAATAATTATCAAATCCAAATTTCAAATCCAACCGTGACAGTTTTTCAGAAGCTTTAAAAATATCCATCCTGTACTATCCTTTCAGTTATTTTATGTATATATTATATTAACTCATACGCTAACTAAAATCACCAACAATATTTACAATCAAAAAAACTCTAGCATTTTTGCTAATCCATTATCAAAAGTACCGGCAATCAATGATAGACGGAACGTAATATACTAGAGTTCGCTAATGAGTATACTATAGCAGTGACACAATATTAATATAATCATATATTACTTAATATTATTAGATTGCATATAGGATACGCTGTATTATAATAATTAATATATTAATATTAGTTTCCGGAATCTAATAATTATTATATATAAAAGGAGGGAACTTGCTTGTCAATAATAGAAGTTAACGATCTTTCAAAAATGTTTATTTATCACACAAAAGAAGAAGGTTTCAAAAACTCGATTAAAAACCTTTTTCATCGTAAAAAGCTTGAAAAAAATGCAGTAAATCAAATTTCCTTTAAAATCAATGAAGGTGAAATAGTTGGGTTTCTTGGTGCAAATGGAGCTGGAAAAACAACCACACTAAAAATGCTTTCCGGTATAATGTATCCTACCTCTGGCTCTGCTAAAGTACTGAATTATATACCCTGGGAAAGAAAAGAGAAATTTAAGCGACAAATTTCAATAGTAATGGGACAAAAAAATCAGTTATGGTGGGACTTGCCTGCTAGCGAATCTCTATACTTAAATAAATGTATATATGAGCTTAAAGATGACTATTACCGAACTACACTGGATTACTTTACAAATTTGTTAGGCGTGAAGCAGCTGCTCAACGTACAGGTAAGACGTCTTTCACTCGGCGAACGTATGAAATTTGAGCTCATTGCCGCACTTATTCATAAGCCCAAAGTGTTATTTCTGGATGAACCAACCATTGGTCTTGATATATTGTCTCAAAAGAGCATAAGAGATTTTCTTAAGCTTTATAACAAAGAGTCAAATACAACAATTCTTCTTACAAGTCATTACATGAATGACATAGAAGACTTATGTAAGCGCACAATAGTTATAAGTAGCGGTAATCTAGTATATGATGGTAATTTAGCTAATATTGATGAAAAAATAGGTAATCGAAAATTGCTGAAAATACAATTCGAAAATAATGTATCTATAGACGATATAAATAAAATTGGTTATCTGAGAGAATTCAATAACAATCTTGCAACTATTGAAGTTAACAAAAGTGAAATAAAAGAAATATCTCAGTTGATTTTCAAAGCTTATAATATTATTGATTTCAATATTGAAAATATACCATTGGAAGAAAGTATATCACTGCTTTATAAAAAAGGTGGGAATAATTATGCGACGGTTCAATAAGTATTTAAAAACTCTTTCTCTTGGAATCCAGACTGCCATCGAGTATAGATTTAATTTTCTTTTAGGCATAGTTAGTATAGTATTTCCATTAACCATTCAATACTTTTTATGGACAGCAATATATTCAAGTTCTTCTGGCAACAACGTATATGGTTATACTTTCTCACAAATGATAACCTATTCCATACTAGCAATACTGGTTTCAAAATTAGTAAGCAGTGATTTTCAATGGGAGGTTCTTGATGACATAAAAAATGGCGGTTTTAATAAGTTTATTATAAGACCTATAAATTATTTGCTATATAGACTGTTTAACTTTGTTGGTCAGAAATTATTTAATTTTCTTATGATGTTTATGATAATATCTGTAATACTAACGTTTTTAACAATTAATTTAAATTTAGGTATCTCATTGACAACAGTGTTTCTATTTATATTATCCATTTTTTTAGCTTTTTTTATTAACTTCTTTATATATTATGCAGTTTCTGCAATGACTTTCTGGATAAGTGATGCCTCTGGGCTATTCGCAGTTATAAGCATTGTCGGTAACATTGTCAGCGGTGGAATTTTTCCGCTTGATATATTCAGCAGCACGGTAAAAAATATATTTAGTATGCTTCCATTTCAATACACCATCTTTTTCCCTGTAAACATCATAAATGGGAAATTTACATTGAATCAAATAGCTTTTGGACTTTTAATGCAATGCTTATGGATAATTATTTTGTTGATTTCCTCAAAGGCACTATGGTTCTTAGGAATGAAAAAATATACTGCTATAGGGGGTTAATAATGTGATAAAATTATTTTCAACTTTAAAAAAATATATAAAAATTTATTTTGTATTTATAAAAAACAGCCTTATGGCACAAATGGAATTTAGAACTAATTTTATAATATCAATATGTACTGAATGTGCTTTTCTCTTTGCAAAACTATTATATGTAATTGTAATATTTCATGCTGGTACAAAAATAAATGGATTTTCTCCATATGCAATGCTTATGTTTATAGGTTCCTATACAGTAATCACAGGAGTAATGGATGCCATTTATTTTCCAAATCTCTCTAAGATATCAGATTACGTTCGTAATGGTGATCTAGATATGATGATTATAAAGCCCATATCCACTCAATTTCTTGTTACAATGAGGTACATAGATTTCGGGCTGGCTGTTCCAAATCTCATTGCTGGTATAGCTATGGTTGTAATATCCTGGGTAAAGATAGCCGTTACCTTTAATATAATTAATATAATCGGATTTGTTGCCTTTACTATAATCGGAATAATTATTAGTTATCCTATATTACTATTTCCTTTTCTATTATCATTCTGGGTGGTTAAAATTCAAGCAATAAGCGATATTACTTGGGCTTTATGGGATTTCAATAATGCACCGATGACCATATATGGTAAATGGCTTCAGCGCATAGGCATATTTATAATTCCTATATTTGTTATAACAAATTTCGCGCCTATGTTTGTTATGAACATTTTAAGCAAAGGTCTTATATTCTGGGCAATAACAGCTCCAATTATTTTCTTTATACTTGTAAACAAATTCTGGAATTATGCCATAAAAAATTATTCCAGTGCTAGCAGCTAAACCAAAGTATGGTCGTCTTTGACGCACTCCATAATAAAATCCAGCCGATGGCTGGATTTTATATCTCTTTTCCTAATTTCTCATTCACAATTCATAATTATATTATTCTTTCCTATAGCGCTTAAATCCAGGATGTCTTCCTGTAACCTTATAGTCTTTTCTCATGCTGACTAGTCTATCTATGTTCTCTCTTGAAATTTCTTTTTCTCCACCAAGTAAATGTGCTGTTAAACTTATCTTTGCATACAGCTCCAATGTTTCCATTCTGTAATACGCAGTAATTAAATCAGCTCCTACAGTAAGTGCACCATGATTTGCCAAAAGCAGTGCATCATGTTCCTGAAGATACGGTGCTATAGCATCAGGTACTTCATAAGTAGATGGAGTTCCATAGGGTGTTACAGGTACTGAACCAATAGCTATAACAGTTTCAATCATTGTATATCTGTCCATATCAACATGTGCTACTGCATAACCTGTGGCTGTAGGCGGATGTGCATGTACAACTGCTCCTACATCATCTCTCTCCTTATAACAGCGAAGGTGCATCTTAATCTCCGAAGATGGTCTATACCCTTCCAATCCGTCTAAAACTTTGCCATTTTCATCAATATGAATCAGTTTTTCTGGGGTAATAAAACTTTTACTGATTCCTGTTGGTGTTGCTAAAAATGTCCCATCTTCAAGCTTTACTGATACATTACCATCATTTGCTGCAACCCAGCCTAACTGCCACATTTTATGACAGACATCACATATCTGTTCCCTTATTTCCATATATTCCATATCTTAATTTCTCCTTATTAATTGTATTTATTCATCTACTACGACGCCTTTTTGAAGCATAATGTTTGCATATAGCGCTTTTTCACTGGTTGCGATAATTGCATAAGCCGTTTTTGCCTCATCGTAAAAAGCGAAACGTTCAATATTGCCAATAACAGCTTTGCCTCTCCCATCGTGTTTTGTCACAATTTCCTCATAGGTTTTCCAAATGGGAGTTTCTACTTTATCTCCCAGCATAACCTGCATTAAGTTAACCGGTTTCTCCACATAAGTATCCAATGGAAAAACCTTGAGTATAGCATCCAGCAATTCTGGTACTCCATGACCATCGCACCTGATTACAATGGTATTCCTGCCCATGCTCTCCGCTGGAAAATTTCCATCCGAAATAACTAACCTATCACTGTGACCCATTTCACATAATACCTTTAGTAACTGCGGCGATAAAATTTTAGGTATCCCTTTTAACACGCTACTACCTCCTTAAATCTGTCATATGCTTTATTCCAAAGTAATGTATCTTTAGGTTCATAATGTATAATATCTGATGACTTGGCAATAACTTTTCTTGCTTCCCTTATGCTGTTAATTACACCTGACGCTATCAGCTGCAGTATTATGTTTCCTAATACTGTAGCTTCTACAGGACCTGCAGTAACCTTTAGATTGCAGGCACTTGATGTCATTTGACAAAGTAATCTGCTTTGAGTACCTCCGCCTACCATATAAATATTTTTATATTCCTTTTTAGTACAATCTTTTATATTCTCTAATTCGTATTTAAACTTCAAAGCAAGACTTTCATTGATACATCTAACGATTTCTCCCTCAGTTTCAGGAGGTTTTTGTCCCGTACGTATGCAAAATTCACGAATTAGCTTAGGGGTATTTCCAGTCTGCATAAATTCCTCACTGTCAGGATCTATAAAACATTTAAAAGGTTCAGACGATGCTGCCATCTTCTCAAGTTCGCCAAATTCATACTGCTTTCCTTTCTTAATCCATTGTCTTCGGCTTTCCTGAATCAGCCAAAGGCCTGTTATATTCTTTAAAAATGATGATTTCCCTCCGTACCCGCCTTCATTTGTCATGTTATATTTACTGGATTTTTCATTTATCAGAGGTTTCTCCAATTCAGTTCCAAACAAAGACCATGTACCGCAGCTGATAAATATAAAATCTTCTTCAGTGGCAGGTACTACGGCAAGAGCGCTCTGCGTATCATGACCAGCCACTGCAATTACATCCTTCTTTCCTATTTCCAGCTCTTTACATAGTTCATCTGATACTTGTCCAATTTTTGTACCTGACGGAATGATATCTGGTAATAATCTTCTCGGGATACCAAGTGCATCAATAACTCTGTCAGACCAGATTCTTTTTCTAGCATTCAATAGCTGAGTAGTTGATGCAATTGAATACTCTGCTCTTTTTACACCAGTAAGCATATAGTTTAACAAGTCAGGGGTAAGCAGAATTTTATCTGCTTTTTCTAGTATATACGGTCTTTTTTCTATTAAAGAAAGTAATTGGAACGCTGTATTTATCTCCATAAATTGATTTCCAGTAATATTGTAGAATTCTTCCTTAGGAATCTTCTCAAAGCTTCTTTCCAGCATTCCTTTGGTTCTAAAATCCCTATAATGAACAGGATTCTCCACTAAATCTCCACGCTCATCAACAATTCCAAAATCTACGCCCCAGGTATCAATACCTATACTGTCAAAATCCCCGTAATTCTTAGCTTTTATCAAACCCTGCTTAATCTCATGAAAGAGCCTCAATATATCCCAATACATCGTTCCATTCACGATTACTGGATCATTAGAAAACCTGTGAACCTCCTCAAGCTTAATATTGGTACCATCATATATTCCTAACATGGCTCTTCCACTGGAAGCTCCAAAATCAAAGGCTAATACTCTCTTCTCTTTCAACATATTTCACCTGCTTTATATATTACTAACTAAATGCTCAGGACGGAGTAGTAAATAAAAAGTGTTTTAAATAGTTATAAAAATGTTTCAACAGTATTTTCAACTGATCCTTCTCTTTACTCTTTACTCTTTTCTCTTTAACTCTTACTTATACATTGGTCCATAAGCAGCACATGCTCTATAATCTTGTCCTTCTTTATCCTGTCCAAAAGCATTCCAGGCTGCTGGTCTGAATATTTTTTCCTCTGGAACATTATGAAGGCTGACCGGTATTCTCAATATAGATGCCAAAGTTATCAAATCTGCACCTATGTGACCATAACTTATCGCTCCATGGTTAGCTCCCCAATTATTCATAACATCATAGGCTGATTTGCAGGCTCCACTTTCCGTTGCTCTTGGTGCAAACCAAGTACAAGGCCAAGTATAATCTGTTCTCTTCCAGAGAACTTCATTAACCTCCTCAGGCAATGCTACTGTCCAACCTTCAACTAACTGAAGAACTGGTCCTAATCCCTTAACAATATTAAGTCTAGCCATAGTACAAGGCATAACATCCTTTGTCAAAAATCTTGATGAGTAGCCACCACCCCTGAAATATCCTTGATCAGCTGGATTCCACGTAGTAGCTTCAAGTATTCTGTTTTGATCTTCTTCTATTATTTCCCAGAATGGCTTCATAACAGCATTGCCTTCAGCATCCTTCGCTCCGCCGTTTGCATCCAAACATGCCGCACCTGAATTAATTAAATGTATAAAACCGCCTGCTTCTTTAGCAGCTCCCTCAATATCATATCCAGTTGCTTTCTTTACAGCCTCTGCACTCCAATAAGTACGAACATCTGCAAATATCTGTGCTCTATTTGTTAACAGCTTATTTAGAAGCATAGTTGCACCATTTAATGTATCATTTTCTGTAGCTAATACATAAGTTTCTCTAGGTCCATTCCAATCGAAGGATGTATTTAAAAGAGCTTCAGCAAAATCACAGTTAGGATAGAAATCTGTCCACTGCCTTTGTCCCTGGAAGCCTGCTGCAATTGCATTGTGTCCTACTTTTTCTTCTTCGCAGCCCTTTGGAAGTTTTTCATTCCCGTTCATCAAATCTTTTATAATACACATCATCTTAACGACAAACTCCCAGTCTGCATCTTTTTGCTCTCTAGTCTTCTGCGCTTCCTTAGGATTCTTGTCGAAACCTTCCTTACAGTGTTCTTTAGTCCATGCCAGGGCCTTTTTAAACTCAGCTTCGTCATATATTCCCTCTGTCATCCTTCTGATGATTTCAACCTCATCCACAGATTCTACTCTCATACCAAGATATTCTTCAAAAAACTCTGGGCTTATTATTGATCCGCCAATTCCCATACATATAGATCCAATCTGCAGATAGGATTTTCCCCTCATAGTAGCTGCTGCTACTGCTGCTCTTCCGAACCTTAACAGTTTCTCTTTAACATCTGCTGGTATTTCTGTATCATCAGCATTTTGAACATCTTGTCCATATATCCCAAAGGCAGGTAACCCTTTTTGCGCATGTGTTGCAAGTACTGATGCTAAATATACAGCACCTGGTCTTTCTGTACCGTTGAAGCCCCAGACTCCTTTTATTGTCATTGGGTCCATGTCCATTGTTTCTGCTCCATAACACCAGCATGGAGTAACTGTAAGTGTTATATCAACGCCTTCCTTTTTGAACTTTGAAGCACAAGCTGCTGATTCTGCCACTCTTCCAATGGTAGTATCAGCAATGACAACCTTTACAGGTTCGCCATTTGTATATCTAAGGTTTGAGGTAAAAAGTTCAGCTGCAGCTTTAGCCATAGTCATAGTCTGTTCTTCCAGCGAACCTCTGACATCCAGCATTCCTCTTCTTCCATCAATTGTAGGCCTAATACCTATTACTGGGTAATCTCCTATTAGTCTGTTTTTTTGCATTTTAATTTCCTCCCTTTAATTACCATCAATATATTTTGAGTAACTCCAATGTAGGTGTTTTCTTTCTTGTTAATGATTACATTATATAATTGGAATTTTCTAAATACTTGTGATATAATAGCAAAAAATATAACAATATTCAGATTTTTTGAGGAGACTTATTTGATGAGATATTCAGATTATAATGAAATTAAGCAGAGAGGTACCTTTAATTTTCCTATAGAATTTCACTATGTTGATAAGCTGCATCCTAGATATATGATGTCCTATCATTGGCATATAGAGTATGAGATTATTCGAATTTTAAAAGGAGAACTTGTTGTAGAGTTGAATCAAAAACAGTTTGTAGCAAAAGAAGGCGATGTAATCTTTATACGTGACGGCATCTTGCACGCCGGAATACCCAAAGATTGTGTTTATGAATGTATTGTGTTTAACGTTAATATGTTACTAAAAGAAAATTATAGCGGCATAAAATACATTCAAGATATAATCGATCACAATATACTCGTTAATGATTACTTCCCTAATGTGAATTCTGAGCTACATAATACCATACATAAATTATTCGAGGCCATGGAAGCAAAAAGAGAGGGCTATGAATTGATAACCTTAGGAACGTTGTATCAAGTACTTGGCCTTATATATGAAGCTAAATTATACACTGTCAGCGATTTGCAGCCTCAAAAAGACAGCAAAAAAATTCTCCAGCTCAAAAAAGTCTTAAAGGTAATTGAAGCCTCCTATTCTTCACAACTTGCCTTGGAAGATCTCTCAAGAGTTGTTGGAATGTCAAGAAAATACTTTTGCAATTTTTTTTATGAAATGACTCATCGTACTCCTATAGACTATGTGAATTATTATAGAATAGAATGTGCCTCCATCCAGCTTGTATCAACCAGCCTGTCCATTACCGAGATTGCTTATAATTGCGGTTTTAATGACCTTAGCTACTTTATACGGGCTTTCAAAAAATATAAGGGAATTACGCCCAGCAGATATTCAAAACAGAATAGAAATGGTGCCACCCTCATGACAAGTGACAAGTAGGGTGATAATGAATATGCTTACTGCATTGGAAAAAATTATACCTCGGAGGTGTTGGCGAGACTTGGTGAGCCTGCTACCAATTTATCCATTAGTTAAAAAGTTTTATATAGAGAAAGTATATAGTTTTATTTTTTATAAAAATTTGATATAATATAAATAAGAAATACAGTTAATAAAAAAGTAGAGTGCGTCAACACTCTACTGATATACAATTCTAGTGATACCAGTTGCCTAGGCAACTGGTATCACTAGAATTTATTTACAAAAATAGTAGCTAACCATTTGCGTACGGGGCTACTATTTTTTGATATCTTATCTATAAGTAACACTATAAATGTTAACAGTGCAACTAAGAATAATCCACCAGTAAATAGCAACATTATAACGTCGTTACTCATATGCATCACCTCCCTTCTCAGGGATGAATGACACCAGTAGCCCACATTCAACTAATAAATTGTACTCAAAAATTATATCATATGATTTAGTATAATTCTATAAATGAAAATACATAAATGAAATTAAGATATATAAAAAATGTGGAAAATAGAGTGTTTCAGCTATATAAAGGCAGTGAATCCTCTGTAATTATATAGGCCCATTCTTTTGATTTATTCACTATTGATAAATTACTAGCTTGGTTAGTATTATAAAGTAAAGAATGTTTATATGCTCAGAAGAATATAGTAATTTGAAATGAGGATTATGTATAATCTCACTTTAGTTGTTCTTTACTCAACAAATACGTAATGGTAATTCCAAGCTGTTTGTAATATTGTTATTACAGAAGCTTCTAAAAAATAAAGGAGTAATAATTATGCAAATCAAAATTGGTGAAAATCTTCGAAAACTTCGAATTAAAAACGAACTTACGCAGGAAAAGCTAGCAGAGGTGTTCGGTGTATCTCCTCAAGCAATTAGCCGTTGGGAGAATAACTCCACTTATCCAGATGTCACCATGCTTCCAGGCATTGCAAATTACTATAATGTATCAATTGATGAATTGATGGGAATGGATGAAATCCGCAATATCGAAAAGATTAACAGCACTTTTTCTATTGTCCATGAATATGAGTCAAAAGGAATGATTAACGAAGCTATTCAAACACTTAGAGAGGCTATAAAATTATATCCAAATAATTATGGATTGTTGTCTGAACTTGCATTAGCATTAACGTTGAAAACTAATACTGATATAGAATATGATTTATTTAATGAAGCTATTGCGCTATCTGAACGTGTACTTTTGAATAGTACAAATGAAAAAATCAGAAGTACAACTAAAACAAATCTTTGCTTTCTATATTTGAAAGTTAATGAAGATGAAAAAGCAATAAAATTAGCTAAAACACTACCTCACATTTGGGAGTGCCGAGAGATTGTATTACCAGAAATGTTTATGGGCGATGATTATTTTATTGAATTGAAAAAAGGGATACTCACTGTTATATCTATAATTTGTGAGAAAATTGAAAATTCTAAAAAACATAAGCATTCAAGTATTGATAAAATAATCGCTATTGGATCGAATAAAAATTCGGATGATGAATTAAAAGGAAAAATAGAATTGATAACGCAATTTCTTGATGTAGTTTCTTAATTAACTTGATGAATGATAAGGGAGCATATTCAGATTTGCTTACACAAGTATGAGTACGCTCTCATTTTAAATTAACTATTATTCATTGAGTATAAAGACCTCTTCGACAGTAGAGTCTAGTAATATGGCTAATCTCATTGCAAGTTCTAATGTAGGATTGTATTTATTATTTTCTATTGCATTTATGGTTTGTCTCGTAACATGTAAGCTTGATGCTAAATCCTCCTGTCTCATCTTTTTCAATTTTCTCAATTCCTTGATTTTATTTACCATAATTCAATCACCTACTAATAAAGAAAAATGGAATAGCGATTGCTGCTAATAGAATTACCATAAATACGGATATAAATGAAGATAGGTTTATATTTAAAAAAACTGGTAGAGATAAATTGGTGCCCTATGATATAATTGTAAATATTATAGCGAAAAGCAATTGAAATTAGTTGGTACGCTTAAGTAGATAATTGCGTAATAAAGATTATTTAATTAACCTCTCTTTATTGTGCAGAAAAAGAGAGGTAGGATTATCTAAAATAGAGTATTTTAGTGTTAAGAGATAGATATTTCACTAAAGTATAGATATGATTGACCGATAGCATTTCCTCCTATCAGTTTCAAAATAACAATAAAAGGAGAACTAGTATGGTACATTTGGTATATTGTGATGCTAAAGAAAAGGTATTAGAAAAAATATTAGACGGTTCTAAAACAATGATTATCAGAGCGGCAGCAGGAAGAAAGATTCCTCATAGTAGAGTATTTGAAGGTGAGAAACTTTACTTTATGAAAAAAGGTACAGGAAAAATTTCAGCAACTGCAACTGTTAAATCAGTTCAAAATCACGTTAAATTGTCGGAAGATGAAATAGTAAAGGTACTTGCTGATAATCAAGAAAAATTGAATTTATCTAAAAAGCAGCAAGAACGCTGGCATAAAAAATGTATGTGCTTAATAGAGTTTGGGAATGTGAGTGAAATAAAACCTCTTGACTTCGAACATCAGGGTAATATGGATGATTGGCTTATTATTGAAAAGATTGAAGATGTAGTTGTCGGTACAAGCATTCCATATAACTATGACAAGTCGAGATTTTAGGTGGTGTTGTTATGGCAATGTGGAATCCGTGGCGCGGCTGCAATAAATATAGTGAAGGGTGTAAATACTGCTATATTCATAAAGGTGATGCCAAAAGAGGAATAGACACAAGTATTATTGTAAAAACAGATAATTTTTATGCACCTGCTGCAAAGAATAAAAAAGGTGAATATAAAATCAAATCAGGTCAAACTGTATACGTGTGCTTTTCTACAGACTTTCTTATTAAAGAAGCTGATGAATGGAGAAAAGAATGCTGGAAAATGATAAGAGAACGCTCAGACTTGAATTTCATTTTTCTTACAAAGAGAATCGAAAGGTTTTTAGACTGTATTCCAAATGATTGGAACGATGGATATGATAATGTGACTGTTGGCTGCACTGTTGAAAATCAAGATAGAGCAGACTTTAGACTTTCTATGTTTGCAAGCCTTCCAATAAAGCATAAGAATGTGATTTGCCAGCCGCTTATTGAAGAAATAAATATAGAGAAATATCTAAACAATGTTGAATTGGTGGTAGTTGGTGGCGAATCTGATATAAATGCAAGACCACTGAATTACAATTGGGTTTTATCCATTCGAGAACAGTGCATAACAAAAGGAGTTCGTTTTCAATTTAGACAATGTGGAACTCACTTTATTAAAGACGGCAAGGAATATACACTTAATGTCAGAGATTTATGCAGTCAAGCAAAAAAAGCAAATATTGACTGTTAATTATTCTTTTAAGAAAAAATACAGGATATAAGCGTAATAAAAGAAGAATCCTCTGTTGATGAGAATTCTTCTTTCCTATCTAATTATTGATATTTTGCCAAAGTTCTATCAACTAAATTTCAGACAATTCTTAGTTGCTTCTAAACTGCTTCAACTTCAGCCTTCTCAAGACTCTTTCCTTTAGTTTCCGGTACCTTGTAATACACGAATACAAGAGCTGCTAAAGATAAAAATCCAAATACATAAAATGTATTAAAAGAAATAGCATTAAAAATACTTGGAAATATTGCTGTAAGTATGAAATTCATTGTATATTGACAAAATGTTATTATCCCGCAGCCTGCAGCTCTTACATGAAGCGGGAAAGCCTCTGGAACGTAAAGTCCATATACAGGTCCAAGCCCAACACTAAAAGCAAATATGTACACAAACACACATATAACATCTAAAACTCCATTAGTTGGAAACATACCTATAAGCACCAACGGAAATGTCTGCATAAGAAAGCTCGTCATAAGTAAAAATCTTCTTCCCTTTCTATCCACCAAAAATAAAGAGCAGAACGTTCCAATAACCAAGGCTATTCCAACTGAGATATCTGCAATAATAGATACATTATGCATATTTAAGTTCTTAAATACTATAGGAACATAGAATATTACCGCATTTATACCTGTAAATACCTGAAAGAATGCCAGAACAAATACAATAGACACTTTAGATTTATAATATTTAAGTAAAACTGCGACGCCTGCATCTTTAGCCGAAAGACTTTTTTGCACTTCTAAAATTTCATTTTTCACTTCAGCTTCATTGCTCCTAATCTTTCTTAGGATACTTTTGGCCTTATCTATCTGTTTATCTCTTATAAGCCATCTTGGACTTGCAGGGCTCATTGCCATTCCTATTACGAATATGGCTGCTGGAACAGCACCTATTAATATTATGGCCTTCCAGTTACCAGTTTTAGTAAAATAGGCACCTGCAATGTATGAAATAAATATTCCTACGTTAACACACAGTTGATACATAGAACCAGCTATTCCTCTTATATTTGCTGGAGCCAGTTCTACAATATATATAAGTGAGTACATGTTGGCAACTCCAACTCCCAGCCCCAGTACAAATCTAAAAAATAAAAATACATTTGCTGATGGTGCCAGTGCACCGCCTATAGTACTTATGATAAATATAATTCCAGCTATAACTAATAGTTTCTTTCTTTCAATCTTCTTTTCCAATATTGTTGAACCAATAATTGCAGGAAGTGCTCCAAGCATTACAAAACTACCAGCAAACCCTTGAAGTGTTGAACTCATCGCGAAGTCTTTTGTCATTGGAGGAAGTGCTAATGATATGCTCCCTACGGCATATCCATATAGAATTCCTGCTAAACTTCCGAAAAACAGAAAAATATAAATACTTTTTGATAAATTGTTACTACGACTACTCATGTTGTCCCCCTTAATAAATTACTACGAATAATATTGCAATGGTAGGAAGTGATTTCCGTCGGCTGGAAAATGCCTCCTCCAACCACTTCCTACCCTATGCCCTGACTCTTAATATTCACAAAGTGCTCTTATTATACTGCTTCTGTTGCCTTCTTATCTTAATTCACTAACTTCAAAATATTTTACTGTTTCTTTTTAACTTCTTCGTAAACACGCTGTATCGTTTATTATTTAATTCCCATCTTTCTTACTCTTTAGAGGTATAGCCTGATTTTAATGAAGATTAATATGATAAAAGTAATCTGTCCTAATTATTTTATCCGCTACATCAAATGATTGCTTTATATGCTCTATATCCTTTTTACTCAGTTTGTCTGCTCCTAATATAGTACCATTAGCCAGCAATGCAAAACTCTTTTTCGTATTTAATAAATTTCTGCCCATAGTAGTGTTTTCATATTCTTTAGAATCAATTCCAAAAGTGTAGCAAAGTGTAGGCATTATATCTATCTGTCCGCCAATAGTTTTTACTTGTTCAGGCTTCATACCTTTACTATATAATATAAGCGGTATTCTGTATCCATTATCCCACCACTTTTTATAGGGTCTCATCTTTGTTATTTCATCACCATAGTATTTATGTAAGCTTGTATGATCTCCATATATAGCAACTACAGTATTCTTCAGGAGTCCATTTTTATTCAATATATTGATAAAATTTCCTATCTGTGCATCTGCATAATGAAAGCTCTGATAATACCTCCCCATATAAGTCTTACCAAAATCTGCAGGTATCTTCATTGTTTTCATGTCCTTTCGCATCTTAAACGGCATATGTGAAGTTGTCGTAACCTGAAAGCTGTAAAAGGGCTGAGGGGTCTTCATAACCATACCAGCAGTCTGAGTGAGAAACGATTTATCTGTAAGTCCCATCATATAAACATCCTTTTTGGGATATGTCTCCATGCCCCTAAATTTATCGAAGCCAAAATTGGTCAATGCATTTTCTACGTTCCAATAATAGCCATAGTCTGCATGAAACGCTCTAGTTGTATAATTCTCCTTTTTAAATAGACGAGCCAATGTATTATATTTATTATTAGGGAACCTGAAAAATGTGCTTCCCCTTCTTATAGGATATACAGAAGCATTAGTCATCAGATCAGAATCAGAACTGGTTCCATCATATACCTGTTCATTATAATTAGAAAAATATATGCTATTTTTTAAAAGTTTATTTAAGTTCGGCGTTATTTCCTGACCATTATAGCTGTGATTTAAAATGAAGTTTTCAAGAGATTCAACCTGTATTATTATCAGATTTTTTCCTTTGAATATTCCCTTATATTGGTTATCCGGCAAATTTTCATTCTTATACGCAAGCCAATTTCTAATTTCGTTTTTATCTTTTTTAGAAAGTGAGTATGGCATATTATCTTCTATAAACATAGAGGCATCATATACATGATAGCCAATAGGTGATAAATTTCTCATAGTCGAAAATGGTATCCACTGTGTCTTAAAAAGCATTGGTCCTTCATATCCATTACCGTGAAAATCAAAAACAACATGAAAAAATAAAATTAGTATAAATGGGACTACAAACAATATACCAGCGGTTCCTTTAAACTTCTCCATAGCCTGATATCTTTTTGACATTCTTATTGCTGCTATAATCACAAATATATTATCAATTACGAAAAATATATCCACAGGTCTTGCTAAAGACATAATACCTTCAGATACATTATTAAGATTGCCTGTTTCACTAAGCGTATGTAGGCTTAAAAAAGCACTAAAACCTCTATAACACCACAAATCTCCTATTATAAGTATAGAAAACAATATATTTAGTATAACTAAACTCCACAAATGAGCCCTCTTTTTTAATAAGAAGGTTAAACTGATAATAATTATAGTAAACAGTATGTACACGTAGGAATTAAGCACAGCATACATGTCAATATGGGTAGTCAGCTTAGATGCCTTAGAGCTCTGCAGCACATTAATAAAAAGCTGATCCTTTATGAACATGAGTATAAATACCGCCACTGCAATCCTATCATTTAATAAATACTTTATTCTTTCTTTAAATCTGATTTTTGAAAATATACCCTTCTTATTTTCCATTACCTCCATAACATTTCTCCCCCTAAAAATATTTTATACCTTTGATTTTATAGGATTTATACACAAATATATTTCATATCCTCAGCTTTATATAAATAAGGATATAATGACCAGAAAGCAATAATCGCATGCAGCAGTAAACTATTCAAATTTTTCTTACCGCAGTATATTGTAGCACAGCATAAATTACATATCAAACCTTTTCGACCAGTACCAATGTTATTCCACATATTCATATACATTCTGATTAAATCATTCTTTTCATTGTGTAGAAACTTTTTCAAATTTTTTTTCAAAAGCTATTGTATTTTAATAATAATTATTATATAATAACTCTTGTAAGATAAATCAAACACAATATCAAATACATAAAAAGAAATATAAATTTGTTTGGGAGGAATTATTAATGAAAAAATTTGTTTGTACAGTATGTGGTTATATTTATGAAGGAGATGCTGCACCTGAAAAATGTCCAGTTTGCGGTGCACCAGCTGATAAATTTATAGAAAAAGTTGAAGGCGAAATGACTTGGGCTGATCAGCACGTAATAGGAGTTGCTAAAGGCGTTGATCCAGAAGTAGTTGAAGGACTTAGAGCTAATTTTACTGGAGAATGCAGTGAAGTTGGAATGTATCTCGCTATGAGCAGACAGGCTGATAGAGAAGGGTATCCTGAAATTGCTGAAGCATATAAGAGAATAGCTTTCGAAGAAGCTGAACATGCATCTAAGTTTGCAGAAATGCTTGGAGAAGTTGTATGGGCTGATACTAAGAAGAACCTTCAGGCTAGAGTTGATGCTGAACAGGGTGCTTGTCAAGGTAAGAAGGACTTAGCAACTCTTGCTAAAAAATTGAATTATGATGCAATTCATGATACAGTACATGAGATGTGCAAAGATGAAGCAAGACATGGTTGTGCATTCAAAGGATTATTAGATAGATATTTTGGTAAATAAATAAAATGTCACGTGCCTGGCACGTGACATTTAGACTTATCTATTGTGTATATATACCTCTACTGCCTCTTTTATGTGTTCTTTAGCATCCTCATCGCAAACTATGTTAAATGCATTTCCTACTATTTCTGAACTAAATTCTGTAAAACCTTGTGTATTTAAAAAGCTCTTTATGTCTTCTACTCTTTCTCCCTGCGCAACCAAGACCTTCTTACCAACATAATCATTATTTACATAAACATTATAAGAATCATGCGCTGTCTTATAGTTATCTACTTCATCATGAAAATCGTTCCATATGAGCGGAAATCCCCAGGTTCCTCCAGGTCCAAAATTAAAATTAGTATACATACCAACCACATCCTCATATTTTTATGTTATTAGTATGTATGAAAAAAATATTTTTTATTCAGTGATATTTTCTGATTGTTATACAATTAATATACTAATTTAAAAGAGTTACCCGCTCTTAAACAATTGGATGTCTTATTACTGTTTTTAGCTTCTCTGAGGACACTTTTCTTGGATCACTCAAATAGATTTCATGATGCTTTCTTTTTTCTGAAATATCGTTTTGATACCCTGCTTCAACAATAAATTCTTCTAGAACTTTTATCGTTGAGGGCTCGTCATCAAAAGAACCAATATGCATTATCTGTGCACACTTTCCCTCATTAAAGACTTCAAGCCTTGCTAAGGATAAATCAAGATTGGGTTTCTTTTTAGTTAAGACCTTCTTCGCTGTTTCAAATACTTCAACCGTTACAAAATTAGGTTGTCTTATCATTGATGTCCAACAAAATTCATCTTTATTCTTAATATGTATTCCATCAAATCTTTCACCATTAGTCCACCATAAACCTTCCAGCGGTGGAACAACATATTCAAAATATCCATCTGGCTGCGTTCCGCTCATCTTGCTCATCTTTATTGAATACGAGAGGCCATATAGCACTTCCATTGCATTTTTATATTCTTTGCAGGTATTAGGATTTCCTTTACCATCAATCATTATAAAAATTATTTCAGGCACATCAATAATCATTGGTTTTGTTTTAGGCATATATAATTCTTTAAATTCTTTTTTAAAATCAAATTTATCAGTCATAATCTTATCCCCTCCTCAAATCTAGTATAAACCATCCCCTGCACAGGAATGTCAACATTATTTAAAAATCAAAAAAATATAAATGTCACGTGCCTGGCACGTGACAATTCTTATTTACAATCAAAAAATGTACCAATATTCTCTCCGCTCAATATATTATTCAAAATATTAGGCGTAGAACCATGAGCAATAACCATAGCAGCTCCGGCATCATTTACTATCTTTGCAGCACTTAATTTAGTTTTCATACCACCTGTACCAAGATTTGAGCCAGCTCCGCCGGCCAAAGCCTCTATATCATCCGTAACTTTTTCCACATATCCAATAAGTTTTGCATCTGGATTTTCATTTGGATTGCTGTCATATAATCCCTCAATATCAGTCATTATAATCAGCAAATCTCCCTCGACAAACCTACAGACATGAGCTGAAAGTGTATCATTGTCACCTATTTTTATCTCTTCTGTGGTGATAGCATCATTTTCATTCACTATAGGTATAGCCTTATCCTCAATAATAGTCATAAAAGTATTTCTTGCATTAATTAATCTATCCTTATGCTCCATGTCTTCTTTTGTAATAAGTATTTGTGCTGTTATTTTTCCGTATTCGCCAAAAAATTTATCATACATATGCATTAACGTTACTTGTCCAATAGCTGCACAAGCTTGTTTTTGTGGTATTGATTTTGGCTTTGACTTAAGTCCTAATCTTCCCATACCAGCAGCAATAGCTCCAGAGCTCACCAATATAACATCAAGTCCGCTGTTATGCAGATCACTTAACTGTTTAACCAATCCATCTATGCATGACAAGTTAAGTAATCCATTGGGATGTGTAAGCGTAGATGATCCCACCTTTATTACCACCCTTTTAACAGAAGTCATGTATTCCTTTCTTCTCTCCATGATGTGTACAATCCTTTCAAAATTAATTACGGCAAAGGTTGGTTTTATGCGAAGTATAAATTTATTACTGACCATGATAAGATAAAAGAGTAAAGAGAAGAGAGAAAAGTGAAGGAAGAAATTCTGCTGTGCAGAATTTCTGAGAATTTTAATCTGATAATCAACAGAAAACTTTTTAAACTAAAACTATACATAATATTACACAAGGATTATCAAAATAATTAGGAGTCTCTATACAATCAAAATTCAGCATGGCTGAATTTTAACCTTCACTTTACTCTTTACTCTTTTCTCTTTACTCTTATACCTAATTAATGCACTTTCTCTAAACTATTCCGTCTAGAGCATTTAATTCGCAATATCCTTATATTACAATACTATTTCCTTCTTAATGCCTTTCTTCAGTATATTCTTATACTCAATATACTCGTAAATTCCCTTATCAAAGAGTCCACTGAACTTATTAAACTCCTCCATGCTTAAGGATAAAATATCCTTTCCGTTATCCTCACAGAAAATTACTATCTCTCCTACAACCTTATGAGCATCTCTAAATGCCATACCCTTACAAACTAAATAGTCTGCAACTTCAGTAGCATTTAAAAAGCCTTCACTTACCGCTTTCTCCATTTTATCATGATTTACGGTCAATGTCTTTATTACTTCATTCATTATTTTTAAACAGGACAAAACTGTATTAACAGCATCGAAAAAATTCTCTTTATCTTCCTGCATATCCTTGTTATATGCCAAAGGAATTCCCTTTAATACAGTAAGTAATGCCATTAAAGAACCATACACCCTTCCAGTTTTTCCTCTAATAAGCTCTACCGCATCCGGATTTTTCTTTTGAGGCATTATGCTGCTGCCTGTAGAATATTCATCACTCATTGTAACGAAATTAAATTCTTTGCTGCTCCATAATATCAATTCTTCGCTGAGTCTGCTTAAATGCATCATTATTATCGAAAAATCAGATAATAATTCTACCAGATAGTCTCTGTCACTTACACCGTCAAGAAAATTATCTACCTGTTTCTTAAATCCAAGCTTTTCTGCAGTAAACACTCTATCTATATCATAGGTTGTGCCAGCTAAAGCACCACAGCCAAGAGGACTCTCATTCATGATTTCCATCGTATTTTCAATTCGTCTTCTATCTCTTAAAAGCATATTAACATAAGCAAGAAGATGGTATCTGAAGGTTACTACCTGAGCTCTCTGAAGATGAGTATAGCCTGGCATTATATATTCATTTTCATTACCTTTTTCTTTTAACGTATTTATAAGTTTATCTATACTTTCAATGATTTCATATGCTTTTTTTCTAGCATATAATCTAGTGTCCACTGCTACTTGATCATTCCTGCTTCTGGCAGTATGAAGTCTTTTCCCGGCTTCTCCCACCCTCTGTGTAAGATTCAACTCTACAAAGCTATGTATGTCTTCATAGTCTCCTTCAATTAACAGCTTTCCGCTTTGTATATCGTCATATATACTCTGAAGTCCTTGTGTTATAGCCTTATAGTCCTCTTCAGATATTATGCCGCATTTATAAAGCATTTCACAGTGAGCAAAGCTGCCTTTTATATCTTCCTCATACATTACCTTATCAAAGCTTAATGATGAATTAAAATCCTCCATAAGCTTATTTTCATTTTCCTTAAACCTGCCGCCCCATAATTTCATAATATACTTCCTTTCAATAATCTATATATATTGCGAACCAAGAAAATGCATTAAATGAAGATAATATTTAACAGTTAGTGTATGCTTTAAATGGGTAAGAGAAAAGTTTAATGCACTTTCTCTTAACTATTCCGTCTAGAGCATTTAGTTCGTCTTTTATTTAATGGTTATTATCTATAAAATATCTCATCAAGTAAAACAATTCAATGGCTTTACCTGATGAGATATAAAAATTCTTACTTTTCTTTTTTATTATTAACCATAGCTCTTATCTTATACGGAAGTGAGAATAATTTTATGAAACCTGCTGAATCTTTATGATCATATAATTCGCTGGCACCAAAAGATGAGATTCCTTCATCATAAAGAGGATTAGCTGCATCAATTGATGCTACCATCATGCTGCCCTTATACAATTTAAGCTTAACGGTACCAGTTACAT
This sequence comes from Clostridium oryzae, assembly GCF_002029235.1. Lineage (GTDB taxonomy): Bacteria > Bacillota > Clostridia > Clostridiales > Clostridiaceae > Clostridium_AE > Clostridium_AE oryzae. The sequence goes on from NZ_MZGV01000024.1 coordinate 63,694, forward strand.
TTTTCTGAGTTACATCTATGAAAGCATCTAATGCTTCCCTTAATTCAGTGAACCAAAGTCCATCATATACAAGGTCTGCATATTTCACTGCTACTACTTGCTTAAAATGTGATGTCTGTTTATCTATCGTGATCATTTCTAAATAGTCATGTGCTTCATAAAGTAAAGTTCCGCCAGGAGTCTCATACACTCCCCTTGACTTCATACCAACTAATCTGTTTTCAATTATATCTATTACTCCTACACCATTTCTTCCTGCAATCTTATTAGCCTCTTCAATTAAAGCTACAGGAGAAAGTTTTTCACCGTTTATCTTAAGCGGAACACCTTTTTCAAAATAAATTTCTACATACTCAGGCTTGTCAGGTGCATCTTCAGGATGTACAGTCATCTGATACATTTCCTTCTTATGCTCATTTGTTGGTTCCTCTAAGTCTCCGCCTTCATGACTTAAGTGCCATAGGTTTTTATCCATTGAATATATCTTTTCTTTTGTAACAGGTACTTCTATACCCTTTTTAGCAGCATAATCAATAGCATCTTCTCTTGACTTTATGTCCCAAATTCTCCATGGAGCAATTATCTTTATATCTGGATCAAAACATGCTATACCAGTTTCAAATCTAACCTGATCATTTCCTTTACCTGTGCATCCATGGCATATATATTTAGCCCCTTCTTTATGTGCTATTTCCACTAACCTTTTAGCTATGGAAGGTCTTGCAAAGGATGTACCAAGCAAATATCTTCCTTCATACTTAGCTCCGCTTTTTATTGCGTTGTATAAATATTCAGTAACAAATTCTTCTTGAAGATTCTCTACATATATCTTGTCTGCTCCGCTTTTTATTGCTTTTTCTTTAACTTGATCCATATCATCGCCTTGTCCAACATCAGCGCAAACAGCTATAACCTCACAATCATAGTTTTCTTTAAGCCATGGAACTATTATTGATGTATCCAAGCCTCCTGAATATGCTAGTACAACTTTTTCTTTCATTATTATACTCCCTTTCCTTATATGTATATAAACCTTAAAATATAATCAATTCTTTATTTCTTGGAACTATCTTAAATCCATGTTCCAATTAGTAAAACCATGTACTTATTATAAAACACTTTTTATAATTATGCAATATATTTTCATAATTATTCATTAGTTTTTTTAACAAGATGCTCCTATTTAGTTCGCAAGCCGTTTGTGATAAAATATTGTTTATAAATAAACTGTATAATATGAATAAAGGATGGTACGATGAAAATCAATTATCAATTAAAACTGGATCAAACGATTAATGAATTGACCAAGAGCGGTACTGTACCGACACTACTGCTGCACAGCTGTTGTGCACCCTGCAGCAGTTATGTTTTGGAGTATTTAAGTCAATACTTTTCAATAACAGTTTTTTATTATAACCCTAACATATACCCAGAACATGAATATTATAAAAGAGTAAATGAAATTAAAACCTTTATTTCAGAAATCAAAGTTAAGCATGAAATAAAGTTTATTGAAGGCCGCTACAATACCGAGGCTTTTTATCAAATTGCAAAAGGCTATGAAAATGATAAAGAAGGCGGTCCAAGATGCTTCTCTTGTTATGAACTGAGACTTAGAGAAAGTGCATATATGGCTAAAGAAAATAATTTTGACTATTTTACAACAACACTTTCTATTAGTCCATATAAAAATGCTGCTAAACTTAATGAGATAGGGGAAAATCTATCAAAAGAATATGGTGTAAATTATCTATATTCAGATTTTAAAAAGAAAAATGGATATAAGCGTTCAATAGAGCTATCTAATGAATATAATTTATATAGGCAAAACTACTGCGGATGCATTTTTTCTAAAAAATATGCAGAAGAAATGTCAAAATAAACTCATAAACAAAACTTTCATATTATATGTATGGCTAAAAAATAACCTTTTATGATATACTTATAAGCGTACATGGATAAAAAGGAGTGCCTATAAAAATGTTTGGCTATGTTGTACCTTGCAAGCTCGAATTAAAAATCAGAGATTACGAACGGTTTAAAGCTTATTATTGCGGCTTATGCCATTCAATTAAAAAGAACCATGGCAATTTGCCAAGACTTGTACTAAACTATGATATGACTTTTCTTGCACTTCTTTTAGATGCACTAGAGAAGGATGACTCTCAAATTGAGAAGTTTACATGTGCGCTGCATCCAACAAAAAAGAAACTAAGGTTTCATAATAGCAAACCCTTAGATTATGCAGCTAAATGTAATGTAATACTTGCATATTATAAATTGCTAGATAATGCTGAAGATGATAAATCAGTAAAAAGTAAGTTAATGAGTGTTTTTCTTAATAGATACATTAAGGATAAGGATTTTAAACTTAAGGTAAAATCCTATTTGGATAGACTTTATGCAAAGGAAAAAAAAGCAGTTTCACTTAGTATTGATGAAATATCTCATGAATTTGCCGACCTTACAGGTTTTCTGATGTCAAATTATTTTGACGATAATTATGAATTTAAGGAAATTTTATATTGGCTAGGTTATAATATAGGAAAATGGATATATATAATAGACGCTATGGATGATTTAGAAAAGGATATGAGAGATAATAAATTTAATTTGATTTGTTCCATATATAATAAAGAAGAAATTCCTTATGAAACCTTTAAACCGTCAATTGAGGAAAAAATAGAATTTATTCTCCTTTCTTGTGCTTCAACATGTTCTGAACTTCTCCAGCAGCTGCCTATTAATAAAAACCAGGAACTATTGTATAATATATTAAAATTTGGTTTAATGGAAAAGATAGATATAGTTTTTAGAAGGAGTGAATTATCAAATGCAGAACCCTTATGAGATTCTTGGAGTCAGAGAAGGTGCTTCAAAGGAAGAAATAAAAAAAGCTTATAGAGAATTAGCTAAGAAGTATCATCCTGATCAATATGGAAATAACCCGCTTAAAGATTTAGCTGAAGAGAGAATGATAGAAGTTAACGAAGCTTACGAATACTTAATGAAGAATGCTTCTTCTAGCACCAGCTCTTCCAGTAGTTCATATTCAAAGAGAAGTGAATATAATAGTTCAAGTTCTTATAATAATCCAAACACTGCCGGGCAACAATATAACAATATACGTATGGATATTCAGCATGGTAATTATAGAAATGCTGAGGATGCACTTAATTCTATGCCTACTAAGGATGCAGAATGGAACTTTTTAATGGGTATGCTGCATATGAAAAAGGGTTGGTATGACAGTGCTCAAAATTACGTAGCAACTGCTTGTAATATGAATCCAGCCAATAGAGAATATCAAGATGCTTTAAGCAGAATGCACAATAGGAATAATTCCTATCGAAATAATTATTACGGAAGACAGTCTTCGGGAAATGATATGTTTGACTGCTGCCTTAAATTATGGTGTCTTGACAGTTTATGTGAATGCTCAGGCGGAGATTTAATAGGCTGCTGCTAATTTCACACGGAGGTGAACATATGAGTAACGCTCAAAAGATAGCTAGAGGAGGATTATATACTGCACTTACAGTACTTATAGTGTATTTTTCAAATATATTACCTACAAGCAAGCTTTCTTTGCTTACTTTGGCTTCGGCAATAATACCTTTTTCGATACTAACTACAGGCGTTAAAAATAGCGCAATAGTATATGCTGCTTCTGCAGTATTAGCTTTTTTAATTGGTGCTAAGGGTATGGCTTTATCCTATGCAGTCTTTTTTGGTCTCTACGGTTTTGTAAAATACTATGTAGAGTCATTAAGGAAAACTCTATATGAAATACCACTAAAGCTAGTATATTTTAATTTAAGTATATTTATTATATACAAATTATACTCTGCTCTTTTTACTGCAGAAATGACTTCTAAACTTCCTGTTTACGCTATCATAGCTGCTGCTGAAGTAGGGTTTGTCATCTATGATTACGCATTGACAGAAATAATAGCATACATTGATAATAAGTTTATAAAAAAGAAAAAAACAAAGGGAAAAGAAAAAAGTTAAAAAGAAAATATTAGTGAACTATATAATTATTTTCTCAAAAATAAAAGAAGCCTCTCACGCGGCTTCTTTTATACATTTCCTAACAATTAAACTATATAAGTTGTGAAAGTTCTAATACATTCTGACTTCTAAAAAATCCTAGGGTCGAACCGATTCAGCAGTGATATTTTAGAAGCCACGATGTAAGAACTTTATTGCAACTTATATAGCTAAACCTTTTTCACTGATTTGAATTTATCATTTGTATCTGACTCTACATATCCTTTTTATAATTTCCAACTAGTCTAAAGTCAGCACTCTTTTCTTTGATTATGTCTATAGCCTTTTTAACTCTCTCTTCCTTCAAATTCCCTTCGAAATCTATATAAAAGGAATATTCCCAAGGCATACCCATAATTGGTCTCGATTCTATCATCATCATATTCAGATTATTCTCATATATAACTTTTATTACGTTATACAAAGAACCGCTTACATGAGGAAGATTTAAAATTATGCTTATCTTGTCCGAGTTCTCAAAGCTCATAAGTTCCTTACTGATGATAATAAACCTAGTGTAATTCTCTTTGTTGCTATTAATTGGTTGTTTGATTATATTAAGTCCATAGAGTTTTGCTGCTGCTTTTCCACCTATAGCTGCCTTATGAATAGAGTTGCTGCTTTTAACATATTCCGCACTTTTAGCTGTATTGTAATAATCAAAAAGCTTCCACTGCTTATGCTGCTCTAAAAACTCCTTGCACTGAAGAAGCCCCTGAGTGTGAGAATAAACTTCTTCAATATCCTCTAATTTAGCACCATCTATGCCCATAAGGCAATGATTTATAGCTATACATTTTTCACCCACAACATAGCAATCATATTTCTTCAAAAGGTCCATAACATCGGTGATTCCTCCAGTGGAAGAATTCTCTATAGGCAGGACACCATATTTCACTTTTCCTTCTACAAGCACCTTAAAAACTTCTTCAAAGGATTCTCTGTATATGGCATCAGCTTCTTCACCGAATATATTAAGCATGGCCTCATGGCTATAAGATCCTGGCACTCCGAAGTATGCTATCTTCTCATTTCCCATTTTCAAAAGCTGTTTTCTAAGTTCCAGCTCATTAATCATATTTCACCTACTATAAGATCTCCCATAGCTTCACAACCAACAACTTTAGTTCCTTCTATTGCAATATCACCTGTTCTGTAACCTTTGTCAAGAACCTTATTGATGGCTTTTTCAATATCATCTGCAGCATCAAGCATATTGAAAGAATATCTAAGCATCATTGCTACACTCATTATAGTTGCTATAGGGTTTGCTTTATCCTGACCAGCTATATCTGGTGCTGAACCATGTATTGGCTCATATAGTCCAACATTTCCATCACCTAATGAAGCTGATGGAAGCATTCCTAAAGAACCTGTTATCATAGATGCTTCATCACTAATGATATCTCCAAAAGTATTCTCTGTAAGTATTACATTGAATTGGGATGGATTTCTTATAAGCTGCATTGAAGTATTGTCAACATACATATAGTTAAGCTCAACTTCTGGATACTGCTTAGCAATATCTGTAACAACTTCTCTCCAAAGTCTTGAACTTTCAAGAACATTTGCCTTATCTACAAGAGTAAGCTTGTTTATTCTCTTCTTGGCAATACCAAAAGCCATATGTGTTATTCTCTCTATTTCAGCAGTGCTATAAATCATTGTGTCCCATGCCTTATAGGTTCCGTCCTCAAGCTGTACTCTCTTCTTTTCTCCAAAATAAGCTCCACCAGTAAGCTCTCTTATTATCATTATGTCAAGTCCATCTTTAAGTGCTTCTTCCTTAAGCATTGAAGCTGATTTAAGCTGTGGAAATACTACTGCTGGTCTTAAGTTTGCATAAACACCTAAAGCTTTTCTAATACCAAGTAGTCCAGCCTCTGGTCTCAAATTTCCAGGAAGCTTATCCCATTTCTCTCCGCCTACAGCGCCAAGAAGCACTGCATCACTTTCTTTACATATCTTAACTGTTTCATCTTGAAGCGGAACTCCTGTCTTATCTATCGCTATTCCTCCCATTAAAACATCCTGAGTTTCAACCTCAAATTTGTACTTCTTTGCTACTGCATTTAAAACTTTTAGTCCCTGTTTTACTACCTCTGGTCCAATACCATCACCTGGAATTACTGCTAATTTCATTATTTCTCCACCTCTCCTGTAATATAGTTCATAATTTTAACTTTATTTATCATCTTAGATACTATTTTCATTTCTATTTAAGATTCCCCCTTTTTACTTTTTTCTTCATATAGAAAATATTCTATAGAGTCAACTAGTGCTTCCCAGCTTGCCTCTATTATATTTGTAGAAACTCCAACTGTTCCCCAAACTTTATTTTTGCTGGCAGTTTCAATATGAACTCTTACTTTTGAAGCCGTAGCTTCTGCTGTATCTAATACTCTAACCTTGTAATCTGTAAGTCTTATATCATTAAGCTGTGGATAGAATACCTTAAGAGCTTTCCTTAGCGCTCCATCCATAGCATTTACAGGTCCATCGCCTTCTGCGGCAGCTAATTCCTCCCTGCCATCCACTTCCACTTTAATTATTGCATAGGCGCTGTTTTCTTCATCCCATTTGTTTTCACAGTGAACTCTAAAATCCTTAACATCAAAGAACTTTTGGTTCATATTAAGCATTCTTCTTACCATAAGTTCAAATGAGGAATCTGCTCCTTCAAATTGATATCCTTCATATTCAAGTTGTTTTATTTTATCTATAATACCTTGAGCTTCTTTTGAGTCTTTTGTAACCCAAGGAGCTATACGCTGTATCTTTTTAACTACTGTACTCTTTCCGCTAACTTCTGACATTAGTATTCTTCTATTATTGCCTACAAGCTCCGGAGAAATGTGTTCAAAGGATTCTGGATCCTTAAGTACAGCATCAATATGCATTCCACCCTTATGAGCAAAAGCGCTGTTTCCTACATAAGGCGCTTTCTGGTTATGAGCCATATTTGCTATCTCACTTACATATCTTGAAACACTAGATATATCTGTTAAATTCTTTGAGCACTTAAGTTTGAAATCAGTTTTAAGCTCTAATGTCGGCACCAGAGTCGTAATGTTAGCATTACCACATCTTTCACCATATCCATTAAAAGTTCCCTGAAACATCTTTGCACCCTTTTGAACACCTAAAACAGTGTTTGCTTCAGCAACTCCGCTGTCATTATGACAGTGAATTCCTAAAGGTGTGTTAACTGCTTCTTTAGCCTTCTCAACTATGTCAGCAATCTCCAGCGGAAGAGTTCCTCCGTTAGTATCACAAAGGACAATCCAATCAGCTCCAGCTTTTTCTGCTGTAACTATAGTCTTCACAGCATATTCTGGATTTCTTTTATAGCCATCAAAAAAGTGTTCAGCATCAAAAACAACCTCAAGATTGGCTGCTTTAAGATAGGCTATTGTATCCATTATCATATTTAAATTCTCATCTAATGTAGTTCTGAGTATTTCAGTGACATGCATATCCCAAGACTTGCCGAATATTGCTGCGACAGGCGCACCCGAATTTATAAGTGCATTGACCCCTGAATCATTCTTAACCTTGCCCATAGGTTTTCTGGTACTTCCAAAAGCTACTAGCTTTGCATTTTTAAGCTTGCTGCTTTTGAAGGTATTAAAAAACTCTATATCTTTTGGATTGGAAGTAGGATTTCCTGCTTCGATGTAGTCCACCCCAAACTCATCTAACAGTGTACAAATTTTAATTTTATCATGTAGTGTAAATGATATTCCCTCCGCCTGAGCACCATCACGAAGTGTAGTATCATATACAAATACTCTTTTATCTTCTATCAAAATAAAGCCCCCTTTCGATATATACTAATTAGGAATTTAGAATGAGGAATAAGGAATTATGGTTAAAATTCTGCTTAGCAGAATTTCTTCCTTCACTTTACTCTTTTCTCTTTACTCTTTCATAATTACAATTCCTAATTAAATTTTGCCCCATAAAAAATATAAAAAAGTATAAAAAAAGAGCAGACCACGCCCACTGGGGCGAAAGTCTACTCGCGGTACCACCCAAATTTCTAACTCATAGCTTTAACGGATATAATCCCGGCACAGTCTACTTTAGTTCGACCTGCGACTCAAAGGTGATTTTCATAAACATATGACCCATGGGCTTTCACCTTACCCCACTCTCTTTTAAAGTTTTAATGCTTATTACTCTTCCTTATCATAGTTCTTGTATCATTATTGCTTTTAATTTAGCATAAATATACGGTACTGTCAAGTAAAAAATGGTTACACCCTATGTCGGCCGATTACGTTCATTAAGCAATTACGCCACATCTTTTAAGCAAATTTCCTAATGGCTCATAACTCGGCTGCGCCTCAAACAATTCGCCATCTTAACGGAAATTTGCCTAAAAGACACGGATAATTGCTAAACTCGCTACAAATGCCTCCGTCGGGTGTAACCATTTT
>NZ_MZGV01000025.1 GCF_002029235.1 Clostridium oryzae
TTGTATAACAGTTTACTTACTGTTATTTATACTATATATTACTTACCCCTGCTTTTCAACCCAAATTATTTTTCATAATCACCTCCTTAACTGTTATCTTTAATTTTTGCAAAATATATATACGATATAGAAAAGCAATTTAGGTATGCTCAGAATTATATCGGTTTAAATAATTCCAGGTAGGTTTTTTCCAATTTATTACACTTGCCTAGAAATTTTTAAAATACATTAATATCCCCCTATGAAGCTTTCTAAGTTTAAGATATTATAGTGCTGTAAGGAGCTGATATTTATGAAAAATGTTATAAAAGATATTCTTCTAGATGAATTCCAAGATGAAGTAGAAAACTCCCTAATTAGACATAAAAGCATTCTTGATACATTAACAAAATTTCAGGAGTCGAATTCTCGAGTAAATAGAGCTATAGCAAAAGCAGTTACAAGTTGCGGATGTATTGAAGTCAATGCAGGCAAACAGCATATGCCAACTGACAAAGATGTATTAGAAGATTTAAATAAGTGTCTAAGCTCTCATTTACAAGGAAAACTTTGTGACAATTGCAGAGAAAGAATAGAATTTGAAATAGGTAATAACATATTTTATCTCACAGCTTTATGTAACTTACTCGATATAAATATTTACGATATATTAATTAGGGAAGCTGATAAAATAACTACTCTTGGTAAATATAATTTAAGATAATTATAGCAGATTAGATATAATGCTTATAGTAATGTTTACTGAATTATATTATTTATTAAGCTGAAGTCTATCATATATTTTTTTTAGTCCATTTTTTATACTCCTAGCCCTAGCCTCCCCTATGCCCTCTACTTTATCAAGTTCATCAATTGAGGCTACCATTATGGATTTTAATTCTTTAAAGTTTTTAACTAGGTTTTCTATAACGTTAACTGGTATTCTAGGAATTTTATTAAGCATTCTATACCCTCTTGGAGAAATTAACGTATCCATTAATGGTACGCCTATATATCCCATTTGTTTTGCTATATTTTCCGAATTTAATATATCTACCGAATTCATTTGCTGAATGCTTTTGTAAATATCGTTAAATTGCAAATTCGTTCTGCAGTAGTCTCTAATAAGTAATACACCGTCTTCTTCTATACATTGTATAAGTTCATTAAGTTGCATAAAAATAAGTCTGCCCTCATTCCCAAGCTCACAGATATACCTCTCAATCTCTCCTACAATTCTCATCACCATTTCCGTCCTCTGTATCGCTGTTACAACGTCATATAATGTACAAATATCTTGAAATTCCAATAAATTCAAATTATCTATAACCTTATTTAATACTGCTACATATTTTTCTAAAGTCTGTATAGCTTGATTAGCTCTCGCTAAAATAACACTGCTATCCCTAAGTATATACTTAAAGTCATTTTTATAAATAGTTATTATGTGTCTTCTCTGGGAAATAGCTATAACAATGGCACCAGTTTGTTTTGCTGCTCTATGTGCAGTTCTGTGTCTAGTACCTGTCTCGAATGTAGGAACAGACGAATCAGGTATCAACTGTGTATTTGCAAACACTATTTTTTTTAGATCACTGCTTACTATTATGGCCCCATCCATTTTAGCAAGTTCATATATATACGCCGGATTATAGTCAGAATTTATACTAAAACCACCGTCAACGATTTTTAGTATGTTCTCATTATCCCCTAATACAATTAGTGCTCCAGTGTTAGCTCTCAGTATATTTTCCATTCCTTCTCTAAGTGGAGTGCCTGGAGCTAAAATCTTCAAAATATTTTTCAACTCTTTGTCTTTTTCTAACCTCATACTATCACCTACTATTATAAGCTATATAAATGTAAATAATTTATATTTTCATTTATAAATATTAAACATTTTATTAAATTATTATTCACTAATTGTAAAATTTATTGCTAAATACAATTTATTCACACCATATAGCTAATAGTATACTTTAGGTTTCAATAATTAGACTACATTATAACCGTTGCCTTTAGAAAATATTGTGTAGAGATTCTTTTAATGTTGAAGGTGCTATTATATTTATATTTTCTCCATTTATAGATAATTTATTCTTTTTTGGTATTAATACATTCTTGAATCCAAGTTTTGCTGCCTCTTTTACTAATCTATCACAAGAGGCGATCGGACGTATCTCTCCTGTTAATCCAACCTCTCCTACTATCATAAGCTTCTCTAGTTTTATTTCTTTAGCATTAATACTGGAAATAAGGGCCACTGCCATTCCCAAGTCAGCAAAAGTCCCATCAATATTCAGACCTCCAACTACGTTTACATATACATCATATTTATAAAACGGTAGTCTAAGCTTTTTTTCCAATACAGCTAATATCAAATTAAGTCTACTCGTATCTATACCAACAACTGTTCTTCTAGGATTAACCATTTTTGTTTCTGTTACTAATGCTTGAATCTCAACTAGTATTGGCCTTGTTCCTTCCATAATACCTATTACTGCTGAGCCTTCAGCATTAAAGCTTGCATCTTCAAGAAATAGCCTAGATGGATCGGATATCTGAATTAGTCCCTTATCTCTCATCTCAAATACACCTATTTCACTTGTAGTTCCAAATCTGTTTTTGACAGATCTTAATATTCTTATTTCTTCTGTTCTTTCTCCTTCAAAAGAAAGGACAGTATCAACCATGTGTTCTAAGACCCTTGGGCCTGCTAGCTCTCCCTGCTTCGTTACATGTGCTACTATAAAAAATGGTATGTTATTGTTTTTTGCGACACGCATCATATGGTTTGAACATTCTCTTACCTGCGAAACACTACCAGGCGCAGATGACATGGTATCTATATACATAGTTTGAACTGAATCAATTATAACAAATGACGGTTTAATATCTTCAATATGCCTTTCTACTATCTCAAGGTTTGTTTCTGATAATATATATAAGTTCTTAGACGTTATATTTAATCTATCGGCCCTTATCTTTATCTGTTCCTCTGATTCTTCACCTGATATATATAAAACAATTCCATATTTTTCAGCTATATTACTAGCTGTTTGAAGAAGTAAGGTTGATTTCCCTATGCCAGGATCACCAGATATAAGAGTAAGTGATCCTTTTACAAGCCCTCCCCCTAAAACTCTATTCAATTCCTCTATGCCAGTATCATATCTTTCTATATTTCCTGATTTAATATTCACAATACTTTGAGGATTGCTTTTTATTAGTATATCCGTATATTTAGTACTAGGCTTTTCTTTTTTTTCTTCTTCGCTCATACTGTTCCAAGTTCCACAATCCGGGCACTTTCCTAACCATTTAGGCGATTCATACCCACATTGCTGGCATACATAGACAGTTTTAGTTTTGACCACCCAAAACCAGCTCCTTACATTTCATAACTTTATAACATTATACCACTAAAAAGCTGCCATAATATCATGGCAGCTTTTTGATAACTATGAGTTATATTGCAGCTCATTTTGAAATTTGAATTCACCATTTTCCGCAGAAATTACGATTCTACCGCCCGTTTTTAGGTTTCCACTTAGTATCTCTTCAGATAATCTATCCTCTACGATCTTAGTTATAGCCCTTCTCAAAGGTCTTGCACCATATACAGGATCGAATCCTTCTTTGGCTAATAGTGTCTCAGCTTCATCAGAAAATTCAATTTCTATTCCTCTTTGTGAAAGTCTCTCACTAACAGATTTTAACATCAGTGATACTATTTCTCTTAAATCTTCCTCTTCTAATTGATGGAAAACTACAGTATCATCTATCCTATTCAGAAATTCTGGTCTGAAATTCTTTTTTAATTCTTCAAGTATATTTTCCTTCATCTTCTCGTATTCTGTTGAATATTCGTTCTTAGCATTAGTTGAAAATCCCATTGATTGTTGTTTCTTTATTGTAGATGCTCCTACATTAGACGTCATTATTACTATTGTATTCTTAAAGTTAACTGTCTTTCCTTTTCCATCTGTCAACCTTCCATCCTCCAGTATCTGAAGCAATATATTAAATACGTCTGGGTGAGCTTTTTCAATTTCATCCAACAGTACTACAGAATATGGTCTCCTTCTAACCTTTTCGGTAAGTTGACCTCCTTCTTCGTAGCCTACATATCCTGGAGGCGAACCAATAAGTCTCGACACAGTATGTTTCTCCATGTATTCTGACATATCTATTCTTATCATATTGTTCTCATCACCAAACATAGCTTCAGCTAAAGCTTTGCAAAGTTCCGTTTTACCAACTCCAGTAGGTCCTAAAAATATAAATGAACCAATAGGTCTTTTAGGATCTTTTAATCCAACTCTTGCTCTTCTTACTGCCCTAGCTATAGATTTTACTGCTTCATCTTGACCTACAACTCTATTATGAAGAGTTTCTTCAAGTTTTAAAAGTCTTTCTGACTCTTTCTCAGTTAACTTTTGAACTGGTATATTGGCCCATCTAGAAATAACTGCAGCGATTTCTTCCTCAGATACTATCTGCTTTGAAACACCACTTTGAGTCATCCAATTTTTTTTCTGATTTTCTAGCTTATCTTTAAGCTCTTTTTCTAAGTCTCTAAGTCTAGCTGCTTTCTCAAAATCTTGTACTTTTATTGCATCCTCCTTCTCTTTTGCAGTCTTTTCCATCCTTTCCTCAATTTCCTTAAGATCAGGCGGTGCAGTAAGATTCTGTATTCTGACTTTAGCTCCTGCTTCGTCGATAAGATCTATAGCCTTATCAGGTAAGTATCTATCTGTTATATACCTATCTGATAGATTAACAGCAGCCTCAACAGCTTCATCAGTAAACTTTACTCCATGATGAGCTTCATATTTGTCTCTAAGTCCCTTTAATATTTGAATAGCCTCTTCTTTTGTAGGTTCTCCTACATTTACAGGCTGAAATCTTCTTTCCAAAGCAGAATCTTTCTCTATATACTTTCTGTATTCATCTATCGTAGTAGCTCCAATACATTGAAGTTCTCCTCTAGCTAATGCAGGCTTTAAAATATTGGATGCATCTATTGCCCCTTCAGCTCCACCAGCACCTATAATGGTATGAACTTCATCTATAAAAAGTATAACGTTATTTACACTTCTTATCTCTTCCATTACCTTCTTCAATCTTTCCTCAAATTCGCCTCTATATTTAGAACCAGCTATCATAGATGAAAGATCAAGGGTAACTACTCTTTTATTTTTTATTATTTCCGGAATGTTTCCTTCGACTATTCTCTGAGCTAGCCCCTCAACTATAGCAGTTTTACCTACTCCAGGATCTCCAATGAGACACGGATTGTTCTTCATACGCCTGCAGAGTATCTCAAGTACCCTTTCAGTCTCACTGCTTCTACCTATTACTGGATCTAGCTTTCCCTCTCTAGCAAGTTCTGTTAAGTCCCTACCAAATTGATTCAAATTAGGTGTAGCCGGATCTTCATGAGACGTATTTTCACCATTTTTACCACTCTCTTCTCCCGTAATGCTTTGAATTATTTCTTTTCTAAGCTTTTCAAAATCTACACCCAGATTACTTAAGATAGTATATGCTACACCCTCTGATTCTCTTACTAAAGCCAGCAGTATATGTTCTGGTGTAATATAATTGTGATTTAAATTTCTTGCTTCCACTAAACTGAGGTCAAGAAGTCTCTTTGTTCTTGGAGTAAGAGGGACCTCATTTTTGTAAAATTCCAGATCGCCCTGGCCTTCAAACTGATTCACCATATTTTTAACGTTCTCTAGGTTTACATTCATTTTTTCCAGAAGCTTTCTGCCTATACCCTCTTCCTCTCTTAGCAGCCCTAGAAGTATATGCTCTGTTCCAACATACCCATGTCTGAAACTTTTAGCTTCTTCTTGAGCATATATTAGGACCTTCTGAGATCTCTCACTAAATCTACTAAACATCATTTTTCACACCTCCATTTGGTTTTTTATACTTTGTTAAACGCCTCTTTAACTATTCTCGCTCTGTTTATATCTCTTTCTTTCTCGTTTAGTTTAGTGTTTAATTTACTTTGGAGTGTTGACGGTTGTGTATCTATAATAAGGCTATTAAGTGTACCCTTCTTCACATCTTTTATTATACCAAGCTCTACACCCATCCTCACATTAGACAATAAGTCCAAACACTCTGTAGAATTTAGTAAAACAGCATTTTTTAATATACCAATTGATCTATATATTTTATCTTCTATATCATACTTATATGCTTTAATTAGGCTTTCTCTAGTAGCCTGTTCCTGATTAATAACCTGTCTTACAACAACTTCAAGATTTGTTATTATATCTTCTTCAGTGTAGCCTAAAGTTATTTGATTAGATATTTGATATAAATTTCCTTGAGCCTTTGTGCCCTCTCCATAAAGTCCTCTTATCGTCATCCCGACTTGAGTAAGAACTTTTAATATTTCATTCATCTGGTTATTCATAGTCAAAGCTGGTAAATGAACCATTGCGGACGCTCTCATTCCTGTTCCCAAGTTGGTTGGACACGCTGTTATATATCCAAGCTTTTCGTCAAAAGCGAAATCCAAATTTTCATCAAGCTTATCATCAAGTTTATTAGCCATTTTATAACATTCTGGAAGATTTAATCCACCTGTAATCGCCTGAAGTCTTATATGATCCTCCTCATTAAGCATTATACTTATAGTTTCGTCTTTATTCAAAATAAATGCCGCTGCATCCTTATGATTTATTAAATCAGGACTAATTAAATGCTGCTCAAAATATTTACTGTTTTGCAGGGAATCATTATTCCAAAGATAAATACTTTTATAGTTTTCCCTCATTTCATCCGAAGTATAAAAAGCTTTCTCAATATTATTTACTACCTCTTTACCTGATGCTACATCTAGCTTATTAGGAAAAGGAATACCATTTATATTTCTTGCAAGCCTTATTCTACTGCTCAGCACAAGATCCTCTGGGGCATTGTCATATTCTTGCCAATTATCCATGTTAATCCCCCCCTTCCTTTTGAAGCTTCTTTATTTCATCTCTTATTTGAGCTGCTCTTTCATACTCCTCAAGTAGTATAGCTTTCTGAAGTTCTTCTTTAAGTTTAACCATCTTTCTCTTATTTATTATCTCACTAGAAAACTTACCTGGTATTTTACCTGAATGCTGTATATTATTTCCTTGAACCCTCTTTATAACAGGTACTATGCTATCATTAAAATTTTTATAGCAATTGCAGCACCCAACTAATCCTTTTTCCCTGAATTCACTATAAGTAGTGCCGCAAGATGGACAAGTTAGTGCATTAGATACCATACCTTGAGAAGACTGATCAATATAATCTGCAAGCCCGCCAAAAATATTTTGAAATGAAAAAGGATTTACAAAATTGATACCCATGCCAATACCAAGCTGATTGGTTTCTCTTGCACAGTTTTCACATAGATTTAGTTCTTGTTTTACTCCATTGATGATTTTAACTATATGAACCGATGCAACATTCTTTTTGCACATATCACAAATCATATTAAACCTCCTATAACTACATTTATTGCCATATTACCATAATCATAGTCTTAAGCATGTCTGCTCTTACTTTATTTATATTTTCACATAAAGCTAATATTCTATTATTAGTAGCAACTTTCATCAAACTAGCCTCTCTATCACTAATCAAACCAGATTCTAACAACCCACTAATTATCTGAATTGCTTTATCGTTTGTTATATAATCTCCTATCTTATCCATTATTATTTCTAGAAGATCATCGTCAGAAGAACATTCGACCTTTTTTATAATTATGCAGCCGCCGCCGCCTCTCTTACTTTCAATAAAATATCCTTTATCTGATGTAAACCTTGTGGTTAATACATAATTGATCTGTGAAGGTGCACAACTAAAATGATTAGCTAATTCATTCCTCTGGATCATAAGTTCTCTTTCCGTATTATCTTCTAAAAGAGCCTTTATAAATTGTTCTATAGTATCTGACAACCTCGCCATAGCATCACCTCCAGACTTTGTCTTTCTTTGACCTTAATATAATAATAACTATTGTTTAACAACTTTACAATTTTATTATTTACGACGTATACTAACTTTTTCCAATAATATCTCTCATTTTCTTTATCTTTCTTCATTTTACTTAAAATTATTTCTATTTTCATTAATATAAAATAGTATTAAAATAAAATACTATAAATGATTATTATATAATTAAAGAAGGTGAGAATGTGAAAATTACATGGTATGGGCACTCGTGTTTCCTATTGGAAAATTCATCAGGTAAAAAGCTCTTAACAGATCCCTTTGATCCATCTATCGGATATAGTGCTATATCCGATAGTGTAGATATTGTAACAATAAGTCATCATCATTATGATCATGATTGTACTGATTACTTAAAAGGTACTCCTAAAATCATAGATTCTTTAGTGAAATGTAATTTAAACGGCTTTTCTATACAAGGTATCCCTTGTTACCATGATAAATTCAAAGGGCTTAAAAGAGGAAAAAATATTGCTTACATATATGAGTGCGATAATATAAGAATATGCCATTTAGGTGATTTAGGACATCTTCCCAATGAGGAATTCTATTCATATCTGCAGGATATAGACGCGCTGCTTATTCCTATTGGCGGTAACTTCACCATCGATGGAACAGAAGCTGCTGAAATATCTAAAAGAATAAAAAGTCACATTATAATTCCAATGCATTACAAAACCCAATCCCTGCTATTACCTATAGAAGGAGCTGAAAAATTTATATCCGCTATGGGAAATGTCTCAAAGCTTAATTCTAACTTTACAGAAATATCTTCATCTGTATCAGAAATAAATAAGGTGCTGTTACTAAATTGCAAATAAAAAAAGACCGCTTAAAGCGGTCTTTTTTTCACTAAGTACTATTCCTGAGCTGGTGCTCCAACTGGACAGACATTTGCACAATTTCCGCATTCTATACAAGCGGATTCATCTATAACAAATTGAGTATCTCCTTGACTTATTGCACTTACAGGACATTCTGATGCACAAGCACCACAGCTTACACATGCGTCTGAAATTTTATATGCCATATACGAACACCTCCTTAAATTCACATTTTATACGTCATTTATATTCTACCATGTTTATATAACTTTTAAAAGTTTTTTTATATAACAGTATAGCCTAAATCTTCGATAGATATAGCTATACTATCTAAACTAACAGAATGATTATCATATACAATACTTATTTCTTCTTTTTGGCGACTTATTTCGCAGGCAACTACCCCTTCATTCTCAGCTATGGCCCTTCTTATTTTGTTCACATCACTTATATTGCTTATTCCTCTTACTTTAAGCACAGCTTTCACAACTTTCACCTCAATTTTCTTTTAAAAGTTTCTTTATTTCAACTTCATTAACTTCTCCATCGGTCTCCAGCTTTATATCGTCCTCTGAAACTGTTCCTTCATAGCTGCCTGAAACAAGTACTATTTCATTTATTCTAAAATCTTCAATAATATCATCTTCATCTTTCATCTCTATTTTTACTTTTACCATTTCCTTCACTGCACTGTTAGAAATAACTTTTCCTTCTCCCATATCTGTTTTAACTAGAGAACCCACTTTAGGTAATCTCTTTCTTATACCTTCATAGGTTTTCTGTTCATAATTAAGACAGCACATAAGTCTCCCACAGATTCCAGATATTTTTGTAGGGTTAAGTGACAAGTTTTGCTCTTTCGCCATTTTAATTGAAACAGATGCAAAGTCACCTAAAAATGCAGAGCAGCACATAGTTCTTCCACAAGGACCTAATCCTCCTACCATTTTAGCCTCATCTCTTACTCCTATCTGTCTTAATTCTATTCTTGTTTTAAAAATTGTAGCAAGATCTTTTACCAATTCTCTAAAATCTACTCTTCCATCAGCTGTAAAATAGAATATAACCTTATTGTTATCAAAAGTATATTCTACGTCTATTAGCTTCATATCAAGTTTATGCTGAATAATCTTATTCGCGCATATATTAAATGCATCCTTCTCTTTTTTATTATTTACATCATTTATTTTGATATCTTCTTCAGAAGCTACTCTAAGTACATCCTTCAATGGAGCTATTACCTCATTTTCACTGATATCCTTAGGACCTATAACGCAATCTCCAAACTCTACACCTCTAGCTGTCTCTACTATTAAACTGTCACCTTTTTGTATATGCAAACTGCCAGGATTAAAATAATATATTTTCCCAGCCTTCTTAAATCTTACTCCAACTACTTTTATCATAACTTTCCTCCATAATTGAACCTTTCGTCAATTTTTTCTTTACTAAAGCAGTTATATTATACATTAAAAATATCTATTAAAAATACATTATATACTAAATTAAAATTTACATTTTTGACTATTTTCTTCCTCGCTTCTTCTGCAGCACTGACAATCTTCTGCAAAGAGTTATAAGAAAATAAATCACAACATTGCTTTATAACATCAATTTTGTCCCTATTTATTATAATTTTATCATCTGTAATATCCTTATATAAAATAATATCTCTTACATATGATAGTATAGCTTCAAATATTTCTGAATATAAATGATTGTATTTTATAAAAAAATTAATATATTTATTTATAAATTCAGATTCTTTTGTTTTATTTATATCAACTATAAGCTTAGCCAAAGTATCCCTTATCACTCTAAAATCTTCATCTTCCTTCAAATATTCGCATCTTCCTGGGATTCCCTCTGCAAAAACCAATAGACTTTCTTTCTGTTTACCATCTAATTCTGGATACTTCCTATATATAAACTTTAGCATTTCCTCTCTGCTGAGTGGATTTAATTTATGAATTTGACACCTAGATTTTATAGTATCTAAAATCATTTGAACATTTTCACATAATATAAATATATAAACTCCAGCAGGAGGTTCCTCAATAGTCTTCAATACAGCATTCTGTGCCTGTACTGTAAGTTTATCTGCACTGTAAATTATTATTACTTTCTTATCGCCTTCATATGGTTTTTTGTTAACTTCATCTATTAAGGCTCTAACTTGGTCTATACCTATACTCTTTTTGTTCTTACTCAATTTAAATTCGCAAATATCTACATATTGTTTAATTTCGCTCTTACCTATGAGCTTTACTGCTGTTTCTTTAGTTATAAGACTCTTGCCTATGCCATCCTTACCTATGATCAGATGAGCATGAACTAAACTACCGTCCAAAATCTGCTTTTTAAAATATTCCCGTATATCATTGTGACCAATAATATCTGTATCTTGCACTTAATTTCCTCCTAAACAACCAGCTATGCCAGCAAAAAGACCATAAATAATTTACTGTTATTAAAAAGCATGTTGAAAGCCATTAAAGACTTTCAACATGTTAATTTTATATTTGGTATTTTAGAATCTAATGAAATTATCTACATCTAGAACAAAAATAGTAGCGCCGCCTACTTCGACTTCTACAGGATATGGAACATATACACCTGTTGCTCCTGCCATTGGTGAAGGAGAAGTTACTACCTGATCTCTTGTCTTGCACACATCTTCAATCACTGACAGTACCTTATCAACGTCTTCTTTTTCAACACCCATCATAAGTGTAGTATTCCCTGATTTTAGGAAACCTCCAGTAGTAGCAAGCTTTGTAACTCTAAATCCGTCATCTGTAAGTACATCTATCAAATCACTAGCATCATCATCCTGAACTATTGCAATTATCAGTTTCATATTTATACCTCCTCATCTAGGCAATTGTACAGCACTTATAGCTATACTATATAACTATTTTATCATATTTATATTAACTAATATATAGTCTCAATTTAAAATATGGACATAATTTTTTCATAAATTATACTATGTATCTCATCTATTTTAAGCATTTTACCATTCTTAAGACACTCTATTCTTTCCCAACCATATTCCTTAGAAACAAGTAAGGCATTTTGATATGACTCTTTTACAAATTGATAATTTCTTTCATGTATGTCTTTATCCTTCCTGCCAGAATACTTGTTATTTCTATTTTTCATTAACTCTATTGTATACTCAGGCGGTACATCCAAAAATATTACCAAATCGGGTGTTGGTAATCCAAATAAGTTATATTCAAAGTCACATAACCATTTTAAGAATTTGTTTTTTTCATTCGTATCAGATATCTTCGCTGCCTGGTGAAGCATATTTGATGTTGTGTACCTATCTGCTAATATTATACCACCATTTTCATAAAAATCTTTCCACTTAGTTTTAAATGAAGCATATCTATCTACAGCATAAAAAGTAGAAGCAACATATGGGTTTACATCTTCAGCATTCTTGCCAAACATGCCATCAAGATACATTTTAACAAGTGCAGAAGATTCACTGCTGTAATCAGGGAACTCTATCCTTTTTATCTTTTTGCTTTCTTCCCTTAGTCTATTCTCAAGAAGCTTCGACTGAGTAGCTTTTCCACTTCCATCACAACCATCAATAATTATAAGTTTTCCCTTCATATAGTTCATCCTTCCTAATCCCCTATTTTAGTACATTTATTTTTCTATTATCTAAACCTAATATAGTTGTTCCTTTATTCACATAATAATTAATTATTCCTAGTGAATCCTTATCTATTACTTCCCCGATAACAACTATTGGTATCCCTGGTGGATACGGGACTATATTTGCTGCAGCTATTTGTCCTAATGCTTCACCCAACGGAACATAATTACTTTCCATATCTACAGCTTCGTAAGGTGCTAGTTTCTGCATAGGCATTCTATTAACTTTTAATACTATTTCATTACATGTAAATCGTTTCTCCTCAATGTTCTTAAGAGCGTTAACCAACTTATCATAATCTTCCTTCGAATTAAATGGAGCTGCTATAAGAACTATATTACTTCCATCACTCATCTCACACTGAACACCACATTCTCTAAGATATTCTATTATTTTAAATCCATCTAAACTTTTTCCACAATTAATAACCATACGGCTTTTATCAAGCTTTACATTGTACGGGATGCATATCTTAGATATATCCTCTTGATTCATGACGTTAAAAACAGTTTCCGTATTTATAATTTTACTGTACTTTTCAACCATGTGTATGCATTTTTCAAAATCCTCTCTTCCGTATTCTTCCATATAAGCCCTGCAATAATCCATTGCAGCTAAAAAAATATATGAGGGACTTGTAGTTGAAAATACACTTACATAGAAGTCTAATTCTTTTATTTTATGCCTATTCGACACATGCAAAAATGCAGTTTGAGTTAAACTAGGAAGCGTTTTATGTGCGCTCATCACAACCATATCAGCCCCTAGCTTTAATGGGTTTTCTGGCAGCATTTCAGATATTCCAAAATGTGCTCCATGTGCACAATCTACCAGCGCCATCATATTCAAGCGTTTGCAAGCATAAACTATTCTTTCTAAATCACAAGCAATTCCATAATAATTAGGATAGGTGACTATAACACCTGCAGCATCCGTATTATTATATAATGTTTCAAAAAAATGCTCCATATTAATAGTAACAGGAGCATTATAACTATCATCTATTATATTATCAACATACACAGGTTTTAGCTTTCTCAAAACTATACCATTAAATATGGATCTATGACAATTTCTTTCTACGATAACTTTATCTCCTTCATTAAATGCCGAAAATATCATAGCTAAATTACCACTAGTGCTTCCATTGACTAAAAAATAAGATTTTTCACTTCCATATAAATTACTTAGTAACTCCTCTGACTCCTTAATTATTCCTTCAGCTTTGTGAAGATTATCTAAACCTTCAACTTCTGTAATATCCATATCTATAATCATATTTTTCAAATTTTTATGACTATACTTTTCAAACATACCTCTTCCGCCTTTATGTCCAGGCATGGAGAAAGGTGCATTTTTTTCTTTTGTGTACTCTAATAGAGCATCTATTATAGGTGTTTTCGCCATTACTTTATATTTCACAACTCCTATTTATAATTTTTTTGAACCTCAGTTCTTTCATTCAAAATCGTTTGCACCATAGCCTTCTTTATGCAATCTCTGTAGAAATCATAAAAGTCCGTATTTAATCCTACACTGAGGAGTCTTTTTTCACAAGCTTTACAAATCACTCTTCCATTTATTATTATACCACTATTTAATTCTTTCCTACAAATTATACATTTCTGTTTTCTCATAAGCCGACCTTCTGCAGACTTAGTAATCAGCAAAATGGCATGCACCTCCTTGCTATAATCCATATATATGAAATTATTAGCTCCTACATTATATTGTATTCACGATTCTTCAAAAATTTATTTTGTCCACATTTTTATTTTGAAATTTTGTTAAAATTAATTAAAATATATTGTATTAATGTTTTTTTAGTGTATACAGCCTGTTTATATAGCTGTATAATTATTTCGGTGGATATTCCTCCGTTTTTGTAGTTTCATAACAGAAATCAAAAGAAATATTAATGAATCCAAGGAGGTGTAAAAATGATTAACATCTATAAAAGTTATGATGGTCAAAGCAACTCCCTTCAGGAAATCGAAAATATAGAAGCTGGTTGTTGGATAAACATTGTAGCACCTACAAATCAGGAGTTATCATTTATATCAAAAAAAACTAATGTACCTCTAGAGTTCCTACGAGCTCCTCTAGATGACGAAGAAACTTCAAGACTTGAAACAGAGGATAACAATGTTTTAGTAATAGTAGATATACCTTTCACAGAAATGGAAGATAACTCGTTGACTTACGATTCGTATCCTCTAGCAATAATACATACAGAGAAGGAAATTATAACTGTATGTTTGAAAAACAGTAAAATTCTCACTGATTTTATAGATGGAAAGGTACGCTCCTTCTTTACTTTTAAACGCTCTAGATTTATCTTGCAGATTCTATATCGCGTAGCTACGTATTATTTGCTGTACCTCAGGCAGATAGATAAAAAAAGTCTTATGTTTGAAAAAAAGCTTCATAAATCAATGCGAAACAGAGAACTTATATTATTACTCTCATTGGAAAAATCTCTTGTATATTTTTCTACTTCATTAAAATCAAATGAAATCACATTGGAAAAAATGCTAAAGTTAGAATTTATAACCAGATACGAGGAAGATAAAGATGTACTAGAGGACGTAATAATAGAGAATAAACAGGCCATAGAAATGGCTAATATATATAGTAATATACTTTCAGGCACAATGGACGCTTTTGCTTCAGTAATCTCTACTAATCTTAACATTGTTATGAAATTGTTAGCATCTGTAACAATAGTTATGTCCATACCAAACATGATTTCGGGACTATTTGGTATGAATGTAACAGGTATACCTTTTGCAGTAGGAAGTAGTGCGTTTAAATATGGTTTTTGGGCTGTGTGTGCCATAGTAGTATGTATTTGCTGCATTACAATAATTATATTGAATAAAAAAGATATGTTCTAATAAAGAAACATGAGTGACCTCTGCAGGCTAAAAAACGCCCCAAAAGGTCACTTATTATATTAATTGACTAGATAAGTTAGATAAAATAAAAAAAGCAGTATGACCGATAAATATCAATCAAACTACCTTTATAAATGGAGGCGCCACCCAGATTTGAACTGGGGATGAAGGTGTTGCAGACCTCTGCCTTACCACTTGGCTATAGCGCCATACGCATTAAAGCGAATCCGTGATTTATATTACCATAGATTTTGAAATAAATATTT
Organism: Clostridium oryzae; assembly: GCF_002029235.1. GTDB lineage: Bacteria > Bacillota > Clostridia > Clostridiales > Clostridiaceae > Clostridium_AE > Clostridium_AE oryzae. The sequence goes on from NZ_MZGV01000025.1 coordinate 15,659, forward strand.
GATATTTAAGCTTATTTTTAATATTAGCTTCTTTTTTCTACGTTTACTGTGAGTTTCTTTAATATATCTTATGATGATACTCCCGGATACGTGATTACAGGATAAAGCTTTTAGTAATTAAGTACGATAATTTATTGAAAGGTGGTGGGTTCCGTTTTTTATTAACGGAGATTTATATGACAAAAAAGAAAAAATTAATTTATATAATTTGTTTATTACTATCTATATCTTCTTTAGCATCTTGTTCAAAAAAAGCTGCACCGTCAACCGGAACTAATTCTAGCAATACCGCACAAGATACAAGCACTGCTTCTCCAAGCAGTTCAAGCTCTAGTGGTTCTACTGTTATTTCAAATACTAGCACTAAGAATAAGTCAGCTTTTAAAAACAGCGGTCTCTTATCAGCAACAGATATAAAACGCAATTTCGGTAGCGTAGCTGTTGCTGGAAAAAATATATATTACTCGAATTACGCTATAAAAAATCTTATTTTTAAAGCTTCTGCTGGTAACATAAAATCTTCAACTTCGCCTAACTCCGCTTGGCTTGAACAGGCATGCACTTCGATAGACGTCAATGGTAATTGGCTTTATTTTGATAATTGGACAGACAATAGTACACTATATAAAATAAATTTAAAAAGCAAAAAGCAGGTTAAGCTTACTAACGATAAAGTATCTTCTATAGTAGTAAATAATAATTGGATTTACTACATAAATAAAAGTGATGGAGATCGATTATATAGAATAGATGACAAAGGCAAAAATAGATTGAGGGTAACTACTTCACCTGTTTCAAAATATCAAATAGCAAACAACTACATAATATACCAAAATATATCTGACAATTACACTTTATATATAGCTAATGGTGATGGTACTATAAGTCAAAAATTATCAAACGATAGAATATATTGTTTTGCTATTAGTAAAAAAAATATATATTATTACACTCAGCAAGGACAAGGTGGATTATATAAGATTGATTTTATAGGAAACAATAAGAAAAGAATAATGGATATAAATGCAAAACAAATATGCATAACTAATAAATCACTTTATTTTATTAACGGATCGGATAACGATAAAGTTTATAAATCAAGTCTTTCCGGAAAAAATCTAACGGTAGCATATGATGTTTCTACTGCAGAAATAGAAAATATAAACAATAAAATCTATGCTCAAAACAGTGCTGATTACACTTTACCAACCATAGTTAAATAAAAAAAGGGACTAGTATGTAAAAATACTGGTTCCTTTTTTAACGTAATTAAAAAGTGATAGAAAGATGTTCTCTAATTTATGCCTTTTTAGTCTCCATCCACTAAATATCTCACTATGCCTTTAGTTCCTGGCACCTCGTTTTCTACTAAATCCTTTTTAAGTAATTGAGGATTATATTTCATCGTTTTAAATATAAAATTCATGATATCACCATCAAATTCTATAATAGCGAAATTAATTATACCATTAGGATTATATCCTATAGACCCAGGATTCATAACCTTCCTTTCCTTCCAATAACTGCCGAAGGTTTGCTGATGTGTATGTCCCATAAACACATATTCACAATTCTTAAGTTCATCCAAATCTACATATTGCTCCACTACTGTATGAATAAGCATAAATTTTTTGCCCCAAACTTCTACACATTTAGATCGTGGAATTTGAGCAAGCTTATTTATCCTATCATTTCCTATAGTATCTTTAGTCCAAGTCTTGTGTTTATACCTATCATTATTCTCTTCATCATCAATATCCTCAAAGAGTTCTATTTCATTATTTCCCAATATATTAATAAATCTTTTATCATTCATTACTATATCAAAAACTTCATTTGGATTAGGACCAAGTTGAAGAAAATCTCCAAGATTTAATACTGTACCTATATCAGGTCTAGCATTTAAATAATCTATAAACATCTTGAAGGCATGCATATTAGCATGTATATCTGCCACTACCGCAATCCTGTTAATATTGCCCATGTTATCTCTCCTTATATTCTATCACGTCTAAAGCTATTAAATGATCTTATCATTTGAAAGAGTTTACAATCTCTCTAAATTTATTGCCTCTTTGCTCAAAGTTAGGAAACATATCAAAACTTGCACAAGCTGGCGATAATACAACATAATCTCCCTTTTCAGCAACTTCTTTTGCCTTATATACTGCGTCTTCAAAAGATTCAGCAACGTAAATAGGAAGTTTTATATCTCTTTCCTTAAGTACCTTATGGAATACAGCTTTTATCTTATCTTTTGTATTACCAACTAGAACAAGAGTTTTAATCTTATCAACACCTTGCTCCGCCAAAGGTTCAAAAGGTATATGTTTATCATATCCACCTGCAATCAAAATAATAGGCTTATCGAATACTGATATGGTTGCTAAGCATCTTGTTGGGCTTGTACCTATGGAATCATTATAATATTTTACGCCATTAACTTCCTTAACAAATTCATTTCTATGAGAAACTCCAGCAAAAGTTTCTGCTACCTTTCTCATTGTTTCAAATGATACCTCATCCTTTACAGCTAAGAACGCGCCTAAATAATTTTCTACATTATGCATTCCTTTTATATTTATATCGTCCTTTTTGCATATAAGTTTACCATCTATGAAAAGCTTTCCATCCTTGTAACAAGCTCCTTCATTCAATTCTTGTTTGCTAGTAAAGAATCTCACCTGCCCATTAGCTTCCTTATCAAATTCCTTTGTTATACTATTTCCTTTATTTATAACTAAAACATCATTCTTGTCTTGGTATCTAAATATATTTTTTTTAGCTTCAACATATTCTTCCATACCTTTATGCATATCTAAATGATTTGGGCTCAAATTTGTTACAAGGGCTACTTCCGGAGAGTGATCCATTGTCATAAGCTGAAAACTTGAAAGCTCTAATACTACTCTATCATCCTCTTTTATTTCCTCTATTTTTGAAAAGAGCGGAGCACCTATATTGCCACCTACCCATGTGTTAAAACCTTCCTGTTTTAAAAGCTTATATATTATAGTGGTAGTTGTTGTCTTACCATCACTTCCAGTTACACCGTATATCTTAGCTGGACAATACTTCACAAATTCCTCCATTTCAGAAGTTATATAAGTACCTTCCTGTTTTGCTTTTAAAAGGTATTCACTATCTATTCTCATTGAAGGTGTTTTAAATATAACATCAAATCCCTTCAAGTTTTCCATGTATCCCTCGCCTAAACTAAAATTCACTCCTTTTTGAGCAAATTCTGTTATTATATCTCCCAATTGTTCTTTTGTCTTTTTATCAAAAGCTGTAACTACAGCACCCAAATCAAGTAAAAACCTTATTAGTGGTATATTACTTACTCCAATGCCAACAACTGCGGTGTTCTTACCTTTAATAAATTTCTTAAATATATCAAAATCCTCTTTCATTAAAATATCCTCCTAGATTACTATCTATAATTTTATCCCTTTAGTAATTTATTATAACATCTATTGGTAAAAATGTTAAAATATTTTCAAAGTACTATAAACCTAGACAATAGCTAATACCTACATGTATAGAACTTAGATAATCAAGAAAAAGGCTAACTATAAAGTTAGCCTATCCTATTAAAATTCGAGCTTTTCTGCTATATACTCTTCAAGTTTATCTATGCTTAACCTTATCTGTGTCATTGAGTCCCTTTCTCTTACTGTAACAGAATTATCTGTCTCCGTATCAAAATCAACAGTTATGCAGAAAGGAGTTCCTATTTCATCCTGTCTTCTATATCTCTTTCCTATGCTTCCAGCCTCATCATAATCCACATTAAACTGTTTTCTAAGCATGTCATAAACTTGTTCAGATTTCTCTGAAAGCTTCTTACTCAATGGTAACACAGCTGCTTTAAATGGTGCCAATGCAGGATGAAGTCTTAACACATACCTTACATCTCCTTTATCAAGCTCCTCTTCATCATAAGCATCTACAAGAAATGCTAACGCAACTCTATCTGCCCCTAATGATGGCTCTATACAATACGGTACATATTTTTCATTTGTTGTGGGATCAAGATAAGACATATCCGTTCCTGAATGCTCAGCATGCTTCTTAAGATCATAATCTGTTCTATCTGCTACACCCCAAAGTTCTCCCCAGCCAAAAGGAAATAAATACTCTATATCAGAAGTTGCATTACTATAGAATGACAGTTCCTCTTTGCTATGATCTCTTACTCTAAGGTTATCAGCTTTAACTCCTAGGTTTAATAGGAAGTTCCAACAGTAATCCCTCCAATATTTAAACCATTCTAAATCCGTCCCTGGTTTGCAGAAAAACTCAAGTTCCATTTGTTCGAATTCTCTTGTTCTAAATGTAAAATTACCAGGAGTTATTTCATTTCTAAAAGATTTTCCTATTTGAGCTATACCAAAAGGTACCTTTTTTCTTGAAGCTCTCTGTACATTCTTGAAATTAACAAATATACCCTGAGCAGTTTCTGGTCTTAAATAGATTTCAGATTTTGCATCCTCAGTTACACCCTGATAAGTTTTAAACATAAGATTAAATTTTCTTATATCTGTAAAGTTCTTTTTTCCGCATTTAGGACATACTATGTTATTATCCTCAATATATTTTTTTAACTGTTCATTAGTCCATCCATCAGCTGATGCTACTTCAGCTCCGTTTTCTGTCATATGATCTTCTACAAGCTTATCAGCCCTATATCTTGTTTTACAATCTTTACAATCCATTAGCGGATCAGAAAAGCCTCCTACATGTCCTGATGCAACCCATACTTCACTATTCATGAGTATAGCGCAGTCTACTCCCACATTATACTTACTTTCCTGTACGAATTTTTTCCACCAAGCTTTTTTTACGTTATTTTTAAATTCTACCCCTATAGGACCATAGTCCCATGAATTAGCCAATCCTCCGTATATATCGGAACCAGGAAAAATAATTCCTCTATTTTTACATAAAGATACAATCTTATCCATAGTTTTTTCAACTGCCATTTTAATTCCTCCTAAATTTATATATTTTAAATAAACTTATCTTAATATGCATAAGTAAAAGAGTAAACAATCTCTTCCTGTTAAAGAAACCTTTATCAATGGTTTCCAAGATAATAAAAAAAGCCTATACCAATAAGGGACGGATTGACCGCGGTTCCACCCTTTTTGGCATAAGCCCTGCTTCATACTTTATAATGCTCTAAAGCTCCTCTTCATTTAAAGTTCTTAACGGCTTTCACCCTACCCCATCTCTCTTGAAAGAATACTCTAAACTACTTTACTTTATCATTGCAAATTATTCAATTATCAGAAAAGAAAAATGGCTCCGCGAAGAGGGCTCGAACCTCCAACCTGTCGGTTAACAGCCGAATGCTCCACCATTGAGCTATCGCGGAACGCGTTTACAATGATTATTATATCAGCTGTGTATAAAATTGCAATACTTATTCTGAAATTTTTTTAACTTTTTTATAAGATTTATTGCTGTGGCTTCATTGTAGGGAATAGTAATACATCTCTAATTGATACTGAGTTAGTAAGCAGCATTATTAATCGATCTATACCTATTCCAAGACCACCAGTAGGAGGCATTCCCGTTTCAAGTGCTCCCATGAACTCTTCATCTATTACGTAAGCTTCATCATCACCTAGTTCTCTTTCCTTAGCTTGCTGATTAAATCTCTCTCTTTGAACTATTGGATCATTAAGTTCTGAATATGCATTACATAACTCTCTTCCATATATAAATCCTTCAAAACGTTCAGTAAATGCTGGATTACCTCTCTTCTTTTTAGTAAGAGGTGAGATCTCTACTGGATAATCCAAAACAAATGTAGGTTGAATTAAATTAGCTTCTGCATATTCCTCGAACAAAGCGTTTAATATATCCCCTTTTGTACAGTCCTTCAGTTCCTTTTTAAATTCAAGATGTTTTTCTTTTGCTATAGCCTGTGCTTCTTCATCACTAGCAATAGTATTAAAATCTATTCCCGCATACTCTTTAACTGCATCCACCATAGTTATTCTTCTCCATGGAGGTGTTAAATCCAATTCCACATCACCATACGGTATCTTTGTTGTTCCATTAACCTTCTCACATGCATATGCCACAAGGTTTTCAGTTATTTCCATCATATCGTTATAATCTGCATATGCTTCATATAGCTCTATCATGGTAAATTCAGGATTGTGTCGTATATCTATACCTTCATTCCTAAAGTTTTTACCCATGTCATATACCTTTTCAAGACCTCCAACAATACACCTCTTTAGATAAAGCTCTGTAGCGATTCTAAGGTACATATCGATATCTAATGCATTATGATGTGTTGTAAACGGTCTAGCAGATGCTCCTCCAGCTATCGGTGATAGAATAGGTGTTTCAACCTCAAGATATCCTCTATTATCCAAAAATTCTCTTACAGCTTTGATTATTTTAGTTCTCTTTATAAATGTATTCTTAACATCTGCATTAGTTATAAGGTCAACTTCCCTTTGTCTGTATCGTAAGTCTGGATCCTTAAGTCCATGCCACTTCTCAGGCAATGGTTTCAAAGATTTTGATATAAGTTGAAAATCTTTTATATGTATAGTTACTTCCTCTGTCTTTGTCTTAAATACCATACCAGTTATGGAAACCCAGTCACCTATATCAAAGCTTTTGTATTCCTTAAGTCTTTCTTCTCCAACATCATCTATCTTTATATATAATTGCATTTTTCCATCTCTATCGATCACATCAGAGAAACCTGCTTTGCCATGAACTCTTTTGGACATAAGCCTTCCAGCTATAGTTACATCTTTTCCCTCTAAATTCTCATAATCCTGTCTTATTTGTTCAGAAGTATGAGTTCTGTTTACCTTATAAACATCAAAAGGATCCTTCCCTTGAGCTTGAAGATCAGCTAACTTCTGCCTTCTTTGCCTTATAAGTTCATTAAAAGCCTGCTCTTCCTTTTCAATGTTAACATTCATATCATCCTTTGACATCAAAATTCCTCCTAGTTTATTTTTCTCCGTTCTGCCCACTCTTCAAGTATATTATAGAGAACCAAGTTTGTAAAACAATTCTATTCTCTTGTAACAGAAAGTATTTCAAATTTGCATGTTCCACCAGGTACTTGTACCTCTACTACGTCACCTATGGTTTTACCAATCAATGCATTTCCAACAGGTGATTCATTTGAAATCTTAAAATGTAAAGCATCAGCCTCAGCTGAACCCACTATAGTATATTCAACTTCTTCATCAAATTCATAATCTTTGACTTTTACTTTTGAACCAACATTAACTATATCAGTAGGAATATCTGCATCATCAACAACTGTAGCGTTTTTAAGCATATTTTCAAGCTGAAGTATTCTTCCTTCAACAAAAGCCTGCTCATTTTTTGCTTCATCATATTCGGAGTTTTCGCTCAAATCTCCATAACCTAAAGCTACTTTTATTTTTTCAGTTATTTCCTTTCTTTTAACAGTTTTAAGATTTTCCAATTCATCTTCAAGTTTTCTTACACCTTCATAAGTCATAACATACTTTTTAACATCACTCATCGTTTTCTCCCCTTTTTCCTTCACTGCCTCATTCAGCAGTACACCTTCCAAATAAATATTTAAACATAAAAGTATTGGGCAGCTTAATTACTTGTGCCCAATCACTCTGTTTCCCAGCATTTAAGTAATTATAAAACAGCTTATAATCATTGTCAACATTAAACTTTGTATAGTATAGAGAGACTACCCGTTTTAATTACTTGATACATTTTATACATTTCCAATAAAATTATTCCTAAATCCTATAGTGTTTTTTAGACCTATGAAATCATATATACCTCATTATCAAAAGTCATAATTAATATACGTGTGAATTTTTTCAGTAAAGAACTATATCTTTAACTGCATCTTATAATTAGCTAAAGCATCAATTACCTCTGAGCTATCATTCTTCATATTTATCATGTTCTTTACCTCAGCACAATTTGGCATACCTTTAATATACCAAGCTACATGCTTTCTCATTTCCCTAACAGCCTTATATTCACCATTATACTTAATGGCTAACTCATAATGTCTTATACACAAATCTATTCTTTCATCATAAGTAGGATATTTTATTTCTTCTCCCATTATTCCCTGAAGCATTTGTTTAAACACCCATGGATTGCCCATACTGGCTCTTCCAACCATTATTGCATCACATTCAGTTCGCTTTACTATACTTATAGCATCCTCACCTGAACATATGTCGCCATTACCTATAACTGGTATAGAAACTGCCTCTTTTACTTTTCGTATTATATCCCAGTCAGCTTTACCATCGTAATATTGCTCTCTTGTTCTCCCATGTACTGTAACTGCATCTGCACCCGCTTGTTCTAAAACTTTAGCAAATTCTACTGCATTTACATTTTCTTCATTGAATCCTTTTCTAAATTTGACAGTTACCGGCTTTTTTGAAGTTTTTTTTACAGCCTTTACAATATCACATGCAAGCTTTGGATTATTCATGAGCGCTGACCCTTCACCATTCTTAACTATTTTAGGTGCAGGACACCCCATATTTATATCTACTATACATATCCTGTCATCATCATTAAAATAATCACATGCTTCTGCCATAACTTCAGGTTCTTTTCCAAATATCTGAACAGCGATAGGACTTTCTTCCGCGGATACATTAAGCATTTGTTTTGTATTTTTACTATCATAAAAAAGTGCTTTAGCACTTATCATTTCAGAGTAAACAAGACCGCATCCCATTTCCTTGCATAGTCCTCTAAATGCTATATCAGTAACTCCAGCCATAGGCGCAAGGAAAATATTGTTCTCAAGTTGCACATTTCCTATCTTCATTCACATGTCTGCTCCTTATTTTTTTCGTATATAATTTTAAGTCCTTCAATAGTTAAATACGGGTCAATTTTATCTACCATATTGGACTCTTCTGCAATTAGCTTTGCTAATCCACCTGTAGCAACAACAAAAGGTTCATCTTCACCTATTGCTTGCATTTCCTTTTTCATATGCTTTACTATATATTCAACCTGCCCAATATAACCATAGACTATTCCAGACTGCATACTGCTCACTGTATTCTTACATATTATTTTTTCGGGTTTTATTAATTCAATTCTAGGAAGTTTTGCTGCTCTCTCAAAAAGAGCTTCAGAAGCTATTTTTATACCAGGGCATATGGTTCCTCCAAGGTAATCTCCATTTTGTGTCATAGCACAAAATGTTGTAGCTGTACCAAAATCTATTATTATCGATGCCCTTTTATATATCTCATGAACTGCTACAGCATTGACTATCCTGTCTGCGCCAACCTCCTTGGGATTATCATATTTAATATTAATTCCTGTTTTAACACCTGGACCTACTATAATAGGATTAGTATGAAAATATTTTTTTATCATCCTCTCCAATGAGTACATTGTATTAGGTACCACAGATGATACAATAACTCCTTCTATTTCTTCTATATTAATATGATTAATATTAAATAGACTTGCAACCATAATTCCATATTCATCTGCACTTCTTTTTGAGTCTGTTGATAACCTCCAGTCACAAATAAGTTTATCCCCGTTATATATACCAAGTACTATATTTGTATTTCCTACATCCATTACTAAAACCATAAAACACCATCCTAATTTATATAATCGATAAGTATTCCTTCTATTTCCAATATTGCTTGCAATATAAATTAAATGTAAAAGTAGAAAATCACCTACCTTTACATTTAAATAACATACTGTACATTAACTTCTTTATATTGCCTCTACCTGTATCACAGACAAATATGTTTTATTTTAAAATATTCTTAGCGATATAATATATATTATATCTAAGACAACTTAATTTTAGCAATTTATTTATGTTTGTCAAGGTTATTATTCAAACTCAATTTTATTTACTAATTAGAATAGTCCTACTATAGTACCATCTTTCATAATATCCATTCTCTCAGCTGCAGGCACCTTAGGAAGACCTGGCATAGTCATAATATTTCCCGTAAGCACAACTATAAAACCTGCCCCATTAGATATTCTTACTTCTTTTACTTCTATAGTAAAACCACTTGGCCTTCCAAGAAGCGCAGGATTATCAGATAATGAATACTGAGTTTTAGCTACACATAATGGTTTTTTATCTAACCCAAACTTTTCAAGTTCAGCAATCTGCTTCTCTGCTCCGCTTGAAAAAACAACATCATCAGCTCCATAAATCTCTCTTGCAATTTTGTTCATCTTATCCTTGATGCTCATATCCACATCATATATAGGTTTAAAATTGCTTTCACAATTATCCAATGTTTCGATGACTTTGTTTGCTAATTCAATACCACCTTGCCCTCCTTTTTCCCATACTTCTGAAAGAGCAACCTTGGCACCTATAGATTCACAATATTCTTTTACATACTTTATCTCTTCATCAGAATCTGTAATAAACTTATTTATAGCCACTACTGCCGGCAAACCAAATTTGTTTATATTCTCTATCTGTTTATGTAAATTTTCCATTCCTTTAGCTACTGCTTTTACATCTGGAGTATTAAGCATATCCTTCTTAACCCCTCCATGGTGCTTAAGTGCTCTTATAGTAGCAACAATGACAACACAGTCTGGTTTTAAATTTCCGAATCTACACTTTATATCAAGAAATTTTTCCGCTCCTAGATCTGCGCCAAAACCTGCTTCTGTGACTACATAGTCCCCAAGCTTCAGTGCCATTTTAGTAGCTATTATACTATTGCAGCCGTGAGCTATATTGGCAAATGGGCCACCATGAACTAATGCCGGAGTATTCTCTAGTGTTTGAACCATATTAGGTTTAATAGCATCTTTCATAAGAAGCGTCATAGCTCCCTGAACATTTAAATCCCTGCAGAATACAGGTTCGCCGTCCATATTATACGCAACGATTATGTTACCGAATCGCTCCCTAAGATCTTGAAGATTCTCTGCAAGACAAAGTATTGCCATAATCTCTGAAGCTACGGTAATCATAAAACCATCTTCTCTTGGAAAGCCATTTATTTTACCGCCAAGACCAACTACAATTTGTCTTAATGCTCTGTCATTCATATCCATTACTCTTTTAAATACTATTCTTCTAGCATCAATATTTAATGAATTTCCTTGATGTATATGATTATCTATGGCTGCACATAAAAGGTTATTTGCTGAAGTTATTGCATGAAAATCACCAGTAAAATGTAGATTAATATCTTCCATAGGAACTACTTGTGCGTATCCGCCTCCAGCTGCTCCACCTTTAATTCCGAAGACAGGTCCAAGAGATGGCTCCCTTAATGCTATAACTGCATTTTTATTAAGTTTGCAAAGTGCCTGACCTAATCCCACTGTAACTGTTGATTTTCCTTCGCCAGCTGGGGTTGGATTTATAGCAGTAACAAGTATTAACTTACCATCCTTCTTTTCTTTAAGCTTCTCCATTGTCTCTAATGAAATCTTACATTTGTATTTACCATATAATTCAATATCATCTTCAGTTAAATCTAGCTTAGCTGCTATATCACTTATCTTATTCATAACAGCTTCTTGAGCAATCTGTATATCTGTTTTCATCAAAACATCTCCTTATTTAGATATAGTATGAAATTCTCCAATCAATTTTAACAATTATTTTTGTAAATCATAATCTTATTTTATCAAAAAAAATATATAATTGACAAATAATTATGTAAAACCTTTCTTTTATATATACGATTTAAAACTCCATGAAAAATAAAAAAGTTTAAAGAAATATACATTTCTTTAAACTTTTTTGTTTTTAACTACACAGCAGCTTGGAATATCTCGTCAAATTCACTACCCTCAAGCTTTTCTTTTTCAAGAAGAGCCTGTGCTACTGCATGAAGTTTATTAATATTTTCTGTAAGCAGACTCTCTGCCTTATTATATGCGTCATCTATGAGACTCTTTATTTCTCTATCAATTGTGGCAGCAACCTCTTCACTGAAATTCCTGTTTCTGCCAAGGTCTCTACCCAAGAACACTTCTTCTCTATCTTCTCCCATAGATATAGGTCCAATAACATCGCTCATGCCATATTCCATTATCATTTTCCTTGCAATACTTGTAGCTTTATCAATATCACTCTTAGCACCAGTACTTATATCGCCAATTATTAATTTTTCTGCCACTCTTCCCCCAAGTAAGCTTACCATCTCAGCTTCTAAATGAGATTTAGATGTATATGATCTATCCTCATTAGGTAATGGCATAGTAAATCCTCCTGCCATACCTCTTGGAATTATGCTTATTTGATGCACTGGATCATGATCTGGAAGTAGTTTCATAACAACAGCATGACCTGCTTCGTGATATGCTGTCAATTTTCTATCATGTTCACTCATCACTCTGCTCTTTTTCTCAGGACCAGCTACTACTCTTGTCATAGCCTCTTCCAATTCTTCCATCTCAATAACTTTCTTGTTATTCCTTACAGCCAGCAATGCAGCCTCATTCATGAGATTTTCAAGATCTGCACCTGTAAATCCAGGAGTTGTTTTTGCCAATACATCTAGTTTTACGTCACTTGAAATAGGTTTATTCTTAGAATGAACCTTAAGTATTTCTTCTCTTCCACGTACATCTGGAGATCCAACAAATATTTGTCTATCAAATCTACCAGGTCTAAGCAATGCATGGTCCAATATGTCCGGTCTGTTAGTCGCAGCAATGATTATAATGCCTTCATTTATACCAAAGCCGTCCATTTCTACAAGCAACTGATTAAGTGTCTGTTCTCTTTCATCGTGACCACCACCTAATCCTGCTCCTCTTTGTCTTCCTACCGCATCAATTTCGTCTATAAAAACTATACATGGTGCTTGTTTCTTAGCTTGCTCAAATAAATCTCTGACTCTTGAAGCTCCAACACCTACAAACATTTCTACAAAATCAGAACCTGATATGCTAAAAAATGGAACTCCAGCCTCGCCAGAAATAGCTTTAGCCAAAAGTGTTTTTCCTGTTCCAGGAGGTCCAACTAAAAGAAGACCCTTTGGTATTCTCGCACCCATATCGGTATATTTCTTCGGTTGTTTTAGAAAATCTACTATTTCAGCTAATTCAGCTTTCTCCTCATCGGCTCCTGCCACATCTTTAAATGTAACTTTCTTTTTATCGGGATTTGCCATCTTAGCACGGCTCTTTCCGAAGTTCATAACTCCTCTATTGCCGCCGCCACCCTGTGACTGCTGCATAAACAAAAACCAGAAAGCAATAAGCATAACTATCAGTAATATATTAGGGATGCTTTGAACCCACAAAGGTATAGTAGTAGCCTTCTCGTATTTTTCTACTACACTTCCATTATTAGGGTGTTTATGCATTATCTGCAGTACTCTCTCATATGGAACATCTACTTGGAACTGTCTTCCGTCAGTTAATGATCCTTCTACACTAAATAAGTTTGAAGATACTTGTATCTGCTTTACCTTATCATTATTCCAATACTTTTCAAATTGGTCAGCTGTTATAGTGTTTGCACCATTAGTGCCATGTACTAATACCAATGCTGCAACTACTGTCATGATTAATAACAATACCCAGGCCGTTGCGGTTGAAAATTTCTTCATATATCTGGCCCCCCTCTCTTTTAGTTACCATAAGATTGTATCATAACAAATTTTTCATTACAATAATTTTATCATATAACTTATCTTACTTACAATTAGTTATTATATATTTCTTCTTTCAGAATGCCTATACAAGGTAAATTTCTGTAAATTTCATCATAATCAAGTCCATATCCTACTATAAAATAGTCTGGTACTTGAAATCCAATATATTTAACATCTATCTCTGCTTTTCTTCTCTCTGGCTTATTCAAAAGGCAAGCTATCTCAAGTGAAGCAGGTTTACGAGTTTTAAGATACTCAATTAAATATTTTAAAGTTATTCCAGTATCTATAATATCCTCAACAATAAGCACATGCTTATCTCTTATCTCTACATCCAAATCCTTTATTATTTTTACTACACCGGATGATTTTGTTGAACTTCCATAACTTGAAACAGCCATAAAATCCATTGAACATGGTATTGTAATCTCTTTCATTAAATCAGCCATAAACATTACAGAACCTTTTAAAATTCCTATAAGCACTAAATCTTTTCCCTTATATTCCCTGCTTATTTCCTCTCCTATTTTTTTAACTTTTGCACGTATTTCTTTCTCATCAAGCAGTATTTCTTTTAAGTCTTCAATCATTTAGTATTATTCCCCTTTCACAATTTTTACTTCAAGGATATTGTTGGTATCTTTGGTAACAGCAAACTTATTACTAACCCTATATCCTAATACCCAAGCAATCTCATCATCAAAACACAAAAGTGGAATTGAATTTCTATACTCCTTAGGTATTTTTAAATCCATAAATAAATCTTTTAATTTTTTACTTCCCTTCATACCAAGTGGACAAAGTCTATCGCCTTCTCTCCTATACCTCACAGTCACATTGTAACTTATTTTATCATAATCAAAATATTTAGTTAATACTTCATTATCAAAATCTATCTGTTTGTCATTGGGCTTGACCTCTAAATTAACTGTGATTTTAGCTTCTGATATAAAAACGGATTTTTTCTTTCCGCCTGCCAGATCGTTTTTTTCACATATATTGTACTCGCTCTTGTAGTTAAGCTCCCTATTGTTTTCTAGTCCTATGTGAAGATCTCCATATACATTTTCACAAACAATTCCTTTAGGTAAGTTTATTTTTCTACCGGTTCCCAAACTTAAAAGAGATAACACTTCATATATATGAACACTGTCTATATCCTTCAACGACCCATATACTTTATGTATCGCTAATCTTATTATCCTTGTGGCGATAGCTTCATGCTCATCTTTTAATCTATTGTCAATAACTATATGTCCATTTCTATTGCTGCACAAACTATTATACTTTTCTTTTGCAATAATCTCAATAAAATTTTCATCTCTTGTAATACTGTCGGAAAATCTATAAAGTGTCTCTACTATGTCTGGATTAAAGTTTTCTTTTATATAAGGTATCAAATCCAGTCTCACTCTATTCCTATTATATATATTTTCACTATTAGTTCTATCAATTCTAGGCTTCAAATCATTTTCAGCACAGTATCTCTCAATCTCTTCTCTGCTCAAAAATAGTATAGGTCTTATAAAAATTTCATCTCTTATAGGCCTTATTCCCTTAAGACCCTCTATTGACGTTCCTCTCATCAATCTCATCAGTATGGTCTCAGCTTGGTCATTTTTGTTATGTGCAATAGCAATTTTATCTGCTTGAAGTTTATCTTTAAGCTCATAAAAAAACTCATACCTAGCATTTCTTCCGGCCGTCTCACTAGATACCTTATCTCTTTTAGCTATAGCATTCACATCTACCCTCTTAGTAAAAATATCTACTCCGATTTTTCTACAGAAATTCTTCACATATTCCTCATCTTCATCAGCTTCTTTTCCCCTAAGACAATGATTAACATGTGCAGCATATAAAGTAAGGTTAAACTGTTTTTTTAAACCATTTAGTATATGCATCAAACAGATAGAATCTGGTCCTCCCGAAAGGGCAACTATTATCTTATCACCGCTTTGTATCATGTCATGTTTATCTACAAATTTTTTAACCTTATTTATCAATAACCTACACCTCTATATTATTATTCGTCTTTTTAATTATAACCATTTTACTCATTTAATTGTCAATATCATAGAAAAACTTTTTAACCTATACGTTGCTAATTAGAATTAAAATAGGAAAAGGAATCGATCTCAAACGTAAGAAAAAATTCAGCACAGCTGAATTTTTTACCTTCATTCCTAACTTCTAATTCGCCATTCCTAGTTAATATTAGAGGATTTATATATCATTAAAACTATTTTTATTATAAAGTACTCATTTATTTCACAATATCACTCTAAGCTCCAACACTTTCATATATCTTAGAAACAATTATAGTCATATCATCTTTAGCTCGATTTTTATTAACCGACAATGCTTTAGATATTATATCATCTGCAATTATTTTAGGGTTTAGCTCTCTGCTGTTTTCCAAATATATGCGTATCCACTCGTCCATATTAAAGTTTTTATCCACTAACTCTAAAAGGCCATCACTAAGCATCACTACAATATCTCCTGACGAGAGTTTCTTATCAACAACATCTACATCAACTTTATCAAGAATACCAATTGGCAGCGATCTTGATTTTATAGTCTCAACAAAATTTTTTCTTTTTATATATGTAGAAACGGCTCCTACTTTCATTATGTTCATTTCACCATTGTATAAATCTATACTGCATATATCAAGTGTTGAGAATTTCTCCTCTTCGGAGAACTTCATAGACATAATAGAATTTACTGTATTAACCGCTGTATCTTTTGAAAAACCCGCCTCAGTGAATTTTTCAATTAATTCCACGGCCGCCTTGCTCTCCTTTCCAGCCTCAGAGCCAGATCCCATACCATCACTTATCATGACCATATAGTTTCCATCTCTCAGTTTTCCATAACTGTAGCTGTCTCCATTATAGCTCTCTCCATCCTTGCACTTTCTTCTTACATAAGATGATATTGAATATTTAGGCTTTTCTTCAAATTCAATAGTATATAACTTGGTAGAAGTTTTGCTATTGAATTTATCATCTAACGGACTCATATTAATTCCTACAGCTTCATTTACAATTGGAAGTATTTCATCAGTACATGCTTTATTTTTTTCTTCGTCTTTAACTGAGATTTTTATATTAAGTTTACCACTTTTATTCGAGTAGCAAAATACTTCCGAAAAACTTATGCCTTTAGCATCAAGCAATTTTTTAATTCTCTTCTCAGATTCTCTATTAAAACTTAGACTTGTATTAAAGTCCTGAACTAATTCGTCCACAATATCTGCCATATTATTTATATGACCCGATATTATTTTTCTCCCCTCGATAAGCCTATTATGCCACATTTCATTTAATACATAATTATCAACTATCTCCTCGGCATTTTTAATCAGCATATTTTTTTTGACACATTTTCTTTCTAATTCATCTGGGAACTTACCATTATTGTTTTGGTAATTTTCTATCAGTTCACCAAACGCACAATATGTGTAATGTATTTCTCTCTTCCAGCATAGAGAATTCATACTGCAATTTGCACAAACGCTATCAGCTAAATTATCGATCATAGCACCGCTTTTACTCTTCATAAGAAGCCTGTCGTTATTTACAAGATTCTTCACTGTATTAGACATTCCATAGAGAACGTAAGAAAAATTTTTTAGTCTCTCTACAAATATGCTTTTAACATTCTCAATATAGTCTTTATTAATTTCATCATTCTTTGTCTCCCAGTCAAATATTAATGATAGTTTGGAATACTGTTTATCTCCTATACATAGAAGTATTCCTATGGCAATAATAACTTCTTCACCTTTAAACGTACCACCAATATTTCCATAAAGTTTTATAATGAAAAATGCTACTGCGAAGGCAGCTGAACTTATCCATTTTCCCGTATCTCTAAACACACCCATTGTAAGTCCGCAAAATCCATATATAGCTATATATAGCGTTACATTATCAGAGGTTATTCCAATCATCATTCCTACTGCAACACCTGCTGCTGATCCTATAGATGTACCAGTTATGTATGCACATATTCCTACAAAACACAGACCTGAAATATTTCTTAAAGAGATTCCAAGAGGTGCTATGCCCCATGTACCAGCTATAACCAGCGCACTTAAAATAACCATACTAATAATTTCCTCATTATTATATACATATTTTGTTTTTATCTCTTTATAGCATAACAATGCATAATTCATAATATAATATAATACAAGTATACATATACTATCGCCCAAGGAAAATAAAACACTTGAAAGTAAAGTACAACTTTCTAATAAATAGCTTATTAATATGTCACCACATATGATAGCAGCCATATATATTATAATCTTACTTTTTTTAGACATCTTATATATAAAATAATTAGTGAATACAAGTAATACAACAAATATTAGATTACCCGTGAGATTCGCTACATTACTATAAATAGAAATATATCCAATAAAACTTCCAAGCCCTATCAGCATAGGAGTTTTCCTATCACGATTCATTAACACAGCTATTATAAATGCTATACCGAAAGGGGCCCTATGATTAGTAAGCATAACTCTGCTTATAAAAAAGCCAAATATGCAGTATATAATAATACTTAAATATACATCACTCTTTATACTTTTAGGAGCATAATTCTCCGTGCCTTTTCTCTTGTATGTATTAACTTCCATTCCGTATTGCATCTAATACACCACACCTTTATAAATTAATTTCGTTCTATATATCAAGGATTAAGTTCATTATATTATCTGCTTATGAATATTTATCCCTGAAACGTGTAGTTTTATTATAGCAAAGCCAATTGGAATTATATGTCAATTAATCTGAATTTTAAATTTTTTCGTAGGACATATATTTATCAATACTAATAAAAACGGACATAAAAAACTTCTCGATTTATACTGTTATCACTACATATTGTTATTGCAATTCTATATACTATCCTATATTGTTATTTCTAAATTTTCTGGATATTTCAAAGAACCGATAAATTTGTCACCGTTAGTAACTCTTTAAGTTCTTTTGATGATAATTAATTGTAATATTTTTTATTAAGTACAATTTGTCATATGACTATAAAAATGGAATGTTGTGGCACTACCAAAACTGATCCGTTCATTAAGCACTTGTAACAAAAGTATATCTTAACATTATGCAAAAGTTATCCACAATTGGTAAAAGCATAAATTCCTAGAAACTAAAAAAAGACTCACAACTGTGAGTCTCTGTAGTAGCGGAAATAGGACTTGAACCTACGACACTTCGGGTATGAACCGAATGCTCTAGCCAGCTGAGCTATTCCGCCATAATATTTAAATGGTTGCGGGGGCAGGACTTGAACCTACGACCTTCGGGTTATGAGCCCGACGAGCTACCAACTGCTCCACCCCGCGATATATAATTTGGTGCTGAAGACCGGAATCGAACCGGTACGGGAGGTAAGTCCCGCAGGATTTTAAGTCCTGTGCGTCTGCCAGTTCCGCCACTCCAGCACTTACTGTCAGCTGCTTACCGCTTACTGCTTGCTGACGACATAAGTTATTATAATATGAATCATATGTGTTGTCAACTATTTTTATAATAATATTTTAATTTATTTTTCTGATAGCAAAGTATATTTAAAAAACAATATATAAAAAGTCAGTTAATCACTAATTTATTAGTGAAAAGAATAGCTATTATAGTATGACTCATACAATCTGAATATACACATAATAAAAAGGACTAAATTAGTCCTTTAAATTCTAAATTATTAACCTCTTCTGCTATAGCCTCTTCCTTTAGCTTCCTGATGTTTTTTTACATCCTGCTGCCTTTCTTCACTGTCTTTAAGAAATCTAGACATTATATCTTCAAAATCAGAAGGGTTTTGCTTATTCTTATCCGCTGACCAATCTATTTCAACTGGTTTAGATGATTTCTGATGTTGAATAGCTTGTTTAATAGATAGACTTATCTTTCCATTATCATCTACAGAAATTACTTTTACCTTAACCTTATCTTTTTCTTTTAAATGTTCTCTTATGTCCTTTACGAATGTATCTGCGACCTCTGAAATGTGCACTAGTCCTGTTTTACCTTCCACATCAACAAATGCACCAAAGTTGGTGATATTTATCACTGTACCCTCTATTATGTTTCCTGCCTTTAAGGTCATATTAAAAAGACTCCTCCTTAAAAATATGATTATTTTAATTTATTGGTGACTTATTTATTATTATATTTAGGCATTACTGGAGTCTCATTAGGCTTTATATATCCCAACTTCTCTCTCGCTTGTCTTTCAGCAAAACTTTTAGGGTTAGTTTTAGATTCTTCAAGTTGTGCTCTTGACTGCTCCTCTGTTGCCTTAACTTTTTGGAATTCAATGCTAGCACTACGAGCCTCTGCATTAAGTCTTACCATCGACATTTCCTGCTTAACTAGTATAAATGAAAAATAGATTAATAGCAATGATACAATTATTTTTCTAAAATTTAACTCTTTCCCTTTCATAGCACTACACCTCATATTTTGAGATAAATCCTATTATCTATTTTAATTAGATTCCTAAATTTATTCAAGGTATTTTGTTAAATTTTATTTAATTATTTTATTTTTTTTATCTTGTCCAGAAAAATTCTGAATGGATATGATATGTATTTAGCTAAAATCCTTAAAATTTTAACTACATAAAAATTTATTTTGCTTTGCAAGGCAGTGAATTTTCTGCTTATAGTTCTAAAATACATATATATCCCTACCGCCATACAAAGATAAACATATAATCCTATAACCGCTTGATTTGTATATAATAAAAAAATAAATATTATTATAGCAGCGAGAATCCAAAATAAAATGTCCTCGATAACAATAAGTAACTTATATATATTCTCATAACCTCTGAATACTTTATATATATCAAACATGAAGCCTAATAATATACCTGCTAAAAAACTATAGCTCACTAATTTAATCTGCATATATAATGTAAATAACATATACTTCTATCTAAAGAGCCTTGATATAATAGTCTCTTTGTCCTTTTTAACTTGCTGAGCCGTATATACACATGAATCAATTGTACCAATTATCAACACTTCTCCATTTTGTACATCCAGCTTATTCATTTTTAATCCGGAACCTTTAATAACTAGTGAGCCTTTGCAGGTATTGAAAAAAATTTTTTCTTCATTAAAACTTATTACCTCTATTACTCCTGTTAAGAATAACTTACTTCTATTTTCAAGTGTCAAATTACTTTTTCTGTCCTCTAATTTGACCTCCTTTTTTAGTTCCAACTTTCATCCCCTCCCACTTATTGATAATATATGTATAGGGAGTGAAAGTTATTACTATATTCACATATTATTCATCAGTATCTTCTTCTCCAACTAATATTTCATACATATCCCTAGCACTTTCTTTTCTAACATGATCATCTATGGATACTATCTTAGCTTTTAAAATTTTAGCAGCAAACCTTATTTCTATAATATCTTCAGGATTAACATCAGTTCCTGCCTTGGCAACTTTACCATTTATTAACACTCTGCCATTATCACAGGCTTCCTTTGCTACTGTTCTTCTCTTAATTATTCTAGAAACCTTAAGATATTTATCTAACCTCATAAAAACACTCCTTATTCTCAATAAAAACATATTGTTATATATACCATTTTATTAATGCTAATAATGCCTAAAAATGAAAGAGGGATACATCCAAAGTTGATGTTCCCAATTAATGAAAAAACCCGGACAATTCCGGGTTTAAGTTATTTTGCAACTTTGTCCTTAAATTCCTTACCAGCTTTAAATACTGGAACTACTGTTGCAGGAATTGATATTTTCTCTTTTGTTCTAGGATTTCTGCCTTCCCTAGCTGCTCTTTCTCTAGTTTCAAATGTTCCAAAGCCAACTAGTTGAACTTTTTGACCTTCAGCAAGAGCCTCTTGAACACTATCAACAAATGCCTTTAATGCAGTTTCTGCATCTTTCTTTGTTAATTTACTCTTTTCAGCCATGCTTGAAATTAAATCCGCTTTATTCACTTTATTTTCCTCCTTAAATATTTAGAGTAATATAAGTCATACTAAGTATAACTTCATTGGTATCTTGCTAAAACACTTAATTTACCTCATTCCATATTATATATCTATTTATATTACTAGTCTATAGATTTAACAAATTATTTAACAAATATGCCATATAAAAGATGTTATGCGATAAATAATGTTTCGCTTTTTCTGTAATTAATACTATTATTCTCCGTAAAAGGCTAAATTCCTTCTTTAAAGTCTAATTTTTTTATTTTTGATTCCTCCCACAATGAATTCATTTGTTCTAGCGTCATATCTTTAAGTTCAACACCCGACTTTAAAGCTGCTTTCTCCATGTAGTCAAACCGCCTTATGAACTTATCACTAGCAGCATTCAATGCTTCCTCAGAATCTAAATTCATAAATCTAGCAACATTTACTATCGAAAACAGTAAATCGCCCATTTCTTCTAGTATTCTTGCCCTATTTTTACCTTTATATACCTCTTTTAGTTCAATATATTCTTCTTTTACTTTATCTAGAGCACCTTCTACCTTGTCCCAATCAAAATTAACTTTTTTAGCCTTATTTTGAATTTTCTCTGCTCTAATTAATGCCGGTAAAATCCTTGCAATATGTTTCATCTCATCCGTTATTGTTTCATATCCATTTTCTTCTTTTTTTATTTCATCCCAATTAACAAGTACCTCATCAGAATTTTCAACTTTCTTAGTACCAAATACATGTGGATGCCTTAAAATCATCTTATCGCATATAGCTATTATAATATCATTGATGTTATAATAGCCTTCTTCCTTTCCAAGTGCGGCATGGAAAACAACTTGGAAGAGTACATCCCCTAATTCCTCAACTATCTTATCGTCGTCTTTTTGATCTATAGCTTCCACTGCTTCATAACTCTCCTCTATTAGAGCCCTTTTTATAGATTCATGAGTCTGTTCCCTATCCCATGGGCATCCATTTTCCCCTATAAGAGTATCCATTATATTTATAAGATCTTGAAAATCCTTACCATTATTTTCATCCTTAGGAATATATATAGATGTAAGATGATCTATTTCTTCTTGCCTATCTAATTCATACAATGAAATTTTCTTTACTACTTCCATGTCTTTTATTCCTGCTGCTCTGATAAAATATATTTCGGTATCATCACGATAATATGAAAGAAGGTTAAGCTTAACTTCAGATGCTATAAACTTATCATATACTTGCGATATAACAACTCCAGTTCTTTTATCCATAACCTGATTTTTAATATCAAATGCATCGATAATCTTGAACCCTTCTATAGGATCTATCTCTAGTGACTCCATAATCACATCGATAAAACTAACAGCCGGAATAACCTCGTAATTTATGCCATTATTTTTACAATGATCTATTATCAATGATACAGATTTTTCAGCTACTAGTGGATGCCCAGGAACTGCATAAATAATGTCTCCGTGCTCTATCCATTTATTAATAACATCATTTGCTATAAACTCATACACCTCATCAAAGCTATCAAATTTCTCGTAAGCATAATCATACGTACTGTATACTATTCCTTCCTTCTTCAAATACTCTACCGTAGGATGCTTTTCTGTCCTAAGAATCGTATATGGACAATTTTTCAGTGCTTCTATAGTTCCTATCGTGAGAGCTTCATAATTTCCTGGACCTAACCCTACTATCCTAATCATCCATCATTTCCTCCTTAACGTTACTTTTGATGCTGATATTTAAACACTCCAAATAATAACATCATTAATACATACAATAATCCACCTGATAATACAGATGTAATACAGGCTGCAGCATTGCTTATTGTATAATTATATACATACTGATACATAAAGACAACACCTATGGTCATTATTACGGATGCGTAAGCAGGTTTTATAACTATATCATAATAATTAACAGTAATGCCTAACCTTCTATGTAAAGCTATCATATTAAGTAGCGACGTAATGAAATATGCAACCAATGTTCCTATTACAGCACCATAAATATTAACGTTTTTTATTGGCACAATTAATATCGTTATAACTATTTTAAAAATACACCCTATTAATAAATTCTTTATAGGTATATTGTAGTGTCCTGTCCCTTGAAGCAATGCTGTAGAAATTTGAGTTAATATTATGAACGGTATTATTAGTGAAGAATACCTTAATAGCATATCCCCTCCTGAATGCCCTGGAAATATAAGAGCCAAAATAGGATATGCAAGAAAAAATAAACCGCATGTAGAGGGTAAAGCTATGACCATAGATAATTTTATGGATGTCTCAACTTTATTTATCAATTCCATCCTTTTTTTTAATGCCACAGCCTCTGCTATAATAGGTATCAATGATGATGAAAGCGCTATTGAAAGAGTCAGAGGTACATTAATTAATACCATGGCTTTTCCTGTTAGTTGTCCATATAATATGGTGGCTTCTTTATAGCTGTACCCGGCTTGTAGAAGTTTTTGTGGTAAAAGTATTGAATCTATTAAGTTCATTATCGTACCTACAGATGTACCCAAAGAAATCGGTATAGCTATGTTTAATAACTGAGTAAGTACTTTATGATCCTTCTTCCTTTTTACAAAAGTTATACTTTTTTTAATTTTCCTAAATTTTATGTATAGATAAAAACTTCCTAAAATTCCTCCAGCTGCTGCTCCAAATGCTGCTCCTCCGGCAGAGAATTCTATACCTTTAGGTAATAATAAGAATGCAAGACCTACTCCGAATATAACTCTTCCAAGCTGTTCTATAAGCTGAGATATAGAAGTTGGAATCATGTTCTGCATCCCTTGAAAAAAGCCTCTATATACACTCATGATTCCTATAAATACAGGTGCTGCACCTATCCCTATCAAAGAATAAACTGTTTTCGTATCCCAATTAAACACCTTTATTATTTGAGCAGGAAATAAAATAAAAGCTAATGAAAATCCACCTCCCAAAATAATCATAACCAACATAGCTTTATTAATAATTTCGAACATTTCCGCTCTATCATTTATAGCGTTATTTTCAGAAATCATCTTTGAAATAGCAACTGGCATTCCTGATGCTACACCTATAAAGAACATATATAAGGGATAAGTCATTTGATAATATCCTATACCTTCATCTCCTATAAGCATTATAATGGGCCATCTAAAAAATAGTCCAAGAAATCTTACAAAAACACCAGTTATTCCAAGTATAACAGTACCTTTTATTAATGACTGCTTTACCATAAAACACCTCCATAATACAAACTGGAAATAAGTATACAAAATCGTTGGATTTAAACTTATTACTCATATATCTATTAATATTTGTGTTATGGAGGTTATAGTATCTATTTATATAAAATATTTCTGTTTTATTGAATAATGTAATATATGTTTGTCAATAATTTAAACGAAACAAATGAGCCACTTAATTATTGTTCCATTTGTTTACCTAAGAAGGATGCTGCAATCTCGGAAAGCTTTAACTCTACTTCTCCAAACTTTTCCCCATTTTGTTTGGAAAGAATGATTACTGCTCCGATTGCATCGCCTTCAGATATAATAGGCGCAATAACCTGAGATGAGTATTTATCCTTTACATCCTCATCATCATATAACGGAATCATTTTTCCGTCATTCTCATCAGCAAGGAAGTTTTTCCTCTCTTCCATTACCTTTTCAAGTTCATCACTAATTCTTTTTTCTGCATACTCTTTTTTAGGTGCTCCACTAGCAGATATAATAGCATCCTTATCAGCTACTAAAACTATATGCCCAATTGACTGTTGAAGCGCGTCTGCATATTCTCTTGAAAAATCACTTAATTCATTTATCGGGGAATATTTTTTTAGTATTATGCCGCCTTCTCTATCTGTAAAAATCTCGAGAGGATCTCCTTCTCTTATTCTTAATGTTCTCCTTATTTCTTTTGGTATAACTACTCTTCCAAGATCATCTATTCTTCTTACTATTCCTGTAGCTTTCATAACTCTTCCTCCTTATACTATAGGCTCTTATCCATATAAAAACCCTGTAGTTCTATAATTAATATATTTGTACTAATATTATCCTTCTAAGCATATAATTTTATGCATAAAATAAAGGCTTTTATTTCAATAATAAAAGCCTTTAAGGTAGTTATTGTAGTTATTGTAGTTATTGCCAATATCCATATTTATTTATATATCTATATTCTTATATTCTTTTGCTCTGTCCGCTAATCTATATATACTATGCTGGAATCCAACACCTATATCATATTCTTACTAATTCTATTTTTGTAAGTCTTCACTTTGTATTGCTTTTTTAACTTAGTAATCTCGTTGTTCTTTGCTTCTGTCTTTTTATTACTTAAGACTGTACTCTTTACTTCTTCCTTAACATCACTAAGTTTTTTAACTTTTGACTTCTTATTTACACCAGTTGCTTTGATTATGTGCCACCCAAATTGGGTATGTACAGGACCTGAGACTTCTCCTTCTTTTAATTTCTTAGCTGCAGCCATAAAATCAGAATCCAGCTCTGTAGTATCATAGGCATAATAGCCAAGCTCTCCGCCTTTATCCTTTGTGCCGTCCGTACCATACTTCTTTGCAAGATCTGCAAATTTTTCTCCCTTATCAATCCTATCTTTTATTTCCTGAGCTTGTTTCTTAGTCTTTACCAAAATATGATACAATGTAGCACCTGGCTTATTTGTGTATTTAGAAACATTAGTTGTATAATATTGTTTTATTTCATCATCAGTTACTGTTATATTTTTATCTAGTTCATAAACAACTCGGTTAGCAGCAAAACTTTCAACACTTTTTTTCATTTCCTTCTTTAACAGAGCTTTATATGATTTTAGTGTATAACCGTAGTTTTTTAGTCCAGTTTCAAACTGTTTATCATTATTATTAAAGTTTTCTTCCTTAGTCATATCCATTTCTTTCTGTACTTCAGCATCTATATTATTTAAGTCCGGAACCAATTTTTTCTTCTTAGCTTCTAAATACAAAAGTTTTTGTTCAACTAATTGGTCTACAGCTGATTCATAATACTGCTGAAGTTGAGATTTGGCATCTTCATTTTCTAAATAATCATTACCATATTGCTGTTTTAATGTAGCTATATTGGATTTTAATGCCTTATTAACATCAGACACTAATATTTTGTTATCTCCTACCTTTGCAAGTACAGTGTTCTCCTTAGCTTCCTTAGTTTTTACTATACATCCGGAAAGGCTTAGAGTAAATATGACCGCTACACTCATTGCCATTATCTTTTTCAATCTATTCAACATTATTCCCCCGCTCGTTATAATTTTTCAAACAGTTCTTATTTATTATAAACATAAACCTTAAAGAATTCAATTATGACTTTAAAGCTATGCTAGTCTCCTCGTTCACTTCCTCTCCATACTCTAACTTAATCATAAAATTTAACATAGCCTTTAGATCATCAAGCACCTGCTCTTTCTTAGTATCTATTATCTTGTAAGCTATTATTGGTGCTTCTCCAAACTTGAAAACGACCTTTTTTCTATATTTAACCATGACAGCCTTAACTATAGCTTCTGTAAGTGCTTCTTTATTTTCAAAAACCAAATGAACTTCTGAACCTTTTTCTTTTATTTCTACTATGTTCAGCTTCTTTCCTAATCCTCTTATATACGAAATATTCATAAGATTGTAGACAGATTGAGGAATTTCAGAAAATCTATCTTCAAGCTCTTCCTTAACATCCATAAAATCTTCGAAACTTCCGATTGAGGCTATCTTTTTATAAACCTCTATTTTCTGCATTTCATCTTTAACATAAGCATTTGGTATATATCCATCTACCATAATATCAACAGTAGTTTCCACTTGTTCTCTATCTATCTCGCCCTTTACAAGTTTAATAGTATCCTCAAGCATTCTACAATACAAATCATATCCTATAGCAGCCATATGTCCGTGCTGCGCGGAACCCATCATGTTTCCTGCTCCTCTTATCTCTAGATCCCTCATGGCTATCTTAAATCCAGATCCAAGCTCTGTAAACTCTTTTATTGCTTTAAGACGCTTTTCTGCTACTTCTGTAAGAATTTTATCTTTCTTATAGGTAAAATAGGCATATGCCATTCTATTAGATCTACCCACACGTCCTCTCAATTGATATAACTGAGAAAGTCCCATCTTGTCAGCATCATATATTATCATCGTATTTACATTCTGTATATCAATTCCTGTTTCTATTATGGTTGTACACACTAATATGTCATATTGCATATCCATAAAATCAAGCATCACCTTTTCAAGCTGTCTTTCAGTCATTTGTCCATGAGCCACGATAACTCTAGCCTCAGGAATCAGCTTGGTTAAGTAATTTGCCATTGACATTATATCCTCAACTCGATTATATACAAAATACACTTGACCATTCCTGCCTATTTCCCTAAGGATTGCATCCCGCATTAGCTGGTCGTTATATTCAACTACATAAGTCTGTATAGGGTATCGTTCCTCTGGAGGAGTTTCTATTACACTTATATCTCTTACACCTGTAAGGGACATATGCAGTGTTCTAGGTATTGGCGTTGCCGTTAATGTTAATACATCTATGTTTTTCTTCAGATTCTTTATCTTTTCCTTATGTGTTACACCAAACCTTTGCTCCTCATCTACTATCAGCAATCCTAAATCTTTAAAGACTACATCTTTTTGCAATATTCTATGAGTTCCTATAAGTATATCAATATTACCTTCTTTAACAGCCTGTAAAGTATCCTTTACCTGTGCAGAAGTTCTGAATCTACTTACCATATCTACTTTTACAGGAAAATCCGAAAATCTCTTTATCATATTGTTGTAATGCTGTTCGGCTAGAATAGTTGTCGGCACTAAAAACGCTACCTGCTTGCCGTCCATTACAGCCTTAAATGCAGCCCTTAAAGCTACCTCAGTCTTACCATATCCAACATCACCACAAAGTAGTCTATCCATTGGTTTATCTGATTCCATATCTTTTTTAATCTCCTGAATAGATGTTATTTGATCAGGAGTTTCTTCATAAGGGAACTCACCCTCAAACTGATTTTGCCATACAGTGTCCTTGCCATATCTGAATCCCTTTACTGTAGCCCTTGCAGCATATAACTTCACTAAATCTTCAGCTATCTCGTTGATAGACTTCTTTACTTTTTCCTTAGCTTTTGCCCATTCATTCCCTCCAAGCTTATTTACCTTAGGAGATTTACCATCACTTCCTATGTATTTTTGTACCATGTCCAATTGATCAACAGGTACATATAATCTATCATCAGCATCATAGTTTATTTCTAGATAATCTCTCTTTAAGCCTTCAACTTCTAGCTGTTTTATCCCTTTATATACGCCTATACCATGGTTTACATGAACTACATAATCACCAGGTTTAAGTTCTGTAAAACTTTTTATTTTACCTACACCTTTTTTAGGAACACGTTTTCTATCTTTTCTCTTTGCTTCACCAAAAACTTCTTTGTCAGATATAAGACACACTTTAAGTTCTGGAAATTCGAATCCCTTTAATTGATTACCAAATGTTATAACAACTTCTCCACATGCTATATCATTTACAACATCTTTATATATGCTCTCTATACCGTTTTCTTTTAATGTATTTACCAGCCTCTCCCCCCTAGGGCGAGTTCCGGATAATATAATCGTTCTAAATCCATTTTTCTTTTTTTCTCTGATGTCATCTATTAAAAGTTTTAATTGACCGCCATATCCACTCAGGGTTTTCTGTGAAAAATCTAGATAGGTTTCATACGGTACACCAAATCTTTTATCTATTGAACTAAATATTAATAAATTAGATTGTTCAAGTCTTACCTTAAGCTCTTCTCTTTCTAGTAATAGCTTGCTCTGACGCTTTAATATATCCCCTCTTTCCAAAAAAGACTTATAAGTTTCCTGAAACTCATAATATATACTATCAAGCTTTCCTTCACATCTTTTATAATCATCTAAGAAAATTACTCCGTTACCAATATAATCAAAGAAACTAGATGGGGTCTTATAAAAATACGGTAAATAGCTATCTATAGTTTCAAAACTACCCGTTTGCCTTAATGTTTCTAAATTTGACTTAACTATAGAGCTTATCTTTTGTCTAACCTCTTTAAAGTCATCACTACCAAATGCTGTAAGCACATTTTTCAAATCATCTTCCATTAAATCAGCAGCTCTATCGATACTATTCTGTTCAATTATTATTTCCTTTGCAGGAAATACTTCTATTTTCTCAACTTTATCGATACTTCTCTGAGATTCAATATTAAAGCTTCTTATAGAATCCACTTCGTCGCCAAAAAGTTCAATTCTATATGGCAGATTAGATATTGGTGAAAAAATGTCTATTATTCCACCACGTATAGAAAATTGTCCCTTACCATCTACAATATCCATTCTTTCATAGCCGCACTCAACTAACTTATAAGCTATATCCTGTAAATTAATTGTGTTCCCTACTTTTATGTTAAACATGTATTTCTTGTATAAATTTATAGGGGTATAATTGGCAGCTAATGATTCTACAGAAGTGATTATTATTTTTCTTCCCCTTCTAAGTATCTCTCTAATAACCTTGAGCCTTTCCCATCTTAAATCACCAGATATAGCGTACACATTATAAAAAACCATTTCTCTGCTTGGAAAATAATATACATTATTCTGATATAAACTCAAATCTTCATAAATATTTTTACATTCAACGTCGCTATGAGTAATGATAAAAACATTTTCATCGAGCTCCTCATATATGCTATCCATTACATATGCTTTTGAAGATTCTGCAAGTCCACATACAGCCCCAGGATATTCTCTATTTCTAATTTTTTTCATAAACTCTTCAAATAATTCATTTTCCTTTAGCGGGTCCATAAGTCCCTTAAGTCTCATTTATAAACACCATCCTAAATCTTTTATGCAGAAAAGCTATTAAACTTATTCATAGCTTCATCTATTCCTTTTGAAACTATAGTTTCTATCGCTAGTAATACTTGATCATATACAGTATCTATTTTGTTTCTATCATCACTGTTAAACTTACCCATAACATGTGATATCCAATCTCCCTTAGGCTGTCCTACACCTATTTTTATTCTTGGAAAGGTATCACTTCCAAGGCATTTTATTATACTCTTGATTCCATTATGCCCTCCAGAACTTCCTTTAGGTCTTATACGAAGTCTGCCTAACTGCAAACTCATGTCATCATATATAACTATAATGTTTTCTAAAGGGATTTTATAAAACTTAACTACTTCAGCTAGGCTTTCACCACTAAGGTTCATATATGTCTGAGGTTTAAGTAAAACAACCTTTTCATTTCCTATTTTTCCCTCACCATACTCACCTTTAAATTTTATCCTATTAATTACAATATTATACTTCTTAGCAGCTAAATCAACAAGTCCAAAACCTATATTGTGTCTTGTACCTGTATATTCAGAACCAGGATTACCTAATCCAACTATCAAAAACATTTATTTTCCTCCAAGATAATATAAATAAATTGCGAACCAAGAAAGTGGATTAAAAGGAGATAATATTTAGTAGTTAGTGCATGCTTTAAATAGGTAAGAGAAAAGAGTAAAGAGTAGAGAGAAAAGTGAAGGAAGAAATTCTGCTGTGCAGAATTTCTGAGAATTTAAACCTGATTATCAGCGATAACTTTTTAAAAACTAAGATAATACCTAATATTCCAAAAGTATTATTAAAATAATTAGAACTATCTATACAATCAAAATTCAGCATAGCTGAATTTTAACCTTCACTTTTCTCTTATCTCTTTTCTCTTTACTCTTAACTCCCATACCTATTTAATGCACTTTCTCTTAACTATTCCGTCCTGTGCGTTTAGTTCGTCTTATATTTATATTTTGTCCTTTCATTTTTTAAATATATCTCACATATTATAACATATTATATAATTAAACAATAAAAAGAGCCTATTATATTATCAGTAATAGTATTTTACTGATAATATAAAGGTTCCTTTGCACAAAATGCGATTTCTAATTTTTTAATATAATACTTTTAGTTACTATTTTTCCACTTCTCCAAACTTTACACTTGATTGTTCCGCCGCAACTGACTTTATTAATTATTGAGTTGATTTCTTCATAAGTAGTAACTAGCTTGCCGTTTACTTCTTTGATTATATCCGTAGGTTTAATCCCCAACTTATCAGCAATTGAATCTTGAGAAACAGATAAAACATATATACCCTTATTAGGGTCATTGGTAGGCCCGCCAGTTGTTCCAAAGTCAACTTTAAAATTCTTTGTATTATTTCCAATAGAGCTTATAAGTTTTTTCACATCGTTACTGCATATTGCAAATCCCATACCTTCTGCATAATCCTTCAAATTTAAACTGTTTATTCCTATTACTTCTCCCGCACTATTGCACAATGGTCCTCCACTACTCCCAGAGTTTATAGCGGCATCCGTTTGTAGCATCTTATAAGTCCTCTTTTCATTAGTACTCGAATCAGTGACATCTATTTTTCTGTTTGTAGCACTTATAATACCAGCAGTTACTGAACCAGCAAATGCTTCACCAAGAGGATTTCCTATCGCTATGGCATCATCCCCCACCCTAACCTTAGAGGAATCTCCAAATTTAGCTGCGATAAGCCTCTTTTTATTTATTCTGATAACTGCTAAATCCGTAGACTTGTCGAATTTTATAAGTTTAGCCTCTACTGGTTTTGTATTGTCACTAGCCAGCTTTACCATTATTTTATTAGATCCTTCAATTACATGATAATTTGTCACTATATATCCGTTAGAATCAAATATTATACCAGAACCTGAAAATTTGTTCTCCTGTTGACCTAGAAATGTCTCCGCGCTATTACTTATGCCTACAACAGCAGGTCCAACCATCTCAGCAACTCTGGTAACATCGGTTTTTTCTCCCACTGCTGATGTTAAACTATCATCACCTACAACATAATTATTATATTCAGAATTAACTCGCGGCTTCATCGATCCAAGCTCATTTCTTACTATTATAGACGCAGTTATTGCTCCTGAAAAAGAGGCCATAGTTATGAATATAACTGTTTTCATAAGAAACTTTATTTTAGCCTTAGTTTTATTCTTTTTAAAATAAATTGACCCATTAGCATTGATAGCGTTAGCAAAATTTTTAAGTTGTTCATTGGAAATTGCGTCGGTTGAATAAAGCTTATTGTTTCCAGCTTCTCCCCATATTCTATTTTCAAAGGTAGAATTCTTTTCTCTTTCCATAAAGAACCTCCATTAATATTAAAAACTTTATTCATCATACCTTTTTCAACGTAAAATAAAATGTAACTCCGTACTTCTTACCATTCTCAACCCATATATCTTGCCCAAGTTGCGTAAGTATATTTCGTATAATGGGGAGTCCCAAACCAGTGCTTTGTTTTGAAGTTCGTGATTTATCAGATTTATAGAATCTCTCCCATATATTTTTTAAATCCTCATCAGGTATTTGCGGTCCATCATTAAAAATTGACACTAAAACCTTATCTGACCTTGTTCTCGTAGATATCTTTATATTGCCGCCCTCATTAACATATTTTACCGCATTATCAAGTATATTAGTGACAATCTGTATTAGCCTATCTCTATCACCAAACACATATAAATGTTCATCTTCAAGTACTACATCCACCTTAAGCTTCTTTTCATTTATTCTCGTTTCAAATTTAATAACACATAATCTTATAATTTCGTTAACATCAACCTCTGTGATGCTCAATGTAAATTTCCCTGCTTCCATAGCAGATAAGTCTAAGAGATCATTTACAAGTCTTGTCAATCTTTGAATTTCCTCATAGGTAATGGATAAATAGTAATTTTCTTTATCCCTTGGTATAACTCCGTCAAGTATTCCTCCAATAAACCCTTTTATCGATGTTATTGGTGATCTAAGTTCATGAGATACATTAGAAATGAACTCTCTTCTATTTTTCTCAACTTTTTCAAGAGAATCAGCCATAGAATTAAATGCTTCTGCCAGCTCATTTATTTCATTATTGCATTTTAAATACACACGTCTTTCAACTTCGCCCTTAGATATTTTTGTTGCAGCTTTATTTATTTCATCGAGAGGCCCTGTTATAATCTTCTTCGTAAAATAATACATTAAGTAAGAGCCTGCCATGCCTATCAGAACTGCTAAAGACCATATTAACGAATATATTTTTGCAAGTTCAAGTCTCATCTGGCTTATTGGTGTAAATATAGCTACAGCACCTTTAAACATACCATTATCCATCGCCGGTCTCATATATATATACATATCTTCTTTAAACACATCTTTATAAGCACCTTTTTTTTCTATTGATTGTCCCTGTCTAAGTTCTTCAATATCTGGTGCCATAAAGTTTTGGAATTCAATGTTTTTAAATTTAGGATTAGACTCTGTAGATACATATCCCATATTATCCGTTATGAATACATCTGCATCTACATAACTTCCAACAAGTATTGTATCATCATGAAGTCTTTTTCTTGAATCATAATTGTCGTTTTTAAGCGTCTTAACATATCTCTTTACAAGTACTTTTGCTTGCATATCATATTGTTTTTTTCTTGATACAAAATAATAATGATTAAACCATATTGACAGGAGAAATGCAAATGTAAAAGACACACAATATAAAATAATTATAAAAACAGTTACTGTCTTTGTCTTAAGGCTTCTACTCTGCATTTATTTCACCTCAAATTTATATCCTACTCCCCAAACAGTTTCAATCTGCCAATTAGGTCCTCCTTGAAGCTTTTCTCTCAAACGTTTTACATGCACATCTACAGTTCTGGAATCGCCAGGATAATCATAACCCCATACCTCACACAACAGTTGCTCCCTAGTAAAAACTCTATTTTTATTGTTAGCCAAAAAGTAAAGTAATTCAAATTCCTTAGGTGGCATCTTTATTTCTTCACTCTTATAAATAACATTATAAGAGTTTACATCAATAGTTATATCCTGAAACTTTAATATTTCTTTGCCTATAGATTCAGAGTTTGACCTTCTCAGCACAGCTTTTACTCTAGCTACAAGTTCCTTAGGTTCAAAAGGTTTTACTATGTAGTCATCGGCTCCAAGCTCTAAACCTAGAACTTTATCAAACGTTTCTCCTTTAGCTGTCAACATGATAACCGGTACTTGACTTTCTTTTCTTACCCACTTAAGTATATCTATACCATCTATGTGTGGAAGCATAATATCTAACAAAACCAAATCCGGTTTGTATTCAATGAAAGCTTGCTGAACATCCTTACCATCATTACACACTTTCGTAGAATATCCTGAACTCTCAAGATACATTTTTATTACTTCGCTTATATTAACATCATCATCAACAACTAATATTTTTGCAATTTTCCCATCCATATTAACCCTCCATGTAAACTATATCTACATAATAATAGCTACTATAACTAATTTATCACATCTACAAAAAATATATATGTTATTTTATAAAAAGTTACAAATAATTAACTAATATAAAAACTGACTAAGATGCTTTTACATAGTATCCTAGTCAGTTTTACTCAATTGAAGTTATACATTTTGTTATATCTTAGATGTCATCAAATAATTTACTTACAGGAATATCCTCATATATCCTCTTAATAGCTTCAGCAAATATTGGTGCTACAGATAGTGCCTTCATTTTTGAAATCTTTTTATCTTCTGGCATGTCAATTGTATTTAACATTACTAGTTCTTTTATAGCACACTTCTCGAGTCTCTCCACAGCAGGACCTGATAGTATTCCATGAGAACAACAAGCATAAACTTCTTTTGCTCCCAAATCCATTAATGCATTTGCAGCATTTGCTATCGTACCAGCTGTATCTATCATATCATCAACTAGTATGCAAATCTTCCCCTTTACATCGCCTATTATGTTCATGATTTCACATACATTAGCTCTAGGTCTTCTCTTATCTATAATAGCAATAGGTGCCTGAAGTCTGTCTGCAAATTTTCTAGCTCTTGTAACACTTCCTAAATCAGGAGAAACTATTACAACGTCATCGTTTTCTTTAAACCCTTTGCTCACAAAATATCTTGCAAGTATAGGTGCACCCATAAGATTATCTAATGGTATATTAAAATAGCCCTGTATCTGAGCTGCATGTAAGTCCATGGTAAGAACTCTATCCGCTCCTGCTGTAGTAATAAGATCTGCTACAAGTTTAGCTGTTATTGGATCTCTAGCCTTAGCCTTTCTATCCTGTCTTGCATATCCGTAATATGGAATTACAGCTGTTATTCTTCCGGCAGAAGCTCTTTTAAAAGCATCCATCATTATCAATAGTTCCATCAAATTGTCGTTCACTGGTGCATTAGTCGGTTGCACAACAAATACATCCGCACCTCTTACTGTCTCGTTAATATCAACCGATATTTCACCATCACTAAATGTTCCTACATGTGAATTACCTATGGCGATTCCTAAAGCATCGGATATATCCTTTGCTAGTTGCGGATGA
Organism: Clostridium oryzae; assembly: GCF_002029235.1. GTDB lineage: Bacteria > Bacillota > Clostridia > Clostridiales > Clostridiaceae > Clostridium_AE > Clostridium_AE oryzae. The sequence goes on from NZ_MZGV01000025.1 coordinate 51,826, forward strand.
GAATTGCCCGCAAAAATCTTTATATTTTTACCATGGGTTATCATTAAAAAGCCTCCTTTTGTATTATATATAAAGCTCATAAAGCAACTTTATTTCGTTTTTCTTTTACTCACCCAGCCTTTGATATTTACCTGCCTAGCTCTTGCTATTGCCAAGCTTTCCTCTGGCACCTCTTCAGTTATTGTCGAACCTGCTGCTATATAAGTATTATCTTTAACTTCTACTGGAGATACTAAATTTGTATTGCATCCTATAAATGCATTGTTTCCTATAATTGTTTTGCATTTCTTTTTACCGTCATAGTTTACAACTACAGTTCCACAGCCAAAATTGCAGTTCTGACCAACTTCAGCATCTCCTATGTATGTCAGATGAGAAACCTTGGTACCGTTTCCTATAACAGATTTCTTTATTTCAACAAAATCTCCTATTCTAGTCCTTTCACCTATAACACTTTGCGGACGTATGTATGCATAAGGTCCTACCGTACTGTTTTTGCCAATAGTACTGTCTAAAATAACAGAGCATTGAACCGTTACATTTTCACCTATTATACTATTCTCTATTCTGCTATTAGGATATAGAATAGTTCCTTCCTTTATCTCTGTATTGCCCTGCAACACATTGCCGGGGTATATAATTGTATTTGAGTCAATTTTAACATCAACATCAATATAAGTACTCACAGGATCTATTATCTTTACGCCATTTATCATATGCATAGTGTTAATTCTATTTCTCATTATTGCTTCAACCTTAGAGAGTTCTAGTGGTGAATTTACACCCAGAGTTTCCTCAAATGGAACAGGCAAAGACCCTACCTTCTTGTTCTGTTTTACAAATATTTTTATTATATCCGTAAGATAATATTCTTTTTGAACATTGTCATTACTTATCTTACCAATATTCTCAACTAAGTCTTCTATATCAAACGCATACATTCCAGCATTAATTTCATTTATAAGAAGTTCATCTTTATTACAGTCTTTATGCTCAATAATTCCTTTGACTCCATCCCTATCCCTTAAAATTCTTCCATATCCAAAAGGATTTTCTATTATAGATGTCACTATAACACCACTGTAATCTTCCTCATCTTTGTAGCTTACGAGTTTTTCTACAGTGTCCTTAGTAATAAGAGGAGCATCTCCAGTAAATATCAATACTGTTCCCTTCTTATCTTTAAGAAATTCTAGTGCACACTTGACTGCATGAGCAGTACCTAATTGAGCATCTTGCAAGGAGTAACTTGCATTTCTATCTCCAGTCTTTTCTTTTACCTGTTCTGCTGACTTACCCACTATAACATTTATATCTTCAATTCCTGCAGATTTCAATGTATCTATTACGTGGTTAACCATTTCCTTTCCGCACACTTTATGTAATACTTTAGGAGTATTAGATTTCATTCTCTTGCCTTCTCCTGCTGCAAGGATTAGCGCACAATTATACATTTCAACACCTCTTTGTGTTACTTATTTTACTGCTATATAAAATCCATATAATAGTATATGAATATATTTATCCATAAATAAACAACTATAAATCTTTAATTTATTATCTTATTATTAGTTATCCTGTACATTCCATTTATTATTATATTTTATCGTTTGTACATTTTCAACCTCTATAGTGTTTTTAGAAAATTCAAAAATAAAAAGGAGTATAATACTCCTTTTTATTCTTCGCTACTTTCTGCAGCCTCAGGTTCTTCGGTTTTTACTTTTGCATATTCATCTAGAATAGCATTCTGTATTTTTTCTCTTGTCTCAGTATTTATTGGATGTGCTATGTCCTTGAATTCTCCATCAGGAGTTTTTCTACTTGGCATAGCTATAAATAATCCATTTTGTCCCTCAATAACCTTTATGTCATGAACAACAAATTCATTATCAAAGGTAACGGAAACAATAGCTTTCATCTTTCCATCTGCTGCAATTTTTCTAATTCTAACATCAGTTATAACCATTTCAATCCACCTCCGAGATGCTTTATGTATACTATTTCTATATTTATTTCGTTTTTCCTCTTTTTTTTGAAAATTTTTTATTTTTTTTAAAATTTATCTTTTATAGAGTTTTGCTGGAGATACTTTTACTTGATTTCCATCATCAATCCCAGAGAATTCTACTAATGATATATATTTACTTACTAACTTCTTAGGAGTATCAACATTATCTACAAGTACTCCTATTCCAACCAGCTCACTTTCAAATTCTTTAAGTAAATCAATAATTCCAAGAGTTGTACCCCCGGCCTTCATAAAATCGTCTATAAATATACATCTACTGGCTTTCTTTAAGGCTCGTTTGGGCAATGACATATTTTGAATTCTTCCACTAGTACCTGAAACATAGTTTATTGTAACTATTGGTCCCTCCGTGAAATTATTATTATGCCTTCTGACTATAACTAATTGTATTCCTAATTTTTTAGCTACTTCATACGCTAAAGGTATACCTTTCGTCTCTACTGTAACCACATAATCCGGATTTGCATCTATAAATCTTGAAGCTAGTATAATTCCAGCCTTATTAATTATTTCAGGATTATACATTATATCAGACATATAAATGTAATTACCAGGTATTATTCTACTGCTATCACTCATAGCAGCACATAACTCCTCTATAAATCTTTCAGTTTCCTCCTGACCTATATTAACTATGTACTTTATTCCTCCAGAAGCTCCTGATACAGTTTCTACTCTACCCATTTCTAATAAAGCTAACGTTTGTCTCACCATAACAACATCTTCACTGATAGTCGACTTTGCAACTTTCAACATCTCTGTGAATGTATTCAAATTTATAACTTTATTAGGATTATCCATTAGAATCTTTGTTATAGCGGAAATTCTATTATTTCTGCTAAACTTGCTCACATTATCACCACACATATAATTTATACTTTAAAACAGTTAAGACACTGACAACAATGCCATTTTTATTATTATTCATATTTTAGTCTAAATTTAACATAATATCAACATTAAATGGTTTAAAATATAAATTTATAAGTCATATTCAAAGTTTTAACAAAATTATTTTCCTTCTATTTAAATAAGGTCAATAAAAATACTTTAATGCTATTATGTACTATTACTTTGGTTTAATTCATTAATTTTTATATATTATGCTAAAAAGTTAGCTTCTTAGTATTTTTTTTATGAAAAGATGTATATAATTAATACTGGATGCTATTTTTGAATATAGTTTCTCAAGTAATACACAATTTTTAGGGAGTGATATCTTTGAATTTTAGTTTAATTGATGACATAAATAAAAAAGTGCACTTTATAGGTATAGGTGGAATAAGCATGAGCGGTCTAGCTGAAATACTGTTAAGCTATGGTTTTAAAGTTTCCGGATCAGATATGAAATTGTCACCTATGACTCAAAAATTAAAGAATTCTGGTGCCGTAATATATGAAGGACATAATAAAAGAAACGTTGAACAGGCAGATATCGTCGTTTACACAGCTGCAGTTTCAAACGACAATCCAGAGATTGTAGCAGCAAAGGAACTAAATATGCCTTTAGTCAGTAGAGCAGAATTTTTAGGTGCCCTTATGAAAAGCCACAAAAATAATATAGCTATTTCTGGAACCCATGGAAAAACTACTACTACTTCAATGCTCTCTCATATATTTGTAAATGCCTCTATGGATCCTACTATTTTAGTTGGTGGAGAGTTGGATTTAATTAATGGAAATGTACGCACTGGCAAAAGTGATTACTTCATAACAGAAGCTTGTGAGTATAAAGGTTCTTTTCTTAAATTTTTTCCTTATGTAGGTATCATATTAAATATAGATGCGGATCATCTGGATTATTATAAAGATATTGACGATATACAAAATGCTTTTGAAAAGTTTTCAAACCTTATACCTTCAAACGGATTTTTAGTAGGTTTCAATGAAGATAAGAGAGTGAAAGAGCTTATGGATAAAGCTAAATGCACTACTCTGGGTTATGGTTTTAACAACGCTGAACTTAAAGCTGTTTCAATAAAGTTTAATAAAAAGGGCTGTGCGTCCTTCACCGTAACCCGAAATGATATAAAATTGTTTGATATAAGTTTAAATGTACCAGGAAAACATAATGTATTAAATGCATTAGCAAGCATAGCTGTTTCATTAATATTTAATATAAATAATGAAGCTATTATTAATGGACTTCAATCATTTAATGGGACTCATAAAAGATTTGAATTTAAAGGTAAGCTTAATGGCATAACGGTTATAGATGATTACGCTCATCATCCTACAGAAATAAAAGCTACTTTGAGTACTGCTCAAAATTACCCTCATAACAGAATAGTTTGTGTATTTCAACCTCATACCTATTCCAGAACTCTAGCTCTACTTAATGAATTCTCCTCTGCCTTTGACAATGCTGATGAGCTGGTACTTGCAGACATATATCCAGCAAGAGAAAAAGATACCGGGGTCGTTAGCTCAGAAATGTTAGGTAATCTTATTAGAAAACGAGGAAAAAAATGTACAAACTTTCACAGCTTTGATGAAATAACGAACTATTTAAAAACTATTCTGAATGATGGAGACTTGCTGTTAACAGTTGGAGCAGGGGATGTAGCAGAAGTGGGAGAAAGATTTTTAAATAGCAAATAAATTACTATAAAAAAACACTTTTAATAATTATTAGAATTGTATTGACATCTTAACATAAAAGCGTTAATCTGTAATAGCGATGATTTTTTTAAGGAGGTAAGAGTTATGTCAAGATTCAGTAGTGTTATTGCTTTGAATGTAAATTTGGGCAAACAAGCGTGTAATTTTACTATATTTTCTAATTTTGATAACCTTGCTCCTACGAGAAATTTTCGTGCAAAAAACTATTAGCGCATTTATAAATTTGTCTTGTAGCCATGGATTATCAAATCCATGGCTTTTATTATGTTGTCAACGGAGTAAAGCCATGGAAAATTCATGGCTTTATTTTTTTTAAAGGGGGGTACAAATATATGCGAAGAATTTTTAAGTATGTTTGGAAGTATAAACTACTACTGATAGTTCCATCTTTAGCAATGCTATTTAGTATAATCTTGGATATGTTTAATCCATATCTTCAGAAAATTGTTATTGACGAAATTATCAAAAACAAAAAAATCTATCTTCTTACTGGAGTATTACTATCAATCTTCGGAGTGACTATTGGTCGAACCATATTAGGCTACGTGAAAGAATATATATTTGATGTTCTTTCAGCTAAAGTTAATGTGGATATAAAACAGGATCTTTTCGATCATATACAAACTCTTTCCTTTAGTTATTTTGACAGCATGAATACGGGCGAACTGATGTCAAGAATAAATGAAGATGTAGACATCATATGGAGAACCATCTCATTTGGTTTAAGACTATTTGTAGAAAATATAATATACTTTGTGATTGTTACTTTTCTATTATTTAATATGAATTGGCAACTAGCTACAGTTTGTATGCTAATTATTTTACCAATAGCATATCTAGCAATAAAATTGGAAAAGGATGTTGACACTTGTTACGGCAAAATAAGTGATCAAGCTGTTGTAATAAATACAACAGCTCAGGAAAATATTGCAGGAGTTAGATTAGTAAAAGCTTTTGCCCGAGAAAAATATGAAATATCTAAGTTTTTATCAATGAATAAAGAAAATTATAATCTTAATATGGAACAAAACCGCGTGGTTGGTAAGTATTATCCTCGTATAGAATTTCTTACTAATGTATCATTAATTGTAATGATAATTTTGGGAGGTATTTTTGTAATCAAAGGTGCTCTTACAGTTGGAGATTTGTTTGCTTTTTATGGTTATCTATCCATGTTAATATGGCCAATGAGAAACCTAGGCTGGTTAACAAATATGCTTGCTCAAAATAGTGCATCATGTAAAAAAATCTATAAGATATTAGATACTAAACCTGAAATATACAACAAACCTGATGCAGTAAAACCTGATAATATAAAGGGTCATATTGTCTTTGATAATGTAGATTTCAAGTACAATGAACAGACTGTATTAAAAAATATTAATCTTGATATCGCACCTGGAACCACCACTGCCATAATGGGAACTACAGGTTCAGGTAAATCTTCCATAATAAATCTCATCGGCAGATATTATGATGTAAGTTCTGGTTCTATATCTATAGATGGCGTAGATGTTAAAGATTTAGATTTGTTTACACTCAGAAATAAGATGGCCATAGTGCCTCAAGATACTTTCTTGTTTTCAGATACTATCGAAGAAAACATTAGAGTAGGTAATAGAGCTGCTTCTTTTGAAAGTATAAGAAATGCCTGTGATAATTCCTGCGCATTAGAGTTTATAGACAACCTTGAAGATGGTTTTAATACCTTAATAGGTGAAAGAGGAATAGGATTATCCGGAGGCCAGAAACAACGTCTTGCTATTGCAAGAGCACTCATTAGGAATTCAAATATATTGATATTAGATGATGCAACATCCGCTTTAGATATGGAAACGGAATATTCATTATTAAAGAACCTTCAAAGCCTTAAGTATAAAGCTACAACCTTTATTATTGCTCACAGAATATCTGCTGTTAAGAACGCTGATATGATTATCTACGTTGAAGATGGAGAGATAGTAGAAAAGGGTACACATGAAGAACTGTTAGCACTTAAGGGAAAATATTATGAAATTTATTGCGATCAATTTAAAGACTTTAAAGATTTAGAAAGCGAGGTGGTATAATGGCAAGAAATGCGATAAGACAAGATGAAGAACTTAACGAGCATACCAATTTAGAAATAATAAAAAGACTTTTAAAATATCTGAAGCCATTTAAGTCAAAGGTTACTATAGTTATTCTACTAATGGTATATGTAATGATTTGTGATATCATAAATCCTTATTTACTAAAAAGAGCTATAGACGTAAACATAGGACATAAAGACATCCAAGGCTTATTAGTAATTGGAGCTGTAATACTCGTACTAAATTATTTTGCATTATTGTCCTCAAGAGGCAGGATAAATATTATGGCATCCATTACAAATAATATACTTGTTAATATCAGGCATGAACTTTACACCCATATACAGAAACTGTCTTTTTCCTTCTTTGATAGCAGACCAGTTGGTAAAGTTCTAGCTAGAGTTGTCGGAGATGTTAACGCACTACAAGACCTTTTTAATAACTGTGTAACAAGTTTTATTCCTGAACTGTTAAGCTTAGTTTTTGTAGCAATTGCTATGTTTTCACTAAATTATAAACTCGCACTTGTCACTATAATTTTATTACCATTTCTTGCATCTGCCATGTTTTTCATTGAAACAAAAAGTAGGCTGAGATGGCAAGTTCACAGAAAAAAGAGATCAAACCTCAATGCGTTTACTCATGAAAATTTTTCAGGTATGAGAATTGTTCAAGGCTTTGCAGAAGAGAAACACGCTTCAGATACTTTTAAAACATTAGTAACTGAAATGATGAATGCATTTATTCATGCTGTAAAATTGAATGACCTTTTCTGGCCCCTAGTTGAACTATCTTGGGGAACAGGTAGCATTTTAGTATTTTGGTTTAGTGTACATCTTTTAAATATTAACAATGGAATAACCGTAGGAACAATAATTGCGTTTTCTATGTATATAGGAATGTTTTGGCGTCCAATTATGAATATAAGTAATTTTTATAATACCCTAATAACTAACTTCGCTGCAGCTGATAGAATATTTGAAATAATGGACATAGATCCAGATATTTTAGATTCAGCAGATGTAAAAAAGATGCCTAAAATAAAAGGGAACGTAGAATTTAAAAATGTTGATTTCTGCTATGAAGATGATGTTAAAGTTCTTGATAATATATCCTTTAAGGTAAATGCTGGAGAAACTATAGCTCTTGTAGGACCTACTGGAGCAGGAAAAACAACTATAGTGAATCTGATAAGTAGATTTTATGATGTTACTAGTGGAAAAGTATTAATAGATGATCATAACGTAAGCGATGTCGAGTTAGAATCCCTCCGTTCTCAAATGGGAATAATGCTTCAAGATACCTTTATGTTTTCTGATACAATTATGGAAAACATACGATATGGAAGACTTGATGCTACTGATGAGGAAGTTATTGCAGCTGCAAAAGCAGTAAATGCACACTCTTTTATCACAAGACTTCCTAATGGTTATAGTACTGATGTTAACGAAAGAGGTTCAAGGCTTTCTGTCGGACAAAGGCAACTAATTTCATTTGCAAGAGCACTTTTAGCAAACCCTAGAATTTTAATACTTGATGAAGCTACATCAAATATTGATACAGCTACAGAAAGGCTAGTTCAGAACGGTATTCAAAAACTGCTTCACGGCAGAACTTCTTTTGTCATTGCACATAGACTTTCTACAATCCGTGATGCCGACAAAATTATGGTTATACAAGATGGAGAAATAGCAGAAGCTGGATCTCATGATGAGCTAATTAAACTTAAAGGTATATACTATAACTTATATATGTCTCAATATAAGTTCCTTAATGAAGGCGCTTAATTAAAAATAATTAAAAATAATTTAAAATAGATAGTTAAAAGAAGACTTGCCAAGTCTCTTTAACTATCTATTTCTTTATACAGAACTTATTATATTATTACTCATTTCTACTAGAATATATATCAGAAAACTCTATATTAATCCTTTCAATGTAGCTCTTACCATATTCCTTGTTATCCGTATCTTTTTGTGTTGAGTCTATAATGTTAATAGGAATAGTTACTATAAATTCACTACCTTTTCCCTCTTCACTATTCACCTCTATAGTTCCTTTATGTAACTCAACAAAGGATTTTACCAGTGAGAGACCAATACCTGTCCCTTCCCTATTCCTAGTAAGACTCTTATCTATCTGTTCAAACCTGTTAAAAATACTTTTTATTTTTTCTTTGGGTATGCCTATCCCATTATCCTTAACAGATACCTTTACGTAATCTCCAAAATCATATAGATTAACTAGTATTTTACCCTTACTACCTGTAAACTTTATTGCATTAGATAGTAGATTCAATATAACTCTTTCCATCATATCTGCATCTAAAGCTGCAGTTTTCTCCTCTACCTCAGTATCAAAAATCAATTCTATATCTCTGCTTTCAGCATATGGTACTACAGAAAGAACTATGTTCTCTACCATTTCTACAATATCATAATTTTTAAGACATAATTTCAAGAAACCTGAATCATATTTAGTAATATCTAATAAATTATTTATAAGTCGCATAAGCCTATAGCAGTTCTGTCTTATTATATCCTCATATTTTTCCCTCTTTGATATAGATTCTTTATCTATTCCATTTGTTATTCTTAAAACTTGCAGTGCTGTATAGATAACATTTAAAGGGGTTTTTAATTCGTGAGATATATTAGAAAAGAACTCTGTTATAATCTGATTATAATTTCTGGACTCTATTAGAAGCTGCACATTTTTCTTTACATCACTCTCTAATTTCTCTATTTGCTTTTCTGAAGTTATATCCTCTAATATAGTAAGAATAGTAGCTTTACCTTCATACACAAAATATGTAGATATATTCTTAACAGTTTTAGGCTTATTATCTAACAAAACCATATTTTCGAAAGTTAACATATCCATTTTTCTTTCATAAAGTTTGTCCATCTTTGCTCGAAAATCTTCTTTATCATCATCATTGCATAGAAGGTTATTAATTGATTTCAATTTTATTTCATTTTCATTTGTTACTCCAAACATTTTAGCTGCACTAGTGTTAGTATAAATAATTTCATCTTTCGTATGCACAATAATAGCTTCTCTCGAATTTTCAAATAATAAGTTAAAACACAATTCATTTTTTAGTATGCTTTGTTCTATACTCTTTCTATCATTATCTTTTCTGATCAATTCATTATTTAAATTAGTTAGTTCTTCCTCTTTTTTCTTTAAGTAATCCATTTCGAACTTAACATAGTGGCCTAATGGTATCATTACAAGTAAAAACACAGCAACTATTATAAAATCATTTTCAAAGTACTTATTAACATAAGCATATGGTAAATAGAATATATCCATACTTAAAATAATGAGTGATGATATAATAGTAACAATGATTCCGAATTTCATTCCGAACTGAATAGTCGAAGTGATTATAACTAATAAGAAAAGAAATTTATAATTGCTCTGATACGCTTTAGTCAAATAGATTACCAATGAAAACACGGTGATGTAGATAAAGTATTCTGCATATTCTACGTATTTTAATTTATGCTGAAGACTTATTCTTTTAAAAATTAACCACAAAGTGAACACTGCACCACAAATCATAAACAGCGATAACGACAACATATGTGAGTTATAAAAAAAATATTTTTTATTTGTGTGATAAGAAGTAATTTTTTTGAAATTACTATAAAATATTATCGCGCAAAGTAACAAAGAACATAATTTCACAAATGATATTATGTCATCGATTTCCTTTTGCATTTTAGGTTTTTCCATATCTACGAATCACATCCATAAAATAGTTTATACTTCATATAACAGTATATCATAATTATTTATAATATACTAAGTTTATATAACTCCATTGATTATATTTAACATAGTACAATCATTATCCAAAGATGATATGAAATCTCCGCTTTCATTTTGGGCTGCTCCTACCTGAATCTTCTTATTTTATTACTCACAATACTAATAAAATATAGAAGCTTTATCTTCAAAGGAATCACCATTCTTAGTCTAATAACCAGATTAATTACATATTGTCCTAATATATATCTGAAAATTCAATATATATTCTCTCCATATCCGTTTCAAAAACATTGTTTCCATTATCCTCATTTCCTAACATTTCAACTTTTTTGTCTGGTAGCATTATAATAAATTCACTCCCCTCTCCAACGCAGCTGTCTATACTTATACTACCCTTATGTAACTCAATAAGAGCTTTTACAATGCTTAACCCAACCCCTGTACCTTCAAACTCCCTAGCTAGTGTTTTGTCTGCTTGACTAAATCTTTCAAATACAAATTTAATTTTATCTTCTGGTATTCCAATCCCATTATCCTTTACAGATATATACACTACATCTTCCTCGCTCCATATGCTGACAAGAATTTCTCCGTCCTTATCACAATACTTAACTGCATTGGATAAAAGATTAAGCATTACTTTACTTATCATTTCCGAATCAAATGCAATAACCTTTTCTTCAATGGCTGTATCAAATGTTATTTTTATGTTTCTTTTCTTATTATATTCAGCTACACATGTGGTAATATCCTCTATTCTACTAACAATATCCTGATTTTTAAACTTTGTCTTTATCATTCCTGCATCTAGTTTGGTTAGCATAAAAAAGTTGTTAATTAATTTCATTAGTCTATAACAGTTCTGTTTCATAGTATAAAAATATTCCATTTTTTTATGTTCTTCAGAGCTGCTATTTTTACTATTCATAATTAATACCTGAAGTGCAGAAAAAATCACATTTAATGGAGTTTTTAATTCATGAGACATATTTACAAACAATTGAGTTATGGAGTTGTTAAGTTTTATAGTCTTATTCAATAATTCAAAATCTTTTTTAACATTAATCTTTAATTGTTCTATTTCCTTCTCATAGGATATATCATGAACAATTGTTATTATTGCAGCATTATTATTGTAAGCAATATAATTAGATATACTCTCTACCGCTATTAGTCTCCCACTTTTATTAATTAAACTGCCCTGAAATTTTATATTTGTCTGTTTTTCCTCTACAACCTTATTAATAATATCTATAAATTCCTTTTTTTCCTCCTGGCATATAAAATCTTCAATTTCTCTACCTTTTACCTGTTCTGCTGTAAGTTCTAACAACTTTAATGCACTGTCATTAATAAATACTATTTTATCTTTCATATGAATAAAAATAGCATCTCGAGAATTTTCTATAATTAGAGCATAGCACTTCTCATTTTTCTCAAAAACTTTTTCTATATACTTTCGTTCACTATTTTCATGAGCTAACTCATAGTTTAGTTCATTTAACTTCAAGCTTTTTTGCCGTATATTCTCTTCGCGCGTTTTCACATACACGCCTATAGACCACGCTGTCAACATAAACATACCAAATAGTATAATATCATCCTGTATTATTACCCTTGGTCCTTTAATGAGAAAAAATAAAAAATCTGCCGTAAAAGTTATTATTGATGAAACTAACGCTATAATAATTCCCTTCTCCATGCCAAATTGTAATGTTGTAGATATAATCACAAAAATGAATAACAATTTATATTCATACACATAAGTTTTACTAAATATAATGGACAGCGAAACCATCAGTATAAACATTATGTTTCCAGCGATTAGAATACAATTTCTATCTAATTTATAGTTGATAATATGAATCACCTTACATACCAAATACATAAAAGCGATAAAAATTATCAAATCAAAAACTGGATGTACAGTAAGATACATTATAATTGAATGAAATAATTTATTATTATATCTTGATAAATTATTATATATAATCAGTGTGCAAAACAATAATGACATAATATTTATTATTACAACAACTTTATTCATCTTCACTTCATCATTTTTCCCTAACCCACTCATAAGCTTCACCCTATTTGTTATAAATTCTTATGTATCTTTTACCTACTGTGGTCAGTTATGCCACACTAAAATTTAATTTTAATTAGTAACCTTATTATGTAGATAATTCTAGATTAAATTATTAATTAAATTTATAAGATGCCTTCTGCTATCTTGTCAACATCTTTCACACTGCAGTGTAACTTTCTATAATTTTAAAATAATATGCAATTAATTCTAAATACGGTAAGAGAATAAAATTTTGAAAAGTATATAAGAAACTTATGACTATTTATTATATATACTTTTTATATTCAACACTTTATCGCTTTCCTTTACCTAAATCTACATATTCTATAGAATTATTATACATATAATAGTAATTCTTATCAATATTTGTATATATTTAATTTACTTTAATTTACTTTAATTTATTTTAAATTATTCAAATTTTCTACATTATATAATATATTTTTTAAAAATTATGTCGTTACGTTGCTTAAAAATAGTCCTCTTTTTATGTTA
>NZ_MZGV01000026.1 GCF_002029235.1 Clostridium oryzae
AAGAACATCAGGTAGATAGGTTAGAGGTGTAAGTGCAGTAATGTATTAAGCTGACTAATACTAATAGGTCGAGGGCTTGACCAATAAAATTCTTATGTGCAATTTTGAGAGAATGAAAAGTTCTCAACATGGATGGTTAACCGAGGTCATATAAACGGCTAATGAAGGTTAAGCACTCTATGGAGTTTTGTTAGAACCGAGCAGAACAAGGAAACGACAGAGCGAGGAGCGGAGTTGGCAGGTACGCCAATGAGCACCACAGCGACGGAGTTGACGCAGTAATGCGAAGGTTATCACAAAACGACTATCTGGTAATGATGGAGTAGATGTTACACCCGTTCCCATACCGAACACGAAGGTTAAGCTCTACATCGCCCATGGTACTTTGGGGGAAGCCCCACGGAAGAGTAGGACGTTGCCAGGTCAGAAACGCTAAGTATAAAGCTTAGCGTTTTTTATTTTTTTGACGTACAGCTTCCTCAGTACAACTGGGCAGATAAAGAGATATCCTCCTGCCGTCGGATGATCTGCCCGCCGAAGGTTATCAACCTTCGGCCTTCATGGGAAGCCCCACGGGAGAGTAGGACGTTGCCAGGTTAAAACACTAAGTATATAGCTTAGTGTTTTTTTATTTTTTGTACGTTTAGCTAAGAATGACTGACAGTAGATACTAAAATTTGACAATGGAACGTATGTTTGCTATAGTGGAGTATAGGATTTCTGCTTAAACTGTTAGCTCATACAAGCACTATAATCCCCAGAAATCGAGATTTTTGTACATGTATAAGTTAAGATTTTGCAGTGTTCCTCTATAGAAGCTATTGTTGGAAGAATAATTTATGTTAGGAGTACTAAGATGCAAACTATAGTTAAAAGAATAGTTATACCACATAACAAACGAATAATTGTAATAAGTGATATTCATGGCCATTATTATCATTTAAAAAACTTGCTAGCAAAAATAAATTTTACAGAGGATGATATTCTATTTATTTTAGGAGACATAATTGAAAAAGGTCCATTGAGTCTAAAGACTCTTCATTATGTCATGTACCTATGTGATAATTATATTGTTTATCCTCTTATAGGTAATGTAGATGCAGCAAGGCTTTTATTGATTGATAATAACAGCACAGAAGATTGTAATGAGCTTTTTGTTTACATGAAATCTATGAAGAAGAAATGGGGAAGTTGTTTATTTGAAGAAATGTGCAGTGAATTAGAAATTGGAGTTAATAAACCAGAAGATATAGATAATGCAAAAAAACAGATGAAAATCAAATTTCGAAATGAGTTTGATTTTCTGTACAATCTTCCAACAATTATAGAAACGCAGAACTATATTTTTGTTCATGGTGGCATACCATCAAGTGATATTAATTCATTTATAAGCACTGACCCATTTCAATATTTAAAAATTGACGCTTTTATGGAAAGAAATATTCAGTTTAATAAATATGTGGTTGTAGGACATTGGCCTGTATCTTTGTATAACGATAGAATCGCATGTTCAAATCCAATTATAGATAAAAAGCGAAAAATTATAAGTATTGATGGTGGTTGCGGTCTTAAACGGGATGGTCAGCTAAATGCACTGGTTATTTCAGCCGCAGATTCTGAAAATATAACTTATCAGTATTATGATGATTTTCCAGTCGCTATAGCACAATCATCGCAAGAAGAATCAGTAGATTCAATTAGCATTCGTTATACGGACAATGAAATTAGAATGCTTGAAGAGGGTGATGAATTTTCTTTAGTTGAGCACAAATCATCAGGTTACTGTCTTTGGATGCATAATGATTATATTTACAGTTTTGATGAAAATACACGATGCGATGATTACACAGATTATAGAATATCCGTAAATATTGGTGATAAGTTATCAATAGTAAGAAAAACATCAAGAGGGTATTTAGTAAAAAAGAATGGAGTTACAGGTTGGTATAGCGGAATGATTTCACAATGATGACAACCTTAAAGTGATTGTTATAGATGATTTTAGGTGGAATGCTGAAAAGTATATAAGGGGTGAGAAATTTATGGGATTATTGGATAACAAGCAGTATTTGCGAAGTATGGAGCTTAAGAGAAGCAGCATAGAATCATTTGATGAATATCCATTCTGTCTGCCGGCAATAAAAAATTTAACAAGTTTGAAGTTTAATTCAAAGGTTACTTTTATAGTAGGAGAAAATGGTGCAGGTAAGTCTACAATTCTTGAAGCTATAGCAGTGGCGTATGGATTTAATGCGGAGGGTGGTACGAAGAATTTTAGTTTTGCAACTAGCAATACACATTCGCAGTTACATAACTATATTAAACTTATTAAAGGCATTACAGCACCCAAGGACGGTTTTTTTCTAAGAGCTGAAAGCTTTTATAATGTAGCAACTAATATTGACGATATGGAGAAAGAATGCCCAGGTTTATTATGTTCTTATGGTGGAAATTCTCTTCATAAGCAATCTCATGGTGAATCGTTCTTTTCATTGTTTATGAACAGGTTTGGAGGAAATGGGTTGTACATATTAGACGAGCCCGAAGCCGCACTATCACCGTCTAGACAGATGGCTATGATTTCAAGGATGCATCAATTGATAGAAAAAGGGTCACAATTTATAATTTCAACACACTCGCCTATTATAATGGCTTATCCTAAAGCTACAATTTATCAGATAAAAGACGGTATAACTGAGGTTGATTATGAAGAGACAGACAATTATCAGATAACGAAAAGTTTTATGAATAATAGAGATAAAATGCTTAAGATTCTCATGGAAGAGTAGAGGCAGTAAAACTTGGAGAACATAAAAAAGTGTATTATATAAAGATTAACTTTGTGCCAGCACAAAAAAGCAGTCATAACGGCTGCTTTTTGTGTTATAATTTTTAGAAAGCAAGTTCAAGTTTAAATATAAAATTTAAAGGATATGTAGGGTTTCTAACTCAACTATTAATTTATACATGCAACATAATCTCCAGAAACCGAGATTTTGGTACATGTATAAATTAAGTTTCGATACAGAAACCCTATAGGTATAAGTTATGGCTAAAACAGTAAAAAAAATAAATCATCTGAAAATTGATTACATTAAATATAAAATTGCAGGTGTAATTTCTTTTACAATAACATTTGCAGCACTTGTAAGCTTTATTATTTTTCCTCCGTTGGTGTCGCTACTAGCTCTTGTCACTTCAGCTATATTGGGCAATGTCTTTCTAAAAAAATCACACATATTAAAAATCGGCTGGAAGGGTGAAGAAAAATCGTTAAAAGTATATTCAAAGCTGTCTGATAGTTATATTGTTATGTCCGATGTCTATGTAACTGTGGACGGAGAAACCAGCCAAATAGATCATATAATCATAGGTGATAATGGAGTATTTGTGGTTGAAACTAAGAATATTAACGGTATTATCGAAGGAAATGAAAATAGTAATAAAATAATTCAATATAAAATTGGAAGAGGAGGCGGAAGCTACACTAAAGAACATTATAATCCTGTGAAACAGGTATCAACTCATGTATATAGGGTGTCCAAACTTTTTAAGCAGCATAGGATTAATACTTGGGTTCAAGGAATTGTTTATTTTGTAAATGATGAAGCTGAAGTGAAGCTCCATTCTAATGCAATTCCTGTTTTTTCAGCATCAAAGGGTGGAAAGCAAGAAATATTAACTTACATAACTAAGTACAAGAATAGGACAGGTACCTTAAGCATCATTGAAAAAGAAAAGATTCAAAAGTGTTTACTTAAACGGTAGTGAAGAATAGTATTAAGTAAATGATTTTATATAACATTGGAATCTGTATCTTATAAATTTAATCATGAAATTAAAAAAAATACCATTATGTTACAATCTTATTGAAATATATGTATAGGTGTAGTAGAATATGGAATGGGGTAATGGACTTTGAATCTAGGTGAATAAATGGGAAAAATTGAATGTATTGAGATTGATGTTTTTGCACTGGTTATTTTGTTTGTCATATTTGTAAATACTTATAATAGGCCAGGAAGGCATTTGTTTGAACAAAAGTTGTTTTCGATATTATTATATTCAAACTTTGGAGTGTTATGTTCTGATGCAATACTTTGGGGATTAAATGGTATGCCTAATGAAAATATTAGGATATTAGCAGGAATATTGACGGTAATATATTATATATTTAATATTTTACCGTGCATTGTATGGAGTATATATGCTCATTATCAGGTATATAGGGATGAAAAAGCTTCATTGGTATTGTTGATGCTGATATCTCCACCTGCTGTTTTTGGAACATTAATTTGTGCAGCAAGTTATTTTAATGGTTTGGTATTTTATTTTGATAGTGATAATAGGTATTTTAGAGGAAATTTATATCCAGTTATAGCTTTTATATGTTTATCTTATTTGCTATTTTCTTTGGTACTTATTTCAGTCAAGCGTAAATCTTTAGAGAAAAATTATTTTACTGCAATGATTATTTTTATTGTGCCTCCATTTATTGGCGGAGTGATCCAGTATTTATTCTACGGAATTTCACTTGTTTGGATATGCACCACTGTATCTATACTTATAATATTTATTAATATACAAAACAATCAGCTTTATACGGATCATTTAACTGGTTTGTATAATAGAAGGCAGTTAGATTATTATTTCCACAGCATAAAGAGAAGAAAAAAAAGAAAAAAGCTATTAGCTGGAATAATGATAGACTTAGATTGTTTTAAACAGATTAATGATAAATGGGGACATGGTACTGGTGATGCAGCTTTAGTTGATGTAGGTGAGATTTTAAATAAGAGCTTTGGAAAAAGTGATTTGGTTTGCAGGTTTGGCGGAGATGAATTTATAGCTATTATGGAGATAAACCAAGAGTCAGAATTGCTGGCAGCAATAAAAAGGATACGGATTAATACTGCCGAAATTAAGAATAAGAGGCATAGCTCTTATAATATCAGTCTAAGTATAGGATATGATATCTACGATTGGGATTCTGAAATATCTATTGATGATTTTATAGAACACATAGATTCTCTTATGTACGAAGATAAAAGAAACGCTTAATAAGAGTAAAGAGAAAAGTGAAAGATAAAATTTCGTTAAACAAAATTTTTAGAAATTAATTCATTGAAATTCTGCACAGCATAATTTTCTTCTTAGAAGGTTATGTTTTTTGATAATTCTAGATGATTCTTAACTCTATGGAAATATATTGTATATGTTGTTAAAAGGATATAACTATATAATATACGAAGTAATATGAAGATAGCTCTTAAGAAAACACTAATAAACAAATAAACAAGGAAAATAATTTGAAATAAGTAATAAAGAAAATAATACTTTGTAAATGCATAGAGTCAGCATAGGGGAGAAAGTGGTTGTAGGAGGCATTTTTCAGTCGACGGAAATCACTTCCTCCCCTTTTTTTGTCTTTCATTACCTGTTTTCTGTATCTTATACAAACCGTATTGTATTTAAAATTCCAAAATTATATAATTACATTACCCTATAAATATATTTAATTCTATATAGATAACAGATTAATTAGTGAGGTTGTACTATGATAAATATTGCAATATGTGATGATGATAAGAAAATTGTAGATGAGATAAAAGAATGTATTCATGAATATGAACCCAAAAACCATGACATATGTACTTATTCCTGTGGAGAACATCTTTTGCTAGATAAGAAGAAATTTCATTTGATTTTTTTAGATATAGATATGGGAGAATTAGATGGGATTGAGACTGCGAAAAGGATACGGAAATATGATAAGGATGTAAAGATAGTATATGTTACAAATTTTACAGAATATATAAATAGGGCCTTTGAGGTTCACGCCTTTGGATATTTAAACAAACCAATAAAAAAAGAACAGATATATAAGCAGCTTAATGAAGCAGAAGCTTACTCGAAGGAAAACGAGTTGAATAAGCTTATAGAATTTATAACTACCGAAGGAATTGTAAGGCTATACCCTGAAGATATATACTATTTTGAATATATAGATAGAAAAGTAAAAATAAAGACGCTTAATAGGTCTTATATTATAAAACAAAAAATAACTTCGATTGCTGCAAATATGATGGAATATGGTTTCCTGATGCCTCATAAGAGTTTTACAGTCAATCTTTTTCATGTTAAGGCCATTAAGGGTTATAATATTTTTATGATGGATGGAAGCGTTGTTCCTCTTTCACAGAAGAAATCTGCGGAATTCAGAGAAAAATTTAATATATATTTAGAAAATCATATTTTTAGTATGTGAGGTAGGAGTATAGCGTGAAGATACACCATTTTTCATCATTATTTGTGTCGCCTGAGTTCGAGGTGAAGTGGGGGGTATTATGATAAATGATGCTTTTAGAATCTTTGAACAGATAGTAATAATTCTTATCGGCTTTTTTTCTACTTATATAATATTCTATTTTATGAGTAGGTTTGAGAGAACATTATATAGAAGAAAATATGTATATGTTATAGCCTATTTAATATATACTGGAGCACTATTTGTAGCTCAAATTTTTGGGGGATTTACATTAAATATAATAGTAACGATATTCGGTACGATACTTGTTGGACATTTTCTATATAATAATAAAAAAATATATATCTTTTATTACAGCCTTTATATTGTTGCGATTCTCTGCTTTAATATTGCAGCACTGCCAATGCTTGAAGCGATATATAGATTGGTTAATGTTGATTTTTATAACGTTGTAACACTAAATATAGCTTCGTCAGTTGTTGTTCAATTTATAAATCTAAGTGCTACAAAATTATTCATAATTTTCTATGGCAGAAAAAACATACAAAAGATTAGCAGGTTTCAATATTTCAATTTTCTTGTTCTGCCATTGTTCAGTATATTTTATGTTATTACGTTATTGATGTATATGCAGATATATATTTCAATTGAAGATTTGATATTACTTACAGTGAACATTGCATCAATAATAGTCTTGAATGTATTTATTACTAATGTATTTGAATCGGTATCAAGAAATAATGAGCTTAAAAGTGAACTATTATTATATGAACAACAGACTAAAATGCAATATGATTACTATAATAGTTTGGAAAAAAAGTATAAGAACTCAAGAAAGCTAATTCATGATGTTAAGAATCATTTACAGACTATAGAAGAGTTATATCGACAGCAAGACAGTGAAAAAGCAAAACAGTATGCAAAAGATATGGACAAGATGTTTGATAAATTTGCCCAAAGGTCATATACAAGTAATAAGGTACTTAATATCATCTTGAATGATAAGATACAGAAGGCTGAGGAACTGCATATATTTTTCGATTGCAAAATAGGAAATGCTGATATGAATTTTATAAAGGATATAGACCTGACGTCTATATTCGCTAATCTTATCGATAATGCTATAGAGGGGGCAAGAAAGGCAAATAAACAAAAATATGTATTATTAAAGATGGATAAGTTTAACGGATCTTTTGTGATAAATATTGAGAATTCCATCGATAAGACTCCTGCTACAATAGGTCATAAATTCCAATCAAGCAAGAAAAATCATGAGGCTATAGGAATTGGTAATGTTAAAAGGACATTGGAGAAGTATGAGGGAGATGTGAGAATTCATTTTTCGGATAAAGTGTTTAAGGTTAACATTGTTATTCCAGAGGCTTAGCGTGAGCAAACTGCTCAACTCGCTAATTGTGTTACTATAGCTAAAGGCGAAGATGGGATAAATGGTGATGAGCTATACTTAAATTTCCTTTATTGATGCCATATCTGATTACTTATTTTCCTGCAAATTAATAAAAAACATGAAAAGGATGTTGCTTAATATGAGAAAGTTTTCCAATATACTATTAATGATTTTATCCATAGTGTTATTAGTGAGCTGTGGTGCTTCAAAGCTTAGCAAGAATTATAGTGAGAAGAAACTTAAAGCTGGAACTGAGACAGTAGCGAAAAATCTAGATGAGCATAAATATCAAGCTATAGTTGATAGTTTTACACCAAAATTAAGAAAAAAACTTGCTGCGGATCAATTAAAGCAGGCTTGGGAAGGACTAGGCGATGTAGGAAAATATAATTCTATATCAAAGCTGTTTTTTCAAGAGCAGAAAAAAGATCAGTATGTTACTGTCGTAGCAATAGCCAAATATGAAAAGAAAAATATACAATTAACAGTTTCTTTTAATAAGGATATGGAGCTCGTTGGGTTATATATGAAATAGACTGAGCAAAGTTATTAATTTAGGGGGAGTTATAATGGATAAAAAAGTACCTTTTACGAAAATGCAAAAGATTATTGAAGTTCTAATAGCAGCTGTTTTCCTAGGAATTGTAATATTTTTAATAGTTAGGTGGTCTAATATTCCTATAAGGATTGCATCACATTTTGGTTTGACAGGCAAACCTAATATCTGGAGCAATAAAATTTCGCTAATTTTTCTGCCTATAGTTTATTTATTTATCTACATCCTATTGACTGCTGTCTCATTTTTCCCTAGTGTATGGAATCTTCCTGTTAAGTTAACAGAGGAAAACTGTGAGATTATCTATATAGAAACAAGGAATATGATCTGCTTTATAAAACTTATTATACTTATAGCTTTTTCATGGATTACGATTTCGTCGGCTCTGCAAAGACCTTTGGGTGTACTTTTTATGCCGGCTTTTCTAATTGTAATGTTTGGAGGAATCACTTTAACTATAGTAAGGATAATGCAAAAATCAAAAGTTAAAAAGTAATAAAATTTTATCTCTGCATGCTGCAGAGATTTTTTTAATTTCACATTCAACCCTTAGATTATTTATACACTCTATGGCGGTTCTGCCAACTATCCTTTTAAATAATTTGCAAAATGATAACAGCGACGGGTCTTAAGCCTATAATCAAGTTCAGTTTGAGAAATTATCTTATTTATATAATAAACGTATACATCCTAGTAAAATTACCCTTATTATTAGAAAACTACCATATTCTTTTTATAGCCAAGCTGATAAGATAAGAACATAGTAGAAAGGATGGTCATATGGAAAACACAGTAGTAACACAGCAAGTAAAAAAGAAGAAAACACGGCATTTTGAAGATTTTAGAAAGCATAAAACGTACTACTTTATGTTGATTCCCATGGTGGTATATTTTATATTATTTTGTTATTTGCCTATGCCTGGACTATACTTTGCATTTGTAGATTTTGACTATATAAAATTGCTTAGAAGTCCTTTTGTAGGATTCAGAAATTTTCATTTCCTTTTTCAAGGCGGAATGGATTCGGTTATATGGAAACTGACAAAAAATACCATACTATATAATTTAGCATTTATTGGCTTGGGAAACTTGTGCCAGATATCTGTAGCCGTAATTTTGAAAGAGATAAAGAGAAAGTATTTTGTCAAAGTGACTCAGACAATGATGCTGATGCCATTTTTCGTATCAATGGTTATAGTTGGTGTTATAGTTTATAACGTGTTTAATTACAAGTATGGAATAGTCAATAACCTCCTTACAACTGTAGGACTTCCTAAATATGATTTTTACCAAAATCCTGGAGCTTGGCCCATTATCATTGTACTGATAAACATCTGGAAAGGTCTTGGATATGGAACTATTATTTATATGGCGGCTATATTGGGAATTGATGAAAGTATTTATGAGGCTGCTTATATAGACGGAGCTTCCAATTGGAAGAGAATTTGGCATATTACATTACCATTATTAAAGCCTACAGCAATCATGTTAGTACTTTTGGCACTTGGAGGAATACTGAAAGGACAGTTTGATTTGTTTTATCAAATCATAGGGAATAATGGAATGCTTTTAAATGCTACAGATATTATTGATACTTATGTATATCGTTCACTGGCAGTAGATTTTAATATGGGGCGTGGTAGTGCGGCTGGCTTATATCAATCACTTTTTGGATTTATTTTGATACTTTCAGTAAACAAGATAGTTAACAAATCTTTCAAGAATGTTCGGCTATAGTTTGAATCTACAGACGCCAGCATATGAGTATTTCAATGGTAACATTGGGACTCCTCCATTTGGTGACCATGCGTTAAGCGGCGGCAGTGAATTCGGCATATATGGCATTTATCTCGAAGACATAGAAAAGTTAGATAAGGTTCTAGCAGACAGGATGTATCATACCTGGAGTGCTGCAGGTAAGCCTTTTAAAAAGTTTTGGGGAGAAAGCATTGCTCTAGAAAACATAATGGGTAAAGGAGATTCCTATAAGCCATCTTCTGAATTACATTTAACTTCCTGCAAGAATTTTGTAAATGCGGGAATATATATTTTCAGAAAAAATTTCGGAAAGAAGGATCAGAGTTATTTTGCCATAATGTCAAGTCCAAAGTTTATCGGCCATGGGCATCTTGATCAGGGTTCCTTCATTATATATAAGAATTCTATTCCTATAGTAATGGATTCAGGAATAGAAGGATATTTTGATAACAGTACAAGCTGGCATATAAGTTCCTATGCTCATGCCTGCATGCAGTTTTCAACGAAGAGAAAAAATATAGAAAAGAGCAGGAATTCTGCTGTGAATCTATCTGCAGGTACTTATAGTCTGGAGCGAGGCTGGGTAGATGTACCAAGACAAAGCAAGGTATTATCTTGTGAAATTGGAGGCTGGATAGAAAGCATAGAGATAGAAATTCTAAATTCTGAAGGTACCGGGATTCATACTCGTAAGGTATATTATATAAAAGAATTTGATATATATGTAATTCAAGATATCGTAAAGGATTTTGAAGGTAATATATTGTTTAACTTACCTGTGGCCGCCAAGTATTCAGCAATAGAAGATAATCAAGTTTATTCTAAGGGAGCTTACGAAGTTGATCTTCAGATAGTATTTTTGAGCAGCGTAAAAGATATCAAATTAGATAAGGGGCGTTCTACGCTTTTCTTTCCTGGTGAAAGCAAAAATATGAGTATGATGGATTATATAAGAGCAACTGCAGATGCTAAGGACGGTTTTTTAGCAGTCATCTATCCTAAAGAAAATAATCAGAAAAAGCTTCAGATAATTAAGAAGGATGCTAAAAATATGGTTATTTTTGTTGAAAATAAAAGTATTAAATTAAGCTTGAAGGACAATGAGATAGATATTTCTTTGATAAATGAGATTAGATGATATATTATATGTTAGTAGAATATAATAAGTGAAAAACTTATTAGATATAGCTAGGAAAGGATGAAGAGAAAATTGGGTAAGATAATATTATTCCAAGGGGATTCAATTACAGATGGTAATCGTTATAAAAAGAAAGAGGAGTTGTGGGATTTAAATCATCATATGGGGCATGGATATGCTTACATGGTTAATGGGAAACTTGGAACTATATATACTGATAAAGATTTGACCTTTGTAAATCGAGGAATTTCGGGCAATAGAATAGTTGATGTGTTTGCAAGGCTGGAAGAAGATATTATTAATATAAAGCCAGACATTATAAGCTTTTTAGTTGGCGTAAACGATGTTTATGCAGAGATTGACAGCCAAAGTGGGACAAAGCCTAAAATGTTTGAGGCTGTATATTGTCTTATGCTGGATGCAATAAAAGAGAGGCTTCCGCAGAGTGAATTGGTTATCTGTGAGCCTTTTATATTGCCGGTAGGAAATGTAGAAAAGGAAAGAGAAGCTTGGGAAGCTGTTATGTCACCTTTACAAGCAATCGCTAAAAGAGTGGCTGAAGATTATAACGCAATTTTTATTCCTCTGCAGGGGATTTTTAATGATTTGTGTAAACTAAGAGAACCTTCATATTGGAGTTGGGACGGGGTGCATCCAACAGTTTGCGGTCATCAGATCATAGCAGATGAATGGATTAAAGCAACGAAAAGGTTGTTTGAATAATATAGAGCAGCACAGTTTATAAATATATTGCGAACTAAATGCTCAGATTTAAATTCTTAGAAATTCTGCACAGCAGAATTTCTTCCTTCACTTTTCTCTCTACTCTTTACTCTTTTCTCTTACCTATTTAAAGCATACACTAACTACTTAATATTATCTTTATTTAATTCACTTTCTTGGTTCGTCTTTTATTTATATTAATATATTCATATCCATCGTAATATAGTCATATTGACATTAACATACAATACAAATAGAATTTTGCTTGTATAATGATATTAAGAGGTGACTAATTAATATGTATAAAAGTATAGATTTAAGCGGGAGTTGGGATTTTCAATTAGATGAAGAGAAAGCCGGATTGAAACTTCCTTTTAGCGATACGATGACATTACCAGGAACCACTTCCTATTATAAAAAAGGTAAAAAAAACAAAAATGCAGAAATAGGCTGCTTAACTGATGAATATAAGTTTGAAGGTTATGCTTGGTTCTCGAAAAAAATAGAAGTTTCAGCAGAGTTTACTGGAAAGAATTGTTTCTTATATCTTGAAAGAACTCGTGTTACTACAGTTTGGATAGATGATGAGAGGGTTGGAACAGAAAGCAGTTTATGTACACCGCATATATATAATGTTACAAAATACATATCAGCTGGAGAACATACTATTAAGATACTGGTTGACAACACAGATTATCCTACCAAGGGAGGTCATTTAACTTCACCTGATACTCAGACGAACTGGAATGGTATTACGGGCAGAATAGAGCTGCAGTTTTTTAACAGAGCCCATTTAAAAGATGTTCAATTGTATCCTGATGTTAAGAATAAATCAGCTGTTGTGAAAGCTAATGTGGTTGGCGCTAATGGAGGAAGCTTTGTAATATCCATGGAAAGCTTTAATAGTGCAGAGTCTTATATAGAGAAGGAACAGAAATTTGATTTCAGTGGAAATGAGATTAGTATCACCTATAAGCTTTCAGATAAGGCTTTACTTTGGAGTGAATACAATCCTAACTTATATAATGTAAAATTGGAACTTGTAATAGATGGTGAAGTGGCAGACACTTATAAAACTATATTTGGACTTCGAGAGTTTAAGGCAGAAGGTGATAAATTTACTATAAACGGAGAGAAGACCTTCTTAAGAGGTAAACATGATGGCCTTATTTTTCCACTTACAGGTTTTGCACCTACTACCGTGGAGGAATGGCTGAAGGTTTTAAAAATTTCAAAATCCTATGGAATAAATCATTATAGATTTCATACCTGCTGCCCTCCAGAGGCTGCTTTTGAAGCTGCAGATCTTTTAGGAATATATATGGAGCCGGAGCTTCCATTTTGGGGAACAGTAACTGCAAGAACCGATGAAAATCATAATGAGAAAGAGCAGAGTTTTTTAGTTGAAGAAGGCTTCAGAATTCTTAAAAGCTTTGGCAATCATCCTTCTTTCGTAATGATGTCCATGGGAAATGAACTTTGGGGAAGCAGAGAAAGAATTAATGAAATTCTAGGTGGTTACAGGAAGTTTGATAACAGACATCTATATACAGAAGGATCTAATAATTTTCAGTTTAGTCCTGTAATTTTAGAAAATGAGGATTTCTTCTGCGGAGTAAGATTTGCTAAGAATCGTCTTATAAGAGGATCTTATGCTATGTGCGATGCTCCGTTAGGTCATGTTCAAGTTGGAGAGCCTAATACTTTGAGAGACTATGATGAACATATACATCCTGCAGAAATAAATTCAGATGGAAAAGCTTCTTCTAACTCAGAGAACACTATTGAAATTCAATATGGAACAACCGTTAAAAAAGTTAGTGCAGGAGAATATGACGAAAATATAATACCTAAGGTGCCAGTAGTATCTCATGAAATTGGACAGTATGCAACATTCCCAAATTTCAACGAGATAAAAAAATACACAGGTTCTATAAAAGCTAAAAACTTTGAGATTTTTAAAGAAAGACTAGAAAAAAAGGGACTTGGAGACCTGGCAGAAAAGTATTTCAATTGTTCAGGAAAGCTTGCTATGGCATGTTATAAAGAGGAACTTGAAGCTGCCTTCCGTTCAAGAAAGATGGCTGGTTTTCAGATTCTTGATCTTCAAGACTTTGCTGGTCAAGGTACAGCTTTAGTTGGTGTATTAGATGCATTCATGGACTCCAAAGGACTTATATCCGACAAAGAGTGGAAAACCTTCTGCTCAGCTGCTGTACTTATGGCGAGATTTGAAAAATATAATTATGCAGCTGGAGAAAATTTTAAAGCCCATGTGGAATTAAGCTATTATAAAAATGTACCATTGAAGAATTTGAACGTTTTGTGGAAATTAAAGGACGAGGAGCAAACCTACAAAGAAGGAAAGCTTACTGTTTCAGAGCTTGAAAATAGTAATTATATCGATATTGGTGATATAGAAATAGCAATGCCTAATGTAGCTTCAATGAAGAAACTTAAGCTGCAACTTGAAGTTGATGGAACAGATATTGAAAAATATTATGATTTATGGATTTATCCTAAGAATATATCTGTAGATAAAACAGGTATTAATATATTTAATGAACTTTCAAAAGAGGCTGAGACACTTTTGAAAAATGGAGAAAATGTAGTATTACTTCCTACGCTTGAGAATTTAAAGAACTCAATAGAAGGATTCTATTGCACAGATTTCTGGTGCTATCCTATGTTCAGGTCTATTTCTGAAAGCATGAACAAAGAAGTACCTGTAGGAACTATGGGACTTTTAATAGACAATAATCATCCTATTTTTAAAGACTTCTACAGTGAAGAATACTCTACATACCAGTGGTGGAACATAGTTACTAACTCTCGTTCAGTAATAATGGATGATACTGCAAAAGAATTTAGACCTATTGTCCAGACTATAGATAATTTTGAAAGAAACCATAAGCTTGGACTTATGTTTGAATGTAAGGTTAATAAAGGTAAAGTTTTTGTGTGCAGCTGTGATTTTGATAAAATAATTGACAAACCTGAAGGAAAACAGCTTTTATACAGCATTCTTAAATATGTAAGGTCTGGAGAATTTAATCCGAATATAGAATTAGATGCGGATGCATTAAAGAACCTGCTTAAATAGTCATTACAAATGTCAAGTGCCTGGCACTTGACATTTCATTTATAGAACTTATTAATAATGGTTACAATATAACTGTTATTAATAAGTTTTTTTAATGTAAGGAGCGTTCCTGATGAAAAGCCTAAAGAAGTATATATTTTTAGTATTTGCATTTATTTTTATGTTTCAAAATGTTAATTTAGTGCCAGTTTCAGTTCAAGCGAAACCATTAAGTTTTAGCAATGTAGAATACGGATTTAAGCTGCTTAAGAAAACCTATGTGAAAAGCATAGATACTACAGTTATGCAGTATGTCCATCTTAAGAGCGGTGCAAAGCTTGTGTATCTTAAAAATAACGATCCCAACAAGACATTTTCTATAAGCTTTCGTACATTACCCTGTGATAATACTGGGATAAATCATATAATTGAACATTGTGTTTTAGATGGTTCTAGAAAGTATCCAGTAAATAACGCTTTAATAAACATGTCAAATCAATCTTTATGTTCAAATGCAAATGGTTCAACTGATTTAGATAATACATCTTATTATGTTCAAACAGCAAATGATGCAGATTATATGAATTTTATGGATGTAATACTGGATGGGGTTTTTTATCCAAGTTTTCTCGCTAATCGTAACATATTTTTTCAAGAAGGAGGACACTATGAGCTGAATTCAGATAAGTCCAAGGCTGTTTACAGCGGAGTAGTGTATGGTGAGGTTGGAGGTATTCAGCCTGAAGATATATTATTGTATAAATCAATAAGATCAGTGCTTCCCCAAACTGTATATAAGTGGGATCAAGGAGGAAGACAGCAGGATATACCTAATTTAAGTTATGAAAAGGCGGTTAAAACTTATAGAAAGTTTTATAAACCTTCCAATAGCTATATTTATTTGTATGGTGATTTAAATATTGATAAAGTACTTAAATACATAGATACTAGTTATCTATGTAAATTTCATAAGGATAGAACTCAAATCAAAATACCTATACAGAAACCCTTTAAAGAGCCAGTAGATAAGACTTATTATTATAACAGTAGCTGTCACGCTGATAAGAAAGATGCTTATTTTTCACAAAATTTTGTTATTAGCAGAGCAACAGACGCTGAAGCAATGAACAGCTTTGAGGTTATTATAAACTTACTTATGCCATTATTTAATAATGCATTTGAACAGAAAGGATTAACTGTTGGAGATTATGGATTGCTTTCAACCTTTAATCAACCGCTTTTTTATATTACCAGCGGCCCTACTAATGCAAATAAAAGGCCAGATTTCAAAACTGCGATAGAGGATACCTTAGCAGCTGCAGTTAATAATGGGATTGATAGAGAAGATATAAAGCATCTTATACAAAATTATGAAACTTACAAAAATGTAGAGCGGTTACAGGTGCAAAATGGCAGTGAGATGATGCGCATAAATGTTATTAGAGCATGGATGCATGATGGAGATCCTGCAATGTACCTAGATGCAGACAAATATATTAAGGTTTTAAAGAGAGAATTAAAGGAGAGATATCTTGAGAAGCTTATTAAAAAATACTTAATAGACAATAATAATAGGTCATTTGTGACTTTAAAAGCTAAATCAGCGAGTAAATTTGATGATAAAGGTACTATAAAAGTAAAAAAATTACCTAAAAGCCAACTTAATAGAATCATTCAGCATGAAAAGAATTTAAAAAAATGGCAGCAGGAAGCAGGTTGTGAAAAAGCTCTTTCAAAGCTTCCAGTGTTAAATGTATCTGATATCAGGGTTCAATTACCTAAAATAAAAACCAGTGTTACTAATGGTGTGAAAATTTTATATACACCAGTTGATACAAGTGATGCGTGTTATTATAATGTATATTTTGACAGTTCATTCGTGGAGCAGGATAAGATACCTTATATAAATCTTATGTGCGATATTCTAAATGATAACAGTAACACAATATATGATAAATATAACTCTGCGGATGGCAGCGACGATTCTACATATGGGAAAATACAATTTACTGCTGGTGCTTATGGAAAATTTAACTCAGTTTCAGAATATTCACCGAAAGTAACTGCTTTTATACCGGCTCATAAAAACAATATAGCTAGATCTTTGGAATTATTAAAGGAAATAATTACTAAGCCTAATTTTGAAGAAAAGAATAAGATTAAGGATTTTATGAAAGCTGCGGAGCTGACTGCTAAGATTTATACACCTTATTATAGATTTTTAGCCTATCTTTCTCCAAAAGATAGTTATATAGATTGTTTAGCTGGATACGAAAATTATAAATTTCTAAAAGCTCGTAATGATAAATTTGATACTAATTGGAATGAAATTCAAAAGAATTTAGAGAAGGTATATGATGATGTATTCCGTAAAGATAATTTGATAATAGGTTTTGTAGGCACTGAAGATGAGTTTGAGAATTTCAACAAAAGTATTCAAAATTTTTTAAAAGGAATCAAATCAATAGATCATGTCCCTGTAAGGTATTCCTTTGATGATAACTTAAAGAATGAGGCATTTACTCTGAACAGCAACATTATAAATGATATGATCAAGGGATATAATTACAGAAAACTTGGTTATCAATATAATGGAAGCTTTCAGGTATTAAATGCTATTACTGATAGGTATATGACCAATGAAGTACGTACGCGAGGCGGTTACGGAGGAAATACATATATAAATCAGGATGGTAATGTGTACTTTATGACTAATAGAATGTTAGATATTCAGAAATCTGTAAAGATATTTGATAGTGTTTCATCTTATGTTAAAAAGTTTAATGCAGATAGTAATGAGATGATGAAATATAAGATAGGGGCGATTAAGAATCTTCAAATACCTGATTCTCAAGTTGGTACCGCTATTAGATATCAAGATCAAGCAGTTAGAGGAAAAACCCGAAGAGATTATGAAAAAGAGCTTAAAGATATCTTAAACACTAGTTCGGAAGATATAAATAGAATGTCTAGGATGGTTGATAAGGTTATTAATCAAAACGTATTTTTAGTAGCAGGAGATAAGAAAAAAATTGATAAGGAAAAAATTATGTTTCAAAAGATTATTGACGCATTGGAATAAAAAATATTAGGAAGTGATGGCCAGAGGCATTTTTGAGCTGACGAAAATCACTTTCTATTCTTTTTATGAAAATTTTTTAAAATGTGTGTAATGAAATTGCAAGTCTGGAGTATTAACAAGTGAAGTGCTTATTCATATATTGCGAACCAAGAAAGTGAATTAAATGAAGATAATATTAAGTAGTTAGTGTATGCCTTAAATAGATAAGAGATAAGAGAAAAGAGTAGAGAGAAAAGTGAAGGAAGAAATTCTGCTGCGCAGAATTTCTGAGAATTTAAATCTGATTATCCGCGACAACTTTTTAAAAACTAAGACTATACCTAGTATTACAAAAGGATTATCAAAATAATTAGGATTATCTATACAATCAAAATTCAGCATAGCTGAATTTTAACCTTCACTTTTCTCTTGTCTCTTTACTCTTAACTCTCATACCTATTTAATGCACTTTCTCTTAACTATTCCGTCCTGTGCATTTAGTTCGTCTTATATTTAAATAAAACACAATTTCTTATGTAATGAAAATTACAATTACACATTTAAAGGGGGAAGAACAAATGAAATTAATAAAAAGAAAAGGAGTTTTTGTATTAGCGGCAGCTTTAGCATTACAGTGTGTAAGCCTGGTTCCGCTTAAAGTTAATGCTTCAAACAGCAGAAACATGAAGTACGGGTTCAAGTTAATTAAGAAAACGTATGTAAGCAGTATAAATACGACAGTTATGCAATATGAGCATATTAAGAGTGGTGCAAAGCTCGTATATTTGAAAAACAGTGATCCTAATATGACATTTTCTATAGGTTTTAGAACTCTGCCTTCAGATAATACGGGTGTTAATCATATTATTGAACACAGCATTTTGGATGGTTCAAAAAAGTATCATGTAAATAATGCGTTCATGAACATGCAGAAGCAATCGCTCTCTTCAATGGCAAATGCTTCCACCGCAAGCGATCATACCACTTATTATATTGAAACTTCTAATGAAACGGATTATATGAATAATATGGATATTATATTAGATGGAGTTTTTCATCCTGATTTTCTTCATAATAAAAATATTTTCCTTCAGGAGGGAGGAAGATATAAGTTAAATGCAGATAAGACTAAGGCAAATTATACAGGAGTTGTATATGATGAGATTGGTGAGGACAACCCTTTAGATACGTTAACAGATAAATGTTTTGAATCTTTACTGCCAGATACACCATATAAATTTGTGTCAGGCGGAACACATGAAGATATACCCAATGTTACATATAAAGAGGTAGTAAGTAACTATGAAAAATATTATAAACCTTCCAATAGCTATATATACCTTTATGGTAAACTCAATATAAACAAGATGCTTAAATATATTAATAACAATTATTTAAGCAAATTTAAGAAAGATAAAACTAATATCAAAATACCTAGTCAGAAACCATTTAAAAAACCTGTAAATAAGACCTATTATTATAACTTAGATAAAGAAGAGGCTGATAAAAACAGCACCTATTTATCGGAAAATTTTGAAATAGGGAAAATTACAGATACTAAAATAACAAATTCTTTTGATATAATGGGACCTATTATTACCAAGGTAGTTAGTAAAGCGTTAGCGCATAAGGGAATAACTTTGGACGAGGATTGTTCTGGAATGTATGATATCAGTAAACAAACTTTTTTTAGCTTTCAATCTGGTGAAACTAATGAAAATAAGAAGCAATTATTTAAGCAGGTAATAACTGATGCTTTAAAAAGTATTGTAAAAAAAGGGATAAATAAGAATGAGATTAAAACTTGGATACGGGACTATAAAACCTCATATAGCAATAGTGAATTAGATGTTAACAACGGAATTAATACATGCATGTTTGAAGTATTTCAGTCCTGGTTGCACGATGGAGATCCTGCAATGTATCTGGATCAAAATGAAACTATTAATGTTTTAAAGAGGGAACTTAAAGAAAGATATTTTGAAGGTTTAATTAAGAAGTATCTGATAAATAATAAATGGAGTTCAGTTGTTACATTAAAGGGGAAAGTTGGAGAAAAGGATAAAGGTACAGTCGATGCATCAACGCTTTCAAAAAAACAATTTAATCAGCTTGAGCAAAATGAAGAAAACTTGGAAAAATGGCAGGTAAAGGCAAACTCTGAGAAAGCTCTTTCGACATTACCAGTATTGAAGACTTCGGAGTTAAAATTAAAGATTCCTAAAATAGATACAAGCAATATAGCTGGAACGAAAGTTATGTTTACACCTGTAGATACAGGTAAATCTGATTACAGCTATTTCTATTTTGATACTTCAATGGTTGATCAGGATAAGATACCTTATATAAATCTTCTATGTAATATTTTAAATGAAGGTGACAGCAAAATATATGATAAATATAATTCAGTAGACGGTAGTAACGATGCTACCTATGGAAATATTGATTTTTTTGCGAATGGTTTTGGAAGGTTTGATTCAGCATCAGAATATTCTCCTAAGATAGAGGCAAGCATAGCTACTTCTGGAAACAATATAGGGAGGTCACTGGAACTGTTAAGAGATATAATAACTAGCTCAAATTTACAAGATAAAGATAAAATAAAGGAATGTATGGAAGGTACCTTACAATCAACTAATGCAACCTATTACAGGTTCAAATCTTATTTTTCACCTCAGGATGCATACGAGGATAATTTGAATGGATATGCTGAATACAATCTTCTTAATAAGCTCTATAATAATTTTGATTCAAATTGGAGCGAAATTCAAAAAAATCTTCAGCAGGTATACAATGAAGTATTCAACAAAAACAATCTTATTACAGGTTTTGTAGGAACTAAGCAAGGCTATGAGGGTTTTAAAAAGAAATTGGCAAACTTTTTAAATAATATGAAAGCACAGAAATATTCATCGGCAAAGTATTCTTTTGACGATTCTGTAAAAAATGAAGCCTTTGTCACTGGCTCAGGCAGTACTGTAAGCGTAAATAAAGGGTACAATTTTAAAAAGCTTGGTTTCAATTATAGCGGAGGCATGCAGGTTTTAAACAGCATAATGGATAAATATCTCAATAATGAAAACCGCAGCAACGGAGCATATGGAGGAAATTCAAATATAGATGCAGATGGAAATATGAGCTTTAGCAGTGCAAGAATATCTGATATTAATATGTCCTTTAAAATATTTGATACGCTGCCTAATTATTTAAAAAACTTTAAGGCAAACAGTGATGAAATGATGAAATATAAAATTGCAGCAATAAAATCAGTTATGTATCCTGATTCTGAAGTTAGAACGGCAAGAAATTATCAGCAAAATTTAGTTATGGGTAAAACAGAAGCTGACTATCAGAAGGAGTGGCATGAAATTTTAAATACAAAGGATTCGGACATAAATAGTATGGCAGATATGGTTCAGGCGGTTATTAATAAAAATGTCTTCTGTGTGCAGGGCAGCAGAAATGAAATAAACAAAAATAAAAGTATATTTGATAGAATAATTGATTTGACGAAATAAACAGCAAATAGAAAACAGCTTATGGGCAAGATTAAAAAAAAATTAAGCCTTGCCATAAGCTGTTTTTCTATAAATTTTAGCACATTGATATGCATATTTAGGAGTTAAAATGTATGTTTTATGATATAATAAAAGTAGGTGGTGACGCTGGAAAATGGCTTATGAAACTAGACCTCAGACATATGATGAAACTATAAGGATATTGCAGAAAAAAGATTATAAAGGTATAGCAGAATTTATTTTACCTGTTGTCAAAGAGGCTGATGAAATTAATCTAGAACATACAAAGTTATCTATACCTGATATGCGAGAAATGGATTTTTTAGCTAGAGTTAATATGGATAAAGAAAGCTTTATTCTTCATATAGAGTTTGAAACAAATTATAAAAGTAACGCTGAAATGATGAAGCGAATGCTTAGATATTATACGTATATAAAATGGCATAATGATTTACCTATCTATCAAGTGCTTGTTGTTTTGAAAAAACCAGAGAGCGTTAGAAATATCGTAGGTACTTTTAAAAGTACAGTTCAGGGATTAGAAGTTATGAATTATAGATATAATGTTGTAAAGGCTTATGATATAGATAAAAACGAAATATTAAAGCAAAAGAATAAAGTTTTATATCCACTTAGAGTATTTATGAAACATGATAGTGAAACAGAAAAGGAGCATATATTAGAATGCTTATCAGTGGTTGAGCAATTGGAAGATACGGATTACTATTTTTTAACAGTTGAATGCCTAAAAAAACTCTATCAAACCAGTGATTATGAAGATTTTGTAAAGGAGGAGATTTATATGTCTTCAGCGCTATATAAAGAGCCTTACGAAAAAGGAAGAGAAGAAGGAAGAGAAGAAGGAAGAGAAGAAGGACTTGAGTTAGGAGAAACAAGAGCACTAGCTAGAACATTAACTAAGCTGCTTGTCAAAAAATTTGGAATTCTTAGTGAGGATTTACGAAAGGGAATTCAAAAATTAGATGCTGCTACTTTGGAAATAATAATTGACGATATTGATGAATTTAGAAATATGGATGATGTAAAAAAGTATATTGCAAATGTGTAAGATTGGATTTTAAGCTGCTGTTCTTATGAAATAGCAGCCTTTTGTTGCATAAGAATACAAAAAGTGGCGAAAATAATCTAATGTTGATTTTACGAGAGTGGTATGGCACAATGTAAAGAGAAAAGTAAGAGTGAAAAGAGAAAAGAGTAGAGAGAAAAGTGAAGGAAGAAATTCTGTTGTTCAGAATTTCTGATTCTCTCAACTATTCCATCTAGAGTATTTAGTTCGTCTTATATTAAAACAAAGTTTATATAAATATGAATAACAGGTGATATCAAGTGGAAATAACCAGTAAGCTTACAAAGCAGATAGATGAGATGCGTTATGTTACAGCAGACAATGCATGGAGATATCGAACTATCTTAAGATATTTTTATTTTCAGTATGAAAAGATGAAGTACTGGATGTACAAAGAAGAAATTTATGATGAATTAAAAAAGCATGAAGAATTTAGTGAATATACCATGGATCAGTGTAAACAGGATTTAGATGTGCTCATTTCTTGGAGAAATCTTTTGGCAATTCAAGACACCGCTAAGGTAGCTACAGTGGAGGAATTCAAAAACAAGCAATTCAGATATCAGCTTTCAGAATATAGTGTTGAGATAGAGCGTTTAACGCTAAAATTAGAAAACTTATTTGTAGAGAGTGCTTCTCTTGAGCCTTCTTTACTTGAAAGGATAAGAGAGGAGCTTAGAAAGGTTGCCGATATGTACGATACTGACGCAAAGGAAGTTGGCAGCTGGTGGAGTTCTTTAAACAATGATTTTAAAAGACTGAATCAGAATTATCAGGATTATATACGTGATTTATACAGTTTAAAAGCAGAAGAGATGATGAAGACCAGAGAATTTCTTGTATTTAAAGATAAGTTTATTGATTATCTTAGGGATTTTATAAAGGGACTCCAATATAATTCAAATGCAATAGAGTATATATTGAGAAATCTTTCCGAAGAAAAGGTTACGACGGTTTTGGAAAAGGCAGTGGAGTATGAACAGTCAATACCTAGAATAGATTTAGAAATTTCAGAGAAGGTTATCAGGGATAATATTTATGGGCGCTGGGAGAACTTAAGTGAATGGTTTTTAGGCAGCGGAAGTGCTGAAAGTGAAGCCTCTAAACTTCTGAATATTACTAATGAAATAATCAGGAAGATAACTAGATTTGCCTCACAGATAGCGGAAAGCAGAAACAGTGCTGCAAACAGAAAGGAAGAGTATAAAAAGCTCTGTGAACTATTTTTAAAATGTGATTCTATTGGTGAAGCTAATAAACTTTCCAGTCTTGCATTTGGCATATTTAATATGAAGCATATTAAAGGTGAGACAATAAGAGAAACTGAAAGCATAAACAGCGGAATCTTTGAGGAAAGTCCTACTGTTAAAAAGATTAAGCCGAGGATAAGGACATACAGAGAAAAAACCAGCAGAAATCCTATAATAAGCAACGAAAAGAGAAAAAGCGAAATGCTAAGCAGGGTTATAAAGCAGAGAGAAGAAGAACGCAAAATTATGGATAGCTATATAGTAGAAGGTATTATAGATTTTTCTAAGCTGCCGGAAATAGATGCAAGTGTAAGGACGACTTTACTTAGATGGCTTACTAAGGGAATGAACTCAGCTGACCATAGAGGAAAGACCGAGGATGGAAGAATCTATAAGATAGAAAGCCCCACAGATAAAAATGATAAATGCTGTCTTAAATGTTCAGATGGTACGTTAGAAATGCCAGCATATATTTTAAGATTTGAGAGAGTGATAGGATGAAAGAACTGGAATACTTATTAGAAAACTACTGGATACCGAAGGAACGTGATAAAGAACTATATTACAGCATTAAGGACAGCATACCTGCCTTTAGAAACTTTCTTTCTGAAAAGCTGGGATATTCAATCATTATCAATCCAGACGTTATAAAATTAGAAAAACTTCCAGGTAAAGCTGAAGAATGGATGGGAATAAGTGAATTCGAGAATATTATGGAGTATGCCTTTCTATGCATTCTTTTAATGTTTCTGGAGGATAAAGGAAAGGATGAACAGTTTGTGCTTTCTCAGGTAACTGAATTTATTCAGGGAAATTATGATGGTGAAGAGAAAGTGGATTGGACACTATATAGACATAGAAGACATTTGATTAAGGTATTGAGATTTGCTGCTGATATAGGTATCATAAGTGTGGATGATGGAGAGGAAAAAGACTTTGTAAGCAGTGCAGAAACAGAAGTTCTATATGAAAGTACAGGTCTTTCCAGATATTTAGTCAGAAATTTTACCACCAGCATATTAAATTATACTTCGTACAGAGAGATTGAAAATGAAGAGTGGGGAGAAGCTGACACCGATAGGGGAATAGTAAGAAGGCATCGAGTGTATAGAAGACTTTTAATGTCTCCTGTGGTATATAACGAAGGCAGTGAGGATGCTGATTACGATTATATAAAAAAGCAGCGAAGCATGATTGCAAATGACTTAGAGGCTTTTCTAGGTTATGATTTACATGTACATAGAAATGGTGCATTGGTAGTTTTAAATGATGATAAATATTTAAAGGACACTTTTCCGTGTGGAAAGGCTATAAGTGATGTGGTATTGCTTTTCAGCTCACTTATTACAGAGTATATTAAGAATAAGGAACTTATTTTAGATGCTTATGACAGTGCCGTAGTTTCAAGAGCTTATTTTGACAATCTTGTGGAAATACTTAAAAGCGAATACAGTTATGGCTGGAGCAAGGAATACAGAGATATGTCTCTCAGTGTACTAGAAGAAGAAATAATTAGCTATATGAAGGGTTTCAATATGCTTGAAATACTAAAGGACGGCAGAGAAATAAAATTTTTCCCACTGGTAGGCAAGGTTATAGGAACGTATCCGCAGGACTTTGCTGAGGCGGCTATTGATAAAGGAGGTGCTTAAGATGGAGAATAATAAATGGATAATGAACAGGGCTGGTCTTGTTAACTTTTGGTATTATGATGAAGAAGAATTCAATTTTGCAGATGGAAAACTGCTGCTAAGAGGTTCAAATGGTTCAGGAAAATCTGTAACAATGCAGAGCTTTATTCCTCTTTTGCTGGATGGTAATAAGAATCCTGAAAGACTCGATCCTTTTGGTTCCAGAGCTAGAAAGATAGAAAATTATCTTTTGGGCGATGAGGACAGCGGAAAGGATGAATCTCTTGGATATTTATATATTGAATTCAAGAAGAAAGAGACGGAAAATTATATAACTATAGGAATGGGTTTTAGAGCTGTAAGGGGAAAATCCATCAAGTCCTGGGGCTTTGCTATAACTGATGGCAGAAGGGTAGGAAAGGATTTCTTTTTATATAAAAACGTTGGTGAAAAACTTCCGCTTACTATGAAGGAACTTGAAAATAGGATTGGCGGCGGTGGCCAGGTTAGAGAAGGCCAGAGAGATTATATGAAACTAGTGAATGATCTGCTATTCGGTTTTGATGATATAGACGAATATGACGAGCTAGTGAAGCTTTTAGTGCAGCTTAGAACTCCAAAGCTATCGAAGGAATTTAAGCCTACAGTTGTTTACGAGATAATGGAAAATTCACTGCAGCCACTTTCTGAGGATGATTTAAGACCTATGTCTGAGGCCATTGAAAATATGGATAACATCAAGAGCAGGCTAGAGCAGTTAAGTGAGAGCAAAAGGGCTGCTGAAAAGATAAGAGGAGCTTTCGATAAATACAATACCTTCATAATAAATAATAAAGCAAGATTGTTTTTAGAAAACAGCGATAAGGTTTTAAGCCTGAAGAAAGAAAAGCAGAGCTGTGAACAGGAGAAGCTGAGAGCAGAGGAAGCCTTTAATGAAGCTGAAGAGCAGCTAAAAAATTTAGATATTAGGCTTAAGACTACAGAAGAAAAAAAGAGAGAACTGGATAAGCATGACAGTGTAAGAATAAGAGAGAATATGGTCTCTTTGGAAGAGGATATAGTTGGCTTTAAGAAGGAAAAGGAAGATAAAAATAATCAACTCAAAAAGAAACGCCAAAGTGAAGTTGATATCGATGACAGCATAAAGCATGCTGAAGATAAAAAAGAAATAGTTATCCATAAGCTTCAGGAAAAAATAGAGGACATGGATGCAGCAGCTGATGATTTTAATTTTGATGAACAGGGTTTTTTAAAGGATGAACTGGCCAAAGATTACACAAAGGAGTACAGTTTTTCTTATGTTAAAGAAACTCTCAATAAATACACTAAGGCTATTGAAGCAGCTTTAAAAACGCTCGAAGAGGAAAGCAGAAAGAATAGGGAATATGATGTTGCTGTTTCGGAACTTGAAAAGAGTAAAATGCAGCGAGAGGAAAAAGAAAGAGTGCTAGAGCAGGCACAGTTATTATTAACAGAAACAAGAAGCGAGTATATAGAAAAGCTGTATGGCTGGAGGAAAGAAAATAAGGAATTGAGGCTTTCTGATGAAGCTATTGTAAAAGCTTCAAGGGAAGTGAACAGCTTCGATCACAGCAAGAGTTTTGAAGAGGTGCTTGTGCATGTAAGAAAAGAGTATAACGATTTTCAGGCAGCGCTGAGCGAAGAGCTGTATGCTGCTAAAGGAGAGAGAGCAGAAGTAATAAAGTCAGCGGAAGAAAAAAGAAAAGAGATAGCTGAGTGGAAAACTAAAAAAGATCCAGAACCAGTAAGAGAGGCTAAAGTCAACATTAATAGAGAAAGATTGTCTAAAGAAAATATTCCATTCCTTCCGTTTTATAAAGCTGTGGATTTTTGTGAGGGAATTTCAGAGGCTGTAAAGGGAAAAATTGAAGAGGCGCTTCTCGATATGGGGCTTTTGGATGCACTTATAATACCTGAAAGCTGTAGAAAGAGAGTTATCGCCTTAGATACGGAGGGTGCTGATAGATATTTATTTCCAGCTCCAAAATTTCTAATGCATGATCTTTCTGAAATATTAAAAGCTGAGTCTATAAAGGAATCCCAAATAACTGCGGAAGATATAGATAATGTTTTAAAGAGCATACTTATTGATGAAAGCAGTGACAGCGTCTATATAAATGAAAAAGGTGATTACAGTATAGGAATACTTAGGGGAAAGGTTACTAAGGATTATGTTCCAAAGTTTATTGGAACAGCTGCAAGGCAGAAATATAGAGAGGAGCAGATAAAAAAACTCTCAGAGGAATTAACTGCTATAGAAGAAAAAATCACAGCATGTGATGGAAAGATAGCAAAAATACAAAGCAGATTGGAAACTTTGAAACAGGAATTTACAAGCATACCTTCCCAAAAGGATATTATGGTTGCTGCTTCAGAAGTTAAAGAAGCACAGTTCAATTATGATATGAGCGGTAATGAGGTTACGAGCAAATCTGAGAAGGAAAGAAAGATATATGAAGAACTTAAAAAGTTAAAGGAGAGAGTACACGAGCTGACGCATAATCTACCCATGAAAGCAGATCTTGAAACCTATGAAGAGGCATTAGAGGCTGCCAGAGAGTACAAGGATTTGCTATATGAACTTGAGAAGCTGCAGCGTGATGCATTTCAAACTGCTGTAAACTTAAGTTCATTGCAGCAGCAAAAGGAGGATATACTAGAAGATATAGATAATCTGCTTTATGATATAAACATCATAGATAGAAAGCTTAGAGAAGCTGAAATAAATTTAGATAATTTAAAAAAGCAGCTATCAATATCAGATTATGAAACCATAAAGCAGGAGATTGACAATTGCATAAAACTGCTTAGGGAGATTCCTGACCTAAAAATTCAAACTGTAAGAAAAAGTGAAAATGAAAAGGCTAAATTAAATAGAAGCTTTGAAAATCTTCAGCGAGCTCAAAGTGAACTTGAGCATTTTGAAAAACTTTCGAATTATTATGGGGATATATTTAGAGAGGAATGTGAACTTGGGTATTCAGTGCAGCTGAAAGAAGAGAAAGATATTCTTAAAGTGGCTAAGAGAGTAATAAGAGAAGCTGATTTACAGGCTAAAAATAGCAAGGATAGAGAAGACTATGTCAACGTTCTATATCAGAGGTTTCAGGAAAATAATCAATATTTGAGAGAAAATAATGTAAGAATCGATAATATCTTTACTACAGGAGAAGACAGCGAAGATATAGATATAAGCAGAGCAGCAATCCACAGAAGAAGGCTTGATATAATAGCAAAGGTGAGAGGAAAAGAAGTTAGCTTCTACAAACTTATGAATTTTATCACAGAAGGTATAGAAGAAGGAGAAAAGCTTCTTAAGGAGAGTGATAGACAGCTATTTGAGGATATTCTTGTGAAAAATATAAGTAAGAAGATAAGAGCAAAGATTTTTCACAGTGAGAAATGGGTTAATAAGATGAATGAGCTTATGGAGGCTATGAATACTTCCAGTGGTCTTTCATTCAGTTTGAAATGGAGCAGCAAGAAGGCTGAGACAGAAGAACAGCTTGATACTAAGGAATTAGTGGAGTTATTGAAGCAGGATGGAAGCCTTATGAAGGAAGAGGACTTAAACAAACTTTCAGAACATTTTCGTTCAAAGATTGCTCAGGCTAGAAGAAGTATGGAGGATAAAGGTCAGAGCCAAACGTTCCACACAATAATGAAGGAGATTCTAGATTACAGGAAGTGGTTTGAGTTTAAGTTGTACTTTATAAAGACAGGGCAAAATAAAAAGGAACTTACTAATAATGCATTTTTTCAATTCTCCGGCGGTGAAAAGGCCATGGCGATGTATGTACCTCTTTTCTCAGCAGTTTTTGCAAGGTATGAAGGTGCCAGAAAAGATTGTCCGAGAATAATATCATTGGATGAAGCCTTTGCTGGTGTAGATGAAAAGAATATTTCAGATATGTTCAGGCTGCTTGGTGAATTGGGCCTTGACTATATAATTAACTCGCAGATATTATGGGGGGATTATTCTACGGTACCTGCCCTTGCAATCTGTGAGCTTATAAGACCTGATAATGCAGATTTTGTCACAGTAATAAGATATAACTGGAATGGAAAGGTTAAAAGCTTGGCGGTGTGAATTTATGGATGATAGATTAACTGAAGAATGTATAAAATATTTTAAAAACACTGCTGGTTTTAAAAGAACACTTGAGGGCATCAGAAAAAAATATAAGTCTTTAGGAAGCTTAGGCGGAACTGTAGTATTAAAAAATCTGAAAGAAGAGGAAAAGGAAGCCCTGACAGGGCTATTTAGAAAAGACTGCAGCGGGAAGGGCATATCTTTCAAAGTAGATAAATTTATTAATGCACTGCAGGAAACCAGATTTGAAGGAGTAGACTTTGAGAGGGTTTTACAAGGGTACTTTGGAGAAAAGCTTATTTCAAAAAAAGAAGAAAAATTTGAGTATGAACAGCAAAAAAATGCGTATTTTAACGAAATAGCTTCAGCTTTTCAACATACAAGAGCTGAAAAGTGGTTTAGATATGTTTTAGAAACAAAGGAAAGTGGTTATAGAATATTAAATCAGAAATATGATGAGGACAAAAGATCACTAAAGGATAATTTATATAAGGTGTGTCGGGCATATAATTACTTATCTTTTGATAAAGGCAAAGTTGTTAGACTGGCACTACTGTCTTCAATGATAACTAAAAATCCTCATAGTTTTGATATAAACACGGATAATGGAATTCTTCTTGTTTATGCTATTTGCTACAGCTTAAAGGAAAGATATCCAGCAAATGCTGAACAGCTAAATGAAGTTTTATACAGAGCAGGCATAATAAGAGACGAGGTTTCTAATTTCACACTGTGCAGCGGTCTTCTTGCGTACAGCGGTGGTGTTGAACATCCTGGCTGGAGAGGCTTCTATGATAGGGGGGAACCTCTTCAGGTATCAATTTGGAATTTAAGCAGCCTAGATCAAATAATAAGTCCCTTACGGAGAGTATATGTATTTGAGAATCCAACGGTTTTTAGTGAAGTGTTGTATAATTTTAAAGAAGATAAGATACCAATAATGTGTACATTTGGAAATTTTAAACTAGCTTCACTTATAGTACTTGACAAGCTTGTAGAATCAGGTTCGACTATATATTATTCCGGAGATTTTGATCCTGAGGGAATTATAATGGCAGATAAGATAAAGCAGAGATATGGAGGAAAAGCTGTATTGTGGAGGTACGGAGTAAAAGAGTATAATAAAATTATATCATCAGTGAGTTTAGCTGATTCTAGGCTCAAAAAACTTGATAATGTGAAAAGCTGTGAGCTTGAAAACATAGTTAATCTATTGAAGACTAAAAAGAAGGCAGCTTATCAGGAGCTGCTGGTTAACGAATATGTTAAAGATATAAATGATTTTATTAGAAAACAATAAAGTGAGCTCATGGTACAAATATTAGCAAAAGAAAGGTAGTGCTTTTATGAAATTTAATTATTATATGCCAGTACATATGCATTTTGAACAGGATGCTGTAAAAAAATATAAGGAAGAACTATTAAAAATCGGAACAAAAGCTTTGATAGTTACTGGGAAACATTCATCTAAAAAAAATGGCTCCCTAGATGATGTTATACAAGTTTTGAATGATGTTAAGATTGAGTATACAATTTTTGATAAAGTTGAGGAAAATCCATCTCTAGAGACAATTGAAAAAGCTGCAGCAATTGGACTTCAGAATAAAGTAGATTTTGTAATAGGTATAGGCGGAGGTTCTCCCATGGATGCTTCCAAGGCTATAGCTATATTTATTAAGAACCCTAATATTAATAAAGATAATGTGTTCTCTTCTGGAAAACTTACACACATTCCTGTAGTAGCAGTAGCTACAACTTCTGGTACAGGCTCTGAA
This sequence comes from Clostridium oryzae, assembly GCF_002029235.1. Classification (GTDB taxonomy): domain Bacteria; phylum Bacillota; class Clostridia; order Clostridiales; family Clostridiaceae; genus Clostridium_AE; species Clostridium_AE oryzae. The sequence continues at coordinate 31,370 of NZ_MZGV01000026.1, forward strand.
GTGACACCTTACAGTATTGTTACAGTAAATGCACAAAAAACTAAAAAGAATCTTGGCCAGAAGGTATATCCAGAGATAGCTTTTCTGGATAGTAAATATACTTATGATTTGCCATACAATATAACAGTAAGTACTGCAGTAGATGCTTTTACTCATTTGGTTGAAGGATATTTAAATTCTAACAGTACAGTTATGACGGACATTTACGGTGAAAAAGGCTTTGAGCTTTTTGCTGAATGCTTTGATAATCTTATAAAAAAAGATTTAAATAAGGAATTTAGGGATAAAGTTATGTTTGCATCAGCTTTGGGGGGAATACAAATCTCACAAAATGGTACTTCCCTGCCTCATGGCATGGGCTATCCTTTAACTTATTTTAAAGGGCTTCCTCATGGCTTTGCAAATGGGGTACTTACAGTGGAATACTTAAAAACATTTAAAAACACAGAAAAGCTTAATAGGATGCTTTCTATTTTAAAATTGAAGGACTTAAGTGAATTAAAACAGATATTTGATAAACTGTTTACTGTGCATATAGATGTAACAGAAGAAGAGATAGTTGAATATTCTAAGGCTATTTTTTCAAATAAAGGAAAGCTTAAAAATCATCCTGAACAGCTTGAATATCAGGAAATAGAAAACATATATAGAAATAGTTTTAAATAATAAATTACATATACTTAAGGAGGAGTTTATATGATAAGCACAGCATCTATCGTAAATATGACGATATCAGGTATAATAATCATAGCTGTTATTACCGGTATAATTGTTTATCTGAATAAAAAAGAGGCTATAGATAAAAAACCAATTATATTTGGATTTATATGTTTTATATTATTTTCACAGATGCTTGAAAGATCTATAAATACTGTAGTAATTTCAGCAAATGTAATAAAAAATCAAGCTTTACTTCTTGTGTATGCTGTGCTTATGGCTGGCATCTTTGAAGAGGTAGGAAGGTTTGTTATCTACAAAAAATTCCTGACAAAATACAGACAATGGAAGGATGCTGTAGCTTTTGGAGTAGGCCATGGAGGTACAGAAGCTGTACTTATTGGTGTATTATCAGTAATAAACTATATTAATATATCTTTAATGATTAATTCTGGTGAATTTAATAAGCTGATAGGCAAAAGTATACCTGCAGATACAGCCAGTCAGATAAAGACGATGCTTATGGCACCATCTAGTACTTTCCTGGCAATAGGATTTGAAAGAGTATGTACATTAGCTATTCAGATAGCACTTTCTATACTAGTACTTTACTGTATTAATAATAAAAAAATACAGTATCTTTTTCTAGCTATATTTCTTCATGCACTCATTGATGTACCTGCAATGCTTTATCAGCTGAAAGTTATCACTAATTTATGGCTGGTAGAGATTATATTACTAATTCTTGCTGTAATAGCTTTTTTGTTCATAAAAAAATCAAAAAAATTATTTACTCCTTAGTAACAAAATATAAGAATTATACAAAGATTAAGAGTCAGGACATAGGAAATGTTGCGGCCGAAGAAGGCATAGAGTGAGTTTAGCAATTGTTATCGAATTTTATGTGAATTTCTATTAATATTTGGGCAGTGTTTGAAGCGTTAATCGAGTTTATCTCAATTAGGAATTTGCATAGAATTTGTGTTACAGGTGCTTAATGAACGTATCAGTCTTCGTAGTGCTGCAACATTTCTCTTTTTACTTTTTAGGAGGGTGTGTAACTATGGCTAATATAAAGGATGTTGCAAGGTATTGTGGCGTTTCAGCTATGACCGTATCGCGTGCACTTAATAATAGTAACGAGATATCTGAGGTTACGAGAAAGAGGATACTTGAAGCTTGTGAGGAGCTGGGATATAGGCGAAATTCTGCTGCAAAGAGTCTTATTACAAAGAAGACTAATATGATTGGACTTATTATTCCGGATATAACAAATCAGTATTATGCAGGAATTAGTAAGGGTGTAAGCACATATTTGGAGTTACATGGATATGGACTTATACTTTGTAACAGTGATAGAAAGAAGAACAATGAAAAAGGGTATCTGGATTTTCTTGCTGAAGGAAGGGTAGATGGAATAATAATACTTCCTGTAAGACCTGAAAAAAAAGATTATGAACAATTTGCTAAACATATTCCTATTGTTATGGCAGATAACTTTGCGGAAGGTCTGGATGTAAGTTTTATAGCTAGTAACAATTATGACGGTGGTACTAAGATAATTGAACATATGGTAAAACAAGGATATAAAAAAATTGGAATAATACTAGGAGATAAAAGTTCAACTGCGTCTAACAAAAGATTTAAGGCTTATATGGATGTATTAGAAAGAAATCATATACAGTATGACGAGAACATAGTGGTCAATACGAACGCCACATTTGATGACGGATTTAATACAGCAAAAAGGCTTATAGATAAGAAAGTGGATAGTATCTTTTGCATTAATGATACCGTTGCTATGGGAGTAATAAAATATTGCTATATGAATAAAATATACATTCCAAAAGAATTAGGCATTGCAGGTTATGATAATATCGAACAATCTGCGATGCTGCCGGTTCCCCTTACTACTGTTGATCAAGACAGCAGTCTAATGGGAAAAATGGCAGCGGAGGTATTGTTAAAAAGGGTTGAAAATCAACGCCCAACAAATGAAAAGATTATATTAGAGCCTAAACTTATAGTAAGAAAATCTTGTGGAGAATATTAAAGAGTTTAGAGAAACTTGAATTAATTTAGAAAGTATAGTAGTATTGTTTGTGAATTATTATGTAAACAATCTAATAAAATATATATATTGTAAATGAAAGTAAATAATCATTTTTTATGATTATATGTATAAATTTTCAATAGTAAATTCGTAATTAATCGATATACATCGAGGTGGAATTTGTGAATAATGAAAATTTTAATCCCAAGATACTAAATAGAAAGCGTATTGAAAATGAGCTGTCAGGAATGTTTGACGTTCCTATATTTTTTATATCAGCCTCTATGGGCTATGGAAAGACCACTGCAGTAAAAAGTTTTCTGGAGAAATGTAGAGAATTTTATACGATATGGTTTGATATAGGAAGTGAACCTAATGATGAAATATGGATATGGAATAAATTTTGCAATAGAATGAAGGTGACAGACCCACAGCTTAGTAAAAAGCTTAGACACTATGGAGTTCCTAAGGGCATTAAGAGAATTTATAAAGTAATAGAATTACTTCGGAGTGAAGTAACACATAAAACAGTAATAATAATTGATGATTGGGATGACAAAAAGGCTACTTACTTAAATAATTTTTTTAAGTCTTTAGCACTTAACTCTATACCTAATCTTCACATAGTTATCATAAGTCGTAATAGACCTGCACCGGAATATATAGAACTTGAATTAAAGCAGAAATGCATAATAATGCAGCAGGAAGCTTTAACATTTACACTTCAAGAAACTGTAGAGTTTTTTAATATAAACGGAATAGAACTTAACCCAGAAGATGAAAAAAAAGTATTTGAATACACAGGCGGGTGGGTATCAGCGACCTATCTATCTATGCTCCAATACTACAATGAACATAACTTTGAAGATATACCTAAAGCTACAGAACTTATTAAAACTGCTGTATATTCTAAATTTGATGAAATTACTAAAAAAACGCTTCAAAAATTGTCACTCATAGATGACTTTACTTTGGAAGAAGCTATATACATTACTGGTAATAGAAAGTGCAGTAAGGTGATTAAAGATCTCATATCTAATAATTGTTTTATTAAATATAACAATAAACTAAAGCTATATACATTACATTCTATTTTAAGGACTGCACTTAAGGAAGAACTTCTGACATCAGATATTGACATATATGAAATATATAACAATTGTGGTAATTGGTGTTATAAGAATAACGATGATATATCTGCAATTATCTATTACTATAAAGCTAAGAATTTTTCCCGTGTACTCGATCTAATAGAATACACTCATACGATTGCTCTTACTAATTTACGTCAAACAATTATTAACCCTGTTTTTGATCAACTTACGATGCAAGAAAAAATTAACAGACCAATAGCATATTTGACATACATATTTTTTTATATACTATATGAGAACGTCATAGATGGAAGAAAACTGTTATTTCATGCAAAGGAGATATATGAAGCTGATGATCAGTTAGTGAACAAAAGAGCTATATTAGGAGAAATTGCTTTTTTAGAAAGCTTGTTTATGTTTGATGATGTGAAAAAGATGACGGCTTATCATAAAAAGGCATATGAGCTATTAGATGGCGGAACTTCCAGGATAGCAAATAACAAAATGCCCGTTACATTTGGTTCACCGCATTTCCTATGCTTATATCATACAAAATGCGGACAACTAAAAGCTATGGTAGATTATTTTGTACAAGCATCTAAATATTTCATTCACATATCAAACGGTGGTGCTATGGGAGTAAACTATCTTATGAAGGCCGAATACTGTTTCGAAACTGGTGAATGTCAGAAAGGGAAAATATATGCTTATAAGGCTCTATATAAAGCAAATTCTAAAAAACAATCCAGTATTATGATATGTTCATTGTTTCTTTTAGTAAGGATTTGTATATATGATAATGATATTAGTGAGGCACAAAAAACATATAATGATTTAATTGATGAGTATGAGACAATGAATTTCCCAAGATGGCTTAATAGTATTGATTTTGCAAAGGCGTATATTAATGGAATTATGGGTAATCCTGCAGGCATACCTAATAATATAAATGATATTGAGGATTATGAATTTGAACAAATTCTCCCTATTATGACCACCAAGTATATAGCACAGGGAATGGCTATAATATGTCAAGGAAACTTTATTAAACTTGATATACATGCTGAAATAATGATTCAAGAACAAAAAAATAGTATATTTGGGTTAATCTATGCTTATATATTTAAAGCAATCTCTCAGTATAATACTCATAATGTTGAAAAAGGTAAAAAACTGTTACTGGAAGCTATAGATTTAGCAAGACAGGATCATATAGTAGCATGTTTTGCTGAGCTAGCACCTCATATAATATCAATGCTAAAGGAACTGCAAAATGTTGATGAATATGTGAAAGAAATACTTCCAGAGTGTATGAAATTTTGTAGACAATATAAAAAGAATACTGCTATGAATCACGAGATAGAATTAACACCAAGAGAAACTCAGGTTATGCAGCTTGTAGATAAAGGATACAAACAGACAGAAATATCTCAAATGTTAAATATTGCATTAATAACAGTAAAAAAGCATATTTCTTCAGTGTATTCAAAACTCCAAGTACAAAATAAAACAAAAGCTTTGAATATATTAAAAGAGAAGGGTGTAATCTAACTTTATAGAAGAAATGTCATAAATAATGTTTTTTCTATTTTTTTTCCTAAAATAGACTAAAGTATACTTTAGTATAATATACTTTTTATTTAATAACGTTATAATTTAGATATAGAATGATAAGCCGATTTCTTATATAAATTAAAATAATAATACTTACAAAAGAAAAGTTAAAGCTTATTTTATCTATTTTGGCATCTTTTCTCTAGATGCACTCTCTTATTCAACATTTATAGGTATGGGGTCTTGATTTGATAATCAAAACCCCATAAGTATTTTTTGAACTAAAAAGCATATATAGTTGAATTTATAACTATAATTTGATAAAATTTAATTAAATTAAAATTTTCGGGTATTTTATGACATATAATTTAATTTTTCAACATTATGAGCTGTTTTGTGAAAAAACGCTCTTTAAAATCTATTAACTTCAGAATATCTAGTACAAATTTTAATAAATTGGAGAATAAATTTATGAAATTATATAGAAGGGCGAAATCTTTTTTTTTGAAATTTATGATTAAATCGGAGAGTATAGATTATTATACTAATACTAAAGATAAGATAAATCCGTTTCTTGAGACCATAAAAATAACAGTTATTTATGGCATGCTGGCAATGCTCTGGATTTTTATTTCAGACGAGGTGCTAAGCAGAGTAGTGAAAGATGTTCATACATATAAATTAATTTCAATGTATAAAGGATGGTTTTATATTGTTATAAGTATGTTATTTTTATATGATGTTATGTTTAGAAGAATTCATTTATTTAAGTTAGCATTAGATAAAATATTTATGAACGTTCAGCAGCTGAACAAAAGCAACAAAGATTTGATTATGCTAGAAAAAAAGTTAAAAAAACAATTTTGTGAGATAGAGCAGCAAAGAGATGCACTGATAGAAAGAGATACTAGATATAAATTAGCAGTAGAAGGTGCTGAGTGCGGTATTTGGGATTGGGATATTATTAATGGTATAATGTACTTTTCTCCAAAATGGAAAAGCTATTTAGGATTTGAAGATTCTGAGGTAGATAACACATTCGAGGCTTGGCAGGATTTACTTTGCCCTGAGGATAGAGAGGAAGCTATCTCAGCACTAGAAAAATATTTGACATCAAAAGACGGAGTCTATGAAAATGTCTATAGAATGGTATGTAAAAATGGAGAATATAAATTCATATTAAGTAAAGGAAATGCTATTAGGGATAAGAATGGTAGAGCTATAAGAATTGCAGGTTCTCATACAGATATTACTCAGCAAAAGCGCATAGAAGACAAGCTAAATAGTTTTGCATATTATGATATGCTTACAGGTTTGCCAAATAGTTTTTTGTTTGAAGAAAAGGCAGATAATTTAATTAGAAATAATACACCATTTGCACTGCTTTATATTGATATAGATAATTTTAAGGATGTAAACGATACAGTGGGCCATTCATCAGCGAATATTCTTCTTAAGTCCATTTCCGAAAGTCTAAAGGAAGCCGTAGCTATGGAAGATTGTACAGAATTTGTTTATAGATTTAGCGGTGATGAATTTGGGGTTATCATACAAAATGTAAAAGACGAAAAGCAAATAGTAAGTAAGATTAATTGTATTTTTAAAGCTATAAGAAAATCATGGATTATTGAAAATCAGGAATATTTTATTTCTTGCAGCATAGGGGGGGCTATTTATCCATGCCATGGGAATAGTGTTTCTTTGTTACTTCAGAATTCGGGCGCTGCAATGTACTACGTTAAAAAGAAATCAAAAGATGGATATTGTTTTTATTCTAATAAAATATATGAACAAAATATAAAACAAATGAAGATGATAACTGATTTAAAAAGAGCAATTGAAAATCAGGAATTTATGCTGTACTATCAACCAATAATAAGCATATCAAGCGGTAAACTTACAGGCGTGGAGGCTTTGATAAGATGGAATCATCCTGAAAAAGGAATAATTTCACCGATGGAATTTATACCACTAGCTGAAGAAAGAGGATTAATATATGATATAGAGAAGTGGGCTTTGAGGACTGCTGTAATGCAAAAAAAATATTGGGAGCAGCAAGGTCATCAGAATATAAAAATGTCGGTTAATCTCTCTGGAAAAAGAGTTTCTAATAGCGAATTGATAAAAGAAGTTCAGCAGCTTGTTGCTGATACCAGTGTAAAATGTGATGAAATTCAGCTTGAAGTAACAGAAACAGCTGTTATGGAGGATATAGATGCGTCAATGGAAATTCTCAAAGAGATTAAAAAATTTGGTATTAAAATTGCATTAGATGATTTTGGAACGGGTTATTCCTCACTTACATATTTAAAAAAGCTGCCAATAGATGTAGTAAAATTGGACAGAAATTTTATCAAAAATATATCTAAAATCGGTGAAAATGAATTTATTGTAGAACATATAATTAAACTAACCCACGAATTGAAGCTAAAGATCGTTGCAGAGGGTATAGAAACGAAAGAACAACTGATATTTTTAAAGCAGAACAGCTGCGATTATGGACAAGGTTATTTATTCAGCAGACCTGTTACTAAGGAAGAAATTGAACAGTTACTTCTGATCAATTAATAAAATTTTATATTAATAGCTACAATATGGTTAATTATAATGGTAAGATAGATATGAATGAAAAGTGGTCTATTTAAACAATTAACTTGTTGGAGGTATAAAAATCGTGGATAATACAGCATTTACTATGAAGGATTACATTGTGAGTACTACAAAAAAAGGAATTGATTGGATTGCAAAGAAAAAAGAGATATTAGCTGATACAATGAAATTAATAAGAAATAAACAGTATGATCGTATTGTTATTGTTGCAACAGGTTCTTCTTATAACGCAGCAACGGAAAGCAGGATAGCACTTCAGCATATACTTGGAATCAGCACTTCCATTGTTGAGGCTAATATATACAGTACATACGATTATAAATATTATAAAAATTCTTTAATTATTGGAATATCACAATCTGGTACAAGCAAATCAACTATTGCTGCTATGAAAATTGCAAGAAATATTAATAGTGATGTAATTATATTTACATCGGATAAGAATAGTCCAATCTCAGAATATGCTTCTAGTGTTGTAGATATAGGCTGCGGGCATGAAGAATTGGATTATGTCACATTGGGACATAACATGACACTTATAGCATTATTTGGTTTTGCAGTATATGGGTCTTTTTGTTTGGGTAAAATAACTGATGCAAAATGCGCCGAATATTTTAATGAACTAGAAAACATACTAAATGGTATAGAAATTGCAGCTAATAGCTCAGAACAGTGGTATGAAAAAAACAAAAAAGAGCTGCTTGCTATGAAACGTGTATATTTAATTGGATCAGGACCTAATTATGGCACATGTGCTGAAGGAGCGCTAAAGCTTGTAGAAACATTACATATTAATGCTACATATCACGAAATAGAATCGTTTACTCATGGACCTCACCTAGCTGTAGACAAGTACAGCTATTGTATTTGTATAGGAGGATACGATAAGGAAAAGGAAAAAATTGAGGCAGTATTCAATGGATTTTGTGATACAACTGAATATAGTTACTTTATAGGTTGTAGAGACGTAAATGATAAGTGCATGTGCTTTTCATCAGAGTACCGAGAGATTTTTTCACCACTTGCATGTGTTATACCATTACAGATGCTAACGTTCTTACTGTGCAGAGATAAAAACATTGATTTAATCCATGACCAGCAGCAGGAATTCAGAAAATATGTAACAGGGCACTTATATTAAAAGAGAAAAGAGTAAAGAGTCAAAATATGGACTTAATGTCATAGATGCAACATTTTTTTTGTGATATAATATTAGAGAAATATGGCTTGAGATAAAAACACGATTCGGTTGGTAGTCCGGATGAGGAGAAATCCTTCAGTAACCTGCCCTCCTGGGGTTGTCCATTCTTAATATGAGCTTTTTAACAGGAGGAAAGAAATGATTAAATTAACAGTTTTTTTTGATGACCCATTTTGGGTAGGTGTTTTTGAACGGAATAACAATTATGAACTTGAAGTTAGCAGAGTAGTTTTTGGTGAAGAACCTAAGGATAATGAAATATACAATTTTATTTTGAATAATTTCTATAGACTTAAGTTTAGTCAACCAATTTCTAGTGATCATGTATATGAAAGAAAAATAAATCCCAAAAGAATGCATCGGAAAATACGAAATACTGTTAGAAATGATGGAATTGGTACAAAGGCGCAACAAGCTATAAAACTTGATCTTGAAAATAGAAAAAATCAACGAAAAGCTGTTGTGAAAGAAAGACGTGAACAGCAAGAAAAAATTAAGTTTGAAAAGAAACAGCAAAAGAAGAAACAGAAAAAAAGAGGACATTAAAAATTATTATGCAAATATGCATTTGGATCGATATCAAGTGAAGGACGAAGGATGTTGATATAATATGGCAGTCACGATAAAAGATGTCGCTAAGGAAGCAAATGTTTCTCCATCTACAGTTTCAAGGGTACTTGCTGACAACCCTAAAATAAGCGACGAAACGAAGGATAGGGTTAATAAAGCTGTTATAAAGTTAAAATACTATCCTAATGCTATCGCTAGAAGTTTAGCCCATAATTCTACAAAAATATTGGGACTTATTATTCCTGGTGAAGCTGAAAATTTTGACAAGAATTTTTTCTTTATAAAACTTATGACAGGAATAAGTGTAGCGTCAAGAGATAGAGACTATAACATAATGTATTCCTTTGGAAACAACGAAAAGGACGAACTTACATGCATAAAAAAATTTACAAATAGTAAATTAGTAGATGGTATTATATTACTAACATCCAGAAACGATGACAAATGCATTAAGTATTTAAAAGATATAAGCTACCCCTTTGTTGTTGTTGGAAGGCCAGAACAGTCAGAAGAAGTTACATGGGTAGACAATGATAATTCTGATGCTATGTACAGAGTAGTAAAGAGCTTTATCAAAAAAGGACGTAGAAAAATAGCCTTTATAGGAGGTCCAAAGGATTTAAATGTTTCTATAGATAGATTTGAAGGCTTTAAGAATGCGATGATAGACAACTACATGGAAATAAAAGATCAGTGGGTAATAAACTCAGCAGCATTTGATGAAACAGAAGGCTATCGTGCTATGCTAAAAATATTAGAGTACAATACGCCTGATGCAGTGATCACTACAGATGATTTATTGGCCATCGGGGTCCTGAATGCTATAAAGAGATGTGAAATTGAAGATAAGATATCAATTGTAGGCTTTAATAACACGCCAATGGCGGTATATCAGAGCCCATCATTGTCGTCAGTAGAAATAAATGCTTATGACTTAGGGTATAATGCATCTAAACTGCTGCTTGATCAATTAAGTAACAATAAAGCCAATAAGCATAGTCATTATATAGTAAGAGCAACTTTGATTGAAAGAGAATCGTCTAAGTAGAGTAAAGATTAGAGAGAAAAGAGTAAAGTGAAGGTTGGAACTCAGCTGTGCTGAATTACTATAAACTAAATTTTTTACCAGTTAGCGACTTGTGTTTTTAATAATTGTGAATAACTTTAAATTAATATCAAGATACACCACTAAATAGGAGAAAAGGTGGCTGCTAAATGAAAAAAACGGTACAGCGTATTTACGAAGAAGTTAAAAAGAGACAGTAATATATTTTGAAGTTAGTGAATTAAGATAAGAAGGCAACAGAAGCAGTATAATAAGAGTATTTTGTGAATATTAAGAGTCAGGGCATAGGAAATGTTTACAGTCGGGGTTATCTAAGCACGCTCATTATCATTCGCAGATAACCCGTTAAAGGCCATTTAGGCCTTTAACCAACGGAGATATAGAGTGAATTTAGCAATTGTCAGCAAATTTTCGTTAAGATTTGGGTAGTGTTTGAGGCTTAGCCGAGTTTGCCAAAATTAGGAAATTTACATAAAATGTATGTGCGACTAAAAGGATATAACTATATAATATACGAAGTAATATGAAGATAGCTCTTAAGAAAATACTAATAAATAAACAAGAAAAAATTTGGAAGAAGTAATATAGAAAATAATACTTTGTAAATACATAGAGTTGGTTAAAGGGGTGAGTGATCGCAGGAGGCATTTTTCAGCCGACGGAGGTCACTCACCCCTTATTTTATTTACCTTTGTACGTAGGAATATACATCAATTCATAGTACTCTTTCAGCATTCTTTCTACAGAAAAGAAATCTTTCGTTGACAAAATACTATTTTTCATCATATCAATCCATTTAGTCCTATTGTTATAATAAGTAGGAATAACATCATCAATAAGTACTTTATAAAGACATCCTAAATCATGAGAGTCAAGTACATCGAAATCTTCACTTTCAAATCCATCTCCAAACTGCCAGCCGTTAATTCCATGCTGACAAGCCTCAGGCCACCATCCATCTAGTATACTGCAGTTTAAAACGCCATTCATTGCAGCTTTCATACCTGAAGTTCCACTGGCTTCAAGTGGACGTCTTGGATTATTAAGCCAAACATCACAGCCGTGAGTAAGCATTCTTCCTATAGTCATGTCGTAATTCTCTAAGAATACCACTGCTTCAGGGTATCGTTTTGATATTTCAACTATATTTTCAACTATTTTCTTTCCTACATCATCTAGCGGATGAGCTTTGCCGGAAAATACAATTTGAAGCTTTTTCTGTTTTAAAAATGGTTCAATAACTTCTGGTTTTGTAAAGATAAGATTACTTCTTTTATAAGGAGCAGCTCTTCTAGAAAATCCTATAAGAAGACTATCACTGTCAAGTTTAACTCCATTTCGCTCATAAACAAAATCGATAAGGGCAGTCTTATTTTTCATATGGGCATCCCAAAGCTCATTTCTACTTTCTTGATCGTTATTATAATTTTCAGCATAGGATATCATATTGTTATCTACCCAGGTCGGTAAATGTATTGCATTAGTTATTCCTATTATCTCTGAATGATCTTTTACGTCAGCCCACATGGTATTAGCTGTTTTTTTATGAAGCTGGGACACTGCATTTGATATTGTTGAAATTCGAAGAGCTGCTACGGTCATATTAAATGGAGAACCGCCTATTTGCACTAATTGTTCAAGGGTTAAATCGCAATTTGCACCCATATACATCAATCTATCAAGAGTATGATATTCATTTCCTTGAATTATTGGGGTATGAGTTGTAAACACTATTTCGTTTTTAGAAGCCTTAAAAGCTTCATCAAATGTCATTCCGCCATCCATCTTTTCTTTTATGAGTTGAAAACCAGCAAATAGAGCATGTCCTTCATTGAAATGATAAACATCTATAGGTATATTTAATGCTCTTAAGGCTTTAATACCTCCTATACCAAGTACCATTTCCTGAGCAATTCTTTCTTCGCCAAACCATCCATAAAGCTGTCCAGTTATCCAGCTATCTTCATTCTCAGGAAGATCGGTATCTAATAAATAAATTGGGGCGTTATTGTATTTATCACAGAGCCATACTTTGCAAACTACATTTCTCTGTCGTATTCTGACATTAACCTTGATACCAGTATCCTTTAGAAAATCGTAATTATAATTATGATATGCATCAAAGGCTTTACCATCTTTGCCAATCATTTGATCAGAATAACCCTGTTTCCACTTTATACCTATTCCGACCATAGGATAGCCGTAGTCTTTTGCACCTTTAAGATAATCACCGGCTAATATACCAAGACCGCCGGCATAGGTCCTGAATTCTGCATCTAGTGCATATTCCATACAAAAATAAGCTACTTTCGGGAGAGTTTTTTTAGTTTCCATCATATTACCTACCTTTCATAACATAAAGTATATTCAGCTTAGCAGAAGAATATTTATCTTCATATCTTAGCAGAAGAGTTTATTGCACATTGTGCAATCGGTTGCATTGCGATTAAAAAAATATATATTTCATTTAAAATGAAATATATTTAGTAGTAACCAATTATGCTACAATTAAAATATAACATTTATTAATTTTTATTGCAATATATACCACAAAAAATTTTGTGCATAGATCGCCTGGAGCGGTGGTGACCATAGAAGCCATATTTCAGTCGTTGGATGCCGCTATTTTTTGTTTTGGCTTGACTCTCCTGTGCGGGGGATAGTTTATATTAATTATATAGAGGTGATTTTGTGTATAGAATAGGGGAATTCTCTAAAATAACAAATATTACAGTTAAGGCGCTAAGATATTTAAAGGTAATTCAGAAAAATATATAACAGAAATAATTGTTCCAATTAAACAGGAGTGAAGAGGTTATGAAAAGTTTAATGACAATTTTAAGAATACCAGTAGTGGAAAAATAACGGATTGTGACATCAATTCTTCATTTGTAGTTAAGAGCTGATGGGTAAAGGTAAACATTAGAAATTGTTTTGTCAAATATGTATATTGAAGCTATTAAACTAATAATACTAAAATGTCACAATCCGGGTATATTATTCAGCGGCTCTTAACTCTTTTCTACATTCCTCGCAAATATACACTCCTTTAAACATCTCAATATTCTTCATATCTCCGCAAAATTTGCAGCCTGGAGCATATTTCTTTAAATATATTGAGTTTTCATCAACAAAGATTTCTAGAGAATCGCCTTCGTGAATAAAGAGAAGATCTCTTGTTTCTTTAGGTATAACGATTCTGCCAAGTTCATCGACTTTTCTTACAATACCTGTTGATTTCAAATTATCAATCCTTTCAAATTTATTAGTTTGCTTACTTAATTAATAATAATATATTTAGCTAATAGGTTGCAAGGTTTAATTTTTCAAAAATTGTAAAAATTATACCTAAAAATTTATTTTTAAATAAATTTTTAGGTGTTGGATAATATATATTTATAAAATCATGTAAAATACTATTATAGCTATCAGGAGGAATTATGGATTATTATGGAAAACCGGTGGTGGTTATAAGCAGCTGTCTAGGTTTTAAACCATGCAGATACAACGGACAAATGTTAAAAGATAAATTTGTTGATGAACTCAGAAACTTTATAGACTTTGTAGATATATGTCCTGAAACCCAAATAGGTTTGGAGATTCCAAGACAACCCATTAGATTGATATCAGAACAGAACAATATTATTGTATATGAACCTAAAAGCCAAAAGGAATATACTAAAGAGATGTTGATATTCTCAGATGACTTTCTAAAGAAATTAAGTAAAGTAGATGGTTTTATTCTTAAAGGAAGATCTCCATCCTGTGGTATAAAAGATGTTAAGATTTATTTAAATAGGGAGAAGGGTGCAGCCTGCTTTAAGGGTAGAGGGGTTTTCGCTGATAGAGTTATTACAAAATATACTTATCTCGCTATTGAAGAGGAAGGCAGGCTTACTAATTTTAGAATAAGAGAGCATTTCCTAACAAAATTATATATAATGTATAGATTCAGAATGGTAACAGAAAGTGGATCAATTGCCCAACTGGTCAATTTTCAAGCCAATAATAAATATCTACTTATGGCGTATCATCAGCGAGAGCAGAAGCTGTTAGAAAGAATAGTTGCCCAATACGATAAACAGCCATTTAATAAGGTAATAGATGAGTATAGAGAACATTTAAAAATAGCTTTTGCAAGACTTCCAAGAAGTGCAAATATCATTAATTCTCTTACGCATATTATGGAGCACTTTTCAGATAATTTATCCTCAAAGGAAAAAGAATTTATTTTAGATAGTTTTAATAAATATAAAGACGAAAAATTTCCTTTGAGTGTACCAATAAATATTTTGAAGACTTATGCTATTAAGTATGAGAAGCAATATCTTATAAATCAAACTATATGGTGTCCCTATCCTGAAGAACTTATGAGCATAAGCGACACTGATAAACATTGTAATTAACAAGTTATAAAGTGTAAAGAGATAAAGTCATAGCAAGGTGGAGCAACTGCAGAAATGATTTCTTGGATTGCAGATACTTCACCTTTAATACAATTTATAAGAATTTCAAATTCCTATAATAGTGAAGTGCCTTTCTATTAATAGAGTTCTAATTGTTAGTTTCTTAATATGGCATAATATGGTAAGATAATATTAACAGAAATTAACGAGAGGAGAATTGATTTGCAACTGCATTATGTAAAACAAATTAAATTACTGAGTATATGCTTTTTTGGGTATTTACTCATGAGCTTACTGACATTTTATAAAATCCCTGATCTAATACATCTAATGATGATATGGAATCTTTTCCTAGCATTTCTTCCATTAATTTTTTCTGCGTTTTTAGAAGCCAGCGTAAAAAAACAAAAAAAAGTTACAGCATTTGTATTTGGGTTTCTATGGCTTCTATTTTTGCCTAATTCTCCATATATGGTTACTGATTTTATACATATTAGTGGAACCAAGTTTTATTTAGAGACGATTTCTTCATATATTCCACAGATGTATAACATGGATTTTATGCCTTGGCTTAAAATTATACATATTGGAATCGGAATGTATTTTGGTTTATTGCTTGGGATGTATTCAATGTATATTGTTCAGAAGGTAATTTCACAAAATGCAGGAAAGATAAAAGCATACTTGCTGATAATTATCAGCTGTATTTTAAGCGGTTACGCTATATATATCGGAAGATTTCTCAGGTTCAATTCCTGGGACATAATTAAGCCGGCCTATTTATTGGCTCAGCTCACTAAAAATATCAATTGGAATGCATTTAAATTTTCATTATTGTTTGGAGGATACGTATTAGTGATCTATACTATTTTTTATATATTTTTTTATCGAAGTGACAAGGAATAGGAGAGCCTTGTCACTTATTTTACTCTTAATTATTCTTTATAAGGTATATTTAAAATTTTTATATATATAAATATCTATATATAAAACTATTTTTTATCAGGGTAAGGAGAAAGGGACTTATGCCATTTATTAGTACGATTAATTGCCCGTTGGAGTCCGCAAAAAAAACAAGCAGCAGGAGAATAACTGAAGAAGCTATTGGGATGATTAAAAGCAGGCAGATAAAAAAAATAAATGCTATATGGCTAGAAGTTACAGGCTGTTCAGGAAATATAATTTCATTTTTGAATGGAGAAAATCCTGGTCTAATGCACATGCTGACAGAAGTAGTCAATCTGACATATAACAATACATTAATGACATCTGAAGGAACTGGGGCTTTTAAAACTTTTTTAGATACTCTGAATACAGAGTTCATTCTATTAGTGGACGGAGCTGTGTCTACTAAAGATAATGGCCTATATAATATAATAGCAAATTATGACGGGCGACCTATTACGGCTTTAGAAGCTATTAAAATGGCTGGTGAAAAGGCGAAGTACATCTTATCTGTAGGAACCTGCGCATCTTATGGAGGAATTTCAGCAGCTAGGCCTAATCCATCATTAAGCAGGAGTGTTAAGGAGGTTGTGAATAAGGAGGTCATTAGACTACCTGGGTGTCCATGCCATCCGGATTGGGTAATTGGAACATTAGCTCATTTGGTTGCTTTTGGAAAACCAGAATTAGACGATGAAGGAAGGCCAATTTTATTTTATGGAGTAACTATACATGATAACTGTACTAGAAGAGGCTTTTTTGACAGAGGTATTTTTGCAAGAAAGTTTGGTGAAGAGGGCTGCATGTTTAAACTTGGCTGCAGAGGACCTGTAACAAGAACGGATTGTCCAAGAAGAAAGTGGAATGGTTATGTAAATTGGCCCATTGGAGATAATACTACATGTATCGGCTGTGCTAATCCGCGATTTCCGGATGGTATGGAACCTTTTGTGAGATATTAGGAGATGAATTATGAAAAAAACCATAACTATTGATCCTATCACAAGAATAAGCGGCTTCTTGGAAACGAAAGTGGAGCTTCAGGACAGCACTATTGTAAATGCACGAACCAGCGGACTTTTATATAGAGGCTTTGAAAAAATGTTAAAGTCCCGAAATCCTTTAGATGCAATATACTTTACAGAGAGAATCTGCGGAATATGCTCTATGGCGCATGGAATGGCATCATCTTTGGCATTGGAAAATGCACTTAAGATTACAGTAAGTTTAAATGATTCATATATACGCAGTTTAATACACGGTTTTGAGATAATGCAAAATCATATACGTCAGTTTTATAATCTGACACTGCCAAGCTATGTTAAAATGCCTGATATAAATCCACTATATTCAGAACAGTATAATGATTACAGACTTCCGCAGGATATAAACGAAAAACTTGTCAATCATTATATTGAGAGTATTAAATACAGCAGAATGGCTCATGAAGGATTAGCGGTGCTTGGAGGAAAAGCTCCTCATGCTCATGGAGTATTTGTAGGTGGAGTAACTGTCAGTATAAATTCTTACAATCTTACAAAAGCAAGAAGCATTATTCTTGAGTTAAAGAACTTTATTAATACAAGAATGCTTGATGATGCATATGTTATAGCTAAATATTATGATGATTATTTTAAAATTGGGGGATCATATTTAAATTTTATGAGTTATGGACTCTTCTCTGAATATCTAGATGCTGAAATAAGCTATGTAAAGCCATCGGTATCAATAAATGGACAAATACAGAATTTTGACAGCAATAAAATTACCGAAAATATATTGAATACTTGGTATGTAGGCACTAATGAGATAGAGAAGCCTACTGAGCAAAATGAAACAGATGTTGATATTAATAAGAAATCAGGATACAGTTTTATAAAATCTCCTAATTACGATGGATATCCTATGGAGGTTGGACCATTAGCTAGAATGATTCTTTGCGGAGAATACGAGCAGAGAAGTTCCTGTATGGATAGAAATATTGCGAGAGTTTTGGAAACTAAAAAGATTATTTCGATAATGGACAAGATATCTGAACGTGTACGGCTAGAACCAAACAATCAAAAAATATATGATATTCCTGATGAAGCATTAGGTGTAGGACTTGTAGACACGACTAGAGGAGCTTTAGGGCACTTTGTAAAGATAGAGAACAAACTTATAAAATATTACAACATAATAACACCTACAGTATGGAACATGAGTCCAACTGATCTTCTTGGGAATCCTGGAGTAGGAGAAAAGGCACTGCTTAACACAGTATTAGCTAATGTGAAAGAACCTGTAGAGATAGGAAGAATAATGCGATCCTTTGATCCATGTGTCTCCTGTGCGACACACCTAATAACTGATAGTGGAGAACCCTTGGAAATTCAGGTTATAGTATGATTAAAATTATTGGAATAGGTAATATTTTAATGGAAGATGACGGCATCGGTGTAATAATAGCTGAAAAAATTAGGCGTAGGATTGAAAATGAAAACCGAAGAGACATGCAAGTTATTATTGGAGAAACTGATATTGATTATAGCATTTCATTTATAGAAGAGGGAGATTGTGTTTTCCTAATAGATGGTTCAGCTTATGATAAAATGCCTGGGCAGCTTACAGTTTTGACGAAACAAAATTGCTGCTATAAAAAGCATAGTTATACATTGCATAGCTACAATTTAGCAGACCTTATAAAATCGTACTTTAAAAGTGTTAAAGTTTATATTATTGGAATAGAGGTGAGCAGTGTTAGTTTTAAACTAGGACTCAGTGAATTACTGGATAAAAAAATAGAATCAATTTATAGGGAAGTTTGGATACAGATTGTTTCTTTAGTAAGTAAAGACATGGAGGCATAAATGAGTAGTAAACCTAAACAAAAAATATTAGACAGTAATGACAGGATATCTATATACATTGAAAAGATGGTTATCGAACCTTGTCCGTATGTGAGAAACTACTATGGCTGCCTAATAAAAGGCGAAATGACAATGTTATTTAATTGTATGAAGCCAAGAAAATTGGAGAATAAAGAACTAAGGCAGCAATTGAAAGAATTTACACTTGAAGAGCTTAAGCAATATGATGGTGCCAATGGAAAACCTGCTTATATAGCTGTTGATGGTGTTGTGTACGATGTAAGTCTTACTCCATCGTGGGGTGGAGGAACCCATTTTAGCATATACGCGGGCAGGGATGTTACTAGAGAATTTAATTCCTGTCATCAAGGGCAAGCTAGCATATTAGAAAGCATTCCAAAGATTGGAATATTAAAAAGCTAATAGGAATATTATTCTGGATATTTTTATATAAATATAGTACCTTAAATTTGAATTTGGAGGTTTATTTTATGCACGATACAATACTGCTTAATAAAATTTCTCAAGCTTTGAATGAATGTTGTAAAACTAAGAATTTTTATAAAATAAACAGGCTTGTAGTTAATGTAAATGAAAGAAGTCATCTAAATGCAGGAAATCTACACGAGTACCTTAAGAATTATAATGAAGGTATAGTAGATGATGATACAGATATCGAGGTGAGAATTGAAGATCTGCCGGATCAGATTGCTATTCTCAGAAATATAGAAGGTGAAATTGCTGAATAAAATTAATGAAAGTTCCAATGCAAAAAGATTTCTAATTCAGTTATACGGAAGAGTTCAAGGGGTTGGTTTTAGACCATTTATTTATCGGAAAGCAAAAGAATTTAAGATTTATGGCTCGGTTAGCAATTCTGGTGGAGCAGTTGTTATAGATTTCATTGGCAGCATAGATAATGTAAAAAAGTTTGTTATGGCTATTGTTAAAAATCCTCCAGATGTTGTAAACATTGAAAAAGTGCAGTGTTCTTCTATGGAATATTGCACTTTTTATGAATTTACTATTAAAGAAAGTATAAAGAATAGAGACAGTCTAAGGTTTCTTCAGCCTGATTTAGGTATATGCGAAGAATGCGTTAAAGAAGTTATGGATAAAAAGAGTAAAAGGTATAGGTACGCTTTCACCAATTGCACAAACTGTGGTCCAAGATACTCAATCATAAAAGGTTTGCCATATGATAGAAAGAATACTATGATGGATGAATTTAAAATGTGCTCTGATTGCAGTGAAGAGTATAAAAATCCTTATGACAGAAGGTTTCATGCTGAACCAAACTGCTGTGCTAGATGCGGACCCAAGCTAACATTACTAGATAGAAACGGAAAAGAGATAGATTGTTATGATGCTATTTATAGTGCTGCAGAATTAATAAAAAAGGGAAAAATAGTGGCTATAAAAGGCATCGGAGGGTTTCATCTGGTTTGTGATGCAAGAAATGAGCAGGCTATAGATAATTTGAGAATAAGAAAACGAAGACCCGATAAACCGCTGGCGGTAATGATGAGGAATCAAAGTTTGATTAGAAAAGTATGCTATGTGTCTGAAAGAGAAAATAGTGTACTTACCAGCAGTAAAAGGCCTATCGTACTATTAAAAATAAAGGCCCCAAAGACTATACCTAAAAATATAGCTCCTCGTCAAAGGAGAATAGGGGTTATGCTTCCGTATACTCCGCTTCATTATATGCTTCTAGAAAGTAAACTTGACATAGTTGTAATGACCAGCGGTAATATTAGCGGTGCACCAATTGAATATGAAAATTCTTTTGCATTAGAGAGGCTGGGCTCAATAGCCGATTATTTTTTAATAAATAACAGAAAAATATATGTACCTATAGATGATGCGGTAGTTAAAGTATTTGAAGGAAAAGAAATGCTGCTTAGACGTGGGAGAGGGTATGCACCATATGCTAAGAAATTGTCAATAGAGAAAGATATGCTGGCATTAGGTGCGGAACTTAAAAGCAGCGTATGCATTTCAACGCATGGATACGTACACACCAGTCAATACCTAGGAGATTTAAAACAGATGGATTGTTATAGAAACTATGAATATGTGACAAATCATCTAATTAAAATACTTGATGTCAATCCTAGCATATGTGTTCAAGACATGCATCCAGATTATAACACCAAGCTGTTTGCTGCTGAGAAAAAGACAGAAAAGATATATATACAGCATCATCATGCTCATATGGTAAGCTGCATGGCAGAACATGACCTTTGGAGAAAAGTTATTGCAATGGTTTTTGACGGAACTGGATATGGAAAGGATGGAGCTGTATGGGGAGGAGAATTTCTTGTAGGAGATAGAAAAATGTTTGAACGGGCAGGTCATTTCCAATATATAAAACTTCAGGGAGGTGACAGGGCAGCTAAAGAACCCTGGAGATGTGCAGCAAGTTATTTATATTCTCTGAAGTATCCGCTGCACAAGTTTCTTAAGAGCATAGATAAAGATAAATTAAACGTCGTTGAGGCAGCACTTGATGCATCGATAAATTGTCATGAATCCTCCAGTTTAGGACGAATGTTTGATGCAGTGTCATCTCTCCTCGGAGTAGTAAACTATGCTACATATGAAGGACATGGTGCAATAGAATTGGAAAATCTAATGGATGAAACAGTAAGGGAATCTTATGAATATGACATTTGCCGTAATGAAGATAAGTTTATTATAGAATACAGGCATATGTTTGAACAACTACTGACAGACTTGGAACAAAAAATAGTCCCAGAAGTTATTGCTGCTAAGTTTAATAATACAATTACTAAAGCTTCCTGCGATTTAGCAGAGAGGTTGTCAGAAGTTTATAAAATCAGAGAGGTCGTTTTAAGCGGAGGAGTCTTTCAGAATGAACATCTTTTAGCATCAATCTCTAAGAAACTTAATAGCAGGGGGTTCAATGTAACTTTTAACTGTTTAATACCAATAAATGATGAGGGAATATCTTTTGGACAGATTGTAGCAGCAGATGAAATCATAAAAAGCGGGGTGAAAGGTGATGTGTTTAGCAGTGCCGGCAAAAATTAAAAGTATTGATGGCAATATGGCCTATGCAGATATGTTTGGCATAGAAAAGATAGTTGATATCGAACTTATACAAAATCCTCATAGAGATGATTATATATTGGTTCATGCTGGATTTGCTATAGAAAAGATTAATATGGAATATTATGATTATTTGCAGCAAATTTTTGAGCAAGAAACTTATGAAGAGGCAGATACTGATGAAAAATAATGATATATTGATTAATTTAATTAGAAGGATAAAAGCGATAGAAACTGATGAAACGTCAATAATGGAAGTGTGCGGCACTCATACTCAAAGTATCTCAAAATACGGTTTGAGAGAATTGTTATACCCTAAAATAAAATTGATATCAGGACCTGGCTGCCCTGTCTGTGTAACATCGGAAGGTTATATCGATTCCTGTATAGAGCTTCTAAATAATAGTGATGTGATAATAACAACTTTTGGAGATTTAATGAAGGTAAAAGGTCGGAAAGATAATTTACTTCAGCAGCGCTCTGAAGGAAAGGATGTAAGAGTAGTTTATTCACCTCTTGATGCTCTTAGTATTGCTGAGGAAAATAAACGTAAGCAGATTGTATTCCTTGCTATTGGCTTTGAAACTACAGCACCGCTTATTGCTGCTACTGTAAAAGCTGCTATTTCAAAAAAGATAGATAACTTTTCAATATTGAGTGCATTAAAAGTTATGAAGCCGGTAATCAGAAGAATATTGGATAACGGCAGCGATAAAATACATGGACTGATTTGTCCTGGACATGTAGCAGTAATCAGAGGAGCTGAACATTTTAAATTTATAACGGAAGAATACAAAGTTCCAGCGGTGGTATGTGGTTTTGATGAACTTAGTATATTAAGCGGCATATATTTTTTATTAAAACAGCAGAACGAAGAAAAGAAGCACTTTAAGAATTTTTATAGGACCTGTGTAACGGATGAAGGAAATAAGAATGCTAGTAGTCTTATGGAAGAGGTATTTTCCTATGGAGATATGCAGTGGAGAGGAATTGGTAAAATTGCAGGTTCAGGACTATATCTCAAAAGGAAATTTATAAGCTTAGACGCTTCAAAAAAGTTCAATATGCATCAAAGCGAAATAGAAGGCCGCAGGTGTGTTTGCAGTGATATCATATTAGGAAAAAAATTACCCTATGATTGCAGCTATTTTGCAAAAAGCTGTACCCCGGAAAATGCTGTTGGACCATGCATGGTATCTTCTGAAGGAGCGTGTTCCGTGTACTATAAATATGGAAGGTGGAAATATTATGGATAAGGTTATAAGACGGGTACATGGTGATGGCGGTAAGTACACAAATGAACTTATTGAACAGATATTTTATAAGTATTTTGATAATGAATTGCTGCGAAAAGGGGTGGATTCAGCTGCATTTCCAGTAAAAGAAGGCAGTATGACCTTTACGACTGATTCGTTTGTAGTAAGGCCCATATTTTTCCCTGGCGGGGATATTGGCAAATTAGCGGTATGCGGTACTATTAATGACCTGTCTGTATCAGGCTCGAAACCTTTATATCTAAGTTGTTCTTTTATAATAGAGGAAGGTTTCAGCATTGACATCCTTGAGCACATAGTAAATTCTATGGCTCAGCAGTGCACTGCTTCGAAAGTTAGTATTGTAACAGGAGATACGAAGGTAATAGAAAGCAGCGGACAAAATGGTATTTATATCAATACTGCAGGAGTAGGGGTTGTGCAAAACAATTATATGATTAAGACTATTGAGCCAGGTGACAGTATAATTGTAAGCGGAAATATAGGCGAACATGGTACTACAATAGTGGTAGATAGATTTAATATGAATTTGAAAGGCGATTTTAAAAGTGATTGTGCACCAGTTTATGAAATAGTGGATGTTGTTAAGGATTATTTTCCGTACATAAAAATAATGAAAGATCCTACAAGGGGAGGCTTAGCAACAATAATAAATGAAATTTCTACATATTCAGGTTTAGGGGTTAAACTTATTGAGGAGAACATACCTATTTCAAAGGAGATATCAGCAATAAATGATATGTTAGGAACTGATCCGCTTTATATGGCCTGTGAAGGCCGGATAGTACTTGTAGTAAAGGAGGACAAAGCTACTGAGGTTCTAACTGCAATGAGAACTCTCGACCAATGCAGGAATGCTGCGATTATAGGAAACTTTTTTATGACGGAGTTTCCAGTGGTATATGCGGAAAATTATTTTGGCGGTAAAAGGATTTTAAATATGTTTGATGCAGAAATGCTGCCAAGAATATGCTAAAGAAGAGTAAAGAGAAAAGAGTAGAGAGTAATGCGTAAAATGAATGTGTTATTAAGTAGTGCTGAATTACGATAAACATAATTATAGAAAGTTCACATATTAGGAATTTTTTAGCCGACGGAGGTCACTCACTCCTTATTTTATTTGCAATAAAGATTCCAATCTGATATTCTGTTTACATAGATTTAAAACTAGGGTGATAAAGTTCGCCTGTAAATGCTAACAAGCTTTAGAACCCTGCAGATTTTGTCTGCAGGGATTTTTGCAATCTATATAAGTTGTAATAAAGTTCTTACATCATGGCTTCTAAAATATCACTGCTGAATCGGTTCAACCCTAGGATCTTTTAGAAGTCAGAATGTATTAGAACTTTCACAACTTATATAGAATCAGATGGAGGTAACAATGAAAAAGTGTATATACGTTGGAGTTTTTGCATTTTTCGGAGCTATGTTGAGATTTTTTGTTAAGAATATACATCTGTATAACTATAAAGGGGCAATACCAGTAAATACACTGTTTATAAACTTAATTGGAAGTTTTTTAATGGCTTTGATATTAACGATATCACTTGAAGTTAAGGAAATAAAGGAAGAATTAAGGTTGGGGCTTACGACAGGTTTCCTTGGAGCTTTTACGACATTTTCTACTTTATGCAAGGAATTAGTGAAATTGCTGCAGTCAAGAATGTATTTTTCAGCATTAAGTTACTTAACGATGTCGATAATATTTGGTCTGTCAGCAGCATATTTAGGAGTGATTGTAGCAAGAAAAGCAGTTTCTAGAATAATAGTAATAAAGAGTGCTGCTGAAGATGATTCAAAAGAAGATGCTGTGTGATGAAAATAAATGTGATAATAATAAAAAAAGCATCTCAGTATTAATTTATATAAGCGTGGGAGTGTTTATATGGAATATGTATTTGTTGGCTTTGGAGGAATTTTTGGAGGAATAACTAGATATCTGCTTGGTAAATATATTTCAAGTCATAGTAAGGCTAAGTTACCTATAGGAACTTTTATTATAAATATTACTGGTGCTTTGCTGCTTGGAATTTTAACTTCTGCTAGTACAAGCAAAGAAATTTACTTGATCTTAGGCGAAGGCTTTCTAGGTGCATACACTACATTTTCAACATTTATGTATGAAGGATTTAATCTTTTCAACGGCAAGAGAAAATTGAATGCAGTCATATATGTTTTAAGTTCAGTGATATTGGGTGTACTTGGCTTTTATGCAGGAAGTAAAATAATAATTAATTAGAAATTATGAATGAGGTATTTTTTTCAATAAAATGAATGGAGTGATTATATGAAATTTGTATCATGGAATGTTAATGGAATAAGGGCATGTGTAAATAAAGGTTTTGAAGAGTTCTTTAAAGAAATAGATGCAGATATTTTTGCAATTCAGGAGAGTAAAGTGCAAGAGGGACAGATAGAACTTAACTTTGAAGGCTATGAGCAGTATTGGAATTATGCTGAAAGAAAAGGATATTCAGGCACAGCAGTATTCAGCAAGGTTAAACCACTTTCAGTGTGTTATGGAATAGGGATTGAAGAACATGATAAAGAAGGAAGGGTAATAACGGCCGAATATGAAAAATTCTATTTTGTTACAGTTTATACTCCAAATTCTAAGGATGAATTAGCGAGACTTGGTTACAGGATGATTTGGGAAGATGAATTCAGAAGTTATCTTAAGAAGCTGGAGGAAAAGAAACCAGTAATTATTTGCGGAGATTTGAATGTAGCACATAATGAAATAGACCTTAAAAATCCTAAAAATAATAGAAAAAATCCTGGCTTTAGTGATGAAGAGAGGGCTAAATTTTCTCAGCTTTTAAAGTCAGGCTTTACAGATACGTTTAGATATCTATATCCAGAGAAAGAAGGAGCGTATTCCTGGTGGTCTTATCGATTTAATGCAAGAAAAAATAATGCTGGATGGAGAATTGATTATTTTCTGGTTTCTGATAAATTGAGAGATAGTATAATAGACAGTGAAATACATAGTGAGGTGCTTGGATCAGATCATTGTCCTGTTTCTTTGACGATAAATATATAAGCACTGATAATACTTCCACCCATTAATGTGCTGATTTTTTCTAGTTTGTAAGGTATAATATTATTATACAAGAAAAGTAAGAGTGTATATGAAGTTTAATTTGAGATAGGTAGTGAGCATGATGGCAATAGAGCAAGATGGTTTGATAGCTGGAGAAATAGAATTAAATCATATATTTTTTTATGATAATTTATCTATTAAAGAGCAGATAGAGGAGTCGGATTATTTAATCCAGGAAATTTTAAAGGTATATAGAGGGAAACGTGAACATATTCATATTAAAAAGGATACTGAGCCACTAATTTGTTTTTATAATACATTTATTGTGAGACTTAATGCTCTTGTACAAGAAGAGGTAATTGATAGTGAGTGGATTAGCAATTTAACAAAGAAATTTATCATTAATGGAGTTAATGATTATGAAATTAAACTAGGCCTGATATTGTCTGAACAATATTTGGAATATGACGAATTAGAGAAGGTAATCGATGATTTTGCTTCTAAAGCCGAATATATTTTTTATCTAAGTAATTCTATAAAAAGGATAAAGAAATACAATACCTGGCTGTTGGAGCTGGCAAAGAAATCAGAAGGTGTTATCAAAGTTTTTGCTGTGACAAACCTAGAAAATATAGATGAAAAAATAAATATTTATCTAATTGAACAGGGTTATAAGGATAATAAATATCAACAGCTGCTTACAGATTATGTATGTACTAACATGAATGTAAAAAGTTATTTGAAACGCAATGTCAGTGAAGAAAAGATTAATAAATTATCACTATTACTCTATAACTATTTAAAAAACATGGATTTTTGTAAAATATCTATAAAGGAAGAAATATTAAATAATTTTTTGCCGGTAGCTCTCAATAACAGAAAAAGTATTTATTGTCTATATTCATTATTTTATATTTTAAAGGGATTAGAAGAAGATGATGAAAGTCATAATAATGAAGAAATTGTTTCTAATTTAAAATGTCAGTTAAATGATGATAAATGGAAGAATGTTTTTTTTAGATCTATTAAAGAAATGGTTGTAGAAAGCGAAGACTTAATTTCGGCAGCTGAGTTTTATAATTATAACTTTTCCTTTGAAGAATTATATCCTTATTTACTTAGTGATAAAGATGATTTTGATGTTTATTTCTATTTTATGAAAAATGGCAGTAAGCAGGACAATTTAAAGCTATTGAAGTTCTTTACCGAAAATTTTGATATGGTACAATTAACTGGAAACATAAGAGATATAGATAAGAATCAATTAACAGAAAAGTATATAGCTGACCTTCTATTTGCTGTAGTTATAAAAGCAAGCAGAGATTTATACCCACAAGGCAAGATTATAGCAATGATGGGTATATTAGGGAATATTAATGACGTAAGGAAAGAGTCCATTGCTGTACTCAAAAAATATCGAGATAAGCTTTCTGAAAAAGATATGAAAGTAATACATAAAGTTTTTAAAGCTGAGCCTAATAATGAATTAAAAAAGAGTATAACTGGACTGATTAATGATAATAATTACATAAAACGAGAAGTCATGAAGATAGATGATATTAAAGTACAACCACATGTAAAAGATATATACTTATTTTCTACAGATATAGCAGGAGTTCAGTATATAGATAAAGAAGGACTTGATGAAGAATTTACGGAACATAATATCTGTTTTTTAGCTCAGGAGAAAGACAATCTATATGATAAAAAAGCGATAAAAATAATAACTGATCATGGATTTGTCATAGGTTATGTGCCTAGACAAGTAAATTTTGTACTGAGCAACCTGCTTTCATCAGGTAAATATTTATATTGCAGAATAAAAGAATATGATTTGAGCAGAGATTATATCAGAATTCGGATTTACTTAAGTTATAAAGATACGCTGGATCAGCTTGAAGATGCAATTAAAATGTTTGTAGTTAATGATCAAAGTGATTTTATAAATTGATATGGGAGGAACGCATAATGGTAGTGGAAAGAATTAAGAATTATGTTGAGACACAAAAGAAAGATATTATTGATGATTGCATTGAAATAATAAATATTCCTAGTATTTCGCACGATTATGGTGAAGTAAAAAAAGCTCTTCATCTAATTATTGATAAAGCTAAGAGTATGGGATTTGATGCATACTGTACTGAAAATGATAGTATAGGAATAGTAGAATTCGGCCATGGGGAAGAGACTATAGGAGTTCTTGTACATATTGATGTAGTACCAGCTGGAGACGAAAATGATTGGGACAATCCTCCATTCTCAAGTGTTTATAAAGACGGATATATATGGGGAAGAGGATCCGTTGATGATAAGGGACCAGCTATAGCTTCACTTTATGCATTGAAGACATTAAAGGAACTTGGATTTACACCTTCTAAAAAAATCAGGATGATAATAGGTACTCAGGAAGAGGTCGATTGGAAAGACATTAAAACTTATAAGGAGCATAATGAGCTGCCTGATTATGGGTTCACACCAGATGGCGAGTTCCCTATTATAAACGCTGAAAAAGGCTTTGCACAGGTAAATGTAAATTTCAGAAGAAATAATTGTACTGGAGATTTCGATGTTATATCCTTTGATGGAGGAATATCGGATAATGTCATTCCGCCTAAAGCCAATATAATTATTAAAGGAGATAAGCAGCTGCTTAATGAAAAAGTTAATAGTTTTGTTTTGAGCAGGCCTGAATATGCTGATAAGATAATCATAGAGGAACAGGGAGAAAATATAAATATTAAGACCGTAGGAAAAGCAGCGCATTCATCTGTCCCGGAGTTAGGCATAAATGCGATATATATATTGGTGGAGTTATTAAGCACATTAGAGCTTAAAGATGAAGGAATGAGACAGTTAATAGATTTTTCTATGAAGGAAATAATCAATAATAAAAATAAAAATCCACTTAACTTAGATAAAACTGATGATGAGACAAGAACATCAATTGCAGCTACATTAGCAAGATGCACTAGTGATGAATATACTATAGCTTTTAATTTGAGAATGGCACTGAAAACATTTGGCTCAGATGTAGAGAAGTGCTTTAGTATCGCAGCAGATAAATATAAATTTGATTTTAATATGGATAATTTCTGCATGGAACCGATAAGTGTAAATAAAGATACACCGTTTTTGAGACAGATGGCTAAGGCTTATGAAGAATTAAGTGGTCTTAAGGCAGAATTCATAACTTCTGGAGGAACGTCTTATGCTAAGGCTATGCCTAATACTGTTTCTTTTGGCCCAATTTTTCCAGGAGAAATAGATTTGTGTCATCAAAATAATGAACGTATATCATTAGATAATCTAGTTAAGTGTATCAATATGTATGCTTACTTGTTGTACCTGACAGCTGTAGAAAAATAATTTTTGTTTTTTAAAGCAGCAAGTGATAAATGAACCAGTCCAGTTTTGGACTGGTTCATTTATTTATGTACAAGATAAACTAATGAATTATATATAAAAATATAAAATAAATATTTTAATAATTATTAGAAAGTTATTGACTTATTTACCATTATCTGGTTAAAATAGAATGTGGGCGCTGAATTGTTATTTGTTTATAGGATGCTATTTAACGTCAAAATATAAAGGGGGAATTCCTATAATGAAACTTAAAAAATCAATTTCGTTGGCATTGTGCTTATTTTTTTTGTGCTTATTTAATGTAGACACATTTGCAAAGACCAAACTTGCAAAACCTACAGGAGTTATTGTTACAGCAGACTCAGAAAAAATAGTGACAGTACATTGGAAAAAGGTAAGTAGTGCAAGCTATTATTACGTATATTATTCAACTAGCTACAATGGAAAGTATGTAAAGAGTGTTAAAATTTCAACTACAGCTGCAAAGTCATTTTTGCCATTTACTAAGGGCCAGACTTACTATTTTAAAGTAAAGGCAGTTAAAGGTAAAGTTACATCGCCTTATAGTAAAATAGCAAAGATTAAGATTACAAGCTCACCAAGTACTCCTAAAAACGTAAAAGTTACGTATAACAGCAAGAATGGAAAGATTAAATTAACTTGGAATAAAGTTAGAGGAGTAAAAGGATATTATGTGTATTGTTCTAATGATAAAACTTATGGGTATCAAATAATTTGTGATGCTAAAATGTATCCTATAATGTATAAGAAAACTTCAGCAAGTTTTTCTGCTGCAGGGTACGGTTTTAAAGTTGGACAGAAAATATATTTTAAAATTTCAGCTGTAAGAAGCGAAATGGAGTCTAAACAAAGTTCAAGTAAAGCTGTTACGATTAAAGCAAATAAAGTAAAGTGTTTCCCTAAACTTACTGATGTGCCTGTAATACCTGATCAAGATTATACTTTAAAGACTTCATCAGATGGAACAATAGCTTATTGTTACGCCCTTAGTGATTTTAATACCAACACGGAATCAAATTATCATACTTTACTTGCTAATAACGGATGGGAATATGAAGGTAAAGCAGATAAGGATGGCTATAAAATATTTGGATATACTAAGGCCGGTAAGGAAATACGAATCTATAAGACAGATACTCAGTTTATAATTACAGGCTACTATACTAATTAATAAAGAAACTACTTTGGAGTATGTATTGTACTTCAAAGTAGTTTCTTTTAGTTTAATATTTTTATACGTTCTTGAAGATAATATTATATATAACATTATAACGAGGAGGTATAATTATGGATTTTCCAACATCTTTTCCAAAACAGCATCAGAATAATCATCCAGGTCTTGAACATGTGATGAAGCCACTACCAATATATGATGATCCTTCATATAGCAGACAAGGAAATATTTTGTCAGGGAAAACGGCTGTAATTACAGGCGGTGATAGTGGTATAGGAAGAGCAGTATCAGTAGCCTATGCTAAGCAGGGAGCTGATATTATAATAGTTTATTATAATGAACATGAAGACGCAAATCATACAAAATCACTTATAGATAGTATGGGACGTAAATGTACACTGCTTCCTGGAGATATAAGTAATCCGCAGTTTTGTAATGAAGTTATTAATAAAGTTATAGCTGATTACGGAAAGTTAGATATTTTAGTGAATAATGCGGCTGTACAATATGAATGTATGGATATTAAGCAGCTTCCTGATGATCAGTTTGACAAAACCTTTAAAACTAATGTATATGGTGCATTTTACTTAACAAAAGCGGCTATGAATCATTTAAAAAGTGGCGCTAGTATAATTAACACAGCATCTATAGTTGCATTCAAGGGAAATGAAACATTAATAGACTATTCCATGACAAAAGGAGCATTAGTTGCATTTACGAGATCATTGGCTTTAGCATTAGCAAAGGGTAAAACAGGAATAAGGGTTAATGCAGTGGCTCCGGGTCCTATATGGACACCATTTATACCATCAAGCCTTGCAGAGGAAGGAATACCGCAGTTTGGGTCTGACACTCCGCTTGGAAGAGCTGGTCAGCCTGTAGAATGCGCAGGAGCTTATGTTTTTCTAGCTTCAGATAGTGCATCATACATTACTGGGCAAGTCATCCATATAAATGGCGGGTACGCTATTTGAAGAGAAAAGAGTAAAGAGAAGCAGTAAAATATTTTGAAGATATTAAGAGTTAGGACATATGAAATGTTGTGTTACAAGTGCTTAATGAACGGATCAATCTCAGTAGTGCCACAACATTTCTTTTTCTTTGCACCAGATTTAAATATTGATATATATATGGTATTAGTAATTAATTTTATAAGGGATAATATAAATTTTCAAGGGCTGTAAGAATGAGCTGTGCGATACCATTTTTTTCACTCCGGTATTACTAAATGATGAAAGTAACAAAATAAATTATATTGTTGATGGGGGATTATTAAGCAATTTTCCAATATGGGTATTTGATGTGGAAGGCATTCCCAAATGGCCAACTTTCGGTGTTAAATTTAAGAAAAAAATCAGTTTTTCAGCTCAGAGAAAAACTGGTATATTGTATTATCTTTTAGATGTTATAAGAGCAACATTAAATTATGATTCCAGTGAATATGTTAGAAATAAGGACAAGATAAGAACAATTGAAATAGAGATAGATAGGGACATTTCTGCAACAGATTTTAAAAAATCCAAAGAAAGCATAGATTATCTATATAATAAGGGATATGAAGCTACGCTTAACTTTATTGATCAATGGAATTTTAATGCTTATATTAGGACGTATAGGACTAATGAAACAAGATAGTTTTGGACAAATAGTGATGTAACTATATAATATACAAAGTAATATGAAGATAGCTCTTAAGAAAATAATAACAAATAATTGAACAAGAAAAATAATTTGTGAGAAGTAATATAGAAAATAATACTTTGTAAATGCATAGAGTTGGCATATGGTAGGAAGTGGTTGGAGGAGGCATTTTTTAGCCGACGGAAATCACTTCCTACCCCTTTTTTATTCTATAGGAAACTATGTAATTGCAAGGTTGTGGATAAGTGTGTAAAATATAGGTATTATGGTAGATAAGAAAATAACAGTAAAAGAAATATTAGTAGATAAGTATCAGGATTTTAAAAATAAATATTGGAGT
>NZ_MZGV01000027.1 GCF_002029235.1 Clostridium oryzae
TATATAAACATTGGAGGTATGTTATGAGTAATATGTTTTTTAATATAATAAAAGGAAGACGTTCAATTTATGCTATAGGCAAAGAAAAGATAGTACACAATGATAAAATAGTAAATATAGTTAAGGAAGCACATAAATATGTTCCGGCTGCATTTAACGCCCAAACATCCAGGGCTGTGGTTCTATTTGATCAAAATCATGAGAAGTTCTGGGATATAACAAAAGAAGCTTTAAGAAAGGTAGTGCCTGAAGATTCTTTTGCGCCTACTGAGGAAAAGATAGATTCTTTTAAAGCAGGTTATGGTACTGTTTTATATTTTGAGGATTTAAATGTGGTTAAGGCACTTCAAGAAAAGTTTCCTCTATATAAGGATAACTTCCCCATATGGTCACAACAAGGAGCAGGTATGGTTCAGTTTGTAATATGGACTGCACTTGAAGAAGAAGGATTGGGAGTGACATTACAGCATTATAGTGAATTAGTTGAGCAGCAGGTAAAACAACAGTGGAATGTTCCGGATAATTATAAATTTGTTGCTCAAATGCCATTCGGAAAACCACTTGCTCCAGCAGGAGATAAAGATTTTCCAGACCTAGATGAACTTGTAAAATCATATTAATAAACTAAGAATGAAGAATTGAAAATTGAAGGAAAAAATCTGTTGTACAGAATTTCAAAAAATGTACGCTTAAACGGTGACAGTTAAATTTTTACAATTATTAATTCTTCATTCAATACATCTAATTTGTTTTTAGACCTTTCGAAGTAAACAAAATAGATATATAATAGTAGTAAGTTAATGGGATTAGATGAAAGGGGTTTTTAAAATGGCTTTAATTAAATGTGATTTTTTTTCTGAAGCTCTTGGAATGTCTACAAGTATGCATGTTATTTTACCTCAAAATACTCAGGGACAAATTGGAATGAATGGAGCAGAAAGCAAAGATAGATATCCTGTGCTTTATCTTTTGCATGGATTGTCTGATGATGACAGTATATGGTGCAGAAGGACTTCTATAGAAAGATACGTTTCTGAACTTGGAATTATAGTTGTTATGCCTAATGTAGGTAGAGGTTTTTATACTGATATGGAAAAGGGATATAAGTATTTTACGTTTATATCCGAAGAACTTCCAAAGGTCGTAGCGTCTTTTTTTCATGTATCTGATAAGAGGGAGGATACATATGTAGCTGGACTATCCATGGGAGGATACGGTGCTTACAAATTAGCCTTAACCTATCCAGAAAGATATGCAGCAGCAGCTAGTCTTTCAGGAGCTATGAATATCATGGAGACGAAGCATCTTGGAGAAGAATTTAATAACATATTCGGCGATGAAAAAAATGTTTTGGGCAGTAAAAATGATTTATATTATCTTGTACAGGAATTAGACAAAAAAAATATACAAAAACCTAGATTATTTCAATGCTGCGGTACTGAGGATTTTTTGTATCAGGACAATATTGATTTTAAAAATATGATTGAAAAGCGCAACTTTGATTACACTTATTTTGAAGAACCAGGTATACATGAATGGGGCTTTTGGGATAGGAATATTCAGAAGGTTTTAGATTGGATGCTAAAAAAATAAGACAATACATACTTTTTAATTATTTTTAATTTGTAATGGTTATAAAATTTATCTAGTGTTTAGAAGGAATCCAGATTGTTGGGTTCCTTTTATCTTTGTAAGATAACTGTAAGATTACAGTTATTGAGATAGTGAACTATTGAAAATATAATAGGGTATGTATTTAGATTCAGTATAAAGGGGTGTATATAATTGGAAATATTAAAAGTTGAGAATTTATCTAAGATATACGGAAAGGAGGAAAGCAGGGTCGAAGCATTAAAAAATGTTTCGCTGTCGGTTGAAAGAGGTGAATTTACTGCCATAATAGGAGCATCTGGTTCAGGTAAAAGTACACTGCTTCATATGTTAGGCGGATTGGATAGACCTACTTCAGGTAAAGTATATATAGATGGAGAGGATATTTATAGATTAAACGAAGAGAAATTATCAATTTTCAGAAGGCGAAAGATTGGATTCATATTTCAGTTCTTTAATTTAATTCCCGTATTAGATGTAGAAGAAAATATTTCCCTTCCGGCACTTTTAGATAGAGAAAGAATAGATCAGAGTTACCTAGAAGAAATAATTGAAATACTGGGCTTAAAAGAGAGAATAAACCATCTTCCTTCAGAGCTGTCTGGAGGACAACAGCAGAGAGTATCTATTGGAAGAGCGTTAATTAATAAACCTTCAGTGATTCTTGCAGATGAACCTACTGGAAATCTGGATAGTAAGAATAGTAAAGAAGTTATTGAACTTTTAAAACTTTCAGCAAAAAAATATGATCAGACACTTATTATAATAACTCACGATATAAGTATAGCAGAACAGGCTGAACGAGTTATTACTATTTCAGACGGTGAAATAAAATCGGATGAAAGGAGGTAAATGCAGTGCTTAAAGATTATAAACAAATAACAGACAAGTATTTAATGCATAACAGAAAGAGAACAGTATTTACAATATTAGGAGTCATATTGTCTGTTGCGCTGATAACCGCAGTTGGACTTTTTATGAGGAGTCTTCAACAGACTTATATTGATCAAGCTATAAAAGGGTATGGTTCTGCTCATGTTATAGTGCGGCAGGCTGACACAAATATGTACAATAAACTCAAAGGAAATGCAAAGGTTGAAAGTATAGGAGTAGTACAACAGAAAGGCGTCTACAAATTAAATAGAGAGAAAAGTATAGCGGTAAATAAATACAACTCAGTTTCACTAAAAGTATTACCTGATAGTTACAGAGCTATAAAGGGAAGACTTCCCGATAAAGCTGGGGAGATTGCTGTTGAAAAATGGAGTCTTAACTATTTTAATGGTACACCGCGAATAGGAAAAATGATAAGTTTAAAGGATTCAAATGGAAGTGCAAAAAAATATAAATTGACGGGGATTCTTCCTGATACAGGATATAGTCAGTATATGGGACAAGCATCGGGAATGATTTATGGAAATAAATTTGAGGCTGAAAAAGCCGATTTATATATATCTATATATAAGAAGGCGGGTATAGGTGCTACGGCTAGGAAAATAGCAAAACAATATAAAAATGCTTCCATAAATAGTGATCTACTAAACTACATGGGTCAGGGAACGCAATCAACAAATAAGAATCTCTATGCAATCGCCGCAATAATAATTGCTGTAATAGTTATTGCGACATCAGCTGTAATTTACAATTCATTCCAAATAAGCGTAATGGAGCGAATAAAGCAGTTTGGTCTAATAAGAACAGTTGGTGCAACCCCTAAGCAGATAAGAAAGATAGTATTAAGAGAAGCTGCTATCATAAGTTTAATCGGAATTCCGCTTGGAATTGTTTCGGGGATAACAGCATTACTTATTGTAGCAAAGATATTTAGTATAATGTCAAATGCAGCCTTCGGAAGTATGCATATAGTAATAGATTATTATACGCTAATTATAAGTGCATTAGTCGGAGTATTTTCGATATATGCATCTGCTATGCTGCCAGCAAGTTTTGCCGGAAAGATTTCTCCGCTGCAGGCTGTCAGCAGCAGAACATCTATAGTTAAGGAAAAGATAGGTAAAAAAAGGGGTAAAATTGCAAAGAAATTTTTAAATATAGAAAGCTTGATGGCTTTTAAAAACATAAAAAGGAATAGAAAGAGATTCAGAGTAACTGTATTTTCTGTAGTGTTAAGTATAACTCTCTTTATTTTCTTCTTTAGTTTCATAAACATGCTGGGTAATTTTTCAAATGGGAACTCAGAAAGCATCAAAATGCACTTTGAAATACGGAGTGTAGCAAGTAAGGATGGTACAAATACCATTAATGAAAATGTCATTAGAAAGATAGAGGATAATAGATATGTTAAAGATGTATTTAGGGCTTATGGAACTTATGCCTCAAAAGTATTGATTGATAAAGATAAGAGAAATAGTTTTATTGTAAGTAAAGAGCAAAAGTTTTATGATAACTTAAGCTATGCTGGAAGAGATATGTCAAGCTTACATGCACTGTTTGATATCTATGACAGTCATAAGCTAAGTTCAATTAAACAGTATGTAACTTCAGGAAACATAGACGAGGACAAAATGCAACTAGAGAATGGAGTAGTAATAGTAAAGAATACTACCTTTATAGTAAATAAAAAGTATTATCATGGAAATGCAACTCAACTTAAAAAAGGTGACAGTTTTTATGTAGACAAAGAGGCTCTTTCTAAGGGAAGGGTTGAAATGCCAATAATTACAGATAAAGATTATGTTAATAGCAACTATGAGAAAAAGAACATGGTTAAACTTAAAGTTGCTGGAATTGTAGAGGACTGTCCCTATGAATTCTCCAGTAGCAGACAAGACAATCTTTATGTTATAATACCTAAGAGTGTAATGCAAAAAGCTATAAACAAAAGAATAGATAATTTAGATGTTAAAATGCTGGATATAAGACTTAAAGATAAAAAGTATATAGATAAATTTAATAGTTTTGCAACAAAAATATGTGATAAGAATGGGTTGCAACTAATAGACATATCTACAGTAGCTGAGACACAGTATAACAGTTTTCTTCAGTTACAGGTTCTCGTATATGGTTTTATCGTAGTAATATCGTTGATTGGTGTAGTCAATATAGTAAATACGATAACCACGAATTTAATTCTAAGGAGGAAAGAAATAGCTACATTAAATTCTATTGGTATGACTTATAAAAATGTAAGCTTTATGATATTAATTGAGGGCATGCTTTATGGTGTGTATGGAAGCTTTTATGGTTGCATAGCAGGTACCGGCTTTTCATATCTTTTATATAGAGCTATGAACAATTTGATGAGCTTTAAATGGACTGTCCCTTGGAATGCGCTTATCATTTCTGTAATAGCTGCAGTTGTGGTAGGAGTTGTATCTGTTATTAAACCGCTTAATAGAATAAAAAAGGAAAATGTTATTGAAGTTATCAGAGAAGAAGCTTAAGGAAATTGCAAAGGAGATTTTTATGGGAAGGATATTGCTTTTGGAAGATGATGAGGCACTGGCACTTGGAATTGAATATACACTTTCTGATGAAGGGTATGAAGTAACGAGATGCTCATCAGTAAAATCTGCTAAGGAAACTTTTGATGAAACAAAATTTGATATAGCACTGTTGGATGTTATGCTTCCAGATGGAAACGGATATGATGTATGTAAATATATACGGACCACAAGCAAACTTCCTGTGATATTCCTTACAGCGTGTGATGAGGAAGTAAATGTGGTATTAGGACTTGAGATCGGCGGGGATGATTACATCACAAAACCTTTTAGAGTGAAAGAACTGATATCGCGAATAAAAGCTGTGCTAAGAAGAACAGAAAAAACAGCTTATAAAAAAGTGTCTTATAGATCTAAGGATATATTGTTTGATATGGATTCTATGAAAGTATATCTAAAACAGGAGGAAGTTGAACTTTCAGCTCAGGAATACAAATTGCTTCAAATTTTTATGGCTAATCCTAAAAAAGTAATGTCCAGAGAGGAGATTTTGACAAAACTTAGTGATGGTGCTGCGTATTTTGATACCAACACCCTCTCTGTTTACATAAAGAGGATTAGAGAAAAAATAGAAGTGGATTCTTCACAGCCTCAGTATATAAAAACTTTAAGAGGGATTGGGTATGAATGGGTTGTAGAGGTGGAGGCGGTAAAAGAATGACAAGATATTTTTTAAATCCAGAATTGAAAAGAAGCTCATTGATT
Organism: Clostridium oryzae; assembly: GCF_002029235.1. Lineage (GTDB taxonomy): Bacteria > Bacillota > Clostridia > Clostridiales > Clostridiaceae > Clostridium_AE > Clostridium_AE oryzae. The sequence goes on from NZ_MZGV01000027.1 coordinate 5,781, forward strand.
ATTGCAGCTAGTATGCTCATATTTACAGCTGCAATTTTTGTGCTCTTAAGTATAAGTTATGACAATATAAAGGATAGCTATATAAGAAATAATATGGCACTAGTGGGAGGAATAGTTGACAAGCATCCTGAACTTAAAGACGAAATCATACCTCTGATTACCCAAAAGCAGACATCTTCAAATATAGCTAAAGGAAAAAGAATTCTTAAGGATTTTGATTATGACCAAAGCTTAAATATAAGTCTTATACAGGGAATAAATAGTGATTATAATTTTATTAGAATAAGCTGTATTATCATTCTGTTGACATTAGGAATAGTTATAGTTATATTTAACTATATAAATCATGTAAACATGTATAAAAAAATAAGAAAGCTTATAGTTGCTTCAGAAAACATAGCAAATTTCAATTATAAAATTGATATTTATGAGGAGAAAGAAGAAGGACTTTTTTCGAGACTGGCAGTTTCTTTCAGTAATATGAGACAGATAGTAAAAAATAATTATGAGCAGGTAAACAAAGAAAAGAATTTCTTGGTTAATATTCTTTCTGATATATCTCATCAACTAAAAACCCCTATTTCATCGCTGATAATTTATAATGATATATTGTTGAATAGAAAAGTAAGTGAGGCCGATAGAGTAAAATTCTTGGAAAACAGTGGAAATCAGCTTAACAGGATTGAATGGTTAGTTAAAAGTCTGCTTCAGCTTGCAAAATTGGATGCTGGGGTAATAAAATTTCAAAGAATAAATAGCGATTTAACTGAAACAGTACAAGCTGCGGTGGCATCACTGGGAGCTAGGGCAGAGGAGGCTAAAGTTAATTTGGTATTTAATGGAATTGGTAAGCCAATTATGATGAAGCATGATACTAATTGGATGTGTGAAGCATTGATTAACATTATAAAGAACGCTATAGAACATACATCAGCTTTTGGAAGAGTTACTGTAATTTTGGAAAAAACTCATGTATGTGCAAGAATTATCATAGAAGATAACGGAGAAGGTATTGAAAAGGAGGAACTTCCGCATATATTCCAAAGGTTCTATAAAGGCAAGGAAAATAAAAATTCCGAATCAGTTGGTATAGGACTTGCTCTTGCAAAATCTATTGTAGAAAGCCATGAAGGGATTGTAAGCGTTGAAAGCTGTAAAGGTCAGGGCACTAAGTTTAGTGTTGTTTTTTTAGGATAAAGTAAAAAAGAGAAAAGAGTTAAGAGTAAAGAGAAAAGTGAAGGATGTAATTCAGCTTGCAGCTGAATTACAGAAAATTATACTTTGAAACTGAATATTGGGTGAAACTTCTAACAGAAACAGGTTACATAAAACAAAATTCTAGAAATTCTGCACAGCAGAATTTCTTCCTTCACTTTACTCTTTTCTCTCTGCTCTTTACTCTTTATTGGTTCTTTTTCCAATGTGATTCTTAAGTTTCTCATCAATTGAAAGTCCGTCTATCTTTTCGTCAATTCTTATTACTGTAATAACTCTTGTACAGCCAGAATTGAAAGGCATTTTATGAATCTTTTTCAGCAGGTCAAATACATCATCGTATTCGCCTTCTATTGTAGTGCTCATTGCACCTACTTCGTATTTAAGACCGCTTTTTCTAATATAGTCAATAACCTCGTCAACATATCCGTAAAGCTGTTCCTCACTTTCAGCGGGAAGCAGCGGCATTACTGCTACATCTGCTATTACCATTATTCATCACCTCTTAATGGGCGTCTTCCTTTTGTTACGATGGAATAGAGCCTGTCTACTGGTAATAAACCGATAATTATTACGCAGATAAGTCCTTCAATTGCGATAAATACACCATTCACCATTAATGAATATAACCAAGGATTCATATCACCTGCATAGCTAGCAAAGAAAACTATACCGGATATAAAGTGACACAAAAATCTGCCGAAAATAGCAACAATAGCACCTAAAACTTTATTATTTCTAAAATATCCTATAATTCCAAGTGCCATAAATGGAAGCGGATAATCAAAAAGAACTTGAACAGGATGCAGAATATAAGGATCCATTATTAATGTTATCATTCCATAAAGAAATCCAGTAAGGTAACCAACTTCTGCTCCATAGAAAAGAGCTATAAGGAGTATAGGTACCATGCTTCCGATTGTAATGCTGCCGCCTTGAGGCAAGTGGTAAATTCTAAAGATTTTAAGTACAGTTGCTAATGCTAAAGCTATACCTATTTGGGTGATCATTTGAGTACTAAGCTTTACTTTTCTTACTTTTATTGCTGCACCAATAAGCAATAAAATAGCTAGCAGTGTAAATAATGATGTTGGATGTGCAAAGATTTCGTTTAAATTTTTCATTAAGATACCTCCAATTTGTGCTTGAGATACCAAAGAAAGCGAAAAATAAAAAAACCGCTTTCCTAGGAATGCGGTTAAATAATCAAAATGATAAGACCAATGATTAAATCGCTTCCCTACGCTGGTATTATCCAGATCAGGTAAAAGGGTTTAGGAATGAAATTCCACGTCTCAGCCCGAGGGCACCCCTAGCACTTCTATTAATTTTTACGGGTTCATTATACTACACAAATATATTTTTGTATACTGTTTGAAATGAATTATTATTATAGAATAAATTAGATATAGAAGAAAATTATAATAGAATTTTACTCAAAAAATTGTAGAATTTTACACAATATGATATTATAAGTTATAAAAATGTTTTTAACTGGAGGATGAAATATGAAATTGAAAATCAAAGGAAAAATTAATGCAATGATAGCTTCTGTAATTGTAGTATTGAGTATTATAATTATGGTAGCCGTGTATTATAACGTCTTGAAAATGACTAACAGTATGTATGCTAGACAGCTTAGTGGGTATGGCTCATTAATGCAGGAAATGCTTAACGATAAATATACAGGCAACTGGAAAGTAGAAGGAGAAAATTTATATAAGGGAGATAAGCTTATTAATAATGATAATGAGTTTGTGGACATAATCAAACAGAAAACTGGAGAAGAAGTTACTATTTTTTCAGGTGATACTAGAGTAGCGACTACGATAATTAAGAATGGTAAGAGAGCAGTTAATACGAAGGCTTCTGATGAAGTGGCGAAAAAAGTACTAAAAGATGGGAAGCAGTATAATGGAACGGTGGAAATATTAGGACGTGATTATAAAACCAGATATATTCCTATAAAAGATGAGAGTGGCAACAATATTGGAATGCTTTTTCTAGGTATAGATAAAGGCGCAGTGAATAAAACTATCTTTACGACAGTAATATATATATCTGGTATATTAGCATTAATGATTATAGCAGCAATGTTAGTTTCTACAATAGTGTTAAACAAGATTGTAAAAGCATTGAACGCTGCAGTAGAACATATGGAAAAACTATCAGAGGGCGATTTCACTACTGAAATATCTGCTAAGCACCTTAAGCTCAGTGATGAAGTTGGAATACTCACGAAGAGTATGCAAAATATGCAGGTTTCTGTGAAGAAGCTTATTTATAATATTAAAGAAAACTTTAATGACATAGGAGAAGAATCTAAAACATTGCATTCTATATCAGAGGAACTGGCAAAGGCTTCTGGAGATGTATCAGAAACAATAAATCAGGTTTCTTATGCGAATACTGAGGAGGCTCATGAGCTTGTAGATATAAACAGTAATTTAAATATTTTCAGCGGTGAAATTGATAAGGTAGTAAAAGAATTAGAGGAAATGGATGACAATGCTAAGAACATTGAAAAAATGGCTGAAAACGCAAAAAAAGAATTGCCTAAGGTGGTAAATTCCATAAAATGGGTAAATGACTCATTTGGTAATTTCTCTACGAAAATGAGTGAGTTTGGAGAAAATATAAATAAGATAAACAGTATAATAAGTTTAATTAATAGCATATCTGACCAAACTAATCTATTAGCATTAAATGCTTCGATTGAAGCATCAAGAGCAGGAGAAGCGGGTAAAGGATTTGCTGTAGTTGCAGAGGAGATAAGAAAATTAGCAGAACAGACAAAGCAATCTTCCAGTGATATAAATAATCTTGTGAACCTGCTTTCAAAGGAAACTGCTACTATAATAAATGAAACATCGCAGCTGAATGGTGAGTTAAATAAAGAAGCTGCTGAGATGAAAAATTCTATTGAAGGGCTTAATAATATTACTGATGAGGTAGAAGAAATAATACCTAAGATCATAAACGCAAATAAGGCAATCGAAAATATTGATAAGAAAAAGAATATAATAGTTGATAGTATTGAAGCAACCACTGCTACGGCAGAGGAAATATCTGCATCGTCAGAGGAAATAGCAGCATCATCAGAGGAGATGAGTTCTTCTGCGGAAGAGGTTTCAAAAGTTGCAGCAAATATGAAGGAAATGACAGTTAGGCTTACTGAAGAAATAAATCAATTTAGAGTATAACCTGAATTTTGAAAATAAAGATTTAATAATAACATTTGCTAAGGAGATCAAAATGAGACAACGAAACAGATTTTCTATTTTATTACTAATTAGTTGTATGCTTGTAATGGTATCATGTACAAAGAAGAAATTTAATCAGATGGATAAACCTACTAGAAATGACGTTACCGCAGAGATAGTGACTAATAAGGGAACAATAAAAGTTAGACTTTTTCCTAATGTGGCACCTAAGGCAGTTGAGAATTTTACAAAGCTAGCTGAGAAAAAATATTATAATGGCGTTATTTTTCATAGAGTAATAAACAACTTTATGATTCAAGGAGGAGATCCTACTGGAACTGGAGCTGGCGGACAAAGCATATGGGGAAAGCCTTTTAAGGATGAGTTTAGCAATAAAGTTCATAATTTTAGAGGAGCTCTCTCTATGGCCAATACTGGTAAAAACACTAACGGAAGTCAATTTTTTATAGTTCAAGCTCCTAAAATATCAGATGACATTGAGGCATACATGAAACAAAATAAATTTTCAGAAGCTCTTATAAATAAATATAAAAAATATGGCGGAACTCCATGGCTTGATAATAAACATACTGTTTTTGGGCAAGTATATTCAGGTATGGATGTAGTAGATAAAATAGCCAAGCTGCAGGCCGATGAAAATGGAACTTCTAGCGAAAAAATTACTATTAAACAGATAATTATATCTAAATAAGGTTAACAGTGTGAAGAGAAGCTGCATATAATGTAAGTAATAATATGGTTGGAAGGTATGATATGGCCATGACTGCACTGATACTACAATATGTGCTTTTAGTTTTCTTTATTTTAGCCATTGCGTATTTTATATTCTTTTTGAAGGAAAAAGGGATAATTCGAAGCAATGACTATTATGGTATAACCTATACCATACTATACCAGCTTGAAAATAATGAAGCTTCTACAGAAAACGTAAAGAGAATACTTAGGGCAGTTGCAAATGCTGTTGATTTCGTAGAAAAGAATTATAAAACTGATAATAACAAAATAAAAGAGGAAAAAGCTTTGGCATATTCTAGAGAACTAATTAGGGATCTCAAATTGACTAGTGAAATAGGAGATAGATCTCTCAGGTTTATAATAAGACTTGCATGTGCTTTGGATAAAAATTAATATAAGAAAAGTGTCAATCAGCTTCATATGTTATATGAAGCTGATTGCTATTTCTGTATAAAACTATAAATGAAAAGAGGGATGTATTATTTTAACTAAATAATAATATATACATAATTTTTATGATAAGGTATAATCTGTATGTGTGTTGATAAAAACTTAGGATTATATAAAATGCAAAGCTAGGTATTTTTCTGGTATTATAAAAATTACTAGTAGATTATTGAGGACTGCAAATATCATAATGCCTTGACATAGCGGCAAATATCTGTAATTATAATTGATGAGTTAATGATTTGTAAAACTGTGCTTTCCAATTTGAATTTTGAGCAGCAATGACAGGTAAAAATGAGGAAGGATGAGAACATAGGGATGGAAAATATAAATTACAGTAGTTACGATGTAACTGATCTTACATCTTTAGAAAAACTAGAACCAGTAAGAATAAGACCAGGTATGTATATAGGCTCTACTGGAAGCAAAGGTCTGCATCATTGCATATGGGAAATATTGGATAATGCTATAGATGAAATAACTAATGGGTTTGGTGATAGAGCTTCTGTTATCCTCAATAAGGATAAGAGTGTTACGATAATAGATAATGGTAGAGGAGTTCCTACAGGAATCCATCCTGTGAAGAAAAAATCAGGAGTAGAGATGGTATACACTGAACTTCATACAGGCGGAAAATTTGATAATAAAAATTATAAAACCTCGGGAGGTTTACATGGAGTTGGAGCTGCAGTAGTTAATGCTTTGTCAAAATGGATGGAAGTAGAAGTGCATCAAAATGGTAAAATATACAGACAGCGTTTTGAATATGCGTATGATAAGCAGCTTAAAAAGGTCATGCCAGGAACGCCTGTAACAAAACTTGAACAAGTAGGTGAAACTAATGAAACAGGTACAAGAGTTACATTTATGCCTGATAACGATGTGTTTACGACAACTGAATTCAAGTATGAAATAATCGATGAAAGACTTCAGGAATTGGCATTTCAGAATAAAGGCATAACATTAATATTTATAGATAGAAGAAAAGATGAACCAATTACAAAAGAATATTATTCTCAAAGGGGACTTTTGGACTTCATAGATTATTTAAATGAAAGCAAAACGGTTTTACATCCGGAACCTATTTTATTCGACGGACAAAAGGAAATAAATGGACTATCGATGTATGGAGAAGTATGTATTCAGTTTACAGATTCTACTACAGAATACATAGCTAGTTATGTAAATAATATACCAACCACAGAAGCTGGTACGCATGAAGCAGGTTTTAAAACGGGTATGACAAGAGCCTTTAAGGAATGGGCAAGAAAGCTTAATGTCATCAAAGAAAAGGATAAGGAATTTGAAGGCGATGACTTAAGAGAAGGAATGACAGCAATAGTAAGGATAAAGATAAGCAATCCAATGTTTGAAGGACAGACAAAAACAAAGCTTGGAAATAATGAAGCATACACGATGATGAATGAACTGTGTTATATTAAATTTTCACAGTGGATTGAAGACAATAAAGACACTGCTGTTAACATAATGAATAATGCTGTAGATGCAGCGGCTAGAAGAGAAAAAATTAAGAAAATAAGTGACGCTGAGAAAAAGAAAATAGGCAAAGGTACAGCACCTTTAGCTGGGAAAATAGCTGTATGTACAATAAAGAATCCTGAAATAGATGAGTTCATAATAGTTGAGGGAGATTCTGCAGGAGGAAGTGCAAAACAGGCAAGAGATAGAAGATTCCAGACGATAATGCCATCAAAAGGAAAGATAATGAATACAGAAAAACAAAAGCTTGAAAATGTACTTGCTAGTGAAGAATTAAAAATATTTAACACAGCAGTAGGTACAGGTGTGCTAGATAATTATTCTGAAAAAGATTTAAAATACCATAAGATCATAATAATGAGCGATGCAGATGTGGATGGCTACCATATCAGAACTTTATGGATGACTTATATATATAGGTATATGAGGTCTATAATTTCTAATGGTCATCTTTTTATAGCACTTCCGCCTTTATATAAAGTATACAAAGAGACTAAGAAGGAACTTATAGAGAAATACGCATACAGTGATGATGATCTGGAAAGCGTTAAAAAAGAAGTAGGAAAAGGCGCGCTTATACAAAGATACAAAGGGCTTGGTGAAATGAATCCTGAGCAATTGTGGGAAACTACCTTAAACCCATCAACTAGAACACTGCAGCAGGTTACAATTGAGGATGCTGCTAAAGCTGAAAAAATGATATCACTGCTTATGGGAGATGTAGTGGAACCAAGAAAAAATTATATGTATAGGTATGCTGAATTTTAGGATACACGGGAGGAAAATAATTTGGCTAAGAAGAATAATGATATTCCAAAAGATAATAATATTATAAGAGTGCCACTGGAAGAGGCTATGCCAGATAACTATCTTCCATACGCAGTAGAAGTTGCAAAAGATAGAGCTCTGCCCGATGTAAGAGATGGATTAAAACCAGTGCATAGAAGAATACTATATGGTGCATATATGCTTAAAGCTTTTCCTGACAGACCTTATTATAAGTCTGCAAGAATAGTCGGAGATATATTAGGAAAATATCATCCGCATGGTGATAGTTCAGTATATGATGCCATGGTAATCTTAGCTCAAAACTTTACAACCAGGGCGCCGCTAATAGATGGACATGGAAACTGGGGATCTATAGATGGTGATAGTGCAGCAGCGATGCGTTATACTGAAGCAAGGCTTACACCTATTGCTCTAGAAATGATTAGGAATATTGACAAAGACATAGTGAATATGGTGCCTAACTATTCAGATAGTGAGATGGAACCAGAAGTGCTGCCAAGCAGATATCCTAATATTTTAGTAAATGGGGCTTTTGGTATTGCAGTTGGTCTTGCGACGAATATACCACCGCATAATTTAAGGGAAGTAATAAATGCTTTGCTAGCTTATATAGATAATAATGATATAACTACCAGCGAACTTATGGAATATATAAAAGGGCCGGATCTTCCTACTGGGGGAATACTAATAGGAAAAAACTCATTGCTTTCAGCTTATGAAAAAGGTGAAGGCAGAGTAACGCTGAGAGCTAAGGCTAAGATAGAAAAATTAGATACAGGAAGGCTTGGAATTGTAATAACAGAATTCCCGTATAGAAAGAACAAGTCTAAGCTGCTTCAGACTATATCAGATATGACAGCTGATAAAAAACATGCTAAGGCTCTTGAACCTATTACTGATATAAGGGATGAATCTGACAGAAATGGAATAAGAGCAGTAATAGAACTCAGAAAATCAGTTGATTACGATGTTGCTGATAAAGTACTTAAATATCTATATAAAAAGACTGATTTACAGAGCAATCTTAATTTTAATATGGTAGCTTTGGCAAATGGAAAGCCAGAAACCTTAGGCTTGAAAAGCATACTTAAATATTATCTTGAGCATCAAAAGGAAGTTATTACAAGAAGAACTAGAAAAGAATTGGAGAATGCTGAAAAGAGATTCCATATTGTAGAAGGATTTTTGAAAGCTATAGGGATTATGGACGAAATAATCAAATGCATAAGGGAGTCTAAATCGAAAAAGGATGCACAGATTAATTTAGTTAATAAATTTGGCTTTTCGGATTTACAGGCAGAAGCTATATTGGAACTTATGCTTTATAGACTTACAGGATTAGAAATAACTACGTTCGAAAAGGAATATAAGGAACTTCAAAAGACTATAAACAGGCTGAAAAATATACTTTCCAACGAAAAAGAATTACTTAAGGTTATTAAAAAAGAAATTATTGAAGTAAGAGATAAATTTGGAGATGACAGAAGAACTGAAATAATAGAAGATGATGATGAAGCCAAAATCGATGTAGACGAATTAGTAGTAGTAGAAGACGTTATGGTAACTATGTCTAATGAAGGATACATAAAGAGAACACCATTAAAATCTTATAATAGGTCTAATACGAGTACTGACGATATAGAATATAGAGAAGGAGATTTTAACAAGTTTCTTCTTCAGTCAAATACAAAAGAGAGCCTATTACTCTTTACTAATAAAGGTAACATGTATAGGTTAAAGACGGTAGATATTCCTGAATATAAATGGAAGGAAAAGGGCGAGAGAATAGAGGATATTCTTAAGATATTAAAGCTTGATGTAGAAAAAGTGATTTCAGTATATTCAGTGGATAGTTTTCCTAAAGAAAAATCAGTATTTTTCTTTACGTCTTTAGGGATGGCTAAGGTTACTTCTTTGGATAAGTTTGAAAGCAGCTATACGAAATTAAGCGCGTTGAAACTGCGAAATACTGAAGAACTGATATATATTGATATTCTGGATGAAAATAATAAAAAGCCGGAATGTATAGAATGCAGTACTCAGGCTGGAATGAACTTTAAAATAAAGGTTCCTGTTTTAGAGGATGCTGATAGAGCAGTTCTTGGTAACCAAGTGATAAGTATGGATGAGAAGAACAAAATAACTAATATTGATATTGTAGAAGATATTCAGGAAAAGAATTTTGATGTTGGAGTTAATGCTGACGGTGAAATATGCATATTAAAGGATAACAGGATAAAAAATATATGCAGAGTGAAAACTTCCAGCAGCGAGGAATTACTTATATTTAATAACAATGGATTAGCTGTAAAGATTCCAGCGTTTATGCTTCAAGACTTAGAGGAAAAAATTGATTTATCCAGTATATCTGATTTTGATCGTGAAAAAGACAAAGTTGTAGGCATTGTATCGTTGAAGCATCAAGATGAAAATTCCTACGTATACTTCTTTAGCAAAAATGGTATGATTAAAAAGACGATAGCTTCAGAATTTAAAGGTGACTATTCGTCAACGACTGCTTACAAAATAAAAGATACACAGGACGAACTTATTACAGTAGATATGGGTATAGATGAGGAAGCTATAATAATAACAAAACGTGGTATGAGCATAAAATTCAGTACAGAAGATGTAAACGCAACAGGTAAGGTTACTTCTGGAGTGATAGGAATAAGCCTTAAGGAGGATGATTCAGTTATTTCTGCAGCACTTATTAAAGAGGGTAACAGCTCAGTCACGCTGAAATCTAAAAGAGGAGAAACCGAAACTGTTGATATAAATGACATAAAGCTTCAAAATAGAGCTGGAAAAGGCAGCAATATAATGCTTGTTGTGCTAGGTGATGAGGTAAAAGATGTTAAGATTGTATAAAATGTAAAATGTACAATTGAAAAATTATTAACTTAAATATATAATACAAGTAAAATATATACGGATAAGAGTCATTAAATGCTCTAGACGGAATAGTTAAGAGAAAGTGCATTAAAGAGGTGTGTTATGAAAAAAGTATTAATATTTTTAGTGGAGGACTTCGAAGAGATTGAGGCCATTACAGTAGTTGACGTTATGCGTAGAGCAGGCGTACAGTGTGATATGTGTTCTGTATCAGATGAATATGTAACAGGTTCTCATGGAATAACAGTGAAGGTAGATGTCATTATGGATTGCGTCGAAGCAAGAGATTATGATGTAGTTATTCTCCCAGGTGGACCTGGCACAGAAAATCTAAGAAAGAACGTGCGAATTTTAGAGTTTGTAAAGGATTTCTACATGAGCGGAAGATTGACAGCTGCTATATGTGCTGCTCCAGCTGTATTCGCTGATGCGGGAATAATAAATGGGCATAAAGTAACTTCGTATCCAAGTGTGCAAAATGAACTTAAAAACAGCATCTATCTAGAAGAGTTAGTTGTGGAAGATGGGAACCTACTAACAAGCAGGGGACCGGCTACTTCGCTGCCGTTTTCATATGCTATTCTTAAGCATCTTGGACTTGAAGAAGAAGCAGAAGCCTTAAAGGAAGGCATGATGTACAATTTCCTTAAAGAAAACCAATAAAGACAATTACAAATTAGGAATTAGGAAGGAATTCTGTCTTGCAGAATTTTGATTAAAATTATTCATAGCGTTAGTGGGTGTTTAACTGCATAGTTCATAAAATTGTGATTGATTTATTTATTTTCATTTAATCATATTATAGGGTATAATAAAGCTATCTCAAGCGAAAAAAAATATTGCTTGAGATAGCTTTTTTTAATTGGAGATGAAGAATTAAGGATAAAGGACAAAATTCTGATGTGCAAAATTTCAAAAATTCATAATTTCTCATTCACAATAGACTTAAGGGGGAATTGCTACGGAAAGATGGATGCTTAAAAATATTAAATTTAACTATAAAGCTTTTTCTGATGAAATAGGTACCAGTCAGCTTTTGGCGAAGCTTTTAGTAAATAGAGATATATACGAAAAAGATAAGGCTATTAGATATATAAATGCCGATTTGAAGAATCTCTATGATGGAAGTCGCATGAAAGACATGGATAAAGGTGTAAATATCATTAAGTCATCTATAGAAAAAGGATTGAAAATACTTATAGTGGGAGATTATGATGTGGATGGTGTCATAAGTACATATATTTTATTTTCAGCCTTGTCCGAGTGTGGTGCAAATGTAGAATTTAAAATACCTGACAGAGTTAAAGATGGTTATGGTATTAATGAAAATATAATTAAGGATGCGAAAGACCGAGGAGTGGATACTATAATAACCTGCGATAATGGAATTGCAGCCTTTAGTCAGCTGAAGTTAGCTGTGGAATTAGGCATAAACGTAGTAGTTACTGACCACCATGATATTCAGTTTGAAGAAATGGAAGATGGAACCAAAAGAGAGATACTGCCGGAGGCTGATGCTGTAATAAATCCTAAACAGAATCAATGCACATATCCGTTTAAAGCATTGTGTGGAGCTGGAATAGCATATAAATTTTCTAAGGTTCTTTATAAAGCTGTCGGTATAAATGAACTTAAGGCTGATAGATTCATAGAATATGCAGCAATAGCTACAGTATGTGATGTAGTGGACCTTATAGATGAAAATAGAATTTTAGTTAAAAGTGGACTTCATAAACTTAATAATACGCAAAATATAGGATTGAAAGCATTGTTTAAGGAAGTTGGAATTTGGGATAAAGAAATAACTGTTTATTCCTTAGGCTTTATAATAGGACCAAGTATTAATGCTTCGGGTAGACTTGAGCAGGCTTTGTGGGCACTGAAGCTATTAATTAGCGAGAATGAGCATGAAGCTGAAGAATTAGCTAAAAAACTGCATGCGCTAAATGTAGAAAGACAACAGATCACTAATAAAGGACTTGAAAAAGCTATAGACATTATTGAAAATTCAGAGATAAAAGACCAAAAAGTTAAAGTAATATATATGCCTGATATTCATGAAAGTGTGGCGGGGATAATTGCTGGCAGGATAAAGGAAAGATATAATTCACCGACCTTTGTAATAACAAAAGGTGAAGAAGGTGCAAAAGGATCTGGAAGATCTATAGAAGAATATAATATGTTTCAGGAGATGTTAAAATGTAAGCATTTACTGCAGAAATTTGGAGGACATCCTATGGCAGCAGGTTTGTCGCTTAAAGAAGAGGATATAATTCCGCTGCAGAAAGAGATTAATGAACGATGCACACTAACAGATGAAGAAATGATACCTAAAATAATAATAGATATGCCTATTGAGCTTAGAAGTATTAATTTGAAGCTAGCTGAAGAATTAAGGATAATGGAACCGTTTGGAAAAGGAAATTCCAAGCCTGTTTTTGCATGTAAGAGTTTAAAAATAATTAAAGCTGCTGTTTTAGGAGCAAAGAAAAATGTTATCAAAATGAAATTAGGATCTACAGCAGGCAATTATAATGGTGAAGGTATACTTTTTCAGGAAGCTGATAAATTTGAAGAATTCATTTTAACGAATTTTGGACGGGAGCAATTGGAAAAAATATATGCCGGAAGAAATAATTCTGTGATTATTGACATAGCTTTTAATATAGATATAAATGAGTATAATGGAAATAAATCGGTTCAGCTTAATATAAGAAGCTATAGGAAGAGTTAAAAAGAGTAAAGAGAAAAGTGGAGGAGGAAATTCTGCTGTGCAGAATTTCATTTTGATCAATAATTGACTGGTAGTGTTGAGAAGTTCTATAATTTAAGGAGAAACTGCATAAAATGCGAAAATTCTTATATTGCGGCTTCTAAAATATCATTGCAAAATAGGTTTGACTCTAGGATATTTTAGAAGTCAGAATATATTAGAACCTACGCAATTTATCTACATAAGAAACTGTAAAAGCGGAGGTATTTTGATGAAGAACTATAAAATAATAATGACTGGGGGAGGTTCCGCTGGACATGTAACACCAAATCTAGCATTAATCCCTAAACTGAAAGAGAATGGGTTTGATGTTCAATATATAGGAACTGAAAATGGTATAGAGAAAAAGATAATAATGGATCAAAACATAAAATATCATGCTATTTCTAGTGGAAAATTAAGAAGATATTTTGATGTTAAGAATTTTACAGATCCATTTAAGGTTATTAAGGGAATATTCGAAGCAAAAAGCATAATCAAAAGAGAAAAGCCGGATGTGGTGTTTTCAAAGGGAGGATTTGTAAGTGTTCCCGTAGTAATGGGGGCATTTTTTAATGGAGTCCCAGTGGTATCTCATGAATCAGATATGACTCCAGGACTCGCGAATAAAATATCACTGCCCTACTGTTCTAAAATATGTGTGACTTTTCCTGAAACTCTTCAACATATAAATAAAGATAAAGGAGTGCTGACAGGAACACCTATAAGAAAAGAACTGCTTGAAGGCAGCAGAATAAAGGGAATGAGATTTTGCGGTTTTGATAAAAGCAGACCTATACTTTTGATAATAGGCGGCAGTCTTGGATCAAAAGTCATAAATGACGCTATAAGAAAGAATATAAATCAAATATTAGAAAAGTATCAGGTTATCCATATATGTGGAAAAGGGAACCTTGACAGCAGTATAACTTCAGAAGGTTACAGACAGTTTGAATATATCAGCGATGAGCTTCCAGATCTTTTAGCATGTGCAGATATTGTAGTATCAAGAGCAGGCGCAAATGTAATATACGAACTTCTTGCTCTTAAAAAACCTAATTTACTTATACCGCTGTCAAGAAAATCTAGCAGAGGCGATCAGATATTAAATGCTAATTCATTTAAAAACAGAGGCTTCAGCGTGGTACTGGAAGAGGAAGAATTAACTGAAGAAAAGTTAATGAGTTATATTGAAGAATTGTACTTAAATAGAGGAAAGTTTATAGCAAAAATGAATGACAGCGGTATTGAAAACGCTGTGGATAAAATCGTCGATGTAATTATGAGCCAAGTGAAGTGATTTTATAAGGTGTTATACAAAAATCATAATAGTGTTTCTTTAATGGTTATATTACAGCTAGAATTAAATCTTAATACAGAATATGTGCAAGTGTATTATAATCTAGTATATATAAAGAATAATATCAAAACTATATAAGATAATTTAAAACTGTATTATTTCAAAATAGTAAGAAAATATAACACAATGACAAATAAATAGCTGAAAAATAGAATTTTTTATTTAAAACAGCATATAAGTAATATTGAAAAAAAATAAAATTAGTTTATAATTGTAGTTAGGCTGGGTAAGAATATATTATAGCGAGGTGATTTTATGAAAAAAATAAGCGTAATATATTGGACTCAGTGGGGAAATGTAGAAGCTCTTGCTGATGCTGTAGCTAAAGGTGCTAAGGGAGCTGGAGCAGAAGTTAATATTGAACAGGTTTCAGATGCTAACTTCAGAGAAGTAAAAGATTGTGATGCCATAGCATTTGGGAGTCCGTCTATGGATAATAATCAGATAGAGCAACAGGAGATGGAACCTTTTGTGGATAAATTCAAACTCTTGCCTAATGATGGTAAACCAATAGTACTTTTCGGTTCCTATGGATGGGATGAAGGAAAGTTTATTAGAGATTGGGAAGCCAAAATGAAAGACTTTGGATTTAATGTTGTCGGTAAACTGGCAGTAAAGGAAACACCAACTGAGCAGCAGCTTGAAGAAGCAAAGAAGCTAGGCAAATTATTGGTAGATTCCATTTAGCTTTATGCTGAATGGTTTATAGAATTTTTTGCATATCATTTGAACCTTTTGCTAAGGAAGAACGTGATTTCACGTTTTTCCTTAGTGAAAATTAGATATGTTTTGTTATTGAAATAATATGGACAAACATTCTACAATATGTGCAAAAATTCTGTTATATATTCAAATTTTATGGTATATTATAAATTGGTTACAATAAGAAAACCATAATAATTTAACAGTATCAATTAAAAATCTTAGAAAGAAGGTATTCTTCAATGAGAAAAATGAAGACAATGGACGGTAATACTGCAGCAGCTCATATATCTTATGCATTTACTGAAGTTACTGCAATATATCCGATCACACCATCATCTCCAATGGCAGAACATGTAGATGAATGGGTAGCACAGGGAAGAAAAAATATATTTGGACAACCTGTAAAAGTTGTAGAAATGCAATCAGAAGCTGGAGCTGCAGGCGCAGTTCACGGTTCACTACAAGCTGGAGCTTTAACAACTACATACACAGCTTCACAAGGTTTATTATTAATGATACCAAATATGTATAAAATTGCTGGTGAAAGATTACCAGGAGTATTCCATGTATCAGCTAGAGCATTAGCTACTTCATCACTAAATATATTTGGAGATCATCAAGACGTTATGGCAGCAAGACAAACTGGTTTTGCAATGCTAGCAGAAGGATCAGTTCAAGAAGTTATGGATTTAGCAGCAGTAGCTCATTTAACAGCTATTAAGACAAGAACTCCATTCTTAAACTTCTTTGATGGATTCAGAACTTCTCATGAAATTCAAAAGATTGAAGTCCTTGAATATGATGAACTTGCTAAATTAGTTGACTGGGATGCTGTTAAAGCTTTCAGAGCAAGAGCATTAAATCCAGATCATCCTGTAACTAGAGGAACAGCTCAGAATGCTGATATCTACTTCCAGGAAAGAGAATCTGTTAACAAATTCTATGATGAATTACCAGATGTAGTTGAAGATTACATGGCTGAAATTACTAAATTAACTGGCAGAGAGTATCATTGTTTCGATTACTATGGTGCACCAGATGCAGACAGAGTAATCGTAGCTATGGGTTCAGTAACAGATGTTGCTGAAGAAACAGTTGATTACTTAAATGCACATGGACAAAAAGTCGGTGTTGTTAAAGTAAGATTATTCAGACCATTCTCAAATGAAAAATTGTTAGCAGCTATTCCTAAGACAGTTAAGAAGATTGCTGTTTTAGATAAGACTAAAGAGCCAGGATCAGCTGGAGAACCATTATACTTAGATATTAGAAATGCATTCTTCGGTAAAGCAGATGCACCAATTGTTATTGGTGGAAGATTTGGTTTAGGTTCAAAAGATCCAAATCCAGGTCATATTGCTGCAGTTTATGAAAACTTAGCAAAAGCTGAGCCTAAAAATGGTTTCACAATTGGAATTAAAGATGATGTTACAAATACTTCATTAGAAGTTCATGAAGATATAGATGCTACTCCAGAAGGAACTACAGCTTGTAAGTTCTGGGGATTAGGATCAGATGGTACTGTTGGAGCAAACAAGAGTGCTATTAAGATAATCGGAGACCATACAGATATGTATGCTCAAGGATACTTCTTCTATGATTCAAAGAAATCAGGAGGAATAACAGTTTCTCACTTAAGATTTGGTAAGAAAGCAATCAAGTCACCATATTTAATCAACAAAGCAGATTTCGTTTCTTGCTCAAATCAATCATATATCCACAAATACAACGTACTTGATGGATTGAAGCCAGGTTCAACTTTCTTACTTAACACTATCTGGAGTCCAGAAGAGTTAGAAGAAAAATTACCTGCAGCTTACAAGAGATTCCTTGCTAATAACAACATCAAGTTCTATATAATAAATGCAGTTGGAATAGCTCAGGAAATCGGTCTTGGCGGAAGAATCAACATGATAATGCAGTCTGCATTCTTTAAACTAGCTAAGATAATTCCATTAGAAGATGCTATAAAATACTTAAAAGATGCTGTTGTAACTTCTTATGGTAAGAAGGGTGAAAAAGTTGTTAACATGAACAACGCAGCTATCGATAAAGGTGTTGAAGCTATAGTTGAAATCAAGATTCCAGAAGCTTGGAAGAATGCAAAGGATGAAGCTCCTGCAGAAATCAAACATGCTTCAAAATTTGTAAAAGATATAGTTATCCCAATGAACAGACAAGAAGGAGATGCTCTTCCAGTATCAGCATTTGCAGGAATGGAAGATGGTACATTCGAACCAGGCACTGCAGCTTTCGAAAAGAGAGGTATTGCAGTAAATGTTCCTGAATGGGATATGGACAAGTGTATTCAGTGTAATCAATGTTCTTTAGCATGTCCTCATGCTGCTATAAGACCAATCTTATTAACTGAGGCTGAAAAGAATGCTGCTCCAGCAGGGACTAAAGTTGTTGCTGCTAAGGCATTAAAGACTGAAGCACCATTATTCTTCTCAATGGGTGTAAGTCCACTTGATTGTTCAGGATGCGGAAACTGTGCTCAGGTTTGTCCTGCACCAGGAAAAGCATTAGTTATGAAACCACAAGAATCACAATACGATCAGTTAGATCCATGGGATTACTTAGTTTACGATGTTAAAACTAAGAAGAACCCAATGAACAAAAATACAGTTAAAGGCAGCCAATTTGAAACACCATTACTTGAGTTCTCAGGTGCTTGTGCAGGTTGTGGAGAAACTCCATATGCAAAAGTTATAACTCAGTTATTTGGTGACAGAATGATGATTGCTAACGCAACTGGATGTTCATCAATTTGGGGAGGTTCAGCACCTTCAACTCCATATACAGTTAATCAGAAGGGACAAGGTCCAGCTTGGGCTAACTCTTTATTCGAAGATAATGCTGAATATGGATTAGGAATGTTCACTGGAGTTAGTGCTATCAGAGAGAGATTAGCTGAAAAAGCTAAAGCTGCTATAGCTGCAGGAGATGCTGCTAAAGATGCTCTTCAAGAGTGGTTAGACAACAAGGACGAAGGAGAAGGAACTAGAGAAAGAGCAGAGAAGTTAGTTGCGGCTCTAGAGAAATCCGGAAGTGCTATAGCTAAAGAAATATTAGCTGAAAAAGACTACTTCGTTAAGAGATCAAACTGGATCTTCGGAGGAGATGGATGGGCATACGATATCGGATACGGTGGAGTTGACCATGTACTTGCATCAGGAGAAGATGTAAACATATTTGTATTTGATACAGAAGTTTACTCCAACACAGGCGGACAGTCTTCTAAATCTACTCCAACTGCTGCAGTAGCTAAGTTTGCTGCAAGTGGTAAGAAGACTAAGAAGAAAGACCTTGGAATGATGGCTATGTCCTATGGCTATGTATATGTTGCACAGGTTAATATGGGAGCTGATAAGAACCAGGTTCTTAAAGCAATATCAGAAGCTGAAGCTTACCACGGTCCATCCTTAATCATTGGTTATGCTCCATGCATAAACCACGGATTAAAGATTGGTATGGGTAACAGCCAAGAAGAAGCTAAGAGAGCTGCTGCATGCGGATATTGGCAGATGTACAGATACAACCCAGAATTAAGAGGAACTGGAAAGAACCCATTTGTTCTTGATTCTAAAGAGCCAACAGCAGACTTTAAAGAATTCTTAATGGGAGAAGTAAGATACTCTTCACTTGCTAAGGCATTCCCAGAAGCTGCAGATGCTTTATTTGAAAAGACTAAGAAAGATGCTATGGAAAGACTTGAAGGTTACAAGAAGTTAGCTGGAAAGTAATTTATAGCTGCTGATATAAAAAGCTGTTTATCGATAATTTTCGGTAAACAGCTTTTTTAAATGAGGAACTAGAAAAGAGAAAAGAGTAGAGAGTATAGAGAAAAGAGAAGGACGAAATTCTACTGTTCAGAATTTCTAAGATTTTAACCGTAACCCCTCATTCCTAATTACTAGCCCTGTTTACAATTTAGCAAAAAAAAATGGAAGAACATAGCATGTCCAAGATAACTGTATTAAATAAAGTATAGCTATTAATGAATACGAATACACAACAATTAGTGAATTAAATTATGTATAAAATATGAATAATTAGACATTGAAAATATTTGTAAATCGGATAAAATTATATCTATGCTTAAACAAATTGTGGATAAATAGCGGATTTGAACATTAATATTATTTGACAAAAATATTTTAATCGGACTTGATACTAATTTAATTACCCGCAGTTATTTATTCATATGTAGAAGAATACAGAAAGGACGCATACATAATGATAGAAAAATTTTTTAATTTACTTACGGGTGAGCCCTTAGCAAATGAAATGAAATCGCATGAAAAGTACAATGTACCATTTGGACTGGCTATTATGACTAGTGACTCGGTATCATCTGTAGCCTATGCCGCTGAGGAAATTTTGATTGTACTTCTCCCTGCATTAGGAGTAGCTTCATATCATTGGCTAGGATATGTATCACTGGCAATTATAGGCCTTTTGCTTGTGCTCACCACGTCATATATACAAATAATAAAGGAATTTCCAGGCGGCGGCGGAGCCTATGTGGTTACGAAGCAGAATATTGGTATTCTGCCTGGATTGGTGGCTGGAGCTGCGCTGCTTATAGATTATATTATGACTGTAGCAGTAAGTGCAAGTTCTGGTGTGGCAGCGATTATATCGGCTTATCCAAACTTGATGCAGTATAAAGTACCGTTTGTTGTTGGGTTAATAATTTTATTGTGTATATTAAATTTAAGAGGTGTTAGTGAATCTTCTAAGATTTTTAGTATTCCTACGTATTTATTTATTTTTAGTATGTTATTTATGATAATATTCGGTATTATCAAATATGCTATGTATGGAGCACCAGACCCAATGCTTAAGGCAACACTAGGCCCTGGCAGTGATTTGAGTTTATTCTTAATACTTAAGGCGTTTTCATCTGGTTGTACAGCATTAACTGGACTTGAGGCTGTAAGTAACTCGGTACCGAATTTTAAAGAACCAAGTGCTAAAAATGCTACCAAGGTAATGCTTATATTAACTTGCTTAATATTTGTGATTTTTGGCGGTACTTCGCTTTTAGCTAATTTCTATCATCCTATATATAATCAAAATACCACCGTGCTTGCACAGATAGCTTACGGAGTTTTTGGCGGTTATAAATTTATGTTTTATGTAATTCAGTACACAACAGCCGTAATACTTATAATGGCATGTAATACTGCTTTTACTGGTTTTCCAATGTTAATGTATATAATAGGAAAAGATGGATATGCTCCAAGACAGTTTACGGTAAGGGGAAAAAGGCTAAGTTTTTCAGCTGGTATAATATTTTTAGCTGGTGTAGCTATAATATTAACTTTGATATTTCAAGGGGACACACATAGACTTATTCCGCTATATTCAGTTGGAGTGTTTTTATCCTTCGTTTTAGCTCAGACAAGCATGGTAATTCATTGGAGGAAGTCTAAAGCTAAAGGATGGAAAAAAGGAATAGCTATTAACGGAATAGGAGCAATTATTACGTTTATAACTACCTGCGTAATAGTCAAAGTAAAATTTGGTGAAGGTGCTTGGATAGTAAGTATTCTTATACCGGTATTAGTTGCATTTATGATATTGATAAAGAGCCATTATAATTATGTAGCAGAATGCCTTAAAATTTCAGGCAGTGAACTTCCTGAAATAAAATTAAATACAGAATACAACCATGTTGTTGTAGTGCCGATAGCAAGTATAAATAAGGCTACAGTAAATGCTCTTAAATATGCTAGAAGTATTTCACCGGATGTTATAGCATTGAATGTATCTCCAGATAAGGATGCTATAGAAAAGCTTGAAAAGAGATGGCATAAGATGGATACAGACATACTGCTGGTATCAAAATATTCTAGCTACAGAGCCATAGTTGGACCGCTCATAAGTTATATAGGAGCTATAGTAAAGGCTTCATCGGATAGTGAGAAAATTACAGTAGTTCTTCCAGAATTTATAACTCACCAGTGGCTTGGCGGATTGCTTCATAACCATACGGGGTTTGTATTGAGAGAAGCTCTTTTGAAATACAATAATGTAGTAATTGCTACGTATCCGTACCATTTTAATACAAGGCCTTTAAAACAGTTCAAATTTAGCAGAAACAAATAAGAGTAAAGAGAAGAGAGAAAAGAGTAAAGAGAAGGAAGAAATTCTGCTTGCGGGCAGAATTTCGGTTAATTTATTTAGTTCAATTAGAAAGTAGTTTTTTTAAAAGAAAGATACTTTTAAATTAAAGAAAGTTGCAGGAACGTACTTGGATTTGTTTGCACAAGTCTGAGTACGTTCTCTTTGTTTATAGCTTTTTCGTTACAGAGATTTGTTGAAGCAACAGCATTTTTATTAACTAATCTTTTATAAACGTAGTTATATCTGAGCAAATAACCTAAATCACAAAACGTAAACAAAATAAAGTACACTATCCCTATAATGAAATAGGCTTCGAAAGGAGGCGATTTCCACCTTCACTTTTCTCTTAACTCTTTTCTCTTTACTCTTAAAAAGCCTTGCTATTATTTTAAATATATTTTATTATTACCAGTAGAGAAAAATAATGCATAAACAATAGGACTTTAGAAAAGGTGGGTAAAGTTAAAGATGAAACAAGCTTTTGTAATAGGCATAGCTGGTGGTACTGGGTCCGGCAAAACAACGCTGGCTGCCAGACTAAAAGAAGGATTCGAAGACGAAATAATCCTGTTAAGCCAGGATAATTATTATAAGTCGTTTGATAAATTAAGTTTTGAAAAAAGGACTAAATTAAATTATGATCATCCGGATTCTTTTGACACTGCTTTTATGATTGAACAGCTTAGAGAATTAAAACAATTTAAACCTATTGAGAGACCTGTATATTCTTTTGTAGAGCATTTAAGGTTAAAAGAGAGAATAACTGAAGAGCCTAGAAAAGTAATTATAGTTGAAGGTATACTTATATTTGAAAATCAGGAATTAATGAATTTAATGGATATGAAAATATTTGTTGATACAGATGCGGATCTGCGATTTATAAGAAGGATGAAAAGGGACATTCAGGAAAGAGGAAGGGATGTTCAGTCAGTAATAGATCAGTATTTAAATACAGTGAGACCTATGCATGAAGCATTTGTTGAACCTAGTAAGAAAAAAGCTGATATAATCGTTCCCATGGGCGGTATGAATGAGGCAGTATTATCCATATTAACGGATAAAATAAAGGGAATACTAAGGGAGAGTAAAGAATAAAGTATCAAGAGAAAAGAGTAAAGTGAAGGAAGAAATTCTGCTTGTCGAGCAGAATTTCGGCTAATTGATTTACTTACATTAAAAAGCAGCTTTTTATAATAAAGTTGTTTTCAAATAAAGAAAGAGTTTCTTTATTATATGTAGAGATATAATAAAAATCCAATGAAATTCAGCACAGCTGAATTTCTTCCAAAACTTTTCTCTTTACTCTTAACTCTTTTCTCTTTACTCTTTTTTCTTTACTTATTTGAGGAATAAGGTTAAAATTAAAACATGAAAAGAAAAGGAGGTGAATCGTATCTTAGTGCAAGCACGTAGGATACGAAATGCTAATGGATAAAGAATTGTTAAATGGCTGCGGCTGTGGTGATGAAGCATGTGGTTGTGGCGAACATGAACATGAGCATCATCATGATGATTGCGGTTGTGGCTGTGGCTGCGGAGAAGAGCATGAACATGGTCCCATCGTAGTTGACTTGGAAGATGAGGAAGGAAACGTTGTACACTGCGAAGTTGTCGATGGGTTTGAATATAAAGATAACGAATACGTTTTAGTTCAAAATCCAGATGATGGTTCAATCTACTTATTTAAGGTAGTTGGTGAAGGCGAAGAAGGAGAACTTGTTGTCCCTGACGATGAAGAATTTGACGAAGTTACAGCATACTATGAGGAAACTCTTTCTAAAGAGGATTAGACTTTATTCTCTAGAGGACAATATATATTGTCCTCTTTTTTAATTTACATAATTTAGGATGCAAGGTAGGAAAGATATGAAAAAACTAGCGATGTTTGATGTGGACTATACCCTTACAAGTAAAGAAACTATGATAGAATTTTATAAATTTATGCTAAAAAGAAACATTAAATACATAAAGAATGTACCTGCAACGACAAAAGCTTCTTTATTGTATCTCGTTAAAGATAGAAATTTAAAGCTTTTTAAAGAATCATTTATGTCATTTATACAAGGAATAACCGAAGAAGAAATGGATCAAATAGTTCAAGAATTTTATGAGAAACGAATAAAAAATATACTATATAAAGACGGAATAGAAATGCTTAAGCAATTAAAGTATGAAGGTTATGATGTGTATCTAATATCGGCTTCCCCTGAATTTTATCTTAAGACACTATATGAAATAAAAGAAGTAGATATGATAATAGGAACGAGATATAAGGTAGACAACGGAATATATACCAGTCGTATAGTAGGAGAGAATTGTAAAGGCCAGGAAAAAGTTATACGATTAAAAAGTTATTTAGAGAGTAATGGTATAGAGGTTGACTATAAAAATTCTTTTATGTTTTCGGACTCCTTATCTGATCTTCCGCTGCTTAGACTTGCAGGAAAATCATTTCTCATAAATTTTAAAAACGGAAAAGGTAAGGACTCCTACAGTGGTATAGGAATACTAAATTGGAAATAATTAAAATAATAATATAAACTTCGATGAACTATTGTATTTTGCTCACCGGAGATATATAGAAAGAAGAGTTGGTTTATGAGTGAATGTTTTAGTAAATTTTACATCAAGAATGGACAGCTAGTGGCACAGCAGAATTTTGAAAACGAAGATATGAGCAAGGACAAGAATGTTTATGAGGTGATCAGAATAGTTAATGGTATTCCCCTTTTTATGAGCCAGCATATGGATAGGCTTCGTAACTCTGTGAAATTAGTAAATAAAATTATGCTGGAAGCTCCATCTCAAATCGCCTCAGAAATAGAAAGGCTCATAGCAAAAGAAAAAGTTGATCAAGGCAACGTGAAACTTATATTTAATTATGGAAAGACTGAAAATGTGTATTTATTCTTTATAAAACACAGCTATCCAACACAGGATATGTATAGGAATGGAGTAAACACAATATTGTACCACGGTGAACGTGAAAATCCTAATGCTAAGGTAGTAAGTTTAGATTTTAGGAGAAAAGTAAATGATAAGATAGCTGAGAAGAAAGTTTATGAAGCAATATTGGTTGATAATAATGGCTTTATAACAGAAGGAAGCAGATCAAATATTTTTATGCTATTGGATAAAAAGATTATAACTGCACCTCTTGAAACTGTTCTGCCTGGAGTTACAAGGAGCGTTGTAATAGATATAATTAACAGCAAGAAATTTGAATTTGCTGAAGAAAAATTGCATTATAGCGATATTGAAAAATTAGACGGGCTTTTTATAACTGGTACTTCTCCGCAAATTCTTCCGATAAATAAAGTAGATGATCAGTTATTTTCATCTGCAGAGAATAGTCTTGTAAAGGAATTAATGAAAGGCTATGAGCAGAAGATGACAGAAGATCTGAAAAACTATAAAGCGAATAGTTAAAAGTGAAAGCCGGTTAATAATTGAGTAATACAGAATTAAAAGTGCTGAAATTTGACTATATAGCTTCAAAAATTCAGCACTTTTCCTTAATTATTATTGAGTATTTATTGCTTTTTTTAGATTTTATGAATTATTTGGTAAAGATATTAAAAATAATTACGATAAATAAACAGCTAGGTAATAGTTGATTAAAAAATAAGTATAATTATATTAAAAAAATCACTGATATGTTATACTTAATGTATAAAAATGAATAGAGAGGTATAGTTCTATGTCTGTGAAATATTATAAAGGTGATTCTTTGGAGAAATGTATAAATCAGGCTGTCGAAGAATTGAAAATTTCTAAAGACGAATTAAAATATACAGTAGTGGAGAAAAAAGGTTTTTTTAAAAAAACCTATGTTATATCCGTAGAAGCTTCAGATGAAGAAACTGTAAAAACGGAAGAAACAAACACTCTTGGGGAGAATGATGGGAGTGTATGGGTTAATAACGGAAAGATATTTGTAAAAAATGCAGCTCATAATGGAAGGCCTCCAGTTGTAATTCCTTCAGAAGGAATGATACTTATGGTCAATGGCGAAGAAGTTAAAAGGCAGATGGAAGTTAAAGGAAATGATGATATAGAATGCATCATTGACAAAACCCAGGCTAAGAGATATTTGAACGTTAAAATAACTGACGATAAAATAGAAGCATATGTAGATGTAGAATATAAGCCGGAGACACTTTATAAGCTTAAGGACGTAGAAAAAAGAAACAAATTATTGTTAGAAAAAGAAGTATTAGAGGAAAATTATCCGGATAAATTTACTGAGGAAGAAATTAAACAAGAACTTAGTAATTTAGGCGTAAAATATGGTATAATACAAGAAAATATATCAAAAGCTGTGGAAGGAACAAAAGGTGCATTGCTTATAGCTAAAGGCGTAGAGAAGATCGATGACACTGATGATGAAATTAAATATCTATTCAAGAGCAGTGCTGTAAAAACAAATGATGATAGCTTAAATGATAGAGTAGATTATAAGAATATGAATTCCATCGATTCAGTGGAAAAAGGTGCTATTATTGCAGAGCATATACCTGGAGAAACTGGACAAGACGGCATTGATGTTTATGGTAATAAGATACCTAAAATACAAGGAAAACGAAAACCTTTGAAGACAGGAAAGGGCTGCATTCCAAAGGGAGAAAACGCTGTAATGTCTCTTGTAAACGGAAAACCTTCTACCAGAAATGGAGTATTGAGTGTTAACGAAGTACATGAAGTTACCGGTGATGTAGATATCAAAAACGGAAACGTCAAATTTGTTGGAGATGTAAACATAACTGGGGATGTGCAGGAAGGTATGGTGGTTGAAGCCGGAAATAATGTAACGATATCTAAAAACATCAATGGTGCTAAGGTTAGGGCCGATGGAAATGTGTACATAAAAGGAAATATTATAGCTTCTAATGTAACTGCGGGAGGGGCGGATGTAATAGTTCAACGAAGGATAAAAGATCTTTCACTTCTTAAGGAGACATTAAAAAATATAGAGTTAGCTCTTAATGAAATTAAAGACCATAAATTACTTGGTACTGAAAAGCAGGATGGTGAAATAATTAAACTTCTTATCGATAGTAAGTTTAGAACTATTCTTAGGACGTGCATTCAAATTATAAATGATTATTCCTATGATGAAAGCAATGGACAGAGTAATGGCATTGTAAATTTTATCAAACAAAAACTAATTGGACTTGGACCATTATCAATAAAACATGTGTCTGAATTTGATGTACTTTTGCAGAAGATAGATGAAAAGCTTGATAGTCTCAATAAAGAGGCTATAATACCTGTTGTAGTTGAGATAGCTTATAGTCAAGACAGTACAGTATCAAGCTCTGGAGATGTTATAATCACAGGAAATGGTGAATACGTATCTAACATTTCAGCGTATAACAGCATACAGTTTACTGATGAGCGAGCAATTGCCAGAGGAGGTACTCTAACGGCAGGAAATCAAATTAGATGCAAAACTGTAGGAAGTTCTGCAGGAGTTACAACTGTTCTGCAAGTTGAGAAGACCGGTAATATTTGGGCTTCTACAGTTTATCAGAACACTAGACTTATAGTTGGAACTCGCGAGTTTGTTGTGGACATGCCATGTAGAGAATTGCATGCATATTTAGATAAAGAAGGAGATTTGGCTGTAGATAAATTTAATTTGTAGGAGGACTAAAATTGGATAAAGAAATAAAAATATTAGTTTTTACAGTAAATGATGAATATTATGCAGCAGATATAGGCGAGGTTGAAAGGATTATTGGCTATGAAAAACCAACTAAACTTCCAGATACTCCTTCATTTACTGAAGGAGTAATAAATCATGAAGGGCATATATTAGCAGTAGTCAATTTAGCTAAGCGTTTTAAGCTCCCTGAAAATTCCGGAGCAAATGATAAAAAGATTATAGTAGTTAAGGGTGAAAATGAACAAGATAGTGTCGGAATTATTGTAGATTTAGTATCTGAAGTTAAAGATGTATTAGAAAGCAGTATAGAGTTACCAAAGGAATCTATTTCAGGAATTTCAAGAAGATATATCAAAGGACTCATAAAATTCGAAAACAAAATACTAATATTCTTAAATATGGGTTCAATTTTAACAGATGAAGAAAAAGAAGAGTTAATGCAGTGATAGATATGGAAACTAAAGAGATAAAAGTAGGAATAGCTGATTTAAATGTTACTACCTGTCCTGGAAAGATAATAACTGTCGGTTTAGGTTCGTGTATTGGTATAGCTATATATGATTTTAGCTTAAAACTCGGAGGCTTGGCGCATATAATGCTTCCTGATAGCACGCAATTTAATAATGTAACTAACCCATATAAATTTGCTGATCTGGCAATACCTATTTTAATTGAAAAGTTAGAAAAAATGGGTGCCAAAAGAATAAACATGAAATCCAAAATTGCTGGCGGCGCTTCAATGTTTAATTTTTCTGATAAAAAGATGACTATGGATATCGGGAGCAGAAATGCAGCAGCAGTCAAAGTGGCTCTCGGCAAAGAAAATATCAAAATGCTTTCAGAGGATACAGGAGGAAATAGGGGAAGAACTATGATACTTGATGTTGAAACTGGAAAGGTGATGATTCGAACTGTAGGAATGCCAATTAAAGAGATCTAATGGGGTGATTAAGATGAATATTATCAGAGTTATGGTAGTTGAAGATTCCGCACTAATGAGAAAAATTATTTTAGATACTATTAACAGTGATCCCCATATGGAAGTTGTGAGTATTGCAAGAAACGGCAAAGAGTTTATGGAAAAACTAAATTCTGATAAGCCGGATGTAATCACTCTTGATATACATATGCCTATAATGGACGGAATAGAGGTGCTTAAGGAATTGAGGGCAAAAGGTATTTCATTACCCGTTATTGTGTTA
This sequence comes from Clostridium oryzae, assembly GCF_002029235.1. GTDB lineage: Bacteria > Bacillota > Clostridia > Clostridiales > Clostridiaceae > Clostridium_AE > Clostridium_AE oryzae. Next base: position 34,408 of record NZ_MZGV01000027.1, read on the forward strand.
AGCGGTGTTTCAGAGGCAGACACAAAACTTACAATGGAATGTCTGCATTATGGAGCGATTGATTTTATAGCTAAACCATCAGGGAATATGAAGTTTAATTTTGATAAATTGAGAGAAATGATGACTACTAAAATAAGGTTAGCCTACGAGGGAGCAGCACAAAATGTTCCGTTAACTGAAAAAGTAAAACTAGGGCATAATGCAGTAAATAGATTTGAAGCTAAAAACAAAGAAGCTTATGAAAAGAAAAGGATAGAAGCATTAGTTATGGGGGCTTCTACAGGAGGTCCTAAAGCATTATATTCAGTAATAACTGCTTTGCCAAAGGAATTAGGAATTCCAATACTTGTAGTTCAACATATGCCGGCAGGTTTTACAAAGGCTTTTGCTGAAAGATTAAATACTAATAGTAAGTTGAATGTGCTGGAGGCTGAAGATGGGCAAAGCATTTTAAAAAATACTGTTTATATTGCACCAGGAGGATATCATATGGAGGTGTCTTCCGATAAAAAGATACATTTAAATAAGGAACCTGCAATATGGGGAGTAAGACCTGCAGTTGATAAACTATTTATTTCTGCTTCCCATGTTTATAAAAATACACTAATGAGTGTTGTACTTACAGGTATGGGCAAAGATGGAGCTGCTGGTACTGTAGAGATAAAGAAAAATGGAGGCTTTACAATATCTGAAGATGAGTCCACATGTACAATTTATGGAATGCCTAAGGCAGCATTTGAAACAGGTATGGTGGACGAGGTTGTACCACTTAATAAAGTTCCAAATGAAATAATAAGAATAGTTACTAGTTAATGGAGGAGCTTATGGACTTTGAATACTTTGAAAAATGGGCATTGAAAGAGTTTGGAATAAATTTATCAGCGTACAAGCCTAACCAATTGCATAGGAGAATAAGCAGTCTCATGTCTAGGGTTGGTGTACCAAATTTAGATGAATACATGGTACTTTTAAAGAAAGATAGTGCTCAAAGGCAGAGATTCCTAGATTTCATAACTATAAATGTAACAGAATTCTTTAGGAATCCGGAAATATTTGAGGAATTGAGTGAAAAATTACAAACAGAACTTATTCCTAAAAATAGAAGCCTGAAAATTTGGAGTGCAGCTTGTTCTATAGGTGCAGAACCATATTCAATAGCTATATTGCTTAATGAAATAGACCCTAATGGAAGACATAGTATTATTGCAACAGATATTGATTCGACTATTCTTGCTAGGGCAGAACAAGGAATTTATGATGCAACAGATATTAAAAATGTTAAACCACAATATTTAAATAAATATTTTACAAAACAAGAAAATAAATATAAAGTGGATGAAAAATTAAAAAAAATGGTGAAATTTAAGAAACACGACTTGATTCTTGATAGCTATGAAAAAGAGTTTGACTTAATCGTATGCAGAAATGTAGTTATATATTTCAATCAAGATGTGAAAAATGCTATTTATACTAAATTTCAAAACTCACTGAAAAAAGGAGGAATGCTTTTCGTAGGTGCAACTGAAAGTATCTACAACTACAAAGATTTTAACTTTGAAAAAGCTTCTACATTTATGTACAGAAAGATATAGGGTTAGGAGGAAAACAATATGGATACAGAACAATATATGTCTATGTTTCTTGAGGAATCAATGGATAATTTACAAACACTTAATGAGTCCCTATTGGAACTTGAACAGAATCCTGAGGATAAAAATAAACTTAATGAGATATTCAGAGTGGCTCACACAATAAAAGGTATGGCTGCTACAATGGGATTCAGTCACATGGCGGAATTAACCCATAAAATGGAGGATGTTCTTACTAAATTTAGGGATGGAGAACTAACGGTAACACAAAATGTTGTAACAGTTCTTTTTCAGTGTCTTGATACATTAGAAACTATGGTTCACAGTATTGAAGATGGTAATGGTGAACAGGCAGATATTACAGAGATAATGAACTCACTGGAAGCAGTGGTTGAGAGCAAATCTGATGCTCAAATAGAGCAAAAGGTTGAAGCAAAGGAAGCAGAAAAAAGCAGCAAGACTCAGCAGAGTCCAGCCACTTCCTTGGAACAGCTTCAGCTTAACGCTTATGATCTAAATATAGTAAAAGAGGCAAATTATAGAGGCTATAATGCCTATGAGATAAAGGTCAACTTATCTAAAACTACAATATTAAAATCAGCAAGAGCATTTTTGCTTTTCAAGACTCTGGAAGAGAATGGTGAAATAATTAAATCTATCCCTTCTACGCAGGAACTTGAAAATGAGGAATTTGATTTTGAGATTCTTCTTGTATATGTATCTCCAAACGATATTGAATCTGTTGAAGAAAATGTAAAGAGTATCGCCGAAATCGAAAGCGTTGAGATTAAAGAAATCGAATTATCAAAGATGCAAGTTGCTGAAAAGAAAAAAGAGGAAAAGCCTGCTGACACAAGTAAAGCTAAACCAAAAGCAGCTCCGGCTGCAAAAGATAATAAACCAGCTAAGAAACAAGAAAATAAAGAGCCTGCTCATAAGAAAGCTCATCAGTCTGTAAGGGTAGATCTCGAAAGACTTGATAAGTTTATGAACATGGTATCAGAACTTGTTATCCATAGAACTAGATTAGAGCAGATTAGTTTAAATTATAAGTTGACAGACTTAAATGAGACACTGGAGCAAGTGGCAAGAACTACTTCAGATCTTCAAGATTTAGTTATGAAGATAAGAATGCTGCCTTTGGATATTGTATTTAATAGATTCCCTAGAATGATAAGAGACCTTTCTGTTGAATTGGACAAGGAGATAAACTTTGTCATTCAAGGAGCAGATACAGAACTTGATAGGACTGTTATCGATGAAATAGGAGAACCACTTATCCATTTGATCAGAAATGCTGCTGATCATGGTGTAGAAAAGAAAGATGTAAGAACCCAGCAAGGTAAGAATCCAGTAGGTACCATTAAGCTTATAGCTTACCAAGAAGGTACTAAGGCAGTAATAAGGGTTGAAGATGATGGTGCTGGAATTAATGTAGAGAAGGTAAAAGCAAAAGCAGAAAAAGTTGGAATTAACACAGATGGCATGACAGATAGTGATATTAAGAACCTTATATTTGCTCAAGGCTTCAGTACTAGTGAAAAAGTTACAGACATCTCAGGCAGAGGTGTTGGGATGGATGTTGTTAAGACAAAGATAAGTTCACTTGGAGGTACTGTGGATGTTATAAGCGAAGAAGGAAAAGGCTCTTCATTTATAATAAAACTTCCTCTTACACTGCAAATTATTCAGGCACTGCTTGTTAAAGTTGGAACTGAAACTATGGCTATATCTTTAGGCTATGTAGATAGAGTAATAGATTTTAAAGAAGAAATGGTTAAGAAGACAAACAATAAAGAGGTAATAGTATATAGAAATAATGTAATACCTCTAATAAGAGTAAATAAAGCTCTTGCTCTAGAAAGTGATACAAATAAAAATAAATATATAGTTATTGTACAAGTAGGCGAAAAAACTACTGGACTTCTTGTGGATTCTCTTTTAGGACAGCAAGAAATAGTAATAAAGCCACTAGGAAGAAGTTTAAAAGACTTAAAGACATATATCGGAGCTACAATACTTGGAGATGGGCTAGTAACCCTTATACTGGATGCAGGAGCTTTGATAGGATGATTAGTTAGACTTGTGTAAAGGAGGGGGAATATGGAAAGTAATGAATTTTCTGCTATGCAGCTTGATGCTCTTGCGGAAGTAGGAAATATAGGTGCGGGCAATGCAGCAACAGCACTATCTCAGCTCATAAGTAAAAAAGTTGATATGACAGTGCCCTCTGTAAATATAATTCCTTTTCAGGAGGTATTCGATAGAGTATCTAGTGAAGAAGTAGTTATAGGTGTTATTATTAGGGTACTTGGAGATACACCAGGTAATATTTTATTTACATTTGATTATAAAGCTGCGGTTAATGTTGTGGAACTACTTACCGATAATAAGGTAGAGAGTATTGATGAACTTGGTGAATCTGCACTATGTGAAATTGGTAATATAATTTCAGCCACATATATGAACGCTATAGGCAATTTTACCCAGCTGTCGATAACGCCTTCGGTACCTGCGATAACACAAGATATGCTCGGTGCAATTTTATCTACTACGTTTATTGAATCAGAGCAATTTGATGACTATGTATTAGACATAGAAACTATATTTTTAAATGAAGATTACGAAAATATAGGTGGACATTTTTATTATGTTCCTAAGCCTGGCTCCTTAGAGAAGATCTTAAAGGCACTGGGTGTAGGATAACTTTTATAAACAATTTGATAAAAATAAATTTGTATGTACACAAATAAGTATTTCAAGGAGGATATAAAATGGCAAAGGTTTTAATAGTTGACGATGCGGCTTTTATGAGGATGATGATAAAGGACATATTAGAAAAAAATGGATTTGAAGTAGTTGGAGAAGCAAACAATGGTATTAAAGCAGTAGAGATATTCAAAAAGGAAAAACCAGATGTAGTTACTATGGACATAACTATGCCGGATATGGATGGTATAGAAGCAGTTAAGCAGATAAAGGCATTTGATCCTGCTGCAAAAGTTATTATGTGCAGTGCCATGGGACAGCAGTCAATGGTAATGGATGCCATAAGAGCAGGTGCTAGAGATTTTATTGTTAAGCCATTCCAAGCAGATAGAGTACTAGAAGCTATCAATAAAGTTTTAGGCTAATTTAGATTGATTAAATGGAGGAGAGAATATGCAGATTATTGTTTTCGATCTTAATGATGAACAGTTTGCAGTAGAAACCTCTAAGGTGCAGAGCATTAATGATGCCATGGTAATAACTAAGGTTCCTAAAGCTCCTAAATATATAAAAGGGCTTATAAATCTAAGAGGTAACGTGATATCATTATTAGACATAGAGGTTCTGCTGGATACTCATACAAGTGACAAACCTAAAGAGAGTGTTATTATTCTTGATATGAAGGATGAACTTGTTGGTATTGCAGTAGATAATGTAAGTGAAGTATTGGAAATAGAAGACAAAAAAATAGAAAAGGTACAGGATGAGAAAAATAAATCATATATCAAAGGAGTTATTAATTTTTCTGATAAGATCGTAACTTTTATTGATATAGATGGTTTTAATTTAAATTAGCAATGAAATGAGGGAAATTTATGGCAGAAGTATTATCTCAAAATGAAATAGATGCCCTTTTATCTGCCCTGTCGTCTGGAGAATTACAGCCTGATGAGATTGCTAAAGATGAAGAAAAACAGAAAATAAAAGTGTATGATTTTAAAAGTCCTCAAAAGTTTTCTAAAGATCATTTGAGAACACTGGAGTTGATTCATGATAATTTTGCTAGAATAATTTCAAACTACTTGAGTGCACAGGTAAGAGTGAATGTAAAAGTTAATATTGAGTCCATTGAACAGATAACTTATGAAGAATTTATACATTCTGTATCTAACCCTACGATATTAACGATATTTAGAATGCCGCCTCTTAGTGCATCTATATTATTTGAAACAAGTCCTCAGTTTGTTTATCAGGTAATAGACCTTCTTCTTGGCGGAGATGGTGAAAGAAATTTCAAACTTAAGGAATTTAGTGATATAGATAAAAACATTATTAGGCAGGTTAACGAGGGAATAATATCAAATCTTAAGCTTGCTTGGGATGAAATATTGCCAGTTGAGCCTGAAATTGAAGGAATAGAAACAAATCCTGCACTGAATCAGACTTTAGCACCTACGGAGCCAGTCGCTCTTATTACTTTTTCTGTAGAGATAGGGAGAAATAATTCTTTAATTAATATATGTATACCATATTTAAGTATTGAAAAGATACTGGATAAGTTGGTTATACAATATTGGTTTCAGCAGTCAGACGATAATATACTTAATGAATCTAGAGAAAAGCTTAAGGATAGACTTCATATAGTTGATATAAACCTTACAGCTGTTCTTGGAAAGACAAATTTGACTGTAGAGGATTTTCTTAAATTAGGTAAGGGTGATATTATTACGTTGGATAATAAGGTATCCAGTGCAGTAAAACTGAAAGTTGAAGATGATGAGGTTTATTATTCTAAACCAGGAATTATTGGCAAAAGCAGAGGGGTTGAAATATTAGATATTATAGATAAGGATGTGGAAAATTATGAGTAATGGATTTCTTTCTCAAGAAGAAATAGATTCACTATTAAATGGTGGCGGCTCTGCTGCTGATGAACCTCAAGTTCAAGAAGAAATTATTACTGACATAGAAAAGGATTTGCTTGGAGAGATAGGAAATATATCTATGGGATCGGCTTCAACGGCCTTATCTCAAATAATAAATCAACAAGTTAATATTACTACGCCAGTGGTATCTGTGACTACGATAAATGAACTTAAGAATACCTTTGAGGTTCCTAATATAGCATTAGAGATTAAATTCACAGAAGGTATAGTAGGTAAGAATCTGCTTGTGATGAGAATACCTGATGCTGCGGTCATTGCTAACTTAATGATGGGTGGAGACGGCAAGGTTCAGACTAATGAGATATCAGAATTAGAGCAGAGTGCAGTATCCGAAGCTATGAACCAAATGATGGGTTCAGCGGCTACATCAATGGCGACAATGCTTACGAGAGAAGTTAATATATCGCCTCCAACTTCAATGATTTGGAATGATAATGAGAATATGCAGGTTGCGGACATTGATGGCGATGAGAAGATTGTAAAAGTATCATTTAAGCTCAATATAGGGGATTTAGTAGACAGCAATATAATGCAGCTTCTTCCAGTTGAAACAGCTAAGAAAATAGTCGGCATAATGATGGGACAGGATGTTCCTGATAATCAGCCTGCAGCGTCTAAAGCTCAGTCAGCTTCTGAACCACAGAGAACTGTACAAGCAGCACCGCAAAATGATTATGTACCGCCTGTTCAGGAGAAACCAATAGAAAGTCATCCTGCTGTGGAAGTTCATAGAGCAGATTTTCAGCCGCTTGGCGGAAGCAAATCATCAGGCCAGCCTAGAAATATAGATTTAATTCTAGATGTACCATTAGAGATATCAGTAGTGCTGGGTAAGGCTAAAAAGAGTATTGGTGACATACTTGCTCTTGGAACCGGTTCACTTATTGAACTTGATAAACTAGCTGAAGAACCAGTAGAAATTCTTGTTAATGGTAAGCGGGTTGCCTTTGGTGAAGTTGTAGTTGTAGATGAAAATTTTGGAGTTAGAATAACCAATATAATCAGTAATTCGGATAAAATTAAGAGTTTAGGTAAATAATAAAAATGTGTGCTAATATCTTTCGATTATGCACACATTTTTTAATTTGAAATGTAAAATGAGGAATTAGGAATGAAGGCAGAAATTCTACGCAGCAGAATTTCATAAGTGATTCCTAATTCTTCATTCTTAATTATTAAATGAATGACTCTTCTTAAGTGCAGTGTTTAACTTGTATTTCAAAGAACTTTTTTTCTGTTAACTATAAACTTTAAGTTGGCATAACCGATAATAGATATAAATGATGCGTATCTAAAGCTCAAATAAATACAAGGGCTTATAGGGCATTTCGCTGGTGCATTTTATATGGATTGAAATGCTAGGAGGTTATTTAAATGAAAATAGACGGAATAGGAACAAACAACATAATAGAACTTTACACTAAGAACAAAACTAATAATGTAAAACCCAAAACCAATGTGGGTGAAGATACTATAGAGATTTCTAATGTAGGTAGAAATTTAAATACTATGTCTGCTGGATTAAAAGGTGATGTATCTGAAGCACATATTGAAAAGCTCAGAGAAGCAGTAAGCAGCGGCACCTATAAACCTGATGCAAAACTTGTAGCTCAAAAAATGATAGATATTATTAAGGGGAGAGACGTTTAATGGACTACAATCAATTAAATGAGGTATTAATTAAAGAAAAAGATGCTTTAGAAAATTTACTTCAACTATTGGAAGAACAATATGTACTATTACTAAAAAATGATGTTTTTGGTTTAGAGAGTATTACAGATAAAATTAATGCAGCCAATAAAAGTATTGCTACTACTGAACTGGAGAGAAGAGGACTGGTAAAAGGTACAACATTGCAGAAGGCAGTAGACGCATCAGAAAGAGAAGACATTGATGATAACTTCAGAAAGGTTAGAAGACTGGTAAATTTATTAAAAATACAGAAAGAGAATAATGAGCAGCTGATTAAACAGGGGTTGTCTTTTAGTAGTAAAATGCTTATGTTTATAAACCCTGATAGAAATACTAAAGTTTATAATTCTTATGGAAAAATGAAAAGGTAAAGAGGTGTTTTAATTGTCAGGATTATTTTCAACATTAAATACAGGAGTAAGAGGCTTGACTACTCAGCAGGGAGCTATTGATGTCACAAACCATAACGTAGCCAATGCAAATACTGATGGGTACACAAGACAGAGGGCACAGATCGTTGCCACAAGACCGGAAGGAATGCCGTCCATGAATAATGCTGTATCTGCAGGTCAGCTTGGAACAGGCTCTGAAATAAATAAAATTAACAGAGTCAGAGATGAATTTGTAGATTATCAGGTTAGACAGGCAAATTCAGTGTATGGTGAAAATCTCGTACAGCAAAAAGCTTTTTCAGAAATTGAAGGAGCGTTTGATGAACCAAGCGAGGATGCGCTTTCAAAGGATTTTACCACATTCTTCGGTAACTGGAGTGAGCTTTCTACAACTCCTGAAAGTTCAAGTGCAAGAACTGTTGTAATTGAGCAGGCAGCTACAGTAGCTAATGATATCAGAAGTACATATAAGAACATTAGTGATATAAAGAATAACACGGATGGTCTTATTCAATCTACTGTCTTTAGCGTAAATCAGAAACTAAATGATTTAGATCAGATAAACCAGCAAATAAGGAGAGTAACTCAGGCTGGAGAGACAGCTAATGATTTATTGGACAAAAGAGATGTACTGCTGGATGATCTTAGCCAAGAGTTTGGTATTACTATCGATAAGGATGATTACAGTTCTATTAATCTGTTAGCAATAGATGATGGTGGAAAAGCACCATCAGGCGGAACAGTTTATCAGCCTAAATTAATAAATGCTACCGATACAAAAGATGAGAAAAGGCTATCTTATGTGAATACTATAACTCAGGCAAAGGATAGTGACGGTCACGATATAGCCGGCTGCTATGAGGTATCCTATTATGAAAATGGAGATAAAACAGGCGCCCATACATTGAAATCTATTAAAGTTAATATGTCTGCTTCAGAAAAGGAAGAGTTAGAAAATAATAGAGTCATTGTTACTGATTTAGATGGTAATGCTATTAAAAATACTGATGGTTCAGCTCTTTCAGGTACTGTTAGTTACAGTGATTTATATGTATTTAAGCCTAGAACAGGAGAGCTTAAAGGATACAGTGAAATAAAAGGCAATGTGGATAAGTACTTAACAAAGCTAAATAATGTGGCAAAGGCTTTAGCATGGTCTGTAAATGCTGTTGAGAGTGGAAGTGACAAAATTGATGATGGTAAAAAGACTCCTCCGATATTTGTCAATAATTCTAAAGCAGAATATGACACCACCTCAGGTAAAGATGTACTAAAGGATGGCTATTATGCTGATACAACAGCTGAGGATGCTATTACAGCTGAGAATATTTCTGTCAATAAAGAATTAATTGAAGATCCAATGAAAATAAAGGTTAATAAAGGTACTAATGCTGACGGTAAGGGAGACGGCAAGGTTGCCACTGCTGTATCGGATATCAAGGATGCTCTCCTTATGGTGCAGAATATTGGCGGTTCAATAAATACAAGAAAAGATTTAGTTAACGGTAAAGGCTTTGATAGTGACGGCAGACTTAATAATAATGCCGATGGTACCACAGTACCTAAATTTCTTAAGGATCTTGTAGATGCTTTAGGAACTCAATCACAAAGTGCAACAAGTCAGGTTAATCACCAGAAATCTCTGCTTAATATTTTTGAACAAAACAGAGCGTCAACTTCAGGGGTTTCTTTAGATGAAGAAATGTCAAACTTGATTCAATACCAGCATGCATACTCAGCTAGTGCTAAAATCATATCCACGGTAGATGAGCTATTGGATGTAGTAGTAAATGGACTTAAGAAATAATTTATGTTTAAAGAGGTGAAAATATGAGAATTACTAATAAAATGCTTTCAAATAATTTTCTTAATGATATGCAGGTTAATTTAAACAATCTTCAGACATTACAGCAGCAAATGACATCAGGCAAGCAAATAAGGAAACCTTCCGATGATCCTTTTAAAGCAGCAAGAATTATGCAGTTGTATGCAGACATAGGAGCTAACGAGCAGTATAATTCAAATATCACTTCGTTGAAAAACTGGCAGGAAACAACTGATACAGCCTTGAATGATGCGGGAAATGTATTGCAGAGAATAAATGAACTTATGGTTGCAGCAGGAAATGCGGCTTATGGCAGTAATGAAATGAAGGCTATAAAAGATGAGGTAAACCAAAAAGTAGAAGAGTTCTCTCAGATTATGAATACAAACTACAGCGGACGATATGTATTTGGGGGCAGCAGGGTAGATACAAAGCCAACTACGTACACTACTGACGCTCAGGGAAATACACAGATTAATTATAATATTCTGCCAGTTTCAGGAGATCAACCGATTTCTGCAGCTGATCAAAAGACTCAGCTTCAGAGCAGAATGTCCGTTGAAGTTAGTACAGGAGTTACAGTCGATTACAATGTGCCAGTAACTGATATAGTAAGTTTCAATTCGGATAAGGGTACTGCAAGAAATATTATGGATATGTTTAAAACCATTACAGCAAACCTTGATGGAAATATTGTTGCAGATGGAACCACAGCAACATCCAGCGATTTAACCTTAACAGCAGATATGACATTAAGTAGCAGCATGACATGGAATGGAAGCGCTGTGACTACAACGGATGGATCTGTTTATCATGCGGGAGATTCCATACCTGCAGGAAAAACGATACCTAAAAATTCAGTAGTAAAATCAGGAGCTGTAATACCAAAAGGTACTGTAGTTAGCGGCGGTAAAGATACACAAAATCAGGCAAAGGATGCTATACTTGGAGACACGCTGCAAAGTGTTAAGGATTCAATAAACAACATCCTCTCTGTAAGGGCTTCTGTTGGTGCAAAAGAAAACAGAATGGAAACTGCTAAGACTAGAAACGAAGCAGAAAATGATAATATGAAGGCAGTATTAAGTTCAACAGAGGACATAGATATAACTGAGACAACAATGAAATATGCAACAATGCAGACAGTATATCAGGCTTCTTTGCAGACAAGTGCAAAAGTTATACAGCCTACATTGTTAGACTATATAGGCTAAAATTGGAGGAAAAATGGAAGCTAAAACTAAATATCATGGTGTTAGACACTATTCAGAAGAAGACATTATATTATTTGATAAAGGTCTTCCAGGTTTTGAAAACTTAAAAAAATATATACTATTTCCTGTTGAAGATAATGAGAGCTTTCAGATTCTACATTCAATAGAAGACATGAATATAGGTCTTATAGTCATATCTCCCTTTGAAATACTGGAAAACTATGAAGTGGATATTCCTGAGAATGTCGTTAGTCAATTAAAAATATCAGATGCTAAAGATGTATTCATTTATAACACTGTAAACCTGCATTCCCAGCCTAAAAAAATTACTGTTAACCTTAGAGCACCGTTAATTATAAATATAAAAAATAAACTTGGTCAGCAAATAATATTAAATAATGATAAGTATGCTATAAAGCATCCTATGTTTAAGGTATGATATCATGTTAGTTATTGCTAGAAAAAAAGGTGAAACAGTATTAATAGGTGACAATATTGAGGTTACGGTGGTAAAGGTAGATGATGGTTCGGTTAAGCTTGCAATAAATGCTCCGAAGGATATAAGCATTTTAAGAAAAGAACTTTATAAAGAAATAGGAGAAGAAAATAAGACAGCCACGGAGTTTGATGCAAAAATTCTAAAAACTCTAAAAAATAAGAGGTGATAACATGGATGTTATTGGAAATGTTCAAGGAGGAACTCCTCAGATAGGAGTAGCTGTTACAAATGAAACTGTTTCTCAATCTGCCAGCGTTGAGGAACAGAATGATAATAAAAATGGAGAAAATCAACAGAATATAAAAGAAAAAGATGTAAAAAATGCTGTAGATAAACTAAACAAGTTTATAGAGAGCAGTAAAACACATCTTGAGTATGAAGTTCAGAAAGACTTTAACCAAATAATTGTAAAGATAGTTGACAACAAAACAGAAGAGATAGTAAAAGAGATACCTCCCAAAAAGGTTCTTGAGATGATTGCTAAAATGTGTGAGCTAGCGGGAGTCCTAGTAGATGAAAAAGCATAAACGCTAAAAAAGTTTGTTTTAGGTGGTGATTTTATGGAGTTTTGGGTTAACAGAATAGATACGAATTTACGCCAAAAAGTAAATGATGAAACCAGTTCTGGTAAAGTACATACAAAACAAAACATAGTCATCGATAATAATAATCAACAAAAGGAAAAAGAATTTAAAAAGAACAAAAAACAGGAAAAGAAAAAATTCAGCATAGAAAAGTATTCTAAAAAAAAGATAAATATAGATGCAGTAAAGATAGAAACTGTAAAAGTACAGGCCGAGAAGGAAAGCACAGCCATGGGGTTGGAAGAAAATAAGGGGATTTTTATTGACAACTTAAGCTAGCGTTCCATTAATATAACCGTGCTGCGGTTAATCAATTAGGAGGGTAAATATGGCATTGAATAATCCATACAGTGTATATAAAAAGAATAGTGTTAATTATGCTTCAAAGGAACAGTTGTTACTTATGCTAGTAGAAGGTGCAGTTAAGTTTATTAAAATAGCCAGACAAGGTATATTAGACAAAAATGTAAAGGTTGCTCATGAAAATATGATAAAAGCTCAGAACATCTATTATGAACTTATGATATCGTTAGATGAAAAGAGTGCAGGCAAGTGGGCAGTTAGTCTAAAGCAAGTATATGATTTTATTATTAAAAAGCTTGTAGAAGCTAATATAAAAAAAGATGTTTCTATAATAGATAACGAGATACTGCCATTAGCTGAAAATATTAAAGATACCTGGGAGCAGGCTTATGAAATTTCAAAATCTGGAAACCCTTTATAGAATAGCAATTTTTAATTTATAGAGATAAAGTACTATAAGGAGTGATGAGATGGATAATAGTACATTAAGAGAGAAGTTACTCCAGTATAAAAACCTGACAGAAGAATTGACAACTGCAGTAAATAATGAACAGCCTGATGCAATAGATAGTCTGTTTCAGAAGAGACAGTATATAATAGATGAAATTGATGCTTTAGGTTATGATGGGGACGAATTTAGAAAGATAGCTGAAGAATTTCAGTTATTAAATAAAAGTAAACAGCTTGAAGATGCAATTTATAAGAAAAAGGATGAAATGAGAGAAAATTTGAGAAAGCTTAAGGAAAGAAAAGTTGCTAATAAGAGTTATTATAATAGCTCTAATTCAATCAAAAGCTTTTTCAATACAAGGATTTGAGGAGGTAATGGAAAATGAGTAGTGTAAGCAGTACAAGTTCTAGTACAAGCTATAATAGAATGACTGGACTTGCAACAGGAGTAGATACAGATAAATATGTTGAGCAGATGATGTCTGGTGATCAGACTAAGCTAGATAAGGCTAATCAGAATGAGCAGTACACAGAATGGCAGCAGGAAGCTTATGTAGATATTATTACAAAGCTAAAAGACTTTTATAAAAAATATCTGGATACAGCTACTGCTACATCGGACACAAGTATGCTTAATGCAAATAATTTTAATGGTGTGGCCGCTAGTGTAAGTGATGATGATTCAAAATATATTTCAGCAAGTACTTTACCTGGTGCAGCTAAAGGAATATACAGTATAGCCATAGAGAAGTTAGCTTCAGGTGCTAAGGTAGAAAACACATCTGGTACGTTAACGGCAGGTGATCTTTCCATAAAAATAGGAGATAAGACATTTAATGTTAATGTAACCTCTACTATGACAATGGATGATTTTATAAATAGCCTAAAAAATACATATAGCGGTGATGATGCATTAACAAATCATGTGAATATTAATTATAGTCAGCTTACAGGAAAATTATCATTAGAAACAAAGGACACTGGATTTACAGCGGAGATGCAGATTTCAGGGACTGCAGCAGGTATATTTGGTGGAGCAGCAACTAGTAATGGTAATGATGCTGTTGTATATATTACTGAACCAGGGATGGCTAATCCTGTAAAGAAGACAGAAAGCAGCAATAAATTCACAATAGATGGAGTTACTTATAATCTTCAGAGTCCATCTCCGACAGATTCAGCTTCTTCTAGTACACTCGTTCCGCCTATTACTGAAGAAGGTATAACAGAAAAAGGTGGAGTTGTTTATAACACTACAAGAGCATCAGATGGAACCCTGACAACAACAATGTATGGACAATCTAATATAAGCGTAAAAGCAAATGCAGATGATTCCTATAAAAAAATCAAGGCCTTTTTCGATGATTATAACACACTTATAGGCGATATAAATACGAAACTAACTGAGAAGAAGGATAGTGATTACCAGCCGCTTACGGATGCCCAGAAAAAAGATATGACAGAGGATCAGATAACAAAATGGGAGACGAAGGCTAAGAAGGGAATACTTAGAAATGATACTGTGCTTAGTGGTATGCTTACAAGTTTAAGAGAAGCTGTTTACGGTACAGTAAAAGGAGCAGGTTTAACCAATACTCAGATAGGAATAACTACCACTTCTGACTACAAAAATGGCGGTAAAATTCAAATTGATGAAAGTAAATTAAAGGATGCTTTAGAAAATAGAGCAGATCAAGTTTTCGACTTATTTTCTCAGTATAGTTTTAATGGTTCAAGCAGCGATGATACTAAAGGAATTATACGTAAATTCGGAAAAATTGTTGATGGCGTTGTAGGTTTTGATGGTACTCTTATTCAAAAAGCTGGTTATACAGATACAAGATGGGAAGTGACCAATGACCTGAGTAAGAGTATAACTGAGCAGAAAAAGAAAATTACTTTGATGAAGGAAAATTTTGCAGAGAAGCAGCAGCGATATTATAACATGTTTGCTACGCTTGAAGCTAATATGAACAAATTAAACTCTCAAAGCAGTTGGCTTTCATCAGCATTAAGTTAATAAACAAAAAAATTATAAAAAAAATTATAAAAAAATAAAAAAAACTATAAAGTGTATTTATGCGGCTACGATAAATATATTAGTTAATCTAATTTGCTAATAAGCCAAAAGGCTTGTTATATATATTAAGTGATAGAGTTGGCCGACTCAACATAGGTTAACAGATATCAAAAAGTGGACAAGGATGTCCAAAACAAATTCAAGGAGGAATTTATTATGGTAATTCAACACAATTTAGGTGCAATGAACGCTAACAGAATGTTAGGAATCAACAACAGTGCTACTTCAAAGGCAATGGAGAAATTAAGTTCTGGTTACAGAATCAACAGAGCTGGAGACGACGCTGCTGGACTTTCAATATCTGAAAAGATGAGAGCTCAGATCAGAGGTCTTGATCAAGCTTCAAGAAACTCACAGGATGGTATTTCATTAATCCAGACTGCTGAAGGTGCTTTAAATGAAACTCAGAGCATACTTCAAAGAATGAGAGAATTAGCTACTCAGGCAGCTAATGATACTAACAACACAGTTGATAGATCTGCTATAAACACAGAACTTAAATCATTAGTTGATGAAATAGACAGAATATCAAAATCAACTCAGTTCAATGAAACTAACTTACTTAATGGTAGTTTAGCTACAGGAACTAAGGCTCTTGTATTCCAGATCGGTTCAAATGCTGCTACAGCTACAAATGGATTAGCTATGTCAATACACATTCAAAGCATGAGTGCTAATGCATTAAGTGTTACAATATCCACTTCTGCTACAGATACTAACGGTATATCAGTTAGCTGTCATACTAGTGCAACTAAGGCTATATCCACAATTAATGCTGCAATTAAGCAGGTATCCAGCCAGAGAAGTCAGCTTGGTGCTTGGCAGAACAGATTGGAGCATACTATCGCTAACCTTGATAATGCTTCAGAAAACTTACAAGCAGCAGAAAGCCGTGTAAGAGATGTTGACATGGCTAAAGAAATGATGGAGTACAGCAAGAACAATGTTCTTACTCAGGCTGCTCAGGCAATGCTTGCTCAAGCAAACCAGACTCCACAGAACGTTCTTTCCTTGTTAAGATAATTATCTTTAACTTAGAAAAAAGGATTAGATTATATCTAGTCCTTTTTTTATAAAATGAATTTTGGAGGAAACCTATGAATTTTTTCGAAAATAATATAGAATTATTAAGAAAAAAAGGAAACATAAATTTAAAACATATAGATAGAAATGATAATTATTCATGTGATACAGCGAATGATGGACAAAAGATAATAAAAGTAAATAAAAATGGAAAAGAGATTTATCTTGGAAGTAAATACAACAATAAGAGCCTTATAGACAAGTTTCTTCGAAGCTACGATTTAGAAGACGGAGATGCTATGTATGTTGTAATAGGCTTTGGAACTGGATATCATATAGAGGAACTGTTAAATAAAAGTCAGTATAACAAAATAATTGTATTGGAATCAGATATTAATATAATAAGAACAGCTTGTGAAGAAAGAGATTTAAGAAAGATTTTAACCAATCCTAGAGTACTAATAAACACCTATTCTAATGAAAGTCAAATAATTGATATTTTTGAAAAAGAAGTCGATAGGAGTTATCCTAATTATATATATTATAATTTTTATGCAAACTATGATAAGCTTTACCAGCAAGAAATAGATATGGCCGCTAGAACTGTAAAATTTGTTACGGAGATGATGATAGCTTCAGCTGAAACAAATTTGACTTTTAAGAATAAAGTACTGGATAATTACTTTAAAAATATTAAGACCATTGCTAGGAGTGTACCGACCTTCAAATTCTACCAAAAGTTTAAGGGTACTACTGCTGTGGTAGTCTCTTCTGGACCATCCTTGAAAAAGAATATAAATGTTTTAAAAAAATATCAGAATAAAGCTATAATAATATGTGCTGCAAGAAGCTTAAAGGAACTATTAGATAATGGAGTAAGACCAGATTTTGTATGTGCAGTGGATCCAGGAGGAATAATGGAACAGCTTATGGGACCAGTTATGGAAGAAAACATACCAATGGCATGCTTTGAGCAGTTAAATAGTCATTTGGTTGAGAGATATAAAGGAAAGAAAATATTTTTTCTGAACCATCTTATAAGTAGCTTTAGTTATATATTTAATGTAAAATTTGATTCTTTGCCAGTAGGCGGATCAGTAGCCCATTTATGCTCTTCTCTTGCTGGTTATATGGGAGCAAAAAATATCGTTTTTGTAGGACAGGATCTAGCATATACTGATAACAAATATCATTCAGATAGCTCAAGCAATGAAAAACTTATTGGTCAGGTAGCTTCTATAAATAGAGCTGAAGCTTTTTATGTGGAAGGAAATGTAGAAGAGAAAGTACTTACCAGCAGAAGTCTTTCTATATTCAGAAAATGGTTTGAAATGTTCATAAGAACTAATAGCAACATCAGGTTTATAAATTGTACTGAAGGCGGAGCCAAAATTCAGGGAACTGAAATTATGAGTTTGGAAGAATTTTTTAATTCAAATAGCGGCGAAGATGAAACCAGAGATAAAGAAAGAATTCTATCTATATTATCTGAAAAGGTCGAGCCTGATTATAGCAGTATAATAAAGAAGATGCAGCAATTCAGAGACAAGCTGGTTTCTATGAGGGATAAAGCTTTAGATGGTGTTAAAAATGCTGATATTCTTCTTCAATACTATAAAGATTGTAAAAAGAAAAACATAAATTCTGTACTGAAGAAGCTGGATGATATTGATTTGCTTTATGCTAAGGAAGAAGAAATACTCTATTTAATAAACTTATGCGCATATGAGTATATGAAAAGTGTAGTATTAAATAAGGAAACTAGGACTAAAAATTTTGAAACAGAACGTGATAAGGGAATTCGAATAGCTACAAGAAATATTTGTATATACAAGGGGTATGCAGCTGGGATAGATGTTATACTCGGAGAACTGGATTATTTACTAGAAGATATGAAAAAGGAGAAGGAGAAATATGCGCAGTCTTAATATTCAATTTTTTTCTACAAAGGAGACTGTAAATAACGAAACACTGCTGACAGTAAAGGTAAATAATAAACTTCTTCATAGTTTATATTATCCTTTAAAAGAAGCTGAAAAGTATGTAGATGGACTTAATATTGAATCAAATGAAAAAACTTTAAATGTAGTTTTTTATGGATTAGGTCTTGGATATCATATAAAAGCTCTTGCAGACAGGTTTGGAGATAAAATTAATATAACAGTGTTTGATCTGTCAAAAGAGCTGTATGAAGAACCTGAAATAAAAAATAGTAAGTTTATAAAGCAGCTTTTTAATATGAAAAATGTTGATATACATTTAAGGGATTTCAGCAAAGAATTTTGTGAAGCTTTTTCTGAGGCTGTAAGCAAGTGTGATGGTTTTTATATTTATAGGCCATCGTTAGAATTGATACCTGAAGCAGCAAAAAAATTTTCGGAAATTATTTTAGAGTATGAGGCTGAAAAAAGTACAGAATTAAAGAATAAAGAATTGCTGGATTTTAATAGTGAAAATAATAATAAATTAAAAAACGTTAAGACGATGCACCAGTTTTTTAATGAGCATAATTTTAAAAATCAGAATGTAATTATTGTGGCAGGCGGGCCATCACTTAATATGAGTATAGATAAGCTGAAAGAGTTAGCGGCAACGGGTAATTTTTTTATAATAACTATGGGTACGCCTCTTAAGATGCTTTTAGAAAACGATATAAAGCCTGGTATGTTTTGCTCCACCGATCCATTAGAGCATGTATTTAATCAAATAAATGGATTAGATACTGAAAAATTTAATATACCTATGTGCTTTTTGTATACATCCTCATATAAAGCTGCAGAAAGTTATAAAGGGTCTAAATATATATTTTATAATTACGATAAAATAAATGATATAAGAATAGATTGCGGAAATTCTGTTGCTACGGCTGCCTTATCAATAGCAATAGCAGGAAAACCTAAAACTGTAATATTTTTAGGACAGGATTTAGCATATATCAATGGAAAAAGACATGTGGACAATACAGTATACGGAAAGGAACATTATCATCAAGTAGATAGTAGGGATTTTTTATCTGAAGCAGTTAGTGGTGATAAAATTTATACAAATAATTTTTTTTATTCTGTAAAGCGATGGATAGAGAGAACTATATCTACAACTGAACATATAAGGTTTATTAATTGCAGTAAAGGTCTAAATATTGCAGGTTGTGAAAATATAGATATTGAAATACTGGAGGATGTATTAAATGGATAAGAAATTTGAATTATTAATGACTGTATCAGAAAGTATAAATTACCTTTTAGCTAAAGCAGAAGAAATAAGTACCTACTTTGCTGAAGGAAGAGATTCAGATGCTTCAAACCATATTGGAGTTTTCATAGATGATTTAAGTCTTACAATAAAGGCAATAAATCTAACGGAGAATGTCCAAAAAGAAAAAATAGATACTAGTGAAATAAATGAAGTATTAAATTCAATGGTTGAGGCTTTTGAAAACAGTGACTTTATTCTTTTAGGAGATCTTTTTCAATATGAATTGTCACCAATATTACAGAAATGGAACGATAAGATCAGTATGAACACATTTAACTAAGGCGGTGAATTCAATGACATATTACACTGGTAAAAATATACTTATAATAGGCGGTACGGGTACGATAGGTACTGGAATAGTAGAAGAGCTTTTAAAAAATCACAATCCAAAGGTAATAAGAATATTCAGCAGGGATGAATATAAACAGTTTGTAATGCAAAATGAGTATAGAGATAAAGGTATTAATAAGCTGAGGTTTTTAATAGGCGATGTAAGAGATTATTATAGACTAGAAAGAGCCATGGCTGATGTTGATGTAGTATTTAATCTTGCTGCCATGAAACATGTGCCTTCCTGTGAATATAATCCAGATGAAGCCATAAAGACTAATGTAAATGGCATGGAAAATGTTGTTAAGGCAGCTATGTATAATGATGTAAGTACAGTAATATTTACCAGCAGTGATAAAGCTATTAATCCAACAAATTCATACGGAGCGACAAAGATGCTGGCAGAAAAATTAGTACAGGCTGCAAACTACAGCAAAGGTCCTAGAGACATGAAATTTGTAGCAGTAAGATTTGGAAATGTAATGGGCTCCAGAGGCTCTGTAATACCTCTCTTTAAGCGTCAGGTTGTGGAGAACAGAAGAATTACTGTCACTGACGGTGCTATGGATAGGTTTATGATGACTAGAGATCAAGCAGTGAAGCTGACATTAAAAGCTGGAGAGATAGGCATAGGCGGTGAACTTTTTGTACTTAAAATGCCTGTTTTAAAGCTTGGTGATTTAGCTGAAGTTGTGGTAGAGGAGACTGGAAAGAAGTATGATATAGATTCTGCAAAGGTTAAGATAGAACATATAGGCATTAGAGCAGGAGAAAAGATGTATGAAGAGCTTATGACCTACGAAGAGTCAAAGTATGCCTATGATTTAGGTGAAATGTATGCAGTTATACCGGTTAGCTTTAATGCGCCTTATTATGAACGCAAGTATCAGCATTATACGCATTGTGAACCAGGCTCATATTCCTCCCATAACCAGAACAGCTTAACTAAAGAGCAGGTTAGGCAGCTTATACTTAATGCAAATTTGATATAACAGGTGAAATGAACTATGAACATATTATTGACAGCAGTAGGAAAAAGAGTGCAGTTAATAAAGCATTTAAAAAGCGAATTCAGAGTTATAGGTGTAGATTGCAGCAGCTTGGTGGCTGCTGCAAATTTCTTAGACGCCTTTTATGAAGTACCAAGATATAATCAGCAGGGATATGTAGACAGTCTTATAGATATTTGTGATAAGGAGCAAGTAAAGGCTGTTATTCCTCTGTATGAAACAGAATTTATGCTTTTAGTCGAGAACAGAAAAAGGTTTGAAGAACATGGAATAATATTAATATTAAGTGATAAAAGAGTTATTGAAACCTTTAATGATAAATGGAGTACCTATAATTTCTTTAAGAGTAATCAAATACCTACTCCCGACACGTTTACCGACGAAGAGATACTGAAGAAAATAAATAGCGGTGACGTTATGAACTATCCTTACATAATTAAACCTGTGGATGGTATGGGCAGCAGCAATGTTTTTAAAATAAATAATGAGAAGGAATTGAGGTTTTTTATTGACTATGTAGAGAAACCTGTAGTTCAGAGTTTTGCAAAAGGAACAGAATATACCATAGATGTATTCTGCGATTTAAATGGAAAAGTTGTTTCTGCCGTACCTAGAATAAGGCTTGATGTACGTGCTGGTGAGGTAGCAAAAACCAGGACAGTATGTCATAGGAGGATTATTGCTGAAACTATTAGTTTATGTAAAAGAACTAAGTTTGTTGGACCTATAACAATACAATGTATAGTTAACATAGCTGAACATCGACAGGAAAACATAAATTTCATAGAAGTTAATCCAAGGTTTGGAGGCGGTGTTCCAGCAACTTTTGCAAGCGGTATAAATTATTGTAACTTCATTAAGTGTTTAGTTAAAGGTGAACCTATTGATTCTGTAATCGGGCAGTTTAACGAAATTACTATGCTAAGGTACGATGAGGCGGTCATATTATGATAAAACTTATAGCTTTTGATTTAGATGATACTTTGTATGACGAAAGTACTTTTGTAATTGGCGGCTTTAAGGCTGTATCTAAATATATTGCAGCTAAATATCACTTAAATGAAGAACAGCTTTTGGATTCCTGCATGGAGGTTCTTAACACTAAAGGCCGAGGAAAGATATTTGATGAATTGTGCAAGAAATATAATTTGCAGGAAGATATAGCATATCTAATTAAGGTATATAGAAACAATGAAGAACCGCTTAAATTGTTTTCTGATGCAGAAGAAGTTCTTGAGAGCCTAAAGAAGTCCAACTATAAAACCGCTATTGTGACTGATGGAATGGCTTTTGTACAGCGTAACAAAATAAAAGCGTTAAAGCTGGAACAGCTGGTTGATTATATTGTAGTCACTGATGAGCACGGAGCCGAAAATTGGAAGCCAAGCAGTTATGCATTTAAACTGCTGCTTAGTAAATTTGATTTAATGGGTTCAGAAGCTGTATATGTGGGAGATAATCCGAAGAAGGATTTTATTGGTGCCAGAGCAGCTGGATTTAAGACTATTAGAATAATAAGAGAAATTGGAGTCCATAGGAATCTTTTTCTAGATAGAGAGCATGAAGCTGATATAAACATGAAAAATCTCACGGAAATAGAACATTATTTAAAGGGGGAATCACTTTGAAGGTTATATGTGTTGTGCAGGCAAGGATGGGGTCAGAAAGACTGCCAGGTAAGGTTATTAAGAAACTTGGCGGAAAGCCTATGGTACTTTTTACATTGGAGAGGCTCAGCAAAAGCAGATACATTGATAAATTGGTGCTGGCAACCTCTGATAAGAAGCAGGATGATCCGCTTGCTCGGGAAGTTAGTGAAGCAGGCTTTGATGTCTTTCGAGGTGATGAAGACAACGTGCTTAAAAGATATGCAGAAACAGTAAAAAAGTATATGGGTGACGAGCAATGTGCTGTAGTTAGAGTTACAGGTGACTGCCCATTTATTGATCCAGTAATTGTCGATAATGTAATTACCAATTTCCTTTATAATGATAATGATTATGTTAGGCTTGACGTGCCAGATAGTTTTATTAGAGGCTTTGATGTAGAAGTGTTCTCTAGCAAAGCAATGCTAGAAGTTTACAACAAAGTAAAAGATGTAAACACTGAAGAGTATGCTCCTTACAAGGAACATGTTACATTATATATGTATAGACATCCTAAAGAATATCATGTTGGGTATGTGAAGGGAAATGAGAAATTTTCTAAGGATTACAGACTGTGCGTAGATACTAAAGAAGATTTCCAATTGGTAGAGAATATATGTAAGCATTTTCAAGATGAATATGTTAGTGCTAGTAATATAGTTAGTTATTTGGATGAAAATCCTGAAGTTTCAGCAATTAATAGTGAGATTAATCAGAAAAAAGCATAAGAAGAGCTTGACAAGAGCTTGACAAGAGTAAAGAGAAGAGAGAAAAGAGAAAAGAGAAGGTGGAAATTCAGCGGAGCTGAATTTCGAAATTAAATAATTAATTTATATATAAGGTGCGAATGTCATTAACTGACAGTTAAAATCAGTTTTTGATGTTCTTTTTTTACGTTTTTAAATAACACTAATTATATATATTGGAATATGTGGAATTATAAGATATAAATATTATAGAGGTACTTTAATATAACAAAAAAGTTTTTTTAATATACTAAGTTTTTAGTTTCTTTGTACGAATATTATAATATATAAATAGAATAGATAAAATTTGGAGGAATTATGGAGAAAAGCTTTGAAATAGAAAATAGACTTATAGGCGATAATTCACCAGTGTTTATAATAGCGGAGATGTCTGCAAATCATTTGCAGAATTTTGATAGGGCTGTTGAGACTATAAAAGCAGCAAAAGAGGCTGGAGCTGATGCTATAAAACTTCAGACTTATAGACCGGATACGATTACAATAGATTGTGATAATGAATATTTTCAGATAAAACAAGGAACTATATGGGATGGCACAACCCTCTATAAGTTGTATGAAAAAGCTTACACTCCTTGGGATTGGCAGCCTAAGCTTAAAAGGATAGCTGAAGAAGAAGGTCTTATATGTTTTTCTTCGCCATTTGATACAACTTCTGTAGATTTTTTAGAGGAGATGGATGTGCCTGCATATAAAATAGCTTCTTTTGAGATAAATGATATTCCGTTTATAGAGTACATTGCATCAAAAGGAAAGCCGGTAATAATGTCAACAGGTATAGCAAGGCTGGGAGACATACAGGAGGCTATTGATGCCTGCAGGAGAATGGGCAATGAAAAAGTGGCATTACTAAAGTGTACATCAGCTTACCCGGCACCTCTTGAAGTGACTAATTTAAAAACTATACCTAACATGGTGGAGGTTTTTGGCTGCGCTGTGGGAATTTCTGATCATACATTGGGAAGTGCTGTATCTATTGGCGCAGCAGCACTTGGTGCTAAGATAGTAGAAAAGCATTTTACTCTCCGAAGAAGTGATGGAGGACCAGATTCAGCTTTTTCCATGGAACCAGAAGAATTTAAAATAATGGTAGATGGTATACGTGATATTGAAAAAGCTTTGGGAAAAGTTTCATATGATTTGACTGAAAAACAAATTAAGAGTAGGGAACATTCTAGGAGTCTTTTTGCTGTGAAGGATATAAAGGCTGGGGAAGTATTTACTGAAGAAAATGTTAAAAGCATTAGACCTGGATTTGGAATGGAGACTAAGTATATTAAAGATGTGATTGGAAAGAAAGCAAGGATGGATATTAAGAGAGGGACACCTATGGGGTGGAAGTATGTAGAATAATAGCTTGGAGGAATATTATGCTTTGTGTATTAATAATGGCTGGAGGCAAAGGTGAAAGGTTTTGGCCACTTTCTACAGATGAAAAACCGAAGCAATTTTTGAATCTTTTAGGCAAAGATACAATGATTCAGATGACAGTTAATAGAATGAAGAAAATAGTTCCTATAGATAGAATATTTGTAGTTACTGGGGAAAAATACGTGGATTTATTAAGACAGCAAATTCCAGATTTGCCTGAGAGAAATATTATTGTAGAACCGATAGGTAGAAATACAGCTCCTTGTATTGCACTTTCGGCGCTTGTTATAGATAAGTTCTATGAAGATTCTGAAATGGTAGTAGTGCCATCTGATCATTTGGTAACTGAAGAAGATAAATTTATAAAGGTTATAGCTTCTTCTAGTGAATTTGTAAAGAAGAATCAAGAAGCCATTGTAACTATAGGAATAAAACCTGATAGACCTGAAATAGGTTATGGTTACATAAAAGCTAATATGAAATTGAAAACAGGAAGCATATTATTTTCAGATTTCTATAAAGTGGACAAATTTGTTGAAAAACCAACATTAGATAGAGCTAAACAATATATGCTGCAACACGAGTACTTATGGAATAGCGGAATGTTCATATGGAAAACTAAAAATATATTGAAACTTATTCAAAAGTACCTACCTAATACTTATGAAATTTTAGAACAATTATCCAAAATTGCAGAAGAAGATTTTCAAAAAGTCCTTAGGGATAGATATATGGATGTTGACAATATATCTATAGACTATGGCATTATGGAAAAAGCAGAAAATATATATGTGGCTCCAGCAGAATTTGGATGGGATGATGTAGGTACATGGAAATCAGTTGAAAGATATAGAGAAAAGGATGTAAATAATAATATTGGTGTTGGCAATATAAGGTGTATAGAAGGCAGCAACAATATAATAATGGGAGGCAATAAACCAATTGTGGTAGTTGGGCTTAATGATATATTAGTAGCTGAGACAAATGATATAATCTTCATAGGTAAAAAGGAAAATATTGTGAATATTAAGGAAACAAAGAAGATGTTAGATAGAGGGTAATGGAGGAACTTTTAATGAAAAAGGCATTAATTACAGGAATAACAGGGCAGGATGGCTCATATCTTACGGAATTTTTATTGGACAAAGGATATGAAGTTCATGGAATAATAAGAAGAGCTAGTACTTTTAATACAAAAAGGATAGATCATTTATTTGAAAATCCTGAAATAGGCACTAAAACTTTATTTCTTCATCATGGAGATTTAACAGACTCCAGCAATTTAAATAGAATTATTGAGAAGGTTGAACCAGATGAAATATATAATTTGGGAGCGCAAAGTCATGTACAGGTGTCCTTTGAAGTGCCAGAATATACTGCTGAAACAGATGCTATCGGGACTCTAAGAATATTAGATGCTATAAAAGAAACGGGCATAAAATCGAAATTTTATCAGGCATCTACGTCAGAGTTATTTGGCGGTTTAGAAGGAACAGCTCCACAAAGTGAGAAAACTCCATTTTATCCGAGGAGCCCATATGCAGTAGCTAAGCTATATGCATACTGGGTAACAGTAAATTATAGGGAAGCCTATGATATTTTCGCTTGTAACGGAATTCTATTTAACCATGAATCTCCTAGAAGAGGTGAAACTTTTGTAACAAGAAAGATAAGCAGAGCCGTAGCTAACATAATAAAAGGTACTCAAGACAAAGTATCTCTAGGAAATATGGATGCAAAGCGGGATTGGGGATTTGCCGGTGACTATGTAGAAGGTATGTGGCTTATGCTTCAGCAGGACAAGCCTGACGATTATGTTCTTGCTACCGGTGAGACTCATACTGTAAGAGAATTTGCGGAACTTGCTTTTAGAGAGGTTGGAATAGATATTAAATGGTATGGAAAGGGAGTAAATGAAAAAGGAATAGATATAAAAACAGGTAAGGTATTAGTTGATATAAGTCCTAGGTATTTCAGACCTACAGAAGTGGACCTATTATTGGGAGATGCAGCTAAAGCTAAAGAAAAACTTGGTTGGAAACCTAAGACAAGCTTTAAGGAATTAGTTAGCATGATGATAAAGTCAGATTTGAGAGAAATATGTGGGATTGAATTGGAAACATATAGGTGAGATTTAATTTCATTATAGAAAATGAATAAATATTTTAGGAGATGCAAGTGATGAAAAAGGACAGTAAAATCTACGTGGCAGGGCACAATGGTCTAGTTGGATCTGCTATTATAAGGAATCTTAAGAAAAAAGGCTATGAAAATATAATAAGCAGAAGTCATAAAGAACTAGATCTGACGAATCAGAGTGACGTTAAGAAGTTCTTTGAAGGAGAAAAACCAGAGTATATTTTTTTGGCAGCAGCGAAGGTTGGAGGAATAAATGCTAATAATATGTATCCTGCAGATTTTATTTATGAGAATCTAATGATTGAATGCAATGTTATAAAAGCTGCTCATGATTTCAAAACAAAGAAGTTATTGTTTTTAGGAAGTTCATGCATATATCCTAAAAATTGTCCTCAGCCCATAAAAGAGGAATATCTCTTATCAGGATATCTAGAGCCTACAAATGAAGCTTATGCATTAGCAAAGATTTCTGGACTTAAGATGTGTCAGTTTTTTAAAAAACAATATGGAGATAATTTTATAAGCGTAATGCCAACAAATTTATATGGTCCTAACGACAGTTATGATTTGGAAACATCACATGTAATGCCAGCTTTGATCAGAAAATTTCATGAAGCAAAAGCTAAAAATTTACCCTACGTTGAAATATGGGGAACTGGAAAACCATTAAGGGAATTTTTACATGTAGATGATATGGCTGATGCATGTGTGTTTTTGATGGAGAACTATGATGGTGATGAATTTTTTAATGTTGGAACTGGTAGGGAAATTAGTATAAAAAATTTAGCTGAGATGATAAAAGAAATTGTTGGTTATAAAGGAGGAATACAGTACAATACAAGTAAACTGGATGGTACACAGAGAAAGCTTTTAGATGTAAATAATTTGACTAAATTAGGATGGAGATATCGGATTGAATTAAAATATGGAATAGAAGAAGTATATAATAATTTTCTATGTAAAGGAAGTAATAAAAAAATTATTGACATGGACGTGAAGAATGTATGAATAAGAAAAAAGTGGTTATATTTGGATTAGGTAGTTTATATAAAAAATTTGAAAAAGATATAGAAAAAAAGTATGACATAGTGGGGCGTGCCGATAATAATAGTGCTAAGTCTTTAGAATATAGTAATTTTATAGAAGTAAATAATATAGTAAATCTTGATTTTGACTTTATCTTGATAGTAAGTAGTTTTTATCATGAAATTAAATCACAGCTTATGTACACATTAAGCATCGAAGAGAATAGAATATTACAGTATAAATTTGATGAAAGAAGATTAAGTATAAGGGAAATAAGAGAGAATATTGGTACTTATGAAAAGATGAATAAAAGAGATGACTTTAAGATAGATAAAAAAAACTTGTATATATTTACTAATGATATTAGTGAATCAGCAGGTTATATTGACGGTCACTATTTTTATCAAGATATTTGGGCTGCACAAAAGATATTAAAAAATAATCCGTTAGAACATTATGATGTTGGTTCAAGGATTGATGGACTTATTTCACATTTATTAGTATTTAGGAATAAAGTTAATCTAATAGATATACGTCCACTAAATTATAATATTGATGGAATTCAATTTATTTGTGCAGATGCAACTAATATGAATGGAATTGCAGATGATTCAATAGAATCGTTATCGTCGTTACATGTAATTGAACATTTTGGACTTGGTAGGTATGGTGATGAGATAGATCCGGATGCATGTTTTAAAGCAATTAAGGCATTTCAAAGAGTGGTTAAATCCAAAGGAAAATTGTACATAAGTGTACCTATAGGAAAAGAAAATAAAGTTTGTTTCAATGCTCATAGAATTTTTAATCCTTTGACTTTTATTAGTGAATTTACCTGTATGGAATTATTAGAATTCTCATATATATCTGAAGGCAAAATAAAAAAAGTCTTAAAAGACGAGATAAGTAATGAAATAAATAATATATCTGATTATAGTTGTGGTCTATTTGAGTTTATTAAGATATAGAAAAGGAAGAGTATTAAAACAATTATTACATTATTCTTTAAGAAACATAGTAGAAATATAAAAAATGATAAGTCAGACAATAGAAAAAAGATATCTTGATATTTGTATATAAG
>NZ_MZGV01000028.1 GCF_002029235.1 Clostridium oryzae
CCCTCTATGAGGCAGGTTACCCACGTGTTACTCACCCGTCCGCCGCTAGAAACCGAAGTCTCTCGCTCGACTTGCATGTGTTAGGCACGCCGCCAGCGTTCGTCCTGAGCCAGGATCAAACTCTCAATTTAAAAGTTTGTCTTGCTCTTACTTACTTTATCTCAAGTATCTCTTTCGAGATCTCTCAGAATTGCCGGTTTATTTTAACAAATTCCTTTGTCTTACCTTTTTCCTCTGTTCAATTTTCAAAGACCATAAGTTCATTTAATTATGAACTAAATATCGCTAATTCTCATATTGTATTAACCAACCTGTCGTTAAGCGACTTTTACATCTTAGCATGTCCATTTCTTAATGTCAAGACATTTTTCGAAGTTTTTTTACTTCGTTTTCGGACAGCTTTCATATATTAACACGTTCATTTTCTTGTGTCAACATATTTTTTGAAGTATTTTTTATTGGACTTTCCGTTTCCGGAAACCCCTCGTCTGTACTTCAGCACCAGACGGTTTTTATATAATATCACATTATCTCTGCATGTTTGTTACCTTATCAAGTTTCCAACGAAGTTAAATTATCTATAATAGCTTATTCATCTTTTTTCTCTACTTTTCGCATGCTGATACACTAGGAAGAGTTTTTATACAACAATTTACATTCATTGTGATTCTTTGTTAAAAACCAAACACAACTTTTATAAATTGTTCAAAACGATATTAAATCATTTACTATATTTCTAAGTATATTATGTTAATTATCTGCCAAATATCTACAATATGCTCTTAACTTTGTTAAATTTTTAGTGTAGATACGCTTTCCAAACTTGTTGCAAAGTTCAGAATATAAAAAAGGAAATGTTGTAGCACTACAAAGATTGATCCATTCATTAAGTAATTACACCATATCTCTTTTTAACCTAATATTTACTTAACATTGAAAGTTCTCTTGAACATAGGAGTATCTATACAATCAAAATTCAGCCATGCTGAATTTGGGTCGTATAGATACTCCTAATTATTTTAATAATCCTTTGGACGTAATAGGTATAGTCTTAGTTTTTAAAAAGTTATCTGCTGATTATTAGACTTAAATTTTCAGAAATTCTGCTTAGCAGAATTTCTTCCTTCACTTTTCTCTTCTCTCTTTTCTCTCTTTACTTGCTTCTAGCTTTCTATATTTCTCTTAAATACTATGGCCGTAAATGAAAAGTACACCAAAGCAGTTATAAAAACTACTGCTGCCGTAGCTATTACATAAAATATTATCGCTGTCTTTCCAATATAGACCTCAATAGGTAATGACAAAGCTTGTACTATGATTTTTATAACGATTCCACTGAATATTGCTGCAACTAAAGCAGGAATTCCGAACCATATGCCCATCTGCTTCAAAATTAGTTTACTTATTTTCCTCTCATCTACTCCTAACTTTCTCAATACATTGAATCTATCCTTATGCTCCATAGAATCAGAAAGCTGTTGGAGAGACAAAACTGTAAAACAGATTACAAGCAGCACTACTCCCCCGTAAACTAACAGAAGATTAGTAGATAGGGCACCCGTCATTGATTCGTTTGTCTGCAGTGTCTTTAAGCGTATTCTTGTATAATTGCCAGTCTTTGCATCCTTTTGTTGTACATGATCATAAATATATTGATTAATTTTCAATGCTTCTTTATAGGTTGGAGTATCCTCCATATTACCGGCATAAAACGTATTTGCTGCAGTAAGTTTCTTACACTCATTATCCGGAAGGATAAAAATTGCTTCGTTAAATGGATTATTGTAAATATATTCTCCAAGCCCAGCCTTATAGAATTTTTTATTCTGCAGCTTAAGCTTTGTATTCTTAATTTTCAGTACAGTATTTTTAGAGAGAAACTTGTTTATTTCTTCCTTGCTAAATGTAGCCGCCCATTGAGTTGTAAAACATCCGTTTTCTAAAGATATTTTCTCAAGACCAACTAACTTCCTCAGCTTATTATAGTCACTTAATTTCATAGCTAGTATGGGAAACTTTCTCCATTCTCTTTTATAAAAATCTTTATCATCAGTAAAATACATTCTTATTTGAACATGATCCTTTAATTTATGTCCTTCTTTTTCCATATACTTTGATATAAAGCTATAGTCTTCATCAGTTAAATTATCAAGTTTATCACCATTTGCATAGCTGCTGATAACCTGAACATCAAAAGTTGCTTTTATTCTAAGGTAGCCAAGCATATACTGTGCCATTATAGTTCCCATAACTAATGTTACTACTGCTAGCAATAATGTTATCGTTATGATTGTCATAGTTTTTGCCGTAGTTCTAAGTTTAGCTGTTAACTGTCCAAAAAGAAATAAATTTTCATGTTTGTATTTCAGCTTTGTAAATCTATTCTTAACAAATATCAAAACACTTGATAAGCAATAATATAAACCAAAAATAGAGTATGTGCTAAACAAAATTGCCGCTATAGCCAGAATAAGTTTTTCATTTCCAAGTCCACTTGTTCTTATGGTAAGAGATTTCAGTATAAAAATAACTGCGGCCATTGAATCAATAGAAAGCAATAAAACTATTAAATTTAAAATACTATAATTCTTTTTGCTTGGATGCATAATTACATAACCAGCATAAATAATATTAATTAATATAAAAATTGATGCTGTAATAATCATAGAAGATATAAAGAAATTTGGAGCTATATTCTTATTGGTTTCTCTAAGCTTATTTAGCATATCTATACCTATTACCGCCACTTTAACCGATAGAACTGATAATATTATGAAGGATACATACATCAATATGCTCCTTCTGAACTCTACTTCCGTCTTTCTTCCATCATTAAGCATATCTATAATCTTTAACTTTCTTATGGTTCTTACATTAAGTATACCTATTAGTGCAAAAATAAGTATAAAAAATAGCAGTGTTATCAACATGGTATCCGGGTATAAGGAGAAATAGATGTTATAGGGTTGTTTTAAAGAGCTCATAATTATAGCTGTAAGTACCTGTGAAAGCAAGGAGCCAAAAATGACGCCTGCCAGAATTGAAAATATACCCATAACAAAGGTTTCTATAAAGAAAAGCAGCACAGTGATCTTCTGTTCCATCCCTATTATGGTGTGTATTGCAAACTCCTTTTTTCTTCTGCTAATCATATAATTATTAACATATATAATCAAAAATATAAGTATAGAAGTTATAAAAAACGCTGCATACCGAATATATTTGTACATCGTTGTAAGATCAAATGTATCTGGAAGATTACTTCTATAATAAGAGCTTGATAACGAAGCAAAAGCGTAAAACAAACTAACGCATAAGGTCAAGGTTATAAAGTAAATAACATAAT
Source organism: Clostridium oryzae (assembly GCF_002029235.1). GTDB lineage: Bacteria > Bacillota > Clostridia > Clostridiales > Clostridiaceae > Clostridium_AE > Clostridium_AE oryzae. The sequence continues at coordinate 3,347 of NZ_MZGV01000028.1, forward strand.
CCTTAATTGATCTTTTTACATTCCTTAATGCCAGTTTAGCGTACATCGGAGAGATCACCTCCAAGCAGAGCCATCACATCCAGTATTTCATTGAATAGTTCCTTTCTCGATTTTTCTCCTCGAAAAATTTCATTAAATAGCTTTCCGTCTTTTAAAAACAATATTCTTTTACAGTAGCTGGCAGAAAAGGCATCATGGGTTACCATTAAAATAGTAGCATTAAGCTGCTTGTTCATGCTCACTATGGTCTCTAAAAGCATCTGAGCAGATCTTGAATCTAAGGCTCCAGTAGGCTCGTCCGCAAGAATTAGTTTGGGATTATTTATTATAGCCCTAGCACAGGCACAGCGCTGCTTTTGTCCTCCGGATACTTGATATGGAAATTTGTTTAGAATCTCTTCAATTCCTAATTGCTTTGCTATTTTTAAAACCCTTGAATCGATTTTCTCCGCTTTCACTCTATTTATCGTAAGAGCTAAAGCTATATTTTCATGTATAGTTAATGTATCTAATAAATTGAACTCTTGAAATATGAATCCCAGATTTTCTCTTCTAAACCTCGCAATATCCTTATCTTTTATTTCTGTTATGTCTTTTCCGTTAAGGAATATATGGCCTGCACTAACAGCATCTATAGTAGATATAACGTTTAGCATAGTGGTCTTTCCTGAGCCCGAAGCCCCCATAACCCCTATAAACTCTCCTTCACCTACCTCGAAGCTGATATCATCAATGGCTTTCGTGATGTTGTCCTTATTCCCATAGTATTTCTCTATGTGCTCAATTTTCAATATATTATTCATTTTCTTCACCTCTGATGACATTCTACAAAGAATTCTTACATAGTTGTATAGAGTTAGATTACGATAATCTTACAAAATCTTAAGATTAAAAAGTGGCGTATAATCTCCGTCGCCCGGAAAATGCCTCCTACGATTACACGCCACTTAAACCGCCTCTATGCATCTAAAGAACATTATTTTATATAGTGATTCTTTTCAAATTTCTTTCATATTAATTTTCAAAGTAGTATTTTCTACGCAGCTTCTATTTATCTCTTCGTGAAAACTATATAATCATTTTTCCATTAGGTTCACATATTTTTTTCTATAAAAATATATCGTAGGAATAATCAAAAATAGAAATTCACAGTCACCAAAAGGATTAATTTATCTTTACAAACGTTCCTTTAGGAAAAAATAATCTAACCGAAGTATATTCATTTAGTTTTGAACTTATCGATATCCCTATGCCTAGCTTTTCACACAATTTCTTAGATAAATAGAGTCCTATCCCTGTAGATTTATCATTTTTTCTCCCATTAGAACCAGTGAAACCTTTTTCAAACACTCTTGGAAGCTCACTTTCATCTATTCCAACTCCATTATCTTTAACAAATATAGCTACACCTTTTTCCTCTTCAGAAACTAATATTTCAATAATTGCATTACATTCCTTTCTGTACTTTACCGCATTTATGATAAGCTGATTTAAGATGAATTCTATCCACTTGCTGTCAGTAAATGCTGTAAGTTTACTCTGAGTAACATCAATTCTGATGCCGTTCCTTAAAAGCAGCTGCTTATTTTTCACCACGGCAGCATTTATACAATTAGAAAGCTGTGTTTCTTTTATCAGATAATCCTTCTCAACATTTTCACTTCTAGCATAGAATAATACTTGTTCTACAAAGTTATCAACGCTCTCAAGTTCAGATAGTATCCTTCTAATTACATCATTCTTATTGTTTTCACAGATAAGCTTTATTGAGGCTATTGGTGTCTTAATTTCATGCACCCAGCTTTCTATATATTCCTTGTAAGCTTTTCTTTCATTTTTTATTGAAGTTATATTTTCTATCATAGATTTATTAGCCGATTTCAGTATATTATAAAATTGCAGATTTTCTAAATCATATGGTTTTTCCATAATCTCGGCAATAAGATATTTTTGCTTAAGCTGATTAACAGTATGAAACAAATTATCAAAGTATTTCTTTTTATAATAATACTGTATAGCTATGTATACAGTTAAAATAAGTAACCAAAATATCAAAACAAGTACTAATACATGCGCCTCCGTACCAGTAGCTATCAGAAATATAAACATGGCTAGCATAGACATTAAATTAACTAGAAGCATGATTATTTTATCCTTTAGAAATCCATATAAGCTCATATCATATACCCCTGACCGCGTTTTGTTTTTATAAAATCATCAACTCCTATAGTTGATAATTTTTCTCTAATCCTTGTAATATTAACACTCAGTGCATTATCGTCAATAAACATACTGTTATCCCAAAGGTATTCTACAATATCCATTCTTGGAGTTATCGTCCCTCGATGTAAAAATAGATAATGAAGTATCTTAAGTTCTGTCTTAGTCAATTCACTTTCTTTATCCTGATTGATAATCTTACTTGAAGCTATATTGAGCGTAACTTCTTTATAATTTATAATTACTCCGTTTTCTTCATCATTGTAAGCTCTCTTTAAAACCGCTTCTATCCTTGCCAGTAAAATTGCTGAGTTATATGGCTTTGTAATAAAATCATCACCGCCAAGTGTAATACTTTTGAGTTCATCCATATCTGAATTTCTGCTGGTTACAAATATGATTGGAACCTTAGAAAAGCTCCGTATTTCCATACAGAGCTTGAAGCCATCCTTTTGAGGAAGGTTTATATCTAAAAGTATTAAATGGGGTTTTAGTAGTTTAACATCTTCTACTATATTTTCAAAGTCATCCACTGACATTACTCCATATCCGCTGTTTCCAATTAAGATAGCAATTTCTCTTCTAATATCTTCATTATCTTCAACAACCATTATGTTTTTCATTATAAACCCCTTCTATATTTACTTATATTCCTGAGCTAACTTTTCGAATGCAGGCAGTGATTTTACAATCTGTTCCGTCTTAACACAATAGGAGATACGTACATGTCCTGGGCAGCCGAAATCATCTCCAGGCACTATAAGCAGATTGTGTTTTTTTGCTCTTTCACAGAAAGCATAGGCATCTGGCTCTAGTGATTGAGGAAAAAGATAAAACGCTCCTTCAGGCTTAACACACTTATAACCTAATTTAATAAGTCCATCATATAATAAATCTCTGTTTTTTCTATATATTGATATATCAGAAGTCTGTCCTGCGCATTTCGCAACCACTTTTTGAAACAAACTTGGAGCACATACATATCCAAGAGCTCTTCCTGCTCCGCACACAGCTGCATATACCCTCTTTGAATCTTCCATTTCGTCTGGTACAACAATGTACCCTATTCTTTCTCCTGGAAGTGATAAAGATTTACTATAAGAATAACATACAAAAGTATCATTATAATATTTCGTAACATAAGGAACATTGACATCATAAGCAACTTCACGATAAGGTTCATCAGAAATAAGATAAATCGCATGTCCGTACTGTTTTTCCTTCTCTTTTAGTAGATCTGTAAGTTTTACGATAGTTTCTTCCGTATATACAACTCCGGAAGGGTTATTAGGAGTATTTATAATAACTGCCTTTGTCTTTTCATTTATTCGTTTCTCAAACTCATTAAAATCTATTTGAAAATTCTCAATCTGTGCAGGCACCACTATAAGTTTCCCGCCAGCTGCTTCAACAAAACATCTATACTCAGGAAAGTATGGAGCAAACGTTATAAATTCATCTCCAGGGTTGGCTAAAGCTAAAAAGCATGCACTTATAGATGCTGCTGCTCCTAACGTCATATATAGATTGTCAGCTCCAAAATTTGTGCCAAACCTTTTATTTATAGATTCAGCCAACGTCTTTCTGACTTCAGCATCTCCCTGAGCACTAGTGTAGCCATGCACGTTCACTGGATTTTCCTGTTCAAGTATTTCTATAATAGCTTTTTTCACCGCTTCTGGCGCAGGAACATTAGGGTTTCCGATACTAAAATCAAACACATTTTCTGCTCCAATTTCAGCTGCTCTCTTTTTCCCGAATTCAAATAACTCTCTTATTACAGATCGTTTACTTCCAAGTTCATACATCTTTTCTGATATCATTTTCCTTATTCCTCCTAAATGTTATTAACTATATTAATTGGTCTTTCACCTTTTATGTATCTGCTTATATTATTCCATAAACATTGGTGCATTCTTCGAAAAGCACCATCTGTTGTTCCGCCGATATGAGGCGAAAAAAACAGTTTATATTTTGATTCCTCAGGAAGATTCAATAATGGATTATCTAAAGTTACAGGCTCTGGCGATAATGTATCAAGCCCAGCCCCCATCAGTTTATCCGATAGCAAAGCATCCTTCAGTGCCAATTGGTCCACAAGCTCTCCTCTGGCAGTATTGATTAATATAGCATTCTGCTTCATTTTATCTATAAAGTTTTTATCTACAATATTTGCAGTTTCTTTTGCTACTGCCAAATGAAGACTGACTATATCGCATACTGGTAAAAGCGCTTCCAACGTTCTATATTCAACTTGATATTCCTTCTCAATTTCTTCTGACATCCTAGTTCTATTATAATAATAAGTCTTAGACCCAAAGCTTGCAAGTCGTTTAGCTGTTTCTTTTCCTATAGCTCCAAAGCCGACGAGCCCAACAGTACAGTCCCCGAGTTCCGTAATGCCGCTTAACATCATTTTTTCCTTTGTTTCTATCTGGTGACCCTTTCTTACTTCGCTATCTCCCTCAAGTGCATTTCTAAGCATAGCCAGCATAAGAAATATAGTTTGTTCTGCTACTGCTGCTGCATTTGCACCCTTGTTGTTGCATACATATATGTTAAGCTGCCTAGCTGTTTTAATATCAATTTTGTCAAAGCCTACTCCTTCCGAGTGAATAAGTTTTAATTTAGGCATATTTTTTATTAGGTAGCTGCTTATCTTTTTTATTACATCCGTTACAATAAACTCTGCGTCACCAGCTAATCTAAGTGCTTCATCGTCGCTGCAGTTTTTATCTAAAAAAACAAGTTCCATACCTTCAGGCACATTGCAGTATTTGCCATATTTTTCTATTCTTTCTTTACTGCTGAATATTAAAGTCTTCACCTCTGCATTACCTCACTATATCTTTCTACTAATCTTAAAGCGATCGCAATCCTATGCTTTTTTACTAATAGTTTATCAGAAAAAATTATTGTATGCTAATATTATTTGCAGTATCCTTAGGAAGAATTAGTTCAAATATTATTCTTTGCCCTTGAATTTTAACTTCGGCTTTCCCATTATGCAGCTTTAATATTTCCTGGGTAATAGAAAGTCCTAGTCCACTTCCAACCTTTTTTCCGTTCTGCTTTCTCGATTTGTCCTGTTTATATAACCTCTTAAAGAACTTTGCTGCCTCCGCTTCTGATACTTTCTGCAGCGGCACACTGCTTACAGCTATTACACCATAACTTTTTTTATGAATAATTCTCTGATTAACATTTACTTCTACAGTAGTTCTCTTCTTTGAATATTTCAATGCATTAGATAAGAGATTATTTATCGCTCTATATAGAAGTTCTCCATCACCACTTATATTTATTGGATTATCATCTAAAGCTGCAATTAGTTCTAAATCGCCTTTCTTAAAGAATGAAGCTTCTTCCTCGATTATCTGCCTTACCAATTCCTGAATATAAATAACTTCTACATTGAATTCAATATCCTTTGAAGATAACTTTGAGTAATCGAAAAAATCATCCAACATCGTTTTAAGATAGCTGCCTTTTCTGTTCATTATAGATATATATTCATAAAGTTCAGCTTCTGTTTCGTATTTTCTTTCTTGAATCATATTTATATAACCAATTATTGTTGTAAGGGGCGTTCTTAAATCATGTGAAATGTTCGTTAGAAATTCTTTTCTTTTATCCTCTTCCGTTTGCAGTTCCGAAACCATATAATTTACATCCTGAGCCAGACGCGTCAACTCGTTTTTATATTTTATTGGTACCTTATACGTCAAATCTCCTTCAGCAATTATTCTCACTGACTTGTTTATGCTGATAAGATATCTTAATCTTCCGCTTATGAGCAAAACATATATCAATGGAAATAGAATTAGAAGATACAAAAATGCTTTGTTGTCATCTTCTACACCACCAGCATAATTAAAAAAAAGATATTGACCATTCTGTATATAATAGCAGCCTTCAACATTTGCATAGTACCTTCTGTCATTCTGCAAAATGCCGTTCTTATCAGATAATCGTGACACACTCTTATAACCATTTTTTATATATTGGGGATCAATCTTTAACGTACTGCTATTAGTACCTGTAATAACTCTGCCTTTCCTATCAACTAAATAAATTGTATAGCTGTCTTCCCAAAATCGTTTTATTGTATCTTCTGCTTTTTCTTCATTGTAGTTTTTTATTCTGTGAAGAGAATTTACCAAAATATTGATTTTATTTTTGTAAACATATTCATAAGTCTGTTTATCATCTTTTCTTCCTATGCCAAAATCATTTTTCACTATACTATTTATTAGAAGTGCTAATATTACTGAAATAATCAGAGCTGCAAAAATAAATATTACAAGTTCTATTCTAAGACTTTTGATCCTTTTCAATCTTATATCCCACTCCCCAAATAGTTTTTATATACTTGCTTCCTTTAACCTTGTCTCCAATCTTTTCTCGTAGATTTTTAATATGTGCTAGTACACTGTTGTCATTTTCAAGAAAATCTTCTTTCCATATAAGTTCATAAATATTTCTTGTTGAAAATACTTTGCCTTTATTTGCAGCCAACAACGCTAGTATTTCAAACTCCTTATTAGTAAGACTTATCTGATACTCATCCCTTATAACGGTATGCTCCTCAATATTAATTTCAAGATCTTTTACATATAAGATGTTATCTTTGTGATTCATCTGCCCGTATTCAGCTCTTTTTAATATGGCCTTAATTCTAAAAGAAAGTTCGGTAAAATCAAATGGTTTTATTACGTAATCGTCGCAGCCCTTCATAAATCCAAGTACTTTATCCATCTGCTGTCCTTTAGCTGTTAAAAGTATTACCGGAACTTGCGTAAATTCTCTCATTTTACTAAGCATCGTGTATCCATCCATATTAGGCATCATAACATCAAGCAAAACAAGAGAAAAGGATTCTCTCTTTAAAAAATCCAGTCCCTCTTGTCCATCATATGCACACTGTACAGCATAACCCTCTTTTTCAAAATAGGTACTCAGCATATCTACTATATCCTTGTCATCATCTACAATTAAAATATTATTAATCAATTCTTTCACTCCTAATTTTCCCTAAGCAACTCATAGTCCGCCTTTTTATTTGCTTTTATAACCGGCATAATAAATGAAACAATACAAAGTATAGTAGCAGCCGCAATTGCTATAAAAACATCAAACTGCGAAGGAGCCTGTTTTATGCCAAGCATATTACAGATAGCTTTAGACAGCAAACTATAAAAGCTGCAGGCTATTACAGCCGACATGATTATCAACATTATTTGTTTTATAACATAATACACAAATATAAAACTTTTACCAAGTCCAAGCGCTCTTATAATCGCATCCTGCTTTCTTTCTTCCGAAGCAGTTATATAGACTATATTAACATTAAAAAGCAAAGATGAAAATATAACCATCAATGATAAAATCTTAAAGAGTTTTATATAGCGTTCGATAAATTGCGAGAGGCTATTTCCTAACGTATTTATTGCGATTATCGGGGAGTTGTTTATTTTATTCATCCAACTATGTCCATTTGAACTTATAAAGTAAATTTCTCTTTTTCCTCCACCACTATATGGTGCCAATATACCATTACTGTTTACAAAAGAATTATCATAAACTCCAGTTATTTTAAAATTTCTTTCTCCTCTTTCTGTTTGGATTTTAAGCATATCTCCAACCTTAAGTTTATTTGTTTTTTCATAATTAGTGGTAATAAGACATCCATTATCATTTCTGAAGTCTAAATTCTTTCCATCAACTAATTTAAATTTTAATTTGTAATCCTTCTGTTTTATGCCATACAGCTCTATCTCCCCATCCTCAATTTTGTGATTTTCTATTTTTCCGGCACTGACATAACATTTTGTATAAGCTTTAACACCATTACTTTTCGTTAAAACTCCCTTTACATCATCTTTATCGCTTTTTTGAAGCAGATAATTATATGGAAGTTTCTTTTTTAACGTACTACGAACATTGTTTTTAATCGTTCTCCCCATCAATACCGACACTAATATAAAAGATACTGTTATAGCTAAACTCAAAGCTATTAAAGAAAACATCATGAAGTTTTTCTTCACATTTTTAAAAGTGTAAATAACTGCATTGTTTCTAAAAGGTATGCTGGTGAGCAGTTTTATTATAACTGAGCAAATGATAAGAAAAAGTCCGATGACTACCAATATTCCTAATGACATTCCTAGATTTATTCCACTTCCAATGTAAATTGAGTAAGCAACAATTATGACAGGCATTATCAATAATAGTAAAATAAATGTTCTCTTTTTTAATCTATTTAAATCCTCTTCATTTTCTCTCAAAATAGAAATACCTTTTATACCCTTTAATATAGTGAACGGTATGTTAATAACCAATAAGAAAAACATTATGTTTAGCAAAATCCCCTTAATACCAATAGCAATTTCGATTATCAATGATACACACTGCCCGGCATAATTTGCTCTAAGTATCACTGGTACCAGAAAAACTCCCGAAACCAAAGATATTATAACTGGAATGCCAACTATTATCAGCATTTCTAATCCTAACGCTTTCCTTATATCTCTATTTTCTATAGACATAAGCTTCATTATTGCTATATCTCTTTTCCTTCGAACAATTAATATTAAACAAGTGCTGACCATAGTGACTGAAGATAATATATATGCCATCGTAGTCAATATACCCAGGGTTCCTATCTCCATATCTTCTTTACTTTTGATTTGTGCTTTTCTATCCTTTATTGAAAAATATCTGCAGGAGCTGTCCTTTAACTTCAACTGCCTTTTTAAATACTCTCCATTTCCTTTTCCCTGTATATATGCACGGCTTGGCCTAGATGATTTTTCAGCTATTTTTGCATAACTAATTATTTCATCATCACTACTAACAGCCATAGGGCTTTCTTCTATAGCTTTTATGTCATATGTTTTAGCTCCCAGCTGTTCATTAATTACCGTAATCTTATCTCCTGCACTAAGCGAAATGTTTTTCGCAAGCTGTTCTGCAATTATTATCTGATTATTTTTTAACCCATTTTCACCCAAAATTATATTTGCATAAATCTTTCTTCCATCCTTATTTTTAAAAAAGGCTGCACCTGCTCCTTTTAACGTCACTTTATATTTACCTTCATCTAAACTATTTAGCTCTTTAATAAATTCCCTGGAAAAACAGTTTGAATATATGGAAAGCATTCCTCCATTTATAGCCTTAATGTTATTTTCATTATAATTCTTTAAGTTCAATGCAACTATTGGAACTACTATTGACAAAGTTGAGGTTATTAAAATAGAAATTAGCGTAAAAAATATAAGCAGCTTTTCCTTTTTCATCTTTTTTAAATTGTATAATCTAAATACGTTAAGATAATTCACTTATCTCACCGTCCTTTAGAATAATTTTTCTTTCTCCCAAAGCCCCTATGTCCTTATCATGTGTAACTATTATTAATGTACAGCCTGTTTCTTTTCTAATATTCATTAATAATTCTATTACCCTCTTACTATTCACACTATCCAGTGCTCCTGTTGGCTCATCACAAAGAATTATCCTAGGATTATTTACAAGCGCTCTTACCACTGCAACTCTTTGAGCTTCTCCTCCTGAAAGTGAAGCTGAATTTGAATTTTTCTTATGCTGAAGTCCCACTTTTTCTAAAAGTGACTCTCCTTTCCTCTTTTTTTCTCTGTAACTGCTTTTATCTTTCATTGCGATGATCAGATTTTCTAAGGGAGTTAGTGCTGAAATTAAATTTGCGTTTTGAAATATAAGTCCAATATTTTTTCCTCTGAAAGCCTCTATAGCTTTTTCACTCAGCTTTCCCATATTGTTATTATCGATACATATGTCTCCAGTGGTCGGAGTATCTAAAAGTGCTAATAAATATAGTAAAGTCGATTTTCCTCCTCCTGAGGGACCCATTATTGTAACAAAATCTCCATCAGCTATAGACAAATTAATATTTTTTAGTACTAACTGTTTAACATCACCTTTAACAAAATCCTTGCGTACATTTCTTATTGAAATCAAAAAAATTCCCCCTTAAACTTGTTCCTACAAATACAAGTTTAAAGGGAAAAACTTTAGAAACTATTTATTAAAAATGAAGAAAAAATGAAAAATAAGGGATGAGTGACCTCTGTCGGCTGAAAAATGCCTCCGACGGTCACTCATCCCTTTAACCGACTCTATGCATCTACAGAGTATTATTTTCTATACTACTTCTTACAAATTATTTTCTTGTTTATTTGCTGGATAGTGTTTTCTTTAGAATTACCTTTATATTACTTCGTATATTATATAGTTACTTCTTTAACAATACATGTAATATATTCCTGTAGTGTTGAAAGTTATCTGCTGATAATCAGGTTTAAAATCTCAGGAATTCTGCACAGCAGAATTTCCACCTTCACTTCACTCTTTACTCTTTTCTCTTTTCTCTTTACTCTCTGCTCTCTACTCTTTTGTACTTGCCATCTTACAGTTTATTTTATGAGGATACTTACACTCAACACAGTTTTCTGCGCAGGATTCTACGTGTATCATTACCTCAGTATTCTTTAGTAAGCTATCTAAATCTGCCTCTATTTTATCACAAATATCATGTGCGCTTTTTACTGATATATTTTCAGGCATAACTAAATGCAGGTCCACACATTTTGTACTTCCTGATTTTCTAGTTCTTAAATTATGAAAATTACAATAAACAGAACTATATTTATCAATAACATCTTGAATAACTTTTATTTCTTTATCTGATAACTTTGTATCCAAAAGCGGATTAAATGCTGTCTTTAATAATTCAAAGGATTCTTTTAATATAAATAAAGCAACTATAATAGCCACTATAGGGTCTAAAAATTCAAGTTTTGTAATGCAGATTAATAATAATCCGCTGCCTACTCCAAGGGCAGTATAAACATCGGTTTTAAGATGAAGTGCGTCTGCTTCAAGAGCTATAGAATCCTCCTGTTTAGCTACTTTGTACAACTTTCTCGAAACCATGAAATTTATTCCAGATGAAATAAACATAACTATAAATCCCATAGCTAAAAAGCCTACCTTGCCATTAGGATGCAGAATCTTATTAACAGATTCTATTATTATCCATACAGCAGCTGCAAAAATTAATAATGACTCAATAACTCCAGAAATATTTTCAAATTTTCCATGACCATAGGGATGTTCTTTATCAGCTGGTCTGCTAGATATCCTAACTGAGAAAAAAGCTATTATTGCAGCTATTAAATCCATTGTGGAATGAATTGCTTCAGATAATATACTAACAGAACCAGTGTATAAACCCACCAACAGTTTCATGCCCATAAGCACAGAATTAGATATTACTGAAAGTCGGGCCACTTTGGTCTTACTATTCATAAAATTGCCTCCAAAATAATTGTTTATTATCAAATGATAATAAGGTATTAGATATATAATAATGAAAATATGTTTGAATGTCAATATTTATACATCAAATGATTCAATCGATATGATTATCAATTGATAACTTAAAATTAACAAGTACACTTATCAATTGCACTAAATATTCATATATTTACTTCTTTCATTTTTCAATAATACTGTTCTCATTTAAAAAGTTCATTGAAAAAGAATGGAAGTGATTTTCGTCAGCCGCAAAATGCCTCCTACAATTACTTCCATTCTATATAATTAACCTATTATTATTTTAAATTAGTCATCGCTTTTTCAGCCCAACTGGAATCCTTATATATAGCTCTTCCAACACCAATTAAATCTGCTTTACCTTCAGCAAGAATTTTCTCTGCAGCCTCAACTTCTGTAATCCCTCCCGTTACCATAACAGGTATCTTTACCTGCTTTTTTATTTCTTGAGATAATACTGAGAAATATCCTTGCTCAGTAAGTCCTGGAACTAAGTATCCACAGAAACCTCCTGAAATATCAAGCATATCTACTCCTGCCTTTTCAAATTCATAGGCAGCAGCTTTACTGTCTTCAATGGTCAATCCTCCATCTTTATAATCTGATGCTCCTAGACGCAAAAATATTGGAAAATCCTCCCCTACAGCTTCACGCACAGCTTTGATTACTTCCAGGTGAATCCTCCTTCTTCCTTGCATATCACCGCCATATTCATCAGTTCGTTTATTCGTTAGCGGCGATAGGAATTGGCTTAAAAGGTAACCATGAGCCGAGTGAATTTCCACTCCATCAAAGCCTGCTTTTTTCACTCTGGCTGCTGCTTTAGCAAAAGCCTCAATTATCTCCTTTATCTCATCTCTAGATAGTTCTTTAGGTATCTCGTTATCATTTCTTGCTGGATGCTCAACTGCTGAAGGTCCAACAATCTTCATTCCAGTTACGGCTTCCTTTGCTGCTATTCCAGCATGATTAATCTGCATAACTGTTTTTGAACCATTCTTGTGAATAGTGTCTGCTAACTGCTTTAACTTCTCTACAGCACCATCCTCAGCAATAGAAAGTTGATTGGGACTAGCTTTTCCCTGCTGCATAATAAAACTATGCTCAATTACAATTAATCCTATATAGCCGCCTTTAGACTTTTCATTATAATAATCTATTACAGCTTCACTTATTTCACCCTTAGCTCCTGATTTTGCAGTAGCCATAGGCGGCATAACCAATCTGTTTTTCAATTGTAATTTTCCTTGTGTTAATTCTTTATCTAAATACATTATATCTCCTCCTGCTTTTTAACTTTCAATAATAATATATCCCTTAGATTGAACTATAAGTCAATATATTTTATATTTTATAAAAGCAGATATACATATTGATTTAAACACCATATCAATTGGCCTTTAGTTTTGCTGATTTACTTCCCCAAACACACTCATTATTTGTTCCAACTGCACTGAAAGTCATAACTTTAGAAACTTTATCTGATTCGTCCTGCTGCCTGAAAAATACTCCTTTATACGTAATATTATTTATGGTTACACTCATATTATAAGTACCGTTTTTCATTGTCCAATTGCCCTTTAGGTCTCCAGTTACAGTCCTATCCTTGTTTAAAATTATTTTCTTCGTTTCAAGCATAGTATCACCGCTATTGGAAGTACCATGATTAATGAATTCATATTCTCCCACAACGTCTTTTTCTGAATATCCCTCTTTTGAAATATTATCTCCACTATATTCGTAAGGAGCAACAACCGGCCATCCATCCTTATTAACAAACATCTGATGTACTCTAACTTCGTGATACTCTGAGCCTGTATTAAATCTAGTATGATAGATTAGGTACATTTGACCATTTGAATCAATAAACGATGAATTATGTCCACAGGATTTATATCCCACTCTCATATTCTTCAATTTGTAATTGCCCATAAGCTTAATCCCGCAGTAGGCATTATCCACATTACCTTTTAATGTGGCTTTATTGCCGGCTGCATCTAAGTACGGTCCCTGAGGGTTTCGAGATCTGAATAGCCTCATATTGTAGCCGCCGTTAGCAGCTAAGCCTGCGTAAGACACATAAAGATAATAGTAGCCTGTATTTTTATCATACACTACAAACGGGCCTTCCCCTGACCTTGTATATCCCCCTGCTATTTTAATTCCAAAATACCTGTCTGTTACATTTCCGCCAGCCGCAATTCCATCCTTACCAGGATATATAGCTCTACCAGTCTGTTCATCTATTTGAAGCATATATATTCCACCTGACCATGAACCATACACCATCCAAAGCTTACCCTCTTTATCATAAAACAAATCTGGATCAATAGCATTAGGGGCATATTCTGTATTGTAAACGCCACCATCACCAAACCATTTCGAGTTAGGACCTTTTATAGTTCCCTTATCTATTAGCTTCTTAATGTTTGTATTTGTGTACTTAGTATTGATTTCGCTTCCTGAATCGTAAGCTTCATCTTTCGTGAAACCCGAATAGACAATTGTGTCAACATATTTATATGGGCCCTCTATATTTTGAGACACCGCATATCCTATGCAGGAACGCTTATAAGTAGACGAAGTGCAATAGTATATCATATAAGCACCTTTTTTGCCGTTATCGTTTACATAGTTTTTATTCCAAAATACATAGGGTGCCCATACTGAATATCCACCTTTGCAGTCAGAATCATCTTTCCCAGCCCAAGCAAAAGAACCAGCCAGATTTTTTGATAGATTTCCATAGAGTTTATTTCCAGGAGTCTTGTAGGAATTAGTAAACTTTGTCCAATTCTGCAGATCTGTAGATTGAGCAGCTTCAATATGAGAGCCAAATACATAATATTTATTACCAGCCTTTACTACAGAAGGATCATGTACCGAAACTCTTTTTTTAGATTTCTTTACTTGAGAACTAATACTTTTCTGTTCAGACTTGCCTGTCCTCCTAACGATTTCAATTGTCACTACACAAATAACAACAACCATAACCACAATAACAAAATATAATACGGACCTTTTTGATGGCTTTTTCATCCTAACAAATCCCTCGCTTCTATATTATTAATTAACGTCTTAATTTTAAGATTATATAAAACGTTTTATATTAATAATTATATTGTGTGTTGGCAATAAATGCAAGAGTATGTTAGTATTCTCTAAAAGTTATCCATAACCGTGAAAATACGTAATTTTCATAATACTAAGTTATGGATAAAATATTGTCTAATAGTTTATATTTATTTAAACCATTTATAAAGTTTAATATATACCAACCGAATCAAATGCAACACTGATAGCCTGAACTTCAGCTTTTTCCCCATACAAATCCTCTGCTGCCTGTAAAAGACAGTTCTTAGCATCCTCAAAATCAGTAGACGGGTTCATATATTCTACTAATGCCCTATAATATATCTTAGCTGTCTTCTCCATACCTATCTTTTTAGCTATCAGATATGCTGCTTTATTCGGGATACCTGAATTTAAATGAACTCCTCCCCAGTCTTCTTCCTTTACATCATCACAATATACGTAATCATCCATATTGTCTGGTTGTTCATATAATGTAGGATCCGCCAAACTACGCAGTGCATCTCCAGTTTTACGAGGAGTATATACTCCATCGCCTATGACCCAATCCTTTTTATTAAATTTCCATTTACCTCCGCTTGAAACTTTATATTTATCATAGGTTGAAATAAGCACACCGAATACATCTGCAATTGATTCGTTTAATGAACCAGACTCATTATGATACTCTAAATCGGCAGTGTTACTTATTACACCGTGTGTCATCTCATGAGCTACTATACCTAAATCACCGCTGAGATAAGTAAACTTTTTTCCATCACCATCGCCATAGATCATCTCGTATCCATCCCAAAATGCATTGTTAAATTTCTTTTTATAATGTGTGTATGAGACAATAGGCATTCCTTCGTCATCAAGGCTGTCCCTGTCAAATAATTTTCTGTAAAAATCTATTACTGAACCTGCATTATAATGAGCACTCACAGGGGCTTTATACTTTTCGCCACTAAATGCTTTTTTAGTGCTGGAAACTAATTTTTCGCCGGAGGTCTTGTTATTAAGATTATAAGTCAATATACCCTCAGTGCCATCTCTTGTGACATCTTTCATTTTGTATTTTTCAGATACCCTATACAAACTTAATTTTCTCTTCTTACCAAACACATCAACTCCAGATCCAGTAATTGGGCCATTCATTCTTATATTATTTTCAGTCTTAATGACCTTTCCGGAATGCACTTCTACATATACATCATGGTTTGTTATATTAGGCTTCATAAAAGAAATGTTAACTTTATATACCTGATAATTTATACCGTTTTTATTTACTATAACTTCTTCAGCTTTCGGTTCAAACCTTAAGCTATCATAACTATACTGTTTTTTTGCTATAGAAACAGCATCCTCTGCAGAGATTGTTCTGCCGCCTAGAGATTTAATTTCCTTAAACTTTTCTAAATTCCCATTTACACTCGTTATATATCCTTTTCTATTAAAATGCACATTTAGGCATGTATTATCAACTTTAATCCCATTAATAACTTGTACAAATTTCACATAGGTATGTTTATTGTCATTTTTTGTTTTAACAGCTTCTAAATCGCTCGAGGCATTTTCAATTCCTAATATACTTTTATTATTTTGCAAAAAATCAATGGCTGCCTTCTTCCCAACCTTCTGCTTTTTAGAAAGTTGTCCTGATAAAAATAATTGTCCATTCTTATCATACATTTTCAATTTTCCATTGCTCAAGCCTTCAAGTCTTTGTATAGCTTGTCTCTTTTCTATACTTTTTATTGGATCAGCTGCTTTTAGACTTAAGCTGTTTATTGAAGTGCCAAATAAAATTATACTTAAAGAAGCAACAGCAAATTTTCTTTTCATATCATTCCCCCAAATCCATATCGTAATATATCCATAATAATCCAATATATATTTATAATATAATATACTTGGAATAATGCAACCTTATTTTTACTGTATTCTATTTATCCGGCATGTATTAGCTTCATAACGTATTTCGATTTATCCATTTAAGAGAGAAGTTTCTAAAATCTACAACTGTCTTTGATAATTTAGTTTTAGCATTTATTGCTAAAACCATCGATGCAGTAATGTCTTTTTCAAAATGCAATACTTTAATACGAGGATTATTAAAATAATTAACAGCTTTTTCCATAATAATAGCTACTCCAAGGCCTTCCGCTGCAAGTCCTAGCATTGTATCAACCTGAGTACAGTTATATAAGATATTAGGAGTAAATCCCGTTTGCCTGCACAAATCTATCACCGTTCCGTTCATACCTGCTGCAGGTTCAAAAAAAATAAACTTCTCATCTTTTACATCAGAAAAAGTAATGCACTCTTTTTTAACTAGTGGATGTTTTAGATCGACTACTGCTACAACCCTATCATATATTACGGGATATATGTTAAAGTATTTGCTTTCCATTGAGTCAGTGAGAAAAAAAGCTACATCAACCTGGTTTTCTTTAAGCATCTTAATAAGCTCCTTATTCTTCTTCTGAATAAATTCTATTTTTATGTACGGAAAGCTATTCTTATACGCTGATATAAGCGATGATATCATATAGTAGTTTACTACTGGCGCTGCACCTATTATTATGCTTTTGTGTGTTAATTCTATATGCTTTTTGAGCTTAAATACCATTTGATCATATTCACCTGTAGCCCTTGTTGAAAAGCCAATGAATTCTTCTCCAAAAGCTGTAAGAGATATGTTTCTCGTTGTTCTATCAAAGAGCTGGACTCCTAGCTCCTGTTCCAGCGATTTAATTCTTTTAGACAGTGAAGACTGAGATATACACAGTTCATACGCTGCTAAGGTGAAGCTTTTATATTTAACAATGGTTAGAAAATATTTCAACTGTTCAAATTCCATTGAAGCACCTCTTGATTTATTCTATTTTGGAATAATTATATCATAATAATGAATTGAACGTGAAACAACTTAAGTGTAATTTAAATTGTATACTCATCTACTTTAAAATGGAGGTCATAAAATGATAAAAGCTCTTTTTACATTCGACTATTATGCTGATAAGATAAAAAAATTCGAAGATTTAGGATATAATATAACTTTTATTAATGAAAATGAAATAAAATATTCTGATAGTATAAAAGATATTGAGATGATGGTATGTAATAATCCATTTATTAAATTAGATATAAATAAACTTCCAAAATTAAAATGGATACAACTGGCCAGCATAGGCTTCGACCATGTTCCAAAAGATATAGTAACAAAAAATGGTATTACAGTAACAAACAATTCTGGCGGATATAAAATTCCAATAGGTGAATGGATTGTAATGGACATATTAAATCTATTAAAAAATAGCATGTCCTTTTACAGAAAGCAACAGCTTAAAAGATGGGAACCAGACGAAAGTATCTTTGAACTATACGGCAAAACCGTAGGGTTCGTTGGTACTGGAAGCATAGCAACTGAGGCAGCTAAAAGACTTGAAGGCTTTGGGGTCAACATCATAGGTGTAAATACAACTGGTCATGCTGTAAAACATTTTAATAGCTGCTTTCCAATGGAAGAATTAGATGAAGTTCTAGCTAAAAGTGACATTGTTGTCATAACTATCCCCTATACAAAAGACACACATCATCTTATTGATGAAAAGAGAATCGCTAGTATGAAACATGGTGCATTCTTTATTAACATTGCCCGTGGAAGTATTGTGGATGAACAAGCTTTGATAAAGAATTTGCAAAACGGTAAGATTGCTGCCGCTGCTTTAGATGTTCTAGAACAAGAACCGCTTTCGAAGGACAGCTCTCTTTGGAATATGGACAATGTAATAATAACTCCTCATAACAGCTGGTGCTCGGAACTAGCTGTAACAAGGCGATTAAATCTTATTTACGAAAATATGAGACGTTTCGCAGCCAAAGAAGAGCTTATTAATGTGGCTAAGATTAGCAGAGGATATTAAAACAGGTTAAACTAATTGCTGATTTTATAAATGCTAAAATTTCTTACAACGAAATTTTAGCATTATATATTTAATCGCTATTTCCTAACTGCATTTAACTTGTATAGCATATACATCTTCTTATTTAGCGGGTCTACTCTCTGTTTTTCCCTAGTCACCCCAAGCTTCAGAGGTATTTTTTTTAATCCGTGAAATTTAGTTATAAACATGCCCTTTCCCTGAATCAGATTCATATATCTGAAGGCAAAAAGTACTGCAGCCATAACTCCTGCAGTACTTTCATAAATTTATTGCAAATTATATTTTAATCTTCAAGCTATTAAAATCGATAACAAAACTCTGTTATTAAGTCAATTCATGTTTAGTAAACTAAAGAGAAGTGTAAAAGAAATTTAATTCATTTGAATTTTTCTTCACCCTTCTCTTATCTTTCTTAACTATTTAGATTTAGCATGCACTACTGAAGTAAAACTACTGTACACTTTTTTAGAATTTGCAGTTTCATATGCTTTAATTTTATAATAATAAGTTTTTCCCTTTTTAAGTCCAGTATCTTTATATTTTGTCGAGGCTGTTGTCTTTGTTAATTTATATGTACCTTTACTTGATGCAGCTCTATAAACCTTATAGCCAGATGCTGCCGTTACTTTCTTCCAGCTTATAGTAATGCTCTTGCTGGATGAAGATTTTGCAGTAACGGAGGCTGGTGCTGCTAAAGATACTGTAACATTGCATTCAGCCGTATATCCTCCTTCTGCAGTTTTCACTATTATTTCTGCTTTTCCTGGTTTTAATGCAGTGATTTTACCGTTACTATCTACTTTTACTGCAGAAGTATCACTGCTTTCCCAAGTTACATTCTTATTGGTTGCATTTGCAGGCTGCACTTCAGGAGAAAGACTTACTGACTTTCCCGTTTTTAGACTTATCGAGGTTTTATTTATTTTTATGCCTGTTACTTGTACTATACCAACTGAATTAAATGCACTATTAATTATATCGACCTCATTTGAGCCTTCACCATACAAATCCTGAGCAGCTTGTACAAGGCAATTTCTAGCGTCCTCAAAGTCACTATAAGCATCTAAATAAGCTGTCAATGCTCTGTAATATATTCTAGCCGTCTTTTCCATACCAATGTTTTTAGCTATAAGATATGCTGCTTTATTAGTTATGCCGCAGTTTTCATGAACTCCTCCATAATCGCCTTCTTCCGTGTCTGGTTCGTTATCATAATGACTCATATTATCGGGCTGATCATATAATTTGGGGTCTGCCAAACTCCTTAGCGCATCACCTGAAATGCCTGGTGTATATACCTTATCTCCTACTACCCAATCTGCAGAGTTGAATTCCCAATTTCCGCCAGACGCTACGTTATATTTTGTATATGTAGAAATAAGTACGCCAAATACATCTGCCATGGATTCATTTAATGCACCTTGCTGATTATCACTGCTTAAATTCGCAGTATTCTGTATCACACCATGGGTCATTTCATGAGCAACAATACTTAAGTCTCCGCTGAGATATGTAAATTGTTTTCCGTCACCGTCTCCATACACCATCTCACTGCCATCCCAGAATGCATTGTTAAATTTGTAGTCATAACTCGTATATGAGTCAACTTCCATTCCTTTATCGTCAAGACTGTTCCTGTCAAATAGATTCTTATAAAAATCCAAAACCTTACCAGCATTGTAATGAGCACTTACTGATGGTTTCTGTCTTTCCTGTGTAAAAGCATTAGTGAAACTTGATACAAGTGTGCCTCTGCCAGAAGTTCTATGGTTTAATGAAAATGTATAAATGCCCTTTGTTTCATCCTCAGATCTGCTAAAATCCTTCATTTGATATAAATTTAGAGATAAATTCAAATTCAAATTTACTGAATTTCCAAGTACGTCTATACCTGTACCAGTTGTCATCCCATCATAATGTATATTGTTCTCAATTTTAATTACTTTTCCTGAATTTACTTCAATGTAAACATCATAATTTCCTATGGTCGGACTGATATAAAAAATATTAACTTTATACACTTCATAGTTTTTGCCTTTATTATTTAGAATTACCTTTTCCACTTTAGGAGCGTATTTTAATGTCTCATAATTGAATTGTTTTTCTGCTATATTTACTGCATCATTTTCTGTAATTAACTTATTCCCAAGTGATTCCACCTTCTCAGTACTAGTTGTATTACCGTTTATACTTGCCACAGAACCATCTTTATCAAAATGTACATTTATAGAACTATTTTCAACCTTCACTCCATTAATGACCTGTGCAAACTTCACAAACGTATCACCGGTATCATCCTTCTGCGACTTTTCAAATTTTAAATCACTATAAGGATTATCCACACTGAGTAAATTCTTATTTTTTTCTAAAAAGTTGATTGCCGTTTTCTTACTAGCAGTTTGTTTTCCAGAAAGTCTTCCAGATATAAATAGTTGTCCACTTTTTTTGTTTATGTTTATATTGTTCGCTGCTATTTTTTTATCATTATCAATAGCTTGTCCATTTTTTAAAGTCCCAATATTTTTCGCATATGCAGGCACAGAGCTGAGTAATGCTAGGCTCAAGAAAATTGATATACTCTTTTTCACTATAATATCTCCCCTAACGCTTTTCGATATGTTTATTTGATTATATCATTTATCTCAGCATATTTTCTATTTCTAAATATTTTGCCTATATATTCTTACACAATTAAAAAAAGAGGAAGCAAGCTCTAGGCTGAAAGATGCCTTCGTATTTACTTCCCCTTGTCTGCTGATTTTTTAGAGAAAACATAAAAGTGTATGATTAATTTTGCTATACAAGATTTCTAAAAATTTATTTCTTCTATTTCATTGTTCTTTATTCTCTTTGCTAAATCCTTAACTTTTTCTTCTATAATTTTTGCTGTTTTAATAAACTCGTCATCATTTTTGCCAGAAGGGTCGTCAAGTCCCCAGTCTTCTTCATGTTTCGAAGGAAGATAAGGGCACACGACATTGCATCCCATTTTAATAACTATATCTGCTTTAGGTATATCATGAAGAAGCTTTGACTTTTGTGTCTCATTCATATCTACATGATAAAGCTGATTGATTATTCTGACTGCGTCCTGGTTTATCTGAGGTCTTAGTTCAGTTCCGGCTGAATAAGAGTCAAAAACGTCTCCAGCAAACATTTTACCAAGTGCTTCTGCCATCTGTGATCTGCAAGAGTTGTGTACACAAATAAATGCTACTTTTGGTTTCATAGTAAAATTCCTCCTTGGTTTTATCTATATAAGTTGTGAAAGTTCTAATACATTCTGACTTCTAAAAGATCCTAGGGTCGAACCGATTCAGCAGTGATATTTTAGAAGCCATAATGTAAGAACTTTATTGTAACTTATATACTTTTATTATAACAGTTCTTTATAAAGCTTTGCAGCCTGCTTATATCTTCTATGATTTTCAAGATATTCTATAAGCTTTAGCTTTATATCTCTGCAAATATCAAGTACTTTTAGTTTTTCATAATAAGGTAATATCTTATTTCTTACCTCCTCGTAGAAAAATATATCGTTAAATTTATAAGCTACTAGGTAAAGAAAATAAATACAATAATATTTTTTAGGAATATCTTTACTCAGGTCAATATATTTATCAAATATAGGTTTACATTGATCTATCCTGTTCAGTTTCAAACTGGCATATAAATAGTTATATGCACTAATATAGTAATTACTGTTTTCCATACACTTGATGCTCCATTTAATACTCTCTTCGTACTGTTCCGTACAAAGATATAAATTGGAAAAACTAATATAAAGATGAGAATATAATTTATCCATATCAAAATGTTCTGCAGACATTAAAGCCGCCTTGAAATGCTTCTCTGCAGTTTCATATATTTTTAAATTACAAAATGCTAGTCCAAGATAATTGTGACACCAAACTGCATTTAGGTATCTCCCGCCCTTCTCATAACTGTCTAAAGCCTTTTCAAGATAGTAAATACCTGTAGCAGGAGTTTTGTAAAAAGTATATGTCTTTCCAAGCTCATAATTGACCCAAGAAGTGTCCTTAATTCTAAGCGCCATTTTCTGCCTTTTTATAGCTTCCTCACGGAAATGATTTTTTGAAATCACAGTCCCAGTTATATGAAGATATAAATATTTCAATTCATCATTTAGTGATAAATATACCTTATCCAGCACAGAAATATCATTTATCAATTCATCATAGCTTTTACTCTGTACAAATACTTTATACATTAATTCATATATTTTAAACTCTATATTATACGGGGACATTTCAATAATCTTTTCCATCTTTACAAGTTTGTTATATATCCTTTGGGCTGCTTCATAATTAAAACTTTCAATATCATTCATCATCGTATTAAGTTTTTGCCTTACAGCTCCTATACTAGAAAGCTTATCAATATTTCTAATGTTTAATCTATTAAGCAGCGCTTCAATTATTTCCTTTCTCAAATGTTTCTTTCCATTTTCGAAATAGCTGAGATGACTTACGGAACATATCCCATGAGCAAGGGCCTCCTGACTAAAGCCATTTTTAATTCTTATGTATTTTATCCAAGCTGACAAAAAATCATATTCAAAGATACTGCCAAATACGTTTACATCATCCTCCAAAAACACACCCCACTTTAACTGATTTCTAAAAGCAAATTTCACTGATTATAGTGAAATTTATAATCTATTATACCATTAAAAGCCTATTATTCATTAAAATAATTCAATATAATTATTTTGAATTTTCTTACTTTTCCTAGTAAAATATTATAGGTACAGGAGGATTTTCAAATGAACAAATTAATTAGAACTTATACAAACCTTCCAAAAGAAATGTATGCTATGTGTTTTGCAAAACTCGTTAATAGCTTTGGTGATTTTGTAGTACCATTTCTTGCACTTTATCTAACTCAGAAAATTGGCATGTCTGCAGCTGCCTCAGGAATTGTAGTAACGTTAGCTTCAATTATCGGTATTCCTGCATCTCTTATCGGTGGACAAGTAGCAGATAAATTAGGAAGAAAAAAAGTATATATATATGCTCAATCTATATCGGCCTTGGCCTTGATACCTTGTGCTGCTACCCAAAATGAAGTTATCTGCGTAACATCTCTATTAATAAGCACATTTTTTAATGGTTTCATAAGGCCTGCTTTTAGTTCCATAGTTACAGATATTCTTCCTGCAAATCAAAGACAAGCTGGGTTCTCTCTGCAGTATCTGTCGATAAATGTTGGCGTATCAATAGGACCTATTGTTGCAGGCTTTCTATTTAATAATCTGTTACCCATGCTATTTATAGGGGATGCACTAACCTCATTTATTGCAGTGTTTTCAGTTTGGAAATATATTAAAGAGACTAACCCATCTCATAAACATATAAAACAGCATGAAAATCATGCTGAAAAAGCAGAAAAGGGAAATGTTTTTGAAATGCTATATAAAAGACCTCACTTATGTTTGTTCTTTTTAATAAATGTAGCTTATAGCTTTATTTATTCTCAACATAGGTTTGCTTTGCCTATAACGCTTAATTCGGTATTCAGCCATAATGGCGCTAAAATGTTTGGTTATGTAATGAGTGTTAATGCACTTACAGTTCTAGCATTAACCGTATTTATAGGAGCACTTACGAAAAAAAATCACCCTTTATCTAATCTTGTCTTTGCTGGAATATCCTATGCAATAGGTTTCGGAATGCTTGGATATATAAATCATTTTTCTCTATTTATCGTATCCACTGTAATATGGACTACAGGAGAAATATTAAGTACTATAAGTTCAGGTGTATATGTGGCAAACAATAGTCCGATCAATTATAGAGCTAGACTAAATGCAATATCTTCAATAGGTTGGGGAGCAGGCGCAGCAATCAGTACCTCTTTTTCTGGAATATATATTCATAATCATGGGTATAAAAGCATCTGGACATTAACTATCTTCATAGCTCTAATATCAGCTTTATTAATGTTTGGGTTAAAGGTATTTTCAAAACGAATTGAGAAAAGGGGAAAGTGATTTCTGGCTAAAAAATGTTGCAAACAGCTATTTATAGTAATACTTAATTTTTAACAAAGACAGGAGGATTCACAAATGAAAAGATTAATCGGTATTTATACAGGACTTCCTAAATCAATGTATTTCATATGTCTAGCTACAGTTATTAATCGCTTTGGTGATTTTGTCGTGCCATTCCTAGCATTATATTTAACTCAAAAGATAGGTATGCGGGCTGTTACATCCGGTTTTATCGTTACTCTAGCTTCGCTTATCGGAATACCCGCATCTATGATAGGCGGACAAGTATCAGATATCTTAGGCAGAAAAAAAGTATATATAATAGCACAATTTATATCTGCTGTATTTTTAATTCCCTGTGCTTTAACCAGAAATGCAGTAATTAGTGTATCCTTTCTTCTGCTAAGCACATTTTTTAATGGCTTTTTGCGACCCGCCTTTTCTTCGATAATTGCTGATATTCTTCCTGCTGAAAGGCGCCAAGCCGGCTTTTCTCTTAATTATCTCGCTATAAACGTTGGTGTCTCAGTAGGTCCTGTTGTAGCTGGTTTTCTTTTTAATAACCTATTACCAATGCTATTTATAGGAGATGCTATAACTTCTTTCGCTGCAGTGTTCTTAATATGGAAATACGTAAAAGAACCAGATGCGTCCTTACATAAGAAATCTACGAAAAACAAAGCCGAAAAAGCTGAGAGTGGGAATATTCTGCAGATGCTTTATAAGAGACCTCATATATGCTTATTCATTATTATAAAATCAGTATATTCCTTTGTTTATTCTCAGCACAAATTTGCTTTACCTATAACTTTAAATGCTGTATTTAGAAACGATGGTGCCCGCATATTCGGATATGTTATGAGCATAAATGCTGTAACTGTGCTTGTACTTACTGTTTTTATAGGTGCATTAACTCGAAAAAATCATGCACTGTTCAACATGGTGCTTTCAGGAATTATGTACGCTGTAGGTTTTGGTATGATAGGCTATGTAGACAGCTATAGCCTGATTATTCTATCTACTATTATATGGACGACAGGTGAAATTTTGAGCAGTACTAATGCTGGTGTATATGTGGCAAACAATAGTCCAAGCAATTATAGAGCAAGATTAAACGCTATATACTCTATTGGAGGTGCAATAGGTTCAGCTGCTAGCACATCCTTTTCTGGAGCATACATACAGTCCTATGGCTGCAAAAGCATATGGGGATTGACGTTAATCATATCGCTTATAGCAGTAGTCTGTATGTTTGCACTAAAAATATTCACACAAAAAAGGGCAGGAAGTGATTTCCGTCGGCTATAAAATGCCTCCTCCAACCACTTCCTGCCCTATGCCGTAACTCTTAATATTCACAAAATGCTCTTATTATACTGCTTCTGTTGCCTTCTTATCTTAATTCACTAACTTCAAAATATATAATTTCCTAGAAACTAAAAATCGCTGATTTTTCAGTTTAAATCTCCATAATTATTGGAAGTATAATTGGTCTCCTTCTAGTTTTATTATAAAGAAATTCTCCCAAAGAACATTTAATATTAGATTTGATTACCATCCATTCGGTAATTCGCTTATCCATACATTTGTCTATTTCTTCCTTTACTAGCTCGGTAGCTTCCTTGAGCAAGTCTCCAGACTCCTTAACATACACGAACCCTCTAGTTATTATGTCAGGTCCTGAAAGTACAGTAAAGGATTCTTTATCAATTGTTACAACTACTGTTAATATTCCATCTTGAGACAGATGCTTTCTATCTCTCAAAACTATGTTTCCTACATCACCTATGCCAAGACCATCAATCATAATAGATCCTGAAGTTACTCTGCCTGCCATTTTAGCACTATTCCTGCTCAGTTCAAGTACATCACCAGTTTCCATGATAAAAATGTTCTGTGAGTCCATGCCAAGGCTTTCTGCAAGTAATTTATGTCGTTTTAAATGCCTATATTCACCGTGAACAGGCATAAAAAACTTAGGTTTCAACAATGAGTGCATAAGCTTCAGTTCCTCTTGGCAGGCATGCCCTGACACGTGAACTTCTTCAAGAGCATTGTAAACAACTTCAGCTCCCTTTTTGAAAAGTTCATCAATCAGCCTAGCTATTAGCTTTTCGTTTCCTGGTATCGGTGAAGCAGAAATTATAATTAAATCGTCTTTCTGAACTGAGATTTTCTTATGCGTGGAATATGCAATTCTGGACAAGGCTGCCATCGGTTCACCCTGGCTTCCTGTAGTAATTATAGTTACCTTTTCCGGTGGATATTTATCGATATCATCTACACTGATAATATTATTTTTATCTAAATGCATATATCCTAATTCCATAGCTATATCAGATATTTTCTCCATACTTCGTCCACTGAAAGCTACTTTTCTGCCATAGTGCAGCGATGAGTTAACTATTTGCTGCATTCTATTTATATTGGATGCAAAAGATGCTACAATAACTCTTCCTTTCGCTTTACCGAAAATTCTAGTCAAATTTTCTCCTATGATTTTTTCAGAAACGGTGTATCCTGGTCTCTCAACATTTGTGCTGTCAGCCATCAACAATAGAACCTTTTGTTTTCCGAGTTTAGCAAAATGCTGAAGATCAATAACCTCACCATCAATTGGTGTATAGTCTACTTTAAAATCTCCAGTATGGACTATAACTCCTTGCGGAGTTTGTATAGCCAAGGCACAGGAATCTGAAATACTGTGACAGGTTCTTATAAATTCAATTTTAAGATTATCGGTTTTAACGCTTTCCCCAGCCTTAACTTCAATAAGCGTGCAGTCCGACAGCATATTGTGCTCTTCAAGTTTACTTTTTACTAGACCGAGTGTCAGCTTAGTACCATAGACAGGCATATTTAGCTGCCTGAGAATATAAGGAATACCCCCTATATGGTCTTCATGTCCATGGGTTAAAAACAATCCTTTTACTTTGCTTTTGTTATTAACTAAATAAGTTATGTCCGGTATAACTAAATCTATACCGTACATTTCCGTATCCGGGAACGCTAACCCACAGTCAATTACTATTATTTCATCGCCGTACTCTATTGCTGTAATGTTTTTGCCAATCTCCCCTAATCCCCCTAGCGGAATTACTCTTACCTTAGATTTATTTTTTGTTACCATCGAAACTCCTATCCGGTAAAAAATACCATATCGACCCTTTACCATAAAAATATTATTTATATACTTATTTTGAATAAAAAAGGAAATATTTATACATATAGTAATGTAATGTTCTCTTTCTATTTATCTAATATTATACCATATATATCTTCTATAAATAATAAATATTATTTTCAACAACTTTTTAGTATTATTATACTTCTCCTATGAGCATCAACAATAACTTTAGCATCTTTTAGTCAAATTTCCTAACGGCTCATAACTCGGCTATGCCTCAAACAATTCGCCATCTTAACGGAAATTTGCCTAAAAGACACGGATAATTGCTAAACTCGCTCCAAATGCCTCCGTCGGGGTGAAATGTCTAAATGACCTTTCACGGGCTATTTGCGAATGACAATGAGTATGTATAAATAGCCCCGGAGGACCATTTTTATGCTCTAACTCTTAATTTTTACATAGTACTTTTATCTTATTAATTCTATTACCTTTCTATCTTAATTCACTAACTTCAAAATATATTACCGTCTCTTTTTAACTTCTTCATAAACACTTTGTACCGTTTTTTTATTTAGGCTATGTTAAAGAACAGTGTTGATAATATGCAATTTTTTAAGGGAACTTGTTAAAAGTTCCCTTAATGCACATTTTAAGAATATTATGTATTAAGTTTACTGTAGATTGTGTTTATTTTGAACGCAAAAAATAGTGCTCTCCTTCATATGCATTGCCTTCACAGAAGTCAATTTTTAATAATGTATTCCGCCTTTCAACAGCTTGAGGTATTGCCTTAGTTGCAATCATATCAACCTCAAACAAATCAAAAAAGTTCTCGTTACAAACACTAAATATTTCGTTTAAGTAATCTGCATTTTCGTATTCAGAAGAAACATCAACTCGGAGTATTCCCGTTTTAATTTTATATTTACCAACATAACCAAACATTTCCACTGTTCCAATAGCTTTAGATAGTGCTTTATCTATAATTGCAAAGCGTATAAATTCTTGTTGAGAATATGCACAAAGCCAAGCTTTAGTACATTGTAACATATCCTCAATTGTGTAAATACAAAAATCGCCTGTACACCTATCAGAGTTAAAAATTTTTTGTGCCTTACTATCAGAATAACATTTAAGTAGACCTTCGGAATCTTCTTCTGAAACGAGTCTTAAAATAAAACTTTCTGTTTCAAAAGTGGGGCATATTTCATATGGGTTCTTCATAAAAATCCTCCTCATCATGTATATTATATAAACTTTCTTCGCTTCACATTTCTTACCATTGTGCTACAAAAATCTACAATTCTCTATTTACTTTATTATATAACATGTAGAGGTATAATTTCAAATATTTTACACGCATTATACATAGATTGCTTCTCTAATCCTAAAATCCTTTAATTTTGTGTCAGTATGAGAGGTATAGGATTGAACCAATAAATTTTTGCTCTTTATAGTATCTTTCTCGGTATTAAAGATTTCAAGCCATTTAAACCAATACATATAATTAGCAAGATATTTAGTTGCAACGCCATTAAACCTATTCATCCACTTCTTTAATTTGCTATAGAAGGCGTTAATATGTTGTTATATGATATATGCCTTCTTTATGTTTACCACGCTTAATTTGTTGGAGTTCTACGCCTAAATTTTGGGCGAACTGAATATAACTCTTATGGGAGTCTGTACAAAGAATGGCTTCATCCTCAATTCTACCTGTAAAGAGCCTTTCTAAATCTGTATGCTTCATTCTTCCTTTACATATAAGTTCAGTAATAAGATTTCCTGTTATATCCATAGCACATAAAACGCATACCTGTTCCTTTGAAATACCTCTTTTTCTCTTTTCATCTTTACTGCTATAACTACCCTTAACACCTCTTTTATGGACTTTTCGGGGAATTGTAAAAGTAGTGTTTTTCCTATGGTTTCCTTTAAAGGACTCCCTGAAGAACGCCTCGTCAACTTCTATAACACCACCCACACTTCCGATACCCATAAAGGCTCTAATTGCGTCCAATATTTTATGCCTCCAGTAAAATGATGTGGGTATGCTTATTTTAACTTTCTCTGCACATTTTCTTATGGAATAGCCATTTATCATGCACTTGGCATATTGTATCCATTGCTTAACATCTTTCTTGCTATTATGCTTTGGAGAGAGTGTAAAGTCGGTAAAAGTCTTTCGGCAGAACTTGCAGATATATCTTTATTTTTCTTTATATTTTCCATTTCTGGATACTTCATCATGACCACAATGAGGGCAGACTTTCCCCCTTGAAAATCTGTTTTCCTTAACTTCATTTGTAACTTCTGTAGCAAATGAGCCTAACACAAACACTTCTTCAAGATAATGTAGTATTTCCTCTTGTCCTGCTGTACCTAAAGCCTCTATATCATTCTTTACTGACTCTACAGTTGGCAAAAAGCATAATTTCCTACGAAAAAGAAGATTACTTTTTCATTCTACTTGGTGAAAGCACGCTTTCATGAACATTTCCTAGAGACAAATAAAAGATAGTGGCATCCATCGACTATCTTTTTTATGCCCTAACTCCTAATATTTGAAAAATTCTTTTATTTCATTACTTCTGTTGTCTTCTTCTATTAATTTATTAACTTTAAAATACATTACTTTTTCTCTTTAACTACTTCGTAAACATTTAGTTTTCTCAAAATGCTGCCTCCTTCATTGCATAAGCTAGTATTCTCTGTACAACAAATATCTTCTGTTCTGAACTTATGTATGAAAAACAAACTTATCTTGTAACATTTGTTACCGAATAATTTGGAGTTTAAACGTATAATTGAGAATGTAAGGAACAAATTTAATAATTCGAATGTGAAAGTGAGGAATTTATTTATGCATATAGATAATTTAATACGACAGCATAAAACTATTTATGAAAGTATTGAAACTTTAGAAACACTAATTAGAAAAAATAATATTGAGCAGGATGCCTTTGATGTATCTCTGAAACTTAACCTACTTATGGGTACATTAAAGATACATCTTCAGTCAGAAGACGAATTCCTATATCCAGCGCTTCTAAATAGTGGTGATGATAAAATAAAAACAATGGCAAGGGAATACATAGGCGAAATGGGAAGTATAAGCTCAGACTTTCAAGCTTACAAGGTCCAATTTGATACTAAAAGCAAAATCATCGGGAATGCACAAAGCTTTATAATTTCTACAACCCAAATACTTAAATTGCTAAAGAACAGATTAAATAAAGAAGATAATCTTCTGTATCCGACTATAGAGAATATTTAGCCTTGTACTATCATTCCTAAGGAATCTACTACTTCTTATTTATTTTTTTGATTGTCATATAATACCAACTTAGTTAGCCATTGCGAAAATAATTAATCATTGAGTTATTTTTCAAATTGATATATGATTAATGTAAAATTTTCCATCAGAGGTGTTTATATGGAGATTATTTTCATTCCAAGTACAACAGTTATTACTATTATAAATATAGCACTTTGGGGTGGTATTGCTTATTTAATAATAAAAGCTGTTAAGAAACATAACAAAAAGATTAGAAGTAGTTAATTAATAAATAGAGAGGCTGTTACCATAGCCTCTTTCTCATCCACAGTATCTCTATTTTTTTACCATCTATCTCTGCTTCACAACTATCAAAAATGCTAAATCCAACCCTTTTATAAACCTTTTCCGCCCGCTGGTTGAACTTAGCTACACCAAGCCTCACGTACTGACCTCTATATTTATGGAAATCTACAGCAAAATTAATGCATTCGGTAACAAATTGCTTTCCAATACCTTTTCCTGTAAGCTCAGGTTTCAATCCAAAACCTATCCACATTTCATATGCTGCTTCAGGGTTATTTCTTACAGTTTCAATTTCCACATAACCATCATCTTCGGAGTCCTTTCCCACTGACCTGAAAAATTCCACAGTGAGCTCTCCTATCAGCTCGTTCTTGTCATCTAAAACGGCAAACCTCTCAGAGCCCCAGCTTTTTTCTTCTAACAACTCTTCAGCTTCATTCGCATAATCATATATAGCATATTCTCCATCATATTTCCATTTGTCTATCATTTGCTGTGCATATTCTCTATTATTAGGTACAATTCTAAATTTCACGCTATCACCTTCAATGTTAAGACATATATAAACTGCTTTAAAAATATTATATCGCCTTGAACCAAGACCATATATATCCAAAATTATTCTGTACTAATTTTAAACATGCAAAAAGATGGAGTGCCCTCAGCTGGAAAGTATCTCCGCCGGCAACTCCATCTTATAACCTCATGTGGCTATTTTGTCTGAACAAATTTTTTCTCTCTGCTGATAATTCTTCTTATACTCGGTTCTGAAAGGAAATATTCATTGGCTAAATCTAAAGCTTTAGCACCATTCATATATTTCATGAATATCTGATTATTTCTCTCTCTAAGGGCTTTTCTTGTTCCGTTTTTTTCACCCCAGGATTTTTGATTTTCACATTTTCGTGGTATATATAAATATTCTCCATCTATATAGTTCTGAATTAGTTTTATTATCTCCTCTGGTAATACATTATCCGCTTTAACATATCTCATATCTTTGCTCCTTCTTAATTTTAATAAATTAAGGCAAAGACCTGAAAGTATACTTTATTTACCTGTATTATCGGAGCTTAATTTTGTAGCTAAATTCTTAAGCTCCAAGCAAAGCAGCTACCCGTTCCATTCTGGTCTTTGCTTGAAGCATTTTTTTTACTGTAGCATAAAATAAATTGTAACACCCCATAAAAGACACCCCCATATACATTTATTAAATGCATTTATTAATTAGTCCATGCATTTAATAAATTATACCATTTTTATTATTTTTTTGTCCAATTCATTACATATTCTAAAAATCCAGAATCCTTATTTATCTGTTCTGACTTAATTGCAAAGTCACATCTTTTATAAAAATTCAGGGCTTTTGTATTTTCCTTATATACACATAACTCAAGCTTAGGGTACTGACCCTTACAGTAATCCATCAACTGCCTTCCTATTTGCTTTCCCTGATAATCCTGTGAGACAAATAATGCACCAATAAACAAATTGTCCATTACACTAATAAACCCTCTAACCGCCTCTCCATCCATATAAACAAAAGTCTTTGAGGCTGGAATATATTGATTCTTCACTATGTCAAAGTTGTTAATCCAATATTGTTTCGGTATAAAACTATGGGCTTCAATATTTGTTCTCAGCCAAATATCCATAACTTCATCCACATCAAAATCCTCTAATTCTTTTATCATATCCATCTCTCCCCGCAGCAAATTACGCTAATATATCTTGTCTTAAAGATAATCTATAAGTAATATTCAACAAAAATTATACTATACCTTTATGCATTACTCTATATATTTAAACAAATAATATAATACATAAATGATTTTGTTATTTAGAAAGGAGAGAATAAAACAGCTTGTAACGTTCTGTTTTATTTAATATGCTTATGTTTATACCCAAAAGAATAATTTTAGAAAAAGACGTAATGAAATATGATATGGCAAAGAAAATACTTGGCTATTATAAAAGCAAGCCTAATATAGAAATTATAAATTTAAGTTCAAATAAATTCAGTCAGCACATTCCAGGAGATGACTTTTATGAGCAATACAGAGAGGGAAAAAGAACTTTGATTGTAGGTACAAAGAAAAGCTTAAAGTTTCAATCCTGCAAGCCATCTGCACATTACCAGCTTCCACTTGTATCAGGCTGCATGGGACAGTGTGAATACTGTTATCTGAACACAAGATTAGGTGACAAACCTTTTATCAGAGTGCATGTAAATATTGATGATATTCTAAATCAAGCTGAAAAATATAGTAAAGAAAGACTTGCCAACATAACTATATTTGAAGGTTCTGCTACTTCCGACCCTATACCATTAGAACCCTATACTAACTCCCTTTTCAGAGCTATCGAGTTTTTTGGAACACTTCAAAACACGCGTTTTAGATTTGTAACTAAATACAATGATGTTGATTCACTTATTAATGCAAAGCACAATGGACATACTGAAATAAGATTTAGTATCAATACCAGTTCAGTTATTGAAAAATATGAGCATTTTACAGCTTCCAGAGATAAAAGAATCGAAGCAAGCATAAAAATGGCTAGCGCTGGGTATCCTATAGGTTTTCTTATTGCTCCTGTATTTATATACGATAATTGGAAAGAAGAATATCACGATTTGCTTTACAGTTTGAGTGAAAAACTTCCAAAAGATTTAGGCTTTCCAGTGACTTTTGAAATTATATCCCATCGTTATACTACTGCAGCTAAAAATGTTATTAATCAGATTTATCCAGATAGCGAACTTCCAATGAATGATGAGGAGCGTAAATTTAAATATGGTCAATTTGGTTATGGTAAGTACGTATATTCAAAAGAAATTATTGAAGAGATAAAGCAGTTCTTTACAAAGGAGCTGGAAGAACTTTTTGAAAATAAAGAAATTAAATATATTATTTAGAGTTACACTATTCTTTCTTGATTAATATAATATTATATTGAAATATTAATGAGGAAGATTTTATATGAGTACATTTGATCCAAATAAACTTTCTGTTGAATTTAAAAGTGGTGTTACGCCTACTGAACCCATTATTCCAAGATTATATACTCTAACGCATTCTGACATAACTGCAGAACTTTTTCTTACAATCGCTCCATACTACGATTTTGATAAACTCACACTTATGCGAGATGAAGTACTTTGCCGCTGGATAAAAACGCCTATAGGCTATTATTTTTATGTTCAGCTCCACTTGGATTCTGAAACTGGTAATCCTTCAACGGAAATACGCAATTCTATCTTTGTAAGGGAATTACCTCTAGCTTTACAGGCAATACGATATGGAGATAGATATTTTTTCGATGCTCATACTAAACTTGATGGCGCTCCTATAATAGTATATTTTCATTCTGAAGATGCTAATTATAACCGAGTAGAGAATTGGGGCACTTTTTCTGATTATACTCTATAAAAAATAGTTACACCCTATGTCGGCTAATTCCGCTCATTAAGCAATTTCACCGCATCTTTTAGTCAAATTTCCTAATGGCTCATAACTCGGTTACGCCTCAAACAATTCGCCATCTTAACGGAAATTTGCCTAAAAGACACGGATAATTGCTAAACTCGTTCCAAATGCCTCGTCGGGTGTAACCATTTTTTATGCCCTGACTCTTAATATTAACAAAATACTTTTATTACATTGCGTTTATTGCCTTCTTATCTTAATTCACTAACTTAAAAATATATTACTGTTTCTTTTTAACTTCTTCGTAAGCACGCTGTACCGTTTTTTCATTTAATTCCCACCTTTCTTACTCTTTAGGGGTATAGCTTAATCCTAATGAAAAGTTATCCACAGTTGGAAAAAAACATAAATTCCTAGAAACTAAAAAAGCGGATAATATTTCTTTATATTAACCGCCTTTTTATCTATATATTTCTACCTTATACTAAATAATATTAAATACTTTATCCAGTCTAGTAAGCTGAAAGACCTTTAAAACTTGAGGATTATTTATATGCCTGATGGTAAACTTGCCATTTGCTTCATTACATCTCTTATAAATTCCTACTAAGACTCCTAAGCCTGTACTATCAATAAAATTGCATTTACTAAAGTCAAATATAAAACTTCTCTCACCGTCTTCAATTAACTTATATATCTTTTTTCTGTATTCTGCAGCTTCTTCTACTGCAAAATTATCTGGTATTGCAATAACATTTTCCATCATCCATCACCTTCTAAACATTGTATTTTTCTATCAAATTATTCATCTTAACAGCTGTATCACTCGTATGCTCTGCATTAGCTGCGATATTTTGCATTACCGATGACTGCTGTTCAGTTGCTGCAGCCACTTCCTCACTGCTAGCACTGTTTTTCTCTGTAATAGTTGCAACAGAATCTATCAGCTTAACAATCTGTTCTGAACTTGCTACCTCATCTCTTGTTACTTCTACTATCTCCTTAACGTCATTTACTATTTTTTCCGCTGCAGAAATAATATTTACAAAAGATTTATCAGTATTGGAAGCTACCTCAACTCCGTTTTCTACTGCTTGCTTATTAGAATCCATAGACTCTACAGCCTTCTTTGTTAATGCTGTCATCTGGTTTATTAATTCTGATATTTCACCTGCACCGCTGCCCGTCTCTTCTGAAAGTTTTCTTATTTCTTCGGCAACTACATTAAAGCCTTTACCATGTTCACCGGCTCTTGCAGCTTCAATAGCTGCATTTAAGGCCAGCAAATTCGTCTGTTCAGCAATGGCATTAATTGTCGTTATGATGCCGCTGATTTTATTTGAAAGTTCATCTAATATATGCATAACTTTTTCAGCTTCACTGGAAGTTTTATTTATATTTTCGATAGCTTCTAACGTTTTAGCCACATGAGTTCGACCGTTAGTTGCAGCTTCCATAGCACTATTAGAGCTTTCTGCTGCAGTATTTGCTTTACTCTGAGCTATCTGTACTAGACTGGAAAGTTGAACAAGAACCTCAGAAGTTTGTACTATCAAACTGTTCTGCTCTTCACAGCTTTGTGCTACTTCCTGTATATTAATTGCTATTTCCTCAGTACTTGAACTGATTTCCTCTGAAGATGCAGATATCTCTTCTGAAGCAGCAGTAAGGCTTTCAGAAGAATTTCTTATATTTTTTATGATATGATCTTGGCTCTCAATCATATCATCGAAATACTTGCCAAGCATCCCTATTTCATCGCCTGTATTTATATTAGCTCTTACAGTGAAATTACCTTTGCCTGCTTCAGTCATTGATTTTTCCAACTGTTTTATTGGATTTATTATCCTCTTATTAACTAAAATGTAGGCTATACATAGATATGCAGCTAAAACAGCTATCATAACTATTATTATAGTAACCCTTAATGACTTAAAAAGTTTTGGACTCATTACATTTGATGTTGAAACATATGTATAAATTCCGAACATAATACATGGTATAAAAAACGCTACCAATATTTGCAAAACTATTTTTGTTTTTAAACTTATTTTCATAGTAACTTCCTCCCCTATGTCATTTTCTACAGAATGCATTTTGTTATAATTAATGAATTATCTTTAAACTCAACCTTGTCAGCCATAGATTGTATTAAAAAGAGCCCCCTTCCATGTTCATCTAATAGGCTATCCTCATCAATAGACTTTGGAATACTAATACTCTCTGGTTTAGTATTCGAACTGATTACTTTAAAGTTTAAATATTTTCCATCAAAATTATACACTAAATCAATTGGTTTATTTTTATCTCCGTCATTTCCATGTTCAAAAGCATTCGTTAATGCTTCTGTCAAAATCAATTTTATGTCAAAATAATACTTCTCAGCTTTTAAATCTGAAACAACGGTATCTATTACCTTATCATACTCATCAAGACCATACAATGTTTGTTTCTTGTTAATTAAATTCATCATAATTATCACCTTTATTTTATTTTATCTTTATAGCAAGCATTGAAGAATCGTCTTTTAATGAACCATTCTCTAAAATCATATCATTTAAATGTTTGTCCATATATTTTTTAAAATTTTTCATATTTAATTTTTCCAACTGAGTTTGTATAACTCTTCCATCATTAAATATGAAATCTAACCCATCTGTAAGAAAATAGAATTCATCCCCACTTTCAAACCTAATTGATTTTTTATCAAACAAACTATCTGTGAACATGCCTATAAATGGTCCTTTTACCTCCATTTCGTTAACAGTAGCATCTGCTTTTTTGACTAAAAATTCATTTATCCCAGCCCCTACCACAATCGCCTCTTTTGTCGTGAAATTAAAACTAAAACAACATGCTGCAATAAAGCTTTGGTTGTATTCATTGTACTTACTATTTAAATTATTTATTATTATTTCAGGATCATGATTAGTTAAAATCTCCTGAAGAAACAGAACGTCAAAAGCGGAGATATTAAGTGCAGCAGTAACACCTTTTCCACTAACATCTACAAGAACACCAACTACTAGCTCTTCACTTATTTTATACATTTTAAAATAATCGCCGCTGACAGTATTGGCTGGATAATATAGACACTCCACATCAGCTTTATCCCGTAATGGGAATTCCTTCTGAAGAGAGCTATTTTGAATATCAGTAGCCATATTCAAACTTTTTCTTAATTCTGTTTCATCTCTTATTATTGCCAGT
This sequence comes from Clostridium oryzae, assembly GCF_002029235.1. Lineage (GTDB taxonomy): Bacteria > Bacillota > Clostridia > Clostridiales > Clostridiaceae > Clostridium_AE > Clostridium_AE oryzae. The sequence goes on from NZ_MZGV01000028.1 coordinate 41,328, forward strand.
ACTGCATCTTTACCTTTATACACTATATAACTTAATGAAATTTGAAGATTGCTCTTCTCATTTTTTGAATTATAATAGTTGTAAGATCTTATTACTTTTTTAGATTTATTTTTAAGAATATTTCTAATCATTTTAGTGGCATTTTTTCTGCTTTCTTCAGGCATGCAATAAAATATGCTTCTATCCTTTTCATCTAAAATGCTTAAATCAATCATTTTATTAATTTCATTGTTCGCCAGAGCCAGCTTGTTGTCCTGAATAATAACTATGCCATCAGGATAAGCATTTAGAATGTCTCTATACATCTTTTCATCTCTCTTTAAAAGATTAGACGAAGTTCTGCTCTCGGTAATGTCTGTCATTCTTTCTACAACAAACTCAACTTCACCATAAGTGCTGCAAACCGGAGTATAACAAACATTCATATATTTATTGGCATTTGGATAGTATCTTTCAATATAAACCATTTTCCTTGAGGCTAGAACCTCCTCAAATGGGCAACCATCACAATGATCCATATTATCCAAAATCTCAAAACACTTTTTATCATAAACTTCTTCCTGTTGCTTATTATAAAAATCACAGGCTGCTTCATTAAAAAAAACAATTGTACGATTAGGCTTATAAATCTTTATAACATCTGGAATAGCATTAAATATTTTAAACAAAGTGCTGGGATTATTCAACGATGTATCATACGACATAGAATCTAATATCTTAATATTTTGCAAAAAAGTCACTCCCATACATAAAACAAATGCTATATTTAAGAATATTATAGTATAATTTGTACTAGAAAACAATGTTGGTTATTTTTAGAATTAGGTTTTTCAAGTAGATTAATCATCTTATCATAGTACAAAATAAAATATGAAAATAATGCAATAATATATATTATTAATGAACTGGAGGAATAAATAAAATGAAGAAATTAATAGTCTCTACATACGTTTCGTTGGACGGAATTATGGATAATCCATCTTGGACAGTACCTTATTGGAATAGAGAAATATCTGAATTTAAGTATGATGAACTGCTTTCATCTGATACCTTGCTGCTTGGACGAGTAACTTATGAAAATTTTGCTGCCGCATGGCCTAATATGTACGATGATGAGGGCTTTGCAGATAGGATGAACAGTATGAAAAAGTATGTTGTATCTACTACATTAAAAGAAGTTCATTGGAGTAATTCTAGTATAATAGACGAAAATGTTGTAGATAAAATTGAAAAGCTAAAGGAACTTCCCGGCAAGAATATCTTAGTCTACGGCAGCGCCGAACTAGTAAATACATTGATAAATCATAGACTAGTCGACGAATACCATATTCTTGTTTATCCCATCGTTTTAGGTTTAGGAAAGCGCCTATTCAAAGAAAAAACCTGCACGTCGCTTAAATTAATAAAAACTGAGCATTTTGATTCAGGTGTAGTAGCACTTTTATATGGATTAGAAAAAAATATATAGTATTATAGTGTACTAACCACACCCAGTGGTAACGGAGATTATATATTCTGAATCCATAGTAAAGCCTTAGCGAATCTTTGCGGAACGTCAGAAAAATGACCTCCTTCATTCCACTCCAATAACAGATTTTCGTTGCAAACAAGCTGCTCTTTAAGAATTTCAGCAGTCCGTTTTGTGTACTGACCTACTTTTGCCATTCTGCTGTTTCTCACAAACTCCTCATTTTTACCTAGTGACATATATATTTTTAAATCTCTATTTACTAATTTGTGTTTTTCAATAAATTCAATCCATTTGTCATACCATAAAGAACCTGAAAGACAGCCTATTTTACCAAAAATCCCTGTAATATAGGCTGTATATAAAGTTGCTAATCCAGCAAGTGAATACCCTATTAGAGCAGTATTCTGAGGTTCAACTTTAGTTCTATAATTTTTATCAATAAAAGGCTTTATAGAGCTTACTAGTGTTTCAATATAAGTTAATGCCTCCCCTTCAAAATCATCACTTTTTTTAGATAATCTAGGCGCAGGCCACGGCGAGTAGTCTCTATTCCAATTAAGTGATTGGATGCTTACAGCAATAAACTCCTCACAATCAGTATTAAAATGTGATTCTATATCGCTAATCACTTGTTCCACACCATCATCACCATTAATATACACTACAGGATAACACGTATTACTACTGTCATAATTCTCTGGAAGATACAAAATACATTTATAGCCTGTAATAATTATATTCTTTATAGTTCCTTTCATCTTTGTTCTCCTCTTATCTGCCATTATCTGAATTCTATCAAATGTCACGTGCCTGGCACGTGACATTTTTGCCTACGATACACCCATTATATTACATAACCATAAGATTGACTATATCATTGCTTTCTAAAAAACTTTAATAATTTACTTGACCCTTCCCTCACGTCATCTAATATACTTGTGTCATCAAAACAAGAGGAGAGATTCTATATGAAAACTTATTTAGTAACAGGCGGTGCCGGATTTATCGGCTCAAATTTCATTCAATACTTATTTGAAACTTACAAAGAGGACATAAGGATTATTAATCTCGATCTTCTCACTTATGCAGCTAATCTTGAAAATTTAAAGACAGTAGAAAGCAATAAAAATTACCAGTTTATAAAAGGAGATGTTTGTGATAAAGCTCTTGTAACTAATTTATTGTCAGCCTATAATGTGGACTACATAGTGCATTTTGCAGCCGAAACTCATGTAGACAGGAGCATTGAAAGTTCTGATGAGTTTGTACGCACTAACATACTAGGAACAATGAATTTATTAGATTGTTCAAAAGCAGCCTGGGAAAGCAAAGAAGGTTTTAAAAATGATAAGAGATTCTTATATGTATCTACAGATGAGGTATACGGAGAATCACCTGATGGAGGATACTTCACAGAGGAAACGCCTATAGCACCAAGGAATCCTTATTCTGCTAGTAAAGCCAGTGCAGATATGATGGCTAAGGCTTACTATGATACCTACCATTTTCCCGTAATACGTACTCGCTGCAGCAATAACTACGGTCCACATCAGTTTACAGAAAAGTTAATCCCGCTGCTTATCAATAATTGTATTGCAAACAAAAAATTACCGATTTATGGAGATGGCTTAGCTGTAAGAGATTGGCTTTATGTTAAAGATCACTGCAGAGCTATCGATTTGGCGATAACAAAAGGACGACTGGGGGATATTTATAATGTAGGAGGCCACAACGAGAAAAATACACTTGAGATAGCTGAAACAATTGTGAATCTTTTAAACCAAGAGTATAATTTTAATATTCCTAAAAATTGTATATCCTTTGTTAGTGATCGTAAAGGACATGATAGAAGATACGCAATAGATCCAACTAAAATTCGCACAAAATTAGGTTGGAACCCTAAAGTAAAATTTGAAGACGGAATAAGGCAAACTATAGACTGGTATCTAGAGAACAATTAATAATTATAAATAATTAATGAGGAATTAAGGTGGTAATTCATGAGAGATAAATGTTACTACACTTCTGGAGAATTCGCAAAAAAAGCTAATGTATCAGTACGTACTATAAGATACTATGATAATCAGGGAGTACTTAAGCCAAGTCATATCAGTGAGTCAGGGTATCGATTATATACAGACTCGGACTTTGCAAAGCTGCAAAAAATACTAATACTAAAATATCTTGGCTTTTCGTTAGAAGAAATAATCGATATAACAATCAATGATAACGATCATGATTACTTAAAACATTCCTTCGAGCTTCAGCTGAAGTTAGTAAGAGAAAAAATTGAGCATCTTAAGTTAGTGGAACAATCTATACAGGAGACTTCAAAAGTTTTTGATGTTAATCAAGATATTGATTGGAATAGAATCATTCACCTTATTCATATTACAAATATGGAAAAGACACTTATAGAGCAATATAAAAATAGTTCCAATGTAAACGCACGAATAGAACTTCATAAAAATTATTCAGTAAATCCTGTTGGATGGTTTCAGTGGATCTTTTCGAAGCTTAAGTTAAAACCCGGCATGAGAATTCTTGAAATTGGCTGTGGTAATGGAGAACTGTGGAAAGTAAATAGGTCCTTTATCCCAAAGGAAGCCTCCTTAACATTATCGGACATATCTATGGGAATGCTTAACGATGCTAAAGAAAATCTAAAAGATATAGAAACTGATATTACTTTTCAACAATTTGATTGCCACTGTATCCCTGCTGAAGATAAAAGTTTCGATATGATTATAGCTAATCATGTTATGTTTTATCTAAAAGATAGGGATAAAGCTCTTAATGAGATTAAGCGTGTACTTAAAAATAGCGGTTCTTTCTACTGCAGTACCTATGGCAAAGAGCACATGAAAGAAATAGAACAATTAGTAAAAGAATTTGATTCAAGGATTGCTCTTTCCGAAGTAAATTTATACGATATATTCGGATTGGAAAATGGAGAATCTGAATTAAAGAATTACTTTCATGAGGTTAGCAAATATATTTACGATGATTATCTTTTAGTGGATAATGAACTACCGCTGCTTGATTATATATTATCCTGCCACGGTAATCAACATGAATACTTAAATTCGAAATATGTTGAATTTAAAAACTTTATTATACAAAAGATAAATAAAAAAAATGGATTGAGAATTACAAAGATGGCAGGAATTTTTTGTTGTAAAAAAGGGTAGGAACGGTTATGAGATTATGGAAAAATTAAAATCTTATGGTTTTACTGACATAAGTGAAGGAACTATTTATCAATTACTCGTCCGCCTAGAAAAAAAGAAGATAATCTCTTCAAAATTTAGACCATCTCCACTGGGTCCAAATCAGAAATATTATTCTATTACAGCTGATGGATTAGATATGCTTCATTCTTTTGAAGACTACTGGAATAGTATTTCTGAAACAGTTAATAAAATTTTAGATTTGGGGGTAGAAAAATAATGAATTATGAGAATAAAATGTCACGTGCCTGGCACGTGACATTTTATATGATTTCACTTTATTCTTTTACTCATAGCCGCCATTCTTGTATTCTCCAATGCTTCTTTAACGTCATCAAACATATTACTGGCAACAGCAGTAAACAGTATATCAATAACATTAAGCTGGGCTATTCTTGAGGACATAGCTCCGCTTCTGAACGTAATCTCTGGTGAAAGCACAAATAAATTAATATCACATATACTGCTAATAGAATTGTTTCCAAACTTAGTTATGCTTACAGTTGTCGCACCTGCTTCTTTTGCTATCTGAATAGATTCAAAGGTGTCCGTTGTTTCACCAGAATAGGAGATTGCAACAGCAACATCACCTTTTTTTAGATTAGATGCAAACTCAACTTGAAGATGTGTATCCGGCGTAGCTCTCACATTCTTATTAATTCTGGTAAATTTCTGAAAGGCATCCATAGCAATTATCTGTGAAGCCCCTATACCGTAAAAATCTATTCGATCTGCTTTTGTTATAGCTTCAACTGCTTTTTCAACAGCTTCTTCCGATAAAACCTCCATAGTATTGTCTATAGATTTTTTATTATTGTAGCTAATATTTTTCATAATGATAGCAAGATCATCTTTTGGTTCTACATCGGTATATCTATTTTCATTATCTCTATTAAAATTAACTGTATCCTTAGCAATCATTATCCTAAATTCTTTATAGCCTTTATAACCAAGAATCTTACATAGCCTTACTACTGCTGATTGCGATGAACCACTCTTCATTGATAGTTTCTTTATTGATAGGTCAGATATCTCTTTCGGATTATCAAGAATATACTGAGCAATCTTTTTCTCTGATGGATTTAAATTATTAATTATTTCTTTAATGCGAATTAAACTACCAGTCATGTACTATATCCTCTCTTAATAAAATATAATTAATACAAATGGTATTTCTCCTTAACAGATATAAATCTTTTAACCTCATTCTGCCATAGACTATATAACTGCTCTACCTTATAAGAATTCTTCCTGACACGATCATCTCCCGTTAAATAGTCAATGCCAAAACTAGACTTCTTTTCTCCAAAAGTAATAAATTCGAATTTATCACCACTAGCTTTCCTAATTGTATCATATAAGAATAATCCTGTCTTTACAGGTTTGTATATATATCTATCTATTACATGAAGCTGAATCCCCCTGCATAGCTCTCCATTATGCTTAGAAAATGTTGGTGTAAAAAAAGCCGGCGTAAATTTTACCCCTGGAAGATTCATTGAATTCATAATATCAGCTATTCTATTAGCATTAAGCCAGGGTGCTCCTATAATCTCGAAAGGTTTTGTAGTACCTCTTCCTTCGGAAATGTTAGTTCCTTCAAAAATGCACGTACCTGTATACACTATTGAAGTATCTACTGATGGCATATTAGGTGAAGGCATAATCCAGCTTAGTCCTGTCTCATCAAAGTACATATCTCTTTTCCAATTTTTCATTGGAATGACCTCTAAATCACAGCCAATAGAAAATTCCTCATTGAATAACTTTGCAGTTTCCCCAATAGTCAATCCATATCTCTGAGGAATAGGATATCTTCCAACAAATGAACGGAACTTTTCTTTCAAAAGATTTCCTTCTACATCTTTTCCGTTGATGGGGTTTGGTCTATCAAAGACAACAAACTTTTTGTTAAACTCCCTGCAGCTTTCCATTGCATAGGCCATGGTGTAAAGATATGTATAAAACCTTGCACCAGCATCCTGTATATCCAAGGCAAGTACATCAACATTATTTAATATTTCTTCTGAAGGCTTTTTATTTTTCCCATAAAGGCTGTAAACTATTATACCTGTAGCTTCATCGATATAGCTGTCAACCTTTTCTCCTGCCTGAACATCTCCTCTTATACCATGCTCTGGTGAATAAAGTGCTGTAAGATAGGTTTTTTCTTTTAAAATATCTACCGTGCTCTTAAAATCACTGTTATATCCAGTATTATTCGTAATTAATCCAACTTTTTTATGTTGAAATAGATCTAAATAATCCTCAATATTATCAATTCCTAGACTCACTTTACTCATTTTACAAATCCTCTACTTTAGTAGCATGTTTATATTTTCTCCATGGCATAAAATTGAATTTTCCATAATAATTAATTATCTGTCTACTCGTCCAATCAATTACCATATTTTCAACATTTCGCTGCTTTAATATTTCAAGAGCTTTGTATAATATCAATAGTCCAAGTCCGCATTTTCTATAAGCTTCATCTATACCTATAGGTCCAAGACCACCATAATTACTTCCAAGTGACTGTCTCCAATATACAGGTGCACCAATAAATTTACTTTTATTATCATATATATGAGCAAAACCTATTATTTTATCTCCATCTTTCATTACAACAACATCTCTATCCTCCATGCCCATTTCGAAAAATTCTAAAAATTCCTCATACCATCTCCCAGGGAAACATCTTTCAAAAAAGCTATATAGCTCAGCTTTTTCATTTATATCAAGCAGCTTAACTGCATATCTGCTATCCCTATTAAGTGATATACCTGGAAGTCTACTAAAATCTACCTTTGATATATCAGCTATTAAATCATAAGATTCACCTTCTATTTTATAGCCCATACTGTTAAAAAACTCTTCTGCAAATATGCACTCGGAGGGTATTCCTGGAAAAAAGTGATAAGTATCTCCAGCTACATGAATGTTCTTTACTCCAGCCGCCTTCAAATCCTTTTCTGCTTCACTAAGAAGTTTTTTTGCTATGCCTTGTTTTCTATAATGCATATCTACTATTATTGAATTTATATATCCAACTTGCCTATCTGGCTCCAATAAACCGCTTTTATAAATGGACTGCTTATATACTATAAATGCTATAAGCTTGCCTTCATCAAAAACCCCTACCATTTTTTTATTTTGTCTGTCCCCTCTTAAATTTTGGCTGAACAATTTATAGTCCATAGGATAGACAGCTCCCAGATTATCGTTCCATAATCTCATTCCTTCATTTATTACTTTTTCATCATTAAAGCTTATTTCTTTAAATTCCATCACCTATCTCACTCCTTGCAATTAGAACGGCTCCCCAGGCCGAATCTTTTTTCATTTTAATTATTTCAATATTAGGATAACTCTCCAGCACTGCTTTTTTAAATTGATCATACAAATACTCTATATTATTAATACTGCCGCCAGCAGTAGTAAGATACACTTTAGCTTTATTAAAATGAAGCCTCTCTACAACTGCCTTTACAGATAAATATAATTCATATGCACAGTCGCTAAATATTTTTTTTGCTGCATTGTCACCCTTGCGACAGGCCTCGTTTACAACGACTGTAAGACTAGCTATTTCTTTTTTTCCTATGCCGCTTCTATAAATATATGCAACTAAATCCTCACAACAATTGAGCTTTAGATATTCTAAAACCATACTTTCCAGTATAGTTTTCTCTCCACGTCCATCATAGCTTTTTAAGGCAGCTTTTATAGCTCTCACACCTATATCATAACCACTTCCTTCATCACCTATAATATGTCCCCAGCCGCCTGATCTGAAAAATGTTCCATTCTTATCTTTACCATAGCATATTGAACCAGTTCCTGATATGACTATTATTCCTTCCTGTTTACCAATTCCGCCGCTCAAAGCTATCTCCGCATCATTTACTACTATTATCCTGCCTTTATAAATATCAGCTAATATTTCATTTATTATTTTTTTATCCTGAGGTCTTCCAGCTCCTGCTGTACCGATACAGATGGCTTCGCATTCTTCAAGTGAAAGGCCTAAAGTGCTTATTCCTTCATAGATTATAGACTGCAAAACCTGTTTTACTTCTTCTACATTTGATGAATTTATATTTGCTGGTCCCCTGCTGCATTCAACAAGGCTCTCACCCTCCATTGCTGCAATTCTAAGATGAGTTTTAGTACCTCCGCCGTCTATTCCTATGACATATTTCATAATGTCCACCTCTATTCAGTTAATTTAACAGGTGATATTCCTGATGCTTCTATCTCCCCTGATATTACCTTTATAACATTTTTGACAGATAATTCTGTGTACTCATAAACATTTATATAAGTTGAAACTTCATTAAAGTGAACATAATAGTAAGGGCTTCTCATAGAAACAACTATTATTTTATCTGTTACTTCCTGTATTTTCTTTACAAGTTCAATTTGTTCACTGTTTGCTTCAGCATTATAAACTCCCACTATGACTGTATCTGCTCCTTTACAGGAACCAGCTATTTCATCAATCAATTCCTTACTTGGTTTCAGTGGAATCAAAAAAGCATCTCCACCAAATTTTTCCCTTAGCATTTCACAGAAAGAATTTCTCATTTTAATTTGATCATCAGCTATATTTAGAGCCAATGCTTCAGTAGAAATGGATTTTACCTTCCCCTTTACCGGCAGCAATTTTTTCTCATCTTTTAAAATGGTTATGCTTTTCCTGCTTATTCTATCCGCAAGTTCATATCCTTTTTTATATAAAGTATTTACAGAATCAAACCTACCCTTCCTATCATACTTATTAACGCTATACTTATTTTTTATTTCTATGATTTTTATGACTGATTCATCTATTCTCTCTTCAGCTATTTCACCATTAAGAACTGCAGTCTTTATAGCATCTATACATTTTTCCTGCACTTCCTTAGTATGCGAAATGCAAAGCAAATCTGCACCTGCTTTAATTGCCATAACTGCAGCCTTATCGCTTCCATAGAAATCAGCTATAGCTTTCATCTCCATGCAGTCTGTAACAACAATTCCGTTAAAACCAAGCTCTTTCTTAAGAAGTGATGTAAGTACGTTATAAGAAAGAGTCCCAGGCTTTTTTTCTGATTCAATAGCGGGAAAAAGTACATGAGCCGACATTATTGCATCTACACCAGCGTTTATAGCTTTTTTAAATGGCAATAGCTCTATATTCTGAAGCCTCTCCATATCATGATTTACGACTGGAAGGCTTAAATGAGAATCCACATCAGTGTCTCCATGACCCGGAAAATGTTTTGCCACAGCAAGTACATTACTCTCTTTAAGACCTTTTATTAAATCTATTCCTAATTGAGAAACCTTTTCTGGATCATCACCATAAGATCTGCATCCAATTACGGGATTTTTAGGATTACAGTTTACATCCATAACTGGAGCCAAATTCATATTTATCCCTAATATTCTTAGTTCTTCTCCCTCGATTTTCCCCTGTCTAAACGTACTTCCAGCTTCATTAGCTGCTCCAAAAGCCATGTTGCCTGGAAAAGCAGTCACCTCTTCTGCTAACCTTGTAACCATCCCCCCCTCCTGATCTATAGAAATAAATCCAGGAATTCCGTTATGCTTTACAAGTTTCTGCTGAAGGTTTGTTGTAAGTTTTTTCACTTCTTCCTTATTACCTATATTTCTGGTAAATAAAATAACATTTCCTACATTTTTGTTTTTTATTATTTCATCAATATGATCATCATAAGATTTAGAAGGAAAACCACACATGACCATTTGTCCAATTTTTATATCAATGGAAAGCTTTCTTATATCAACCATAAAAATTACTCCTATCTTAATCATTTGCTAATGAACTTAAAACTGAGTTACCGAACAATCTTCTAAATCTAATAATATTATTATTTTCTCTAGTTGGATGTACCCTATTAGTCAAAAGTATAGTATATATATCATTTTCAACATCTATCCACATGGAAGTTCCCGTAAAACCAGTATGCCCAAATGAACCAATGGAAATTATATCTCCGCCGGATGAATTTCTATCACCCTTCACACACCAGCCATACCCTCTATCTTCCCCTAGGCTGGCAGTATGATTACGCGTCATAGCTGCAAATCCTAATGGTGATATAAAGTTCCTACCTTTATTAATAAGCATATCAGCAAACTTACATAAATCACTTACGTTTGAGAACAAACCCGCATGACCGGAAATACCATCAAAAAATCTTCCATTTTCATCATGACATACGCCAATGAAAGGTTTACCAGACTCTGCATCCATCTCTGTTGCTGCAATATTGTCTCCCTTAGGATTATAACCTGTGTTATGCATTTCTAAGGGTCTAAAAATATACTTGTCACAAAGAACATCTAATCTGCTTCCGCCTATTTTCTCAAGTATATATCCCAGCAGAATAAAGGAAAAATCACTGTATATGCATTTTGTTTCTGGCTCATACTCTAATTCAACCCCACAAATATACTTAACAGCATCTTCATAATTCCTGCATAACTTGTACAAAGCTTTAAAAGGTACAAAACCAGCTGTATGAGTAAGCAAATTAAAAATAGTTATACTCTCTTTATATTTGCCTTTAAAATCCTTCAAATAGTAATCAACTTTATCATATACCGAGATCAATCCTTTTTCCATAAATAGCATGAATAATGTGTTTGTAGCTACTACTTTAGTTAATGAAGCAAGGTCAAACACAGTATCTTTAGTCATTGGAAGTTTATTGGGATATAAACATCTGCTTCCTAAACTATCTGTTCTTAATACACCATTTTTTCTTCCAACAGCCACTTGTGCTCCAGGAAAATAACCTTTCGAAATAGCATTATCCACCATAGAAAACGCTGAATTCAATTTTTCTTTCTTTATAATCAAGTCATTTCACCTCTTATTTGGAATATACTTCAATAGCTTTAGCTACAAATCCATTTCCAGATTGTAAAAGCTCTTCGGCACTTTCCTTATCTACGCCTGTTTTTAGCATAACAATCGCCACTTTAGGTTTAAAATCTGACTTTTCTAAATATACTTTAGCTTTTCCTTCATCTGCTCCTGTAGCATACTTAATTATTCTTGCTGCTCTATCTACCAGCTTTTTATTGCTCATCTGCAAATCTACCATTAAATTGCCATATACTTTTCCCAATTTTATCATAGAGGCTGAAGTAAGCATATTAAGTACAAGCTTTTGCGAGGTTCCTGCTTTCATTCTTGTAGACCCCATAATGACTTCAGGTCCCACAATGGGATTAATACTAATATCCACTTCACTGCCTATTAAAGAATTCTGATTATTACTTATACCTATAGTAGTAATTCCGTTCCGTTTAGCTTCTCTTACAGCTCCGATAACAAATGGAGTACGACCACTGGCAGTTATTCCAACCACAATATCCTTTGGGCTAACACCTTTTTCTGCAACAATTTTTCTCCCCATTTCTTCATCGTCCTCAGCACCTTCTACCGCATTTAAAATTGCATCATATCCTCCGGCTATAATTCCTTGAACCATATCATGTTCTGTACCAAAGGTAGGAGGACATTCAGAAGCATCAAGTATTCCCAGTCTTCCGCTTGTCCCCGCTCCAATATAAAAGAGCCTTCCGTCATTTTTTAATTTCTCAGTAATAATATCAACAGCCATTACAATATTAGGAATTTCTTTTCTTACTGCATATGCAACCTTTATATCCTCATCATTTATACTATTAAGTATTTCTACAGTATTCATAATATCAATGTTTTTAGTATTACTATTTATTTGTTCCGTTGTAAGTTTTTCTAAACTTGAGTTCATTCTCTGCACCTCATATTAATCAACAATCGACTTTATAAATATGAAACTTTATTTCATTTTTATCATATAGTTCATAGAATAAAATGTCAAGTACCTACTTATATAATTTGCCGTTTTGACACAAAACTCCATAAATAAAAATGGTAAGAAGTTATTTCCATCGGTTGGAAAATGCCTCCTCCAACCACTTCCAATCTATGCACTATTCCTCTTGCCTGCATAATCTTCTACCTAATCCATAATTTCGTCAACAGAATTACTCCTATCGAGAAAGCCGCAAAAATAGTTATTATGATAGGCGCAAACACCTGAAAAGCTGCAATGCTCAATGCTATAAAATCTTTCAAAGAAATCCTTGCGCTCTTTTCTATAAAATCTTTAGTGTAATCTTTTCTTTTAAAGTGTCCAAATCCCATAACTTATACCCCTACATATAAATGACAAGCTACAAAATGGTTATTACCAGTGTTTCTATAAATTGGAACCTCATGTAAACACCTCTCAGTTGCGCAATTACACCTTGTATGAAATTTACATCCTGAAGGTGGATTAGCCGGACTTGGAATGTCTCCTTTAAGAATTATTCTCTTTCTTTTAAGTGTCGGGTCTGGTATAGGAACTGCCGATAGAAGAGCTTTTGTGTATGGATGAAGCGGATTTTTGAATAATTCTTCACTTTCTGCAAGTTCAACGATACTTCCAAGATACATAACACCGATTCTTTGGCATATATGCTGAACTACGCTTAAATCATGAGAAATAAAGAGGCAAGAAAAACCTTTTTTATGCTGCAATTCCACAAGCAGATTTATAATTTGTGCCTGTATTGAAACATCAAGAGCTGAAACTGGCTCATCAGCTACGATAAATCTAGGATTTAATATAAGTGCACGTGCAATACCTATCCTCTGTCTTTGTCCCCCTGAAAACTCGTGCGGAAATCTTTCTATATGATAGGGTGCCAGTCCACAAGCAGTTATCATGGCCATAACCCTTTCATTCAGTTCTCTCTTTGTACACAGCTTGTGATCTAAAAGAGCTTCTCCTACAATATCCCCAACTGTCATTCTTGGATTCAATGAACTATATGGATCCTGAAATATCATCTGCATTTCAGGTCTAATCTTTCTCATATTGTTTTTATTATATCCAAAAATGTCTTTACCCTTATATAAAACACTTCCAGCCGTTTTGTCCATCAGCCTTAGAATAGTTCTTCCAGTAGTGGTTTTACCGCAGCCGGATTCACCTACAAGTCCCATAATCTCATTTTCTTTAATGTCAAAAGACACATCATCAACGCTTTTCACAAAACCAGTAACTTTCCGGAAGAACCCACTTTTGATAGGAAAGTATTTCTTCAAGTGTTCCACCTTTATGACTACTTCTGTCATTTATTCTCCCCCCTCATAGAGCCAGCAGGAAACGCTATGTCCCTCTTCGACCTTTTTTAATTCAGGTGCTATCGTTCTACATATATCTTTTGCCATACTGCATCTAGGATTAAAATAGCAGCCCCTTGGCATATCCAGCGGGTTAGGTACTTGACCAGGAATAGAATATAGCATATCCTGATGATGATTTATCCTAGGTTTTGATTTTAATAATCCTACTGTATACGGATGCTTAGGATTTTTATAAAGTTCAATCACCGGTGATTCTTCTACTATTTTGCCAGCATACATAACAACAACGTAATCAGCCATTTCAGCTACTACACCTAAATCATGAGTTATAAGCATAATGGATGTATTTACTTTTTCCTTTAAATCTCTTAGAATATCTAAAATTTGCGCCTGTATAGTGACATCAAGTGCTGTTGTAGGCTCATCTGCTATGATAAGCTTTGGATTGCAGCATATCGCCATGGCTATCATAACCCTCTGTCTCATCCCACCGCTGAGTTCATGCGGATAGCAATTGACTATATTACCCGCCCTAGGTATCTTCACAAGTTCAAGCATTTCTATTGCAACCTTTCTTGCTTCACTTTTACCGATACCTTTATGCAATATTAAAGATTCTTCTATTTGATTTCCTATAGTGAAAACTGGATTTAATGATGTCATAGGTTCCTGAAATATAACAGAAATCTGATTTCCACGCACATTTCTGATTTCGTTTTTATCTAGCTTCAATAAATCCCTGCCTTTAAAAACAATCTCTCCACCTTCAATTTTTCCTGGCGGATTAGGTATTAAACGCATTATAGACATTGCCGTAATACTTTTTCCGCATCCAGATTCTCCAACAACGGCTAGCGTTTCTTTTTCTCCTATTTTAAAGCTTACATCATCTACAGCTTTTACTACACCCTCTTCAGTGTAAAAATATGTTCTAAGATTTCTTACTTCCAGTAACTTCTCCTCCATGGTGATACCTCCTACTTCTTTAATTTAGGATCTAACGCATCCCTTAGTCCGTCGCCAAAAATGTTTATAGACATTACAGTTAAAAATATACAAATACCTGCTGGCATCCAAAGCCATGGATAATGTTCAAGTTTGTAAAGATCCGTTACTGATTGAATCATGTTTCCCCAAGAAGGTGTAGGAGGAACAACTCCTAGTCCTAGAAAGCTTAACGAAGACTCAGTTAGAATAGCTCCCCCTATGTTTAATGTAGCAGCAACTATAATTGATGGTATTGTATTTGGAAGAAGATGTTTGAATATCTTCCTTCTATCTTTAAGTCCCAAGCAGTCAGCTGCCAGCATAAACTCCTGTTCCCTTAATGTAAGTATTTGACCTCTTACTATACGACAGAGTCCTGACCAGGAAAGGATTCCTATTACAAACATCAGAAAAGGGACTCTGTATATTGACGAGATTTTCAAGTCACTGAAAATTGCTCCTAGAACAATAAGTATAGGAAAAAATGGGACACACATAAAAATATCAGCTATTCTCATAATTATGCTGTCTATTATCCCACCATAAAAACCTGAAATGGCACCTAATGCACTTCCGACAACAATTTCTACGACGACGGCTGAAATACCTACTGCAATGGAAATTCTTCCAGCACACATAAGCCTTGTTAAAACATCTCTGCCCAATTCGTCCGTACCTAACAGATGAGCGAAAGATGGTCCAATATTGATACTGTTATAATCCATTGTTTCAGAAGTATATGATGATATTATCGGTACAAATATTGAAAGAAAGATAATAGCAACTAATATAGACAAACCTATAAAAGCCAATTTATTTTTTTTCAATCTGTTCCATACCATTCTTGATGGGCTAATAATAGTGTTGCTGCTCTTTACCTGTGATTTATTATTTTCTGCCTTCATCTCCATTTTCCCGCACCTCAATCTTCCAATCTAATTCTAGGATCAACTGCTGCATAAGCCACATCTGCTATTAGATTTCCTAGAAGGGTAAGTACTGCAATTAGCATATTAAAACCCATCAGCAACGGATAGTCTCTGTCATTAACTGCCTGCAGCGTTACTCTGCCAATCCCCGGCCATGAAAAAATCTGTTCTGTAATGATAGCACCGCAAAACAAACCTGGAAGCCACATTCCAAGTATAGTTATAACGGGAATGAGACTATTTCTAAGAGCATGTTTATATATAACAACTTTCTCTTTGAGTCCTTTTGCTCTAGCTGTCCTTATATAATCCTGTCTTATCACCTCCAGCATGCTTGTACGCATATAACGCATAAGACTTGCTACTCTTTCAATTGTTAAGACAAAAAAAGGTAGAAACATGTGATGAAGTATATCGCCAAACTTTGCAAGACCTGTCGCATTACTCCCTGCTGTTGTCATTCCAGACACCGGAAATATTTTAAGATCTATTGCAAAAAACTTAATTAAAATTAGACCAGCAAAGAATGCAGGCAGTGATATTCCTATTAGCGCTAGCACTGTGAAAACCGAATCAAAAACAGAATATTGGCGTGTAGCAGAAATTACTCCAAGAGGTATTGCAATAATAATAGATGCTATACAAGCTGCAATAGCAAGAGCAAACGAATTCCATATATAGCTTTTTATCACTTTGCTCACAGGTTCCTTATATTCAAGTGAATATCCTAAATCACCTTTGACAGCATTTTCAAGCCAATATACATATTGAGCTGGCTTAGATCTATCCAGATGATACAAATGTCTTAACTGCTTTTCTCTTTCTGCTGTAAAATGGCTATTTGCACTCATGCTGTCAACTATATCACCGGGCGCCAGTGAAAATATAAAAAATATGATAAGTGAAGTTCCTATAAGTATAGGAATCATTTGAAGCAACCTTTTCGCTATATATCTAAACATCTTAAAACTCCTTTTCTATTATGGCTTACAGTAGCGAGTAAAGTCTGTGGGCTGAAAAGTTCCTCAGCGTTAAAGGTCTAAATGACCTTTAACGATTTATCTATGAGTATGAATGAATTATTTAATTTCAGCTTGATACAAAAAATATGGATAATACTTATACGGTAAAAATTTTATTCCGCTTATTCTAGAGTTGCATGCCCATAAAGTTTCTGCCTGATAAGTGAATAAAAACGGCAAATCTTCATTTATCTTTCTGTAAATCTTCTGCTCAATAACAGTTCGCTTCTTTATATCATTCTCACTGTAAGCTTCATTGATAAGCTTATCAACTTCAGCATTTGAATATCCGTTATAGTTATTAGGAGCATCAGACTGAAAATTTGCACTCAAATCTGATGATAGAACATCCGAACCGATAGCAGTACCCATAAAGTAAGCTTCAAACTTCCTCTGTCTCATCTTCCCAAGTAAAGTATTCAAATCCATTATTTGCGGCTCAAGCTCTATTCCTAGTTTCCTTAAACATGCCTTTACAATAGGTATATTACTTTGACTTGTTGTGCTAGTAGAAGAACAAAGTATATGAATTTTAAACTTAACACCCTCCTTCTCTCTAATCCCATCGGAACCTTTTTTCCATCCTGCTTCGTCTAGCAGCTTATTTGCCTTGCTCGGATTATATTTGTACTGATTAACGTCATTTACATATGAAGGATGTGCCTTTGATTGGGGTTCATTATATACAAATGCATTACCTTTAAAAAGGGTTTTTACCATCTGTTCTCTGTTTAACCCATACTCTATAGCTTGTCTAACTCTCTTGTCACTAAACATTGGGTTTTTACAATTTACCCCTATATAAGAAATACTTGACGATGGATATATCGTATAATCTACAAATCCTAATGCCTTTAACTGACTTATATTCTCTGGTGTCGCATCAAACGTATCTATATCTGTCTCACCTGACTCTAGATTCTGCATATTATTACTTGTTGTTGTCACTTTAAATATGATATTTTTAGTTTTAGGTTCACCCTTCCAATAATATTTGTTAGCCGTTAAGTCAACTTCCTGTCCAGGTATATATTTCACAACTCTATACGGTCCGCACCCTATAGGCTTTCGAACTCTTGCTTCAATTCCTTTGGTATTTCCCTGCTTATAATCTTTTCCAAAATACTCTTTAGAAATGATAGAAGTGCCTATTAAATATAAAATTGAGGAATTACGTTTCTCTAGCGTAACAGATATGGTATGCTTGTCAATTACTTTAAGGCCTTCAACATCCTTAGCCGTTCCTTTATTGTACTCCTTCCACCCTTTAATCCCCATAGCTGAAGGATCTGTACCCCCAGAATAGGTGGAATCACATAAAAATTGCAGTGTAAACTTTACATCATCTGCCGTAAGTGGTGTTCCATCGCTAAATTTCACATCATCCCTTAAATGAAATGTATAGGTTAGTCCATCTTTTGATATATCCCATTTTTTAGCTATTCCTGGTATAGGATTCCCAGCATCATCCCAATCGACTAAACCATCTGATGCTGCATAGCTAACGTAAGTGTCCGCCAGTGTTTGAGCATAATAGCATATAAAATTTCCACCAATCAGATTGCTTCCTATTACTATGGTATCCTTTCTGTTTTTTGCTGAAGCAGGATTTTTGCTTGGTTCTTTACCTTTTACTATCTTTACCACATTCTCCGCCTTAGCTTGCTTTATCGGAGCATTAATAACAGTTTTCTTCGCACATGAAGTAAAAATAGTGGAAAAAGTCATCGTAAGAATTATAGGTATAACAACAAACTTTTTTTTCATTTTATTCCTCCCAAATTCAAACCAATATTATATTTATGCAAGTAATATTAATAGATATGTTTGTTTTTTTGTATTTTGAAACTTTATTTTATATATATATTATATTTCGTAAAACATAATATCAAACTTTTATGCACTTTTTTTGCTACATATTAATAAATTTACAATATACAGATACTTAAATTGTAATTGTAAATTTTAAATACGTTTTCATATTGCGTTTTTTTGATAATTCCGCTATTGTATTCCATATAAAATAAAAAAATCCCCTACCGGGGACTATGAGTTTTAGAATGGAAAAGGTTCGTTCTCATCAACTAAATACGAACCTTCTTCTACTTTCTTTTCTCCTGAATAATAAAAATCTGCATCACAATTAGGGCA
>NZ_MZGV01000029.1 GCF_002029235.1 Clostridium oryzae
GATAAATATTGAGGAGGTGTAAATATGTTAAGAAGAGTATTGAGAGGAATATATACCGTTATTGGACTTATTATTGGATTTATATTAGGTACCATATTATTAAAAACTGATTATCTAAAAAATTTAAAATACTTCAAGGATAATTCGGTAGACTCAGTATTGCTGCTATTATTTTTAGCTTTATTTGTTGCCGCTATAATGTTTTTAATAACACCAATAATAAATAACGTAATGAAGAAAATGCTTGATCACATTGAAAAAAGTATACAGAAGTTACCTGCTAATGTAATTTTATTTGGTACCATCGGTGCAGTTGTAGGACTTATTATTGCATCACTTATAACAAACGTTTTAAATAGAATACCATATATAGGTATTCTAATATCACTAATTGTTAATTTGCTAATGGGGATTATTGGCGCTGATATAGCTATTAAAAAGAGAGACGATATAATACCTATCTTTTTTAATATAAAAAAGATAGGTACGGGGAAAGAAAAGAAAGCCAAAGCCGCTATAAAATCCCCTCCAAAGGTTCTAGATACTTCTGTAATAATTGATGGAAGAATATTTGATATCTGCCAAACTGGATTTATTGAAGGACCACTCGTAATACCTAATTTTGTACTTATAGAACTAAGACACATAGCCGATTCGGCAGATGGACTTAAACGTAATAGAGGAAGAAGAGGATTAGATGTTCTTAATAAGATACAAAAGGAATTGGATTTAGATGTAATAATAAGCGAGAAGGACTTTCCTAATATAGCAGAAGTGGATAATAAATTATTAAAGTTAGCTCAAAGTATGGATGGCAAAGTAATAACTAATGATTATAATTTAAATAAAGTTGCTGAATTTCAAGGAGTGAGCGTATTAAATATAAATGAACTAGCTAATGCAATAAAGCCCATAGTTCTTCCAGGAGAAGAAATGACGATACAGATTGTAAAGGATGGCAAGGAATCAGGACAGGGAATAGCATATCTTGATGATGGTACAATGATAGTAGTTGAGGGTGGAAGAAAATTTATGGGTGCCACAATAGATGTTATTGTTACATCAGTTCTTCAGACGGCTGCAGGCAGAATGATATTTGCTAAACAGAAGGATGCGTTAGAACGAGCAAATTAATTTCGCAGAATTGTATAAATAGTTGTAACAGAACAATTTATAGTATTAGATGCATGTTCAAAGTAGTTTATCGAAAGTTTAATGTCGGCAAATACGTTAATATATGAGTTACAACTTAGTAAGTACCATGATTAAATTCGCCCCTAAAAAGTGGGCGGATTTTTCATTGTATAACAAATCATAGATTAGTTTAAATCAATGATAATTATTAATATATGATGTTTGGAGGAAATACTAATGTCTAAGAATAGTAAGAAAATGGTTGAAGCAATAACTGACATGGAAAAGGATTTTGCGCAATGGTATACAGATATTGTTAAGAAAGCAGAGCTGATTGATTATGCCACAGTAAAAGGATGCATGATAATAAGACCTTATGGATATGCTATATGGGAGAATATACAGAAAGATCTCGATAGAAGATTTAAGGAAACTGGACATGAGAATGTATATATGCCCATGTTTATTCCTGAATCGCTACTTAAAAAAGAAAAAGATCATGTAGAAGGTTTTGCGCCAGAGGTTGCATGGATTACACATTTCGGAGAAGACAAACTGTCAGAAAGACTTTGTGTAAGACCCACTTCAGAAACTTTATTCTGTGAACATTATTCTAAGATAGTTCAATCATATAATGACTTACCTAAATTATATAATCAATGGTGTTCTGTAGTAAGATGCGAGAAAACTACAAGACCGTTTTTGAGAACTACTGAGTTCTTATGGCAGGAAGGTCACACTGTACATGCTACTGCTGAAGAAGCTGAAGAAGAAACAATAAGAATGCTTAATCTTTACGCCAAACATTGTGAAGAAGTACTTGCTATACCGGTAATAAAAGGTCAAAAAACTGATAAAGAAAAATTTGCGGGAGCTAAAGCTACTTATACCATTGAGAGTCTTATGCATGATGGAAAAGCACTCCAGACAGGTACTTCGCATAATTTTGGAGATAATTTTGCTAAAGCATTTAACATACAATATACTGATAAAAATGGTAAATTACAATATGTAAGTGAAACTTCATGGGGTATGACGACAAGATTAATAGGCGCTGTAATAATGGTTCATGGAGATAATAATGGATTAGTTTTACCTCCTAAGATAGCACCTATTCAGTTGGTAATAGTCCCTATCGCACAACATAAAGCAGGTGTTCTAGAAGAAGCAGATGAACTAAATAAAAGACTTAAAAGCATTGTAAGAACTAAACTTGATAAGACTGATAAGATGCCGGGTTGGAAATTTGCGGAGTATGAGATGAAAGGTGTACCGTTGAGACTTGAAATAGGACCTAAAGATATAGAAAATAATCAATGCATACTTGTGAGAAGGGATACATTGGAAAAGGTGACTGTTTCTTTAGATAAAACAGAGGAAATTATAATAGACTTATTAGATAAAATACAAAGAGATATGCTACAGAGGGCTAGAAAAAACAGAGATGAGCATACTTATGCGGTAAAGACTATGAAAGAGTTTGAAGAAAAAATAGAAAAGACACCCGGATTTATTAAAGCTATGTGGTGCGGAGAAAAAGAATGCGAGGATAAGATAAAAGATGAGACAGCAGCCACTTCCAGATGTATTCCATTTGAACAGGAAACAATAAGCAATACATGTGTATGTTGCGGTAAAAAGGCAAAATATATGCTATATTGGGGTAAGGCATATTAAATTAGATAACTGCAGTGATAAATAGACTGCAGTTTATTTATTCATTAGGTGGAAGATATGGCTCAGGAAGCGTTTTGTTCTTGTTGATGCTGTATAAGGTAAGATATACTATTAATATTATAAAGGATGAGAAGCTATAATAATTAAGAAAGTTGTAGAGTTAATGAGATTAGAAGTGATATAATTAGAATACATGTTATCAGCAAATTGATAAACATATGCAACATAAATATATATTTTAATGAAAATTGGGAGTTATAAATTGATTAATAATTATTTTGATAAGTTATTGACTAAAAATGAAGCACGAAGAATGAATCCATTATCTTTAGCTTTTATAGGAGATGCAGTTTTTGAAATTGTTGTAAGAAAGAAATTAATACTTGAGAATAGTGAGTTGTCTGCTCATAAATTACATGTTAAAGCTATAAGTTATGTTAAAGCACATGCACAGAGTTCATTCATGAAAGTACTAGAAGCTCATTTGAATGATGAAGAAAATATGATGTATAAAAGAGGCAGAAATGCAAAATCACCAACTGTACCTAAAAATGCTAATGTTACAGAATATAGAGTTGCTACTGGTTTTGAAACACTTATGGGATATCTTTATATTATTGGTGATTATAAAAGAATAGAGGAACTTATAGATATAATATTCAATCAGCAGGATGATGAAAAGGAGATAGATAAGAATGGCGTGGGACGATAGTAAAAGTAGATACTCAAAGAATAAAAATGATAAAACAGATAGAAGAGAAAAGGATTATATTGATGAGAATATCATACAAGGAAGGAATGCAATAATTGAAGCAATTAAAAGTGGTAAGACTATAGAAAGTATTTTAATTGCTAAAGGCGAGAGAGAAGGAAATATAAATGTAATATACGCTTTGGCTAAGGAAAAAGATATTGTAATAAAAGAGGTAGATAAGAGAAAACTTGATGCATTATGCGGTCAAGGCAGTCATCAAGGTGTAGTAGCTAAGACAACACCATACTCATATTGTGAGCTCGAGGATATATTAAAAGTTGCTGAAGAAAAAGGAGAAGATCCATTCATAATAATATTAGATGAAATAGAGGATCCGCATAACATGGGTTCTATAATTAGATCTGCTGAAATATTTGGAGCTCATGGTATAGTAATACCTAAAAGAAGAAATGTTGGAGTTACACCTTCTGTATATAAATCCAGTGTTGGGGCTGTAGAATACATAAAGATAGCTAAGGTTACAAATGTAAATTCAGCAATAGATAATCTTAAAAGCAAAGGAATATGGGTATATGGATGCCATATGGAAGGCAGTGTCTCAAGTGATAAAGTAAATCTTAATGGGCCTGTTGCACTGGTAGTAGGCAATGAAGGTAAAGGCATATCCAGACTTACAAAGGAAAAATGTGATGTTTTAGTCAAGATACCAATGGCAGGAAAGATAAATTCTCTTAATGCTTCTGTAGCTGCAGGCATAATGATGTATGAAGTACTTAAAAGCAGGTTAAAATAGTTATTTTAGTTAGAGGGTAGAAGTGAGAATAATTTTTGTTGATGGATACAATGTAATTAATTCTTGGCCCGAGTTAAATGATATAAAAAAGTACAGTTATGAAAAAGCTAGGCAGAAGTTGATTGAAATGTTGCAGGAATATGCTGCATATAAAGGATATAAGCTGGTTCTTGTTTTTGACGGACATAAATTACAAGGTAACCTAGGAAGTAAAGAAAGAGTAAGTGGGATAACTGTAGTCTTCACAAAAGAGAATGAAACCGCTGATAATTATATTGAAAAATCAGTAAATGATATTGGCAAAAATCAGGATATATGTGTGGTTACATCTGATGCTATGGAGCAAATGGTTATTTTTCAAAGAGGCGCGACGAGAATGTCATCCGCGGAATTTCATCTTGAAGTTCAAGATGCGAGGAAGTCGATAAAGAAGAAAATAGAAGGAATGCCATCTATTCAAAGGAATGTTTTGGAAGAAAGGATAGATAAAGACATATTGGAAAAACTTGAGAAAATTCGCAGGAACCATTGATTTTACTTGACTTATATATACTCTGAAAGTATAATTGGAATTAAGACTTTGTAATAAGTGGGGTGATAATTTGGATGAGAGGGGAAGCATGTTAAAAACGTTTACCTGCTTTAGTGATAAGCTTGATGAGGAAGTAGTCATTGAGGCGAAAAAAGGTAATAAAGGTGCACAGGAATATCTTATTAATAAATATAATTCTTTTGTTAAAGCTAAAGCGAAGTCCTACTTTTTAATAGGAGCGGATAAGGAAGATATATATCAAGAAGGAATGATAGGCTTATATAAAGCTATCAGAGATTTTAAACCAGATAAACTTGCATCGTTTAAAGCGTTTGCCGAGCTATGTGTAACTAGACAAATAATAACTGCTATAAAAACTGCTACCCGACAAAAACACATCCCTTTAAATACATATGTATCGCTTAATAAGCCTATATATGATGATGAATCTGATAGGACATTGCTAGATATACTGTCAAGTATAAAAGTGTGTGATCCAGAAGAACTTGTAATAAGCCAAGAAGAAATGAAACATATTGAAACTGAAATAGGTCAGGTTTTATCTGATTTAGAAATGGAAGTTCTTATGTCATATCTAGATGGAAAATCTTATCAAGAAATAGCATGTGATTTGGATAGGCAAGCTAAGTCTATAGATAATGCCCTTCAAAGGGTTAAAAGAAAATTAGAAAAATGTTTAAATGATAGGTGATTTATATATTGACAAAATAATTAAAGCGTAGTAAAATTTTTAATTGTTGTACTATGAGATGCTAAGCGGGTGTAACTCAATGGTAGAGTGCTAGCTTCCCAAGCTAGTTACGAGGGTTCGATTCCCTTCACCCGCTCTGGGAAATGCCCATATGGCTCAGTCGGTAGAGCGTCACCTTGGTAAGGTGGAGGTCACCGGTTCAATCCCGGTTATGGGCTTCATTATACACAACACGCCAGGCAAAGTTTATTTGAAATATAATAGATTTAAGGAGGAAAATATAATGGCAAAAGCAAAATATGAAAGAAATAAGCCCCATGTAAATATTGGAACAATCGGTCACGTAGACCATGGTAAGACAACATTAACAGCAGCAATCACAACAGTATTAGCAAAAAGGGGATATGCAGAAGCAACAAAATATGACCAGATAGATAAGGCACCAGAAGAAAAAGAAAGAGGAATCACAATAAATACAGCACACGTAGAATATCAGACAGATAATAGACACTATGCACATGTAGACTGTCCGGGACATGCTGATTATGTTAAGAACATGATAACAGGAGCAGCACAGATGGATGGAGCAATATTAGTTGTAAGTGCAGCAGATGGTCCAATGCCACAGACAAGAGAGCATATACTACTAGCATCAAGAGTAGGAGTTGACTACATAGTAGTATTCTTAAATAAAGCAGATATGGTAGATGATCCAGAGTTGCTTGAATTAGTAGAGATGGAAGTAAGAGAGTTGTTGAATGAGTATAACTTCCCAGGAGATGACATTCCAATAATAGTAGGAAGTGCATTAAAAGCATTGGAGAACCCAACAGATCCAGAAGCAACAAAATGCATAGACGAATTGATGGAAGCAGTAGATAGTTATATACCAACACCAGAAAGAGCAACAGATAAAGCATTCTTAATGCCAGTAGAAGATGTCTTCACAATAACAGGAAGAGGAACAGTTGCAACAGGAAGAGTAGAGACAGGAGTACTTCACGTAGGAGACGAAGTAGAAATCGTAGGATTAAGTGAAGAGAAGAAGAAGACAGTAGTAACAGGAGTAGAAATGTTCAGAAAGCTTCTTGATGAGGCACAGGCAGGAGATAATATAGGAGCATTACTAAGAGGAATACAGAGAACAGATATAGAGAGAGGCCAAGTATTATCAAAGCCAGGAACAGTACATCCGCATAAGAAGTTTGTAGGTCAGGTTTACGTATTAAAGAAAGAAGAAGGCGGAAGACATACACCATTCTTTGATGGATATAGACCACAGTTCTATTTCAGAACAACAGACGTAACAGGATCAATCAAGCTACCAGATGGAATGGAAATGGTAATGCCAGGAGATCATATCGATATGACAGTAGAACTAATCACTCAAGTAGCAATGGATGAAGGATTAAGATTTGCTATAAGAGAGGGCGGAAGAACAGTAGGTTCTGGAGTTGTTACTAGCATAATCGAATAGGATGTTTTTTTAGGACACACTTTTAGTGTGTCCTATGAGAAATAATTATGAGAAATAATATAGTATTACTATGTTGACAGTATATTGTATTATGTGATAAATTAGTCTAGTGGTATGGATTGATAGGTTATACACCGTTGCTACAGACAAAAATTTGGAGGTGTAAATACAGTGAGGGTTAAAGTTACATTGGCCTGCACAGAGTGCAAACAAAGAAATTATGACACAATGAAGAATAAGAAAAATGATCCAGACAGACTTGAAATGAGAAAATACTGTAAATTTTGCCACAAACACACAATTCATAAAGAGACTAAATAGTCTTTATAAATTTTAAGGATGTGAGTCATAGATGGCTGTGGGGAAAGACGTTAAGGCTAAGGGAACAAATAAGAATATAATAGCTTCATTAATTAATGTTTTTAAAGAGTATAAAGCTGAAATAAAAAGAATAACATGGCCTACTAAAGACGAGTTTAAAAAAGCAGTTATAGCAGTAGCTGTTTTATGCACAATATATGTGGTTTATGTTGGAGTATTAGATTCGGCATTTAAGTCCCTCTTTGACTTGATATTTAGTAAATAACAACAAAAAGGAGGCAGGAATAGTATTTTGGAATGACTATTCCTATTGATATGAGTGAAAGAGCTAGATGGTATGTAGTTCATACATACTCTGGTTATGAAAACAAGGTAAAGGCAAATCTTGAAAAAACAATAGAAAATAGAGGCTTACAGGAATTGGTATCTGATATTCAAGTACCAATGGAAGAGGTAGTAGAGGAAAAAGACGGAAAAAAGAAGATAAGTCAGAAGAAGATTTTTCCCGGATATGTTCTTATAAAAATGCTTATGAATGATGATTCATGGTATGTTGTTCGTAATACCAGAGGAGTTACAGGATTTGTGGGACCGGGATCTAAGCCTGTTCCGCTTACTGATGAAGAAGTTGTTTCCATGGGAATAACAGAAAGACCTGTAGATATAGATATAGAGGTTAATGAGACAGTTAGAGTAATATCTGGGCCTTTAGAGAACTTTGCGGCTGTTATACAAGAGATTAATATCGAAAAGCGTAAAGTCAAAGGACTTGTAGATATGTTTGGAAGAGAGACACCAGTCGAATTGGATTTTAACCAAATAGAAAAAATTGATTAATGTTAATAACCTAGTAATTTTACTTAGGTTTTAATATGTGGGAGGGTAAATATCCCGTATAACCACTTTATAGGAGGTGTAAACACATGGCTAAAAAAGTAACAGGAATGATAAAACTTCAACTTCCTGCAGGAAAAGCAACTCCAGCACCACCAGTAGGACCTGCACTTGGTCAACATGGTGTTAATATTATGGGATTCTGTAAAGAATTCAATGCAAAGACTGCTAATGATGCTGGTCTTATTATACCAGTAGTTATTACAGTATATCAGGATAGATCCTTTAGTTTTATATTAAAGACTCCTCCAGCTGCTGTTTTACTAAAAAAAGCAATTGGAATAGAAAAAGGGTCTGCAGTACCTAATAAGACAAAAGTTGCTAAGGTTACTAAAGCACAGCTTAGACAAATAGCTGAGACAAAGATGCCAGATTTAAATGCAGCATCTGTTGAAGCAGCTATGAGTATGATTGCTGGTACAGCAAGAAGCATGGGTATAACAGTAGAAGAATAATAATCCATGCATAGTAGTTTTAAAAAAAGTGGGAGGTATAACCGTTAATACCACAAGGAGGATAAATATGGGAAAAAATTATGTTGAAAGTTTAAAGCTTATTGATAAAAATGC
Source organism: Clostridium oryzae (assembly GCF_002029235.1). Classification (GTDB taxonomy): domain Bacteria; phylum Bacillota; class Clostridia; order Clostridiales; family Clostridiaceae; genus Clostridium_AE; species Clostridium_AE oryzae. The sequence goes on from NZ_MZGV01000029.1 coordinate 8,825, forward strand.
ATTATATTCTCCAGCAGAAGCATTGGAGCTTTCTCTTAAGACTGCAAAAGCTAAATTCGATGAAACAATAGAATTAGCTATAAGATTAGGAGTTGACCCAAGACACGCAGATCAGCAGGTTCGTGGAGCAGTAGTTCTTCCTCACGGAACAGGAAAGTCTGTTAGGGTTTTGGTATTTGCTAAGGGAGATAAGGCTAAAGATGCAGAAGCTGCAGGAGCAGATTTTGTTGGAGCTGAAGAATTTGTTGACAAAATTCAAAAGGAAAACTGGTTTGATTTTGATGTAGTAGTTGCAACACCTGATATGATGGGAGTTGTAGGAAGACTAGGAAGAGTATTAGGACCTAAAGGTTTGATGCCTAATCCTAAGTCTGGTACAGTAACATTTGATGTTAAGAAAGCTATAGAAGAAATTAAAGCTGGTAAAGTTGAATATAGAGTAGATAAGACAGCTATAATTCATGTTCCTATTGGCAAAAAGTCATTTTCTACTGAAAAGTTAGTAGAAAATTTCCATGCACTTATGGATGCAGTAATAAAGGCTAAGCCAGCAGCTTCAAAGGGACAATATATTAAGTCTGTAGTTGTTTCAAGTACTATGGGACCAGGATTAAAGGTAAACCCAGTAAAAGTATTGGAGTAACTAATAAATTTACTTTATGAAGTATTTTAAGAAAAATAAATATGGCAATTAACCGTAGACAGTAGGTGCTGTAATGGCGTAACGTTTATCAACCTACCGAGGGTTCCGATATGATTATTTGGTCTCTCTGTGTTTGCGGTGAGACCTTATTTATTTCTTAAAAGTACTATTATTTGCAAGGAGGTGGACTCAGTGGAAAATAAGAATAGACAAGAAAAAAAGGCTAAGGTTCAAGAGATTAAAGAGAAATTTGAAAAAGCTCAAGGTATTGTACTTGCAAATTATCATGGCTTAAATGTTGAAGAGGATACCGAACTTAGAAAAAAATTAAGAGAAGCAGGTATGGAATATAAGGTATATAAAAATACTTTAACAACATTGGCTGCTAAAGAGGTTGGATTTGGAGATATAGAGCCATTCTTAGAAGGACCTGTATCTATAGCTATAAGCTACGATGATGCAACAGCACCAGCAAGAGTTTTAAATGACTTCGCTAAAGATCACAAGAAGTTAGAATTAAAGGCTGGTATAATAGAAAAACAGATATATGATTCAGAGAAGCTACAAGTAATAGCTTCAATACCATCAAGAGATGTTCTTATCGCAAAATTCCTTGGCAGCATAAAAGCTCCAATATCAAAATTTGCGTGTGTCTTGGATGCTATTAGTAAAAGTAAAGAATCAGAACAATAATAAATACAAATTTGGAGGTGTCATTAATGACAAGAGAAGAAATTATTCAAGCTATAAAAGAAATGTCAGTTCTAGAGCTTAACGATTTAGTTAAGGCTTGTGAAGAAGAATTTGGAGTTAGTGCTGCTGCACCAGTAGCAGCAGGAGCTGCAGCAGGAGCTGCACCAGCAGCTGCTGAAAAATCAGAATTCGACGTAGTACTTACTGAAGCAGGCGGCGAAAAGATTAAAGTTATAAAAGTTGTTAGAGAAATAACTGGTTTAGGATTAAAAGATGCAAAAGAATTAGTTGATGGTGCTCCTAAGACATTAAAGGAAGCTGTCGGAAAAGATGAAGCTGAAGCAATAAAATCAAAACTTGCTGAAGTTGGAGCTACTGTAGAAATAAAATAATAGCTCGGTAGGAGGCACTTTTTTTAAAAAAAGTGCCTCTTTTTTGTGAGTATTATATTGACACTATATAATAGTTGTGATAATATAATAAAATGCATTATTATACCTAACTATTATAGCTTTTTATCTTTATTTATGTATAAAGGTACTGCCTTTGGTTAATAATATTATAATAAACAAAATATAGCAATGCAGGTGCTTAATTAATAGTGAGGTTTTATTCAAGTATATACAAGGGGTGATAGCTAATGGTACATCCTGTCCAAGTAGGAAAGAGAACGAGAATGAGTTTCTCTAAAGTAAAAGAAGTGGCAGATATGCCAAATCTTATTGAAGTCCAATTGGATTCATACCAGTGGTTTTTAGATGAAGGACTTCAGGAAGTATTTGATGATGTAAACCCAATAAGTGACTATACCGGTAATTTGGTTTTAGAATTTGTAGGGTATAAACTGGATATGGATAATATTAAATATTCGGTTGAGGAGTGCAAGGAAAGAGATACAACTTTTGCGGCACCATTGAAAGTTAAAGTTAGGTTGTACAATAAGGAAACAGGAGAATTAAAAGAACAAGAAGTTTTCATGGGTGATTTTCCACTTATGACTGAGCAGGGAACATTTATAATAAATGGAGCTGAAAGAGTTATAGTTAGTCAGCTTGTTAGATCTCCAGGTGTATATTATAGTTATAATGTAGATAAATCCGGTAAAAAGTTATTTGCATCTACAGTTATTCCTAATAGAGGAGCTTGGCTTGAATATGAAACTGATTCAAACGAAGTTATTTTCGTGCGTATTGATAAAACCAGAAAATTGCCTATAACTATTTTAGCCAGAGCTATGGGCCTTGGAAGCGATCAAGATGTTGTAAGTTTCTTTGGCGATGAAGAAAGATTAAAGGCTACTATTGAGAAAGATAATACCAAGACTAGAGAAGAAGCTTTACTTGAGATATATAAAAGGCTAAGACCAGGTGAACCACCAACGGTTGATAGTGCTATATCGCTTATAGATTCTCTATTTTTTGATGCAAAAAGGTATGATTTATCAAGAGTAGGAAGATACAAGTTTAATAAGAAGTTAGCTATTAACTTAAGAATAGCTAACCAAGTATCCGCTGGAGATATTATTAATCCTAAGACACAGGAAGTATTGGTTAAAAAGGGTGAAAAAATCGATAGAGAAATGGCAATGACTATTCAGAATTTGGGAATTAATTCTGTAGATATTCAAGTAGAAGACAAAGTTATCAGAATAATAGGTAATCATTTTGTCGATATACACAAGGTTGTGCCATTTAATATAGACGATCTAAATATCAGAGAGTTAGTACATTTCCCAACTATTATGGAAATTTTAAACAATAATAGTGAAGAAGCGGCTATCAAAGAAGAAATAAAGAAAAACATAACTAAACTTATTCCTAAACATATAATTAAAGATGATATATACGCTACTATAAGCTATCAAATAGGTTTAGCTTATGACATTGGAACAGTTGATGATATAGATCACTTAGGTAATAGAAGACTTAGATCTGTAGGAGAATTATTACAGAATCAGTTTAGAATAGGTCTTTCAAGAATGGAAAGAGTAGTAAAAGAAAGAATGACCATTCAAGATCAAGAAGGAATAACTCCTCAGGTATTAATTAATATAAGACCAGTAGCAGCTGCTATAAAAGAGTTTTTTGGTAGTTCACAGTTATCACAATTCATGGATCAGACAAATCCTTTGTCAGAATTAACTCACAAGAGAAGGCTTTCAGCGTTAGGACCAGGAGGTTTATCAAGAGAAAGGGCTGGTTTTGAAGTTAGAGACGTTCATAACTCACATTACGGAAGAATGTGCCCTATAGAGACTCCAGAAGGACCTAATATAGGCCTTATAAACTCATTAGCAACGTATGCTAGAGTGAATGAATATGGATTTATAGAGACTCCATATAGAATAATTGATAAGAAAACAGGTATTGTCACTAATGAAATAAGGTATTTTACTGCTGATGAGGAAGATCAGTATTTAGTTGCGCAATCTAATGAACCTATTGGTGAGGACAGAAGGTTTATTGATAGCAAAATTACAGTAAGATCTAAGGACGACGTTATTGTTATGCCTAGAGAGGACGTAGATTTAATGGATGTATCTCCTAGACAGATAGTATCCGTTGCAACAGCTATGATACCGTTCCTAGAAAATGATGATGCCAGTCGTGCACTTATGGGATCAAACATGCAACGTCAGGCGGTTCCTCTTTTGAAACCACAAGCGCCTATTGTTGGAACAGGAATTGAATTTAAGGCTGCCTATGATTCTGGAGTTTTGCCTAAAGCTAAAAATGCAGGTACAGTTATACATGTCAGCGCTAATGAAATAAAAGTAAAACGTGATAGTGACGGCGGGACAGATATTTATAGACTATTAAAATTTAAGAGGTCTAACCAGGGAACTTGCATTAACCAAAGGCCTATCGTTTCTAAGGGTGACATTGTAAATAAGGGCACAGTTTTAGCAGATGGTCCATCAACTGATTTAGGAGAAATAGCATTAGGAAGAAATATAAGAATGGGATTCATAACTTGGGAAGGTTATAATTATGAGGATGCTATGCTTATATCAGAGGAACTTGTTAGAGAAGATGTATTTACTTCTATTCATATAGAAGAATATGAAGCTGAATCTAGAGATACTAAGCTAGGACCAGAAGAAATAACAAGAGACATACCTAATGTTGGAGAAGATGCATTAAAGGATATAGATGAAAGAGGTATAATAAGAATCGGTGCGGAAGTAAGAGCTGGGGATATACTTGTTGGTAAAGTTACGCCAAAAGGTGAGACAGAACTTACAGCTGAGGAAAGATTATTAAGAGCTATATTTGGAGAAAAAGCTAGAGAAGTAAGAGATACGTCACTAAGAGTTCCACATGGAGAAGCTGGAATAATCGTAGATGTAAAAGTATTTACAAGAGAAAATGGAGATGAATTACCTCCAGGGGTAAACCAACTTGTAAGATGTTATATTGCACAGAAACGTAAGATATCTGTTGGAGATAAAATGGCTGGAAGACATGGAAATAAGGGTGTTATTTCAAGAGTTTTACCAGAAGAAGATATGCCATTTCTTCCAGATGGAAGACCACTACAGATATGCTTGAACCCATTAGGAGTACCTTCTCGTATGAATATAGGTCAGGTACTTGAGGTTCATTTAGGCTTAGCGTCTAGCAAACTTGGATGGCATATTGCAACACCTGTGTTTGATGGAGCTACAGAAGAGGATATAGAAGAATGTCTGGGAAAAGCAGGGTATGATAAAGATGGAAAGACAGTATTATATGATGGAAGAACAGGCGAACCTTTTGACAACAGAGTTACTGTAGGTTACATGTATATACTAAAACTTGCACATCTTGTTGATGATAAGATACATGCTAGATCCACCGGTCCATATTCCCTTGTAACACAACAGCCTTTAGGTGGTAAAGCTCAATTTGGAGGACAGAGATTTGGTGAAATGGAAGTTTGGGCACTGGAAGCATATGGAGCAGCTCATACTCTTCAGGAGATATTAACAGTTAAGTCAGACGATGTTGTTGGTAGAGTAAAAACATATGAAGCTATAGTTAAGGGAGAAAACATACCAGAGCCAGGAGTTCCTGAATCATTCAAGGTATTGATAAAGGAATTACAAGCATTATGTTTGAATGTTAAAGTTTTGAATGACTCTAATGAAGAAATAAAGATAAAAGAGTCAGTAGAGGATGATATTGAAGATTTGGATGTTAATATTGAAGCACCTGAAGGATTCACTCAGGAAGCATCAAATGATGAATTTCTAAATAGCGGAGACGTTGAGGAAGAAACAGATTTGGATTATGAAGATGATGAAGATTTATCTTTAGATGATTTTCAGGAAAACTTAGAGTTAGATGATTTTGGTGACGAACATTAATTTATGAAGGGAGGATGAACCCTTGTTTGAATTAAATAATTTTGATGCAATACAGATAGGTCTTGCATCACCTGAGCAAATAAGAGAATGGTCAAGAGGTGAGGTTAAAAAGCCTGAAACTATAAATTATAGAACCTTAAAGCCAGAAAGAGATGGTCTGTTTTGTGAAAGAATATTCGGACCTATGAAGGACTGGGAGTGTCATTGCGGTAAATACAAAAGAGTAAGATATAAGGGAATAGTTTGTGATAGATGTGGGGTTGAGGTAACAAAGGCAAAAGTAAGAAGAGAAAGAATGGGACATATAGAGTTAGCAGCACCCGTTTCTCATATATGGTATTTTAAAGGAATTCCATCTAGGATGGGGCTTATTCTTGATATGTCTCCAAGGTCACTAGAGAAGATATTATATTTTGCGGCATACGTTGTCCTTGACCCTAAAGAGACAGTATTACTGAAGAAACAGATTCTTAACGAAAAAGAATACAGAGAAGCAGTTGATAAATATGGTGAATCTTCTTTTGTAGCTGCTATGGGAGCTGAAGCAATTAAAGTACTTCTTCAGGAAATAGACTTAGAAAGATTATCAGCAGAACTAAAGGAAGAGTTAGAAAGTAGTACAGGACAGAAAAAGGTTAGAGTAATAAGACGATTAGAAGTAGTTGAATCTTTTAGAAAATCAGGAAATAGACCTGAGTGGATGATAATAGATGTTATACCTGTAATACCACCAGATCTTAGGCCTATGGTTCAACTAGATGGTGGAAGATTTGCAACTTCTGATTTAAATGATTTATATAGAAGAGTAATAAACAGAAATAATAGACTTAAAAAGCTGTTAGACTTAGGGGCACCAGATATCATAGTAAGAAATGAGAAGAGAATGCTTCAAGAAGCAGTGGACGCTTTAATAGATAATGGAAGAAGAGGAAGACCTGTTACAGGACCTGGTAATAGACCACTTAAGTCTCTTTCAGATATGCTTAAAGGAAAGCAAGGAAGATTTAGACAAAACCTTCTAGGAAAGCGTGTTGACTATTCTGGACGTTCAGTTATAGTTGTAGGACCTGAATTAAAAATGTATCAATGTGGACTGCCACAGGAAATGGCACTTGAGCTATTCAAGCCATTTGTTATGAAAAAACTAGTAGAAGGTGGAGTTGCTCACAATATTAAGAGTGCTAAGAGGATGGTAGAAAGAGTTTCTCCTCAAGTATGGGACGTTCTCGAAGAAGTAATTGCTGATCATCCGGTGCTTTTAAACCGTGCACCTACTCTACATAGACTTGGAATACAGGCCTTTCAGCCAATTCTTGTAGAAGGAAGAGCAATAAAATTACATCCATTAGTATGTACTGCTTATAATGCAGACTTTGATGGTGACCAGATGGCTGTACATTTGCCATTATCAGTTGAAGCTCAAGCTGAAGCAAGATTTCTTATGCTTGCAGCAAACAATATATTAAAACCATCAGATGGAAAACCAGTTTGTGTACCAACTCAGGATATGGTTTTAGGATCATATTATCTTACGATAGATAGAAGTGGTGCAAAGGGGGAAGGCAGATATTTCTCATCCACTGATGAAGCTATAATGGCGTATGATATTAAGGATATAGAGATACATGCTAAAATTAATGTAAGAATGAGTAAAATCATTGATGGCGAGGAAGTTAGTGGAATTATAAAAACTACTGTAGGTAAAATTCTGTTTAATGAATCAATACCTCAGGATTTAGGATTTGTAGATAGATCTGTTCCAGGTAATGAACTTGCTCTTGAAGTTGATTTCTTAGTTGACAAAAAGAATTTAGGTAAAATAATTGATAGATGTTATATGCAGCATGGACCTACAGAAACGTCTATTATGCTAGATAATATAAAGGCAAAAGGATTCCATTATTCTGCAATAGGTGCAATAACTGTTTCTGTTTCAGATATGACAGTACCAGAGGCTAAAAAGAGGCTTCTCGAAGAAGCAGATGCTACTGTTGATAAGATTGAAAAATTATATAAAAGAGGCTTTATATCAGAGGATGAAAGATATGAAGGTGTAATAGATAAGTGGACTAAGACAACAGAGGATGTTGCAGAAGCTTTGATGGCAAGCATGGATAGATTTAACCCTATATTTATGATGGCTGACTCAGGTGCTAGAGGATCTAAGAGTCAGATTAAGCAGTTAGCCGGAATGAGAGGCTTAATGGCAAGTCCTTCAGGTAAGATAATGGAACATCCTATAAAAGCATCCTTCAGAGATGGTCTTGATGTTTTGGAATACTTCATATCCACTCATGGAGCTAGAAAAGGTAATGCGGATACTGCTCTTAAAACAGCGGATTCAGGATATCTTACAAGAAGACTAGTTGATGTAAGTCAAGATGTTATCGTAAGACAGGAAGATTGTGGAAGTCCAGATGGATTTGAAGTTGCTGAGATAAAAGAAGGAAATGAAGCAGTAGAATCTTTAGCAGAAAGATTGACTGGAAGATATCCTTCAGAGGACATTATAGATCCTAATACTGGAGAAGTACTAGCAGCTAGAAATCAATATATTGATAGTAAGCTGGCAGCAAAAATAGAGAAGACAGGAATAAAGAAAGTAAAAATCAGGTCTGTATTCACTTGTAAAGCTAAGTTTGGTGTTTGTGCAAAATGCTATGGCATGGATATGGCCACAGCACAAAAAATAAATATTGGTGAGGCTGTTGGAATAGTTGCTGCCCAAAGTATCGGAGAACCTGGTACGCAGCTTACAATGAGAACTTTCCATACAGGAGGAGTTGCTGGAGCAGATATAACACAAGGTCTTCCTAGAGTTGAAGAATTATTTGAAGCAAGAAAGCCAAAAGGTTTAGCTATTGTTACTGAAATATCAGGTACAGTAAAACTTGAGGAAACTAAAAAGAAGAGAACAGTAATTGTTGTAGCTGATGATGGTGAGGAAGTAACATATGATATACCATTCGGTTCAAGAATGAAAGTCCTTAATGGTGATCGTGTATCAGCAGGAGATGAAATTACAGAAGGATCTGTAAACCCTCATGATATAATGAGAATTAAGGGTATAAATGGTGTAAGAAATTACTTGCTTTCTGAAGTTCAAAAAGTTTATAGATTACAAGGTGTTGATATAAATGACAAACATCTTGAGATTGTAGTTCGTCAGATGACAAGAAAAGTAAAAATTACTGAATCAGGAGATACTGAACTTCTTCCAGGTACAATGATAGATATCTTTGACTTTGAAGAAGAGAATGAAAGAGTAAGAAAGTTCGGTGGAGTTGAAGCTAAAGGTGAACAATCACTTTTGGGAATAACGAAAGCCGCTCTTGCAACAGACTCATTCCTTTCTGCAGCATCTTTCCAAGAAACTACCAGAGTATTGACAGATGCAGCTATTAAGGGAAAAGTAGATCCTCTTGTAGGACTTAAAGAAAATGTAATAATAGGAAAACTTATTCCAGCTGGTACAGGTATGAGCAGATATATGTCAATAAAGCTTAATAGTGACAATGCTGAGAAAAAAGAAGATCATGAGGAAGATATATTAACCTATAATGCATTGACATAAATAACTATAAATGATAGAATACATTCTGTATGATTTTATTAGTTTGAATTCTGTTTATATTCAGTAGTGAGGCTCATATGAGTCTCACTATGAATGAGTTATGGAGGTTAGGTGAGATGGTAGAACGACTTTTAGGCAAGAAAGTTATAGGAATAAAACAGGCTACTAAATCACTGAAAAATGGAAATGGTAAAGTCCTGTATGTTGCTAGGGATTGCGAAGTAAGGCTCGTAACACCAGTTATTGAATTAGCAGAGTCTATGTCAGTTGAAATTAGATATATAGATTCTATGAAAGAGTTAGGAAGACTTTGCGGCATTAATGTTGGTGCATCTACTGCACTAATATTAAAAGGACAAAATAGCTAGTTACAAAATTTAAATAGATTTATATTAAATCCAAGGAGGTGAAAAAATGCCAACAATTAACCAGTTAGTAAGAAAAGGTAGGAAGACAATCACAACAAAGTCAACTGCACCAGCTCTTAAAGAAAGTCCTCAAAAAAGAGGAGTATGTACAGTAGTAAAAACTATGACACCTAAAAAACCAAACTCAGCACTAAGAAAAGTTGCAAGGGTAAGACTTGTAAATGGATATGAAGTAACAGCTTATATACCAGGTATAGGTCACAATCTTCAGGAACATAGCGTTGTGTTAATAAGGGGAGGAAGAGTAAAAGACCTTCCAGGTGTTAGGTATCATATTATAAGAGGTGCATTGGATTCAGCTGCAGTTGCTAATAGAATGCAAGCTAGATCTAAGTATGGTGCTAAAAAACCAAAGAAAAAGTAATTCCTTAGTATTATAAGGAATATGGTGCGATGTCTTCACATTTATATAGATATAGAATATATTATTTGATGGAGTACAAAGCACTTTGCGGCCTCAAGGCCGAGTACCGATGAACTTAAATTTTAATTGTTAAGGAGGGAAGAAAAGTGCCAAGAAAAGGACATATTGCAAAGAGAGATGTATTACCAGATCCATTGTATAGCAGTAAAGTAGTTACAAAACTTATAAACAATATAATGGAAGATGGTAAAAGAGGGGTTGCTCAAAAAATTGCATATGATGCATTTGAGATAATCGCTGAAAAGACTGGAAAAGAAGCCTTAGAAGTATTCGAAACAGCAATGAACAATATCATGCCACTTCTTGAAGTAAAAGCTAGAAGAATAGGTGGAGCTACTTATCAGGTGCCAATCGAGGTAAGACCTGAGAGAAGACAAACACTTGGAATAAGATGGTTGTTATTAGCCGCTAGAAAAAGAGGCGAAAAATACATGAGAGAAAGATTAGCTAATGAATTATTAGATGCAGCAAATAATACTGGAGCAGCAGTTAAAAAGAGAGAAGATACTCATAAGATGGCTGAAGCTAACAAAGCATTTGCTCACTACAGATATTAGCAAAAAAACTGTTTTGGCTGAAAAGCTGAAGCAGTTTTATAAAATTTATTACTCAATTGAGAGGAGGAATAATATTGGCAAGGCAATTTCCTTTAGAGAAATATAGAAATATAGGTATTATGGCTCATATCGATGCTGGTAAGACTACAACAACTGAAAGAATATTGTTTTATACAGGTAAAACTCATAAAATAGGTGAAGTTCATGATGGTCAAGCAACAATGGACTGGATGGTTCAAGAACAAGAAAGAGGTATTACAATTACTTCTGCTGCTACTACATGTCAATGGAAGGGCTATAGCATAAATATTATAGATACGCCTGGACACGTAGATTTTACTGTTGAAGTTGAAAGATCGCTTAGAGTTCTTGATGGAGCAGTTACAGTATTAGATGCAAAAAGTGGTGTTGAACCACAGACTGAAACGGTTTGGAGACAGGCTGATAAGTATAAGGTACCAAGAGTAGTTTATGTTAATAAGATGGATGCTACAGGAGCAGACTTCTACATGTGTGTAGATACATTAAGAAGCAGACTTCACTGTAATGCAGTTCCTATACAGATTCCTATCGGAGCAGAAGAAAATTTTAAAGGAATAGTAGATTTAATCACAAATACTGAGATTGTTTATACTGATGATTTGGGAACAACTACTGAATCTTTGCAAATTGCTCCAGAGCTTAAAGATAAGGCTGAAGAGTATAGAAATAAAATGGTTGAGGCTATTGCAGAATTAGATGAAGAGCTTATGATGAAATACTTAGAAGGTGAAGACATAACTACAGAAGAGCTAAAGGCTGCTTTGAGAAAAGGTGTAATAGCAAATGAAATAGTTCCTGTTGTATGTGGATCTTCATATAAAAATAAAGGTGTTCAGCCAATGATCGATACTATTATTGATTATTTACCATCACCACTTGACATACCTGATGTTAAAGGTACTGATCCAGAAACTGGTGAAGAAGATACAAGAAAAACATCTGATGATGTTCCACTATCAGCTCTTGCATTTAAAATAGCAACAGATCCATTTGTAGGAAGGTTATCTTTTGCTAGAATTTATTCAGGAGTTATGAAGAGTGGTACTTATGTACTTAACTCTACAAAGAATAAAAAGGAAAGAATAGGAAGACTTGTTAAGATGCATGCAAATCATAGACAGGAAGTTGATGAATTTCTTGCTGGTGATATAGGTGCGGTTATAGGTCTTAAGGACACTACCACTGGAGATACTCTTTGTGATGAAGATAAGCCAATTATACTTGAAAGTATGGTATTCCCTGAACCAGTTATAAAAGTAGCTATAGAGCCAAAAACAAAAGCTGGTCAGGAAAAGATGGGTATAGCATTAGCTAAACTTGCAGAAGAAGATCCTACTTTTAAGACATATACTGATCAAGAAACAGGCCAGACAATTATAGCAGGTATGGGAGAACTTCATCTTGATATTATTGTTGATAGACTCCAAAGAGAGTTTAAAGTTGAGTGTAATGTTGGTAATCCACAGGTTGCTTACAAAGAAACTATCAGAAAAGCTGTTAAAGCTGAAGGTAAATTTGTAAGACAGTCAGGTGGTAGAGGACAGTATGGTCACTGTTGGATAGAGATGACTCCACATGAAGGTGAGTACGAATTTGAAAATGCTATAGTTGGAGGAGCTATTCCTAAAGAATATATTCCAGCTATTGACAATGGTATTAGAGAAGCATCTGAAAGCGGTGTTGTTGGAGGATATGAAACAATAAACTTCAAGGTAAAACTTGTAGATGGTTCTTATCATGAAGTCGATTCATCTGAAATGGCATTTAAAATTGCCGGTTCAATGGCATTCAAAAATGCGATGTCAAAAGCTGATCCAGTTCTTCTTGAGCCTATAATGAAAGTTGAAATAACTGTTCCTGAAGAATACATGGGAGATGTTATGGGAGACGTTAATTCAAGAAGAGGTAGAATTGAAGGAATGGAGCCAAGAGCTGGTGCTCAGGTTATAAGAGCATTCGTTCCTCTTTCAGAAATGTTTGGGTATGCAACAACTTTGAGATCTAGAACTCAAGGAAGAGGAGTTTTCATAATGGAATTCGATCATTATGAGGAAGTTCCAAAAAATATTCAGGAACAAATAGTTGGTAATAAATAATTAATTAATAGCATTTTTAAGATATAAAACATGTCTATTCACGTTTTATATCTTGAACTATAGATATTATATAATAGATTTAAGGAGGAAAATATAATGGCAAAAGCAAAATATGAAAGAAATAAGCCCCATGTAAATATTGGAACAATCGGTCACGTAGACCATGGTAAGACAACATTAACAGCAGCAATCACAACAGTATTGGCAAAAAGGGGATATGCAGAAGCAACAAAATATGACCAGATAGATAAGGCACCAGAAGAGAAAGAAAGAGGAATCACAATAAATACAGCACACGTAGAATATCAGACAGATAATAGACACTATGCACACGTAGACTGTCCAGGACATGCTGATTATGTTAAGAACATGATAACAGGAGCAGCACAGATGGATGGAGCAATATTAGTTGTAAGTGCAGCAGATGGTCCAATGCCACAAACAAGAGAGCATATACTACTAGCATCAAGAGTAGGAGTTGACTACATAGTAGTATTCTTAAATAAAGCAGATATGGTAGATGACCCAGAGCTGCTTGAATTAGTAGAGATGGAAGTAAGAGAGTTGTTGAATGAGTATAACTTCCCAGGAGATGACATTCCAATAATAGTAGGAAGTGCATTAAAAGCATTGGAGAACCCAACAGATGCAGAAGCAACAAAATGCATAGACGAATTAATGGAAGCAGTGGATAGTTATATACCAACACCAGAAAGAGCAACAGATAAAGCATTCTTAATGCCAGTAGAAGATGTCTTTACAATAACAGGAAGAGGAACAGTTGCAACAGGAAGAGTAGAGACAGGAGTACTTCACGTAGGAGACGAAGTAGAAATCGTAGGATTAAGTGAAGAGAAGAAGAAGACAGTAGTAACAGGAGTAGAAATGTTCAGAAAGCTTCTTGATGAGGCACAGGCAGGAGATAATATAGGAGCATTACTAAGAGGAATACAGAGAACAGATATAGAGAGAGGCCAAGTGTTATCAAAGCCAGGAACAGTACATCCACATAAGAAGTTTGTAGGTCAAGTTTACGTATTAAAGAAAGAAGAAGGCGGAAGACATACACCATTCTTCGATGGATATAGACCACAGTTTTATTTCAGAACAACAGACGTAACAGGATCAATCAAACTACCAGATGGAATGGAAATGGTAATGCCAGGAGATCATATCGATATGACAGTAGAATTAATCACTCAAGTAGCAATGGATGAAGGATTAAGATTTGCTATAAGAGAAGGCGGAAGAACAGTAGGTTCTGGAGTTGTTACTAGCATAATCGAATAGGATATTTTTTAGGACACACTTTTAGTGTGTCCTATTTAAATAATATAAGGTATTTTGCAAAAAATATACTTGTCAAAAATCACTATATGTTATATAATGAAAGAGTTGTGATGCTATAACAGTGATGATTCAGGAGGTTGCCGGACTTCCGGGTAATTCCTGATGAATATGTCTGGGTCTGGAACCCGGCGACGGTTTTTGTGTACTGTTTTGTCAAGTGTGAAGAAACACCAGGAACAGTTTACAGAACATCCGCTGTTGTGCGTGAGGAGTAATGCGTACATGAAAAGGAGGGAAAGTTAATGTCAAAGCAAAAAATTAGAATTAGGTTAAAAGCATTTGATCACAATATACTTGATCAATCAGCTGAAAAAATTGTTCAAACTGCTAAAACATCAGGAGCTAAAGTTGCAGGTCCAGTACCACTGCCAACAGAAAAAGATGTAGTAACAATTTTAAGAGCTCCACATAAATATAAAGATTCAAGAGAGCAGTTTGAAGTAAGAACACATAAAAGATTAATAGATATCATAAACCCATCGCCAAAGACTGTTGATGCGCTTATGAGATTAGACTTGCCAGCAGGCGTTGATATTGAAATTAAACTTTAAAAATCATATAAACAGCAAACTATTATGATTGCATGCAATCCGCTAATATGTTTAGGAGGTGTAACAATGAAAAAAGCCATCATAGGTAGAAAAGTAGGTATGACTCAGATATTTGATGAAAATGGCAAAATTATTCCTGTTACTGTTGTAGAAGCTGGTCCATGTGTTGTAGTTCAAAAGAAGACTACTGATAAAGAAGGTTATGATGCAATACAGGTTGGGTATGGTGATGTGAGAGAAAAACTAGTCAACAAACCAGCAAAAGGACATTTTACAAAAGCAGGAGTTACTGTTAAAAGATTTGTAAAAGAGTTAAGGTTAGAAGATATAAGTGCTTATGAAATAGGACAGGAAATAAAAGCAGATGTTTTCGCGGCAGGAGACAGAGTAGATGTTTCAGGAGTATCTAAAGGAAAGGGATTCCAAGGAACAATAAAAAGATGGAATGGAAACAGAGGACCTATGTCACATGGTTCTAAATTCCATAGAGCAGTTGGTTCAATGGGAGCTTCTTCAGATCCATCAAGAACATTTAAAAATAAGAAAATGCCAGGACATATGGGTAACGTAAATACAACAGCTTTAAATTTAGAAGTTGTTAAAGTAATGCCTGAGAAAAATGTTATATTAATCAAAGGCGGAATACCTGGTCCAAATAAGGGCATTGTAGTTATTAGAAATACAGTAAAGGCGTAGTCTTTTAAAGAAAGGAGGATACAGAGATGCCTACAGTAGGATTATTTAATAAGGAAGCAGAAAAAGTTGGAGATGTACAATTAGCTGATAATGTTTTTGCAGCTGACATAAATGTTAATGCAATGCACCAAGTTGTAGTTGCTTTACTTGCTAATAAGAGACAGGGGACACAGAGTGCAAGAACAAGATCTGAAGTTTCTGGAGGTGGAATAAAGCCTTGGAGACAAAAGGGAACAGGAAGAGCAAGACAGGGTTCAATAAGATCACCTCAATGGATACATGGTGGTATAGTATTTGCGCCAAAGCCACGTGATTATAGAATATCTGTTCCTAAGAGTATTAGAAGAGTAGCAATTAAATCAGCTCTTAGCAGTAAAGTATCAGATAACGAAATCATTGTTTTAGATAGTTTAGAAGTAGAAGCTCCTAAAACTAAGGAAATAGTTAAAATGTTAGATGCATTTAAAGTTAAAAAGGCTCTTATAGTAACAGCTGATAGCAATGAAAATGTATATAAGTCAGCAAGGAATATACAAGGAATAGCTGTTATGCCTGTTAACAATATAAATGTATATGACATACTTAAGTATGATAATTTCATCATAACTAAAGATGCTGTATCAAAGATTGAGGAGGTGTATGCAAAATGAATTTAACAAATTATGATATCATCAGAAAGCCAGTCGTAACTGAAAAGAGCATGGCTAGTATGGCAGAGAAAAAATACACCTTTGTAGTGCACATTGATGCTAATAAAACACAAGTTAAAAAAGCTGTTGAAGAGATATTTGGAGTTAAAGTTGAGAGTGTACACACTATGAAAGTCCTTGGAAAGACAAAAAGGGTTGGCGTACATGTTGGAAAGAGACCAGATTACAAGAAGGCTATAGTAAAGCTTACAGCAGATAGCAAAACTATAGAGTTCTTTGAGGGAATGTAATAATATTTAGTATAGCTACTATTGGTTTGAAAACCAGATAAGCGTAAAAAAGGAGGAAAATGTTATGGCAGTTAAGGCATTTAAACCTACCACACCATCTAGAAGACAGATGACTGTTCCAACTTTTGAAGAGATAACTACAGATAAGCCTGAAAAATCTCTTTTAGTTGATTTAAACAGTAAAGCTGGTAGAAATGCTCAAGGAAAAATAACTGTTCGTCATAGAGGCGGCGGTGTAAAGAGAAAGTATAGAGTAATTGATTTTAAGAGAGATAAAGATGATATACCAGCGAAGGTATTAACTGTAGAATATGATCCAAATAGATCAGCATACATAGCTTTAGTTGTATATGCTGATGGGGAAAAGAGATATATATTAGCTCCTGCTAACTTAAAAGTTGGTGATCAAGTAATGTCAGGTGCTAATGCTGATATAAAGACAGGAAACTCATTACCACTTAAGAATATACCAGTTGGTACAATTGTTCATAACGTAGAATTATCTGTTGGCAAAGGTGGACAGTTAGTAAGAAGCGCAGGTTCATCAGCTCAACTTATGGCTAAAGAAGGCAAATATGCAACTTTAAGATTACCAAGTGGTGAGATGAGATATGTTTTAATAGATTGCAGAGCAACAGTTGGAACAGTATCAAATTTAACTCATGAAATAGTTAACTTGGGTAATGCTGGTAGAAAGAGACATATGGGTTGGAGACCAACTGTAAGAGGTTCTGTCATGAACCCAGTAGACCATCCACATGGTGGTGGTGAAGGTAAATCACCTGTAGGACATCCAGGACCACTTACTCCATGGGGTAAACCTGCTTTGGGCTTAAAGACTAGAAAACATAAGAAATATTCAGATAGAATGATCGTTAAGAGCAGAAAGTCGAAGTAGTATAAGAAGAGAATGAAAACTTCTCTTCCATTGCTTTATATTATGAAGGGAGGCAAAAATAGTGAGTAGATCAACTAAAAAAGGACCTTTTATACAAGAATCTTTGTTGAAAAAAATCAATGAGATGAATTCAAAGAACGAAAAGAAAGTAATAAAAACTTGGTCAAGAAGTTCAACAATATTTCCACAGATGATAGGTCATACTATAGCTGTACATGATGGAAGAAAGCATGTTCCAGTTTACATTACTGAGGATATGGTTGGGCATAAGCTTGGAGAGTTTGTGCTTACTAGAACTTTCAGAGGACATGATGACAATGCAAAGTCAACATCAGTTAAATAGTATGGAAAGGAGGTAATCAGACAATGGAAGCTAAGGCAATTGCGAGATACGTAAGAATGTCTCCAATGAAAATCGGAATAGTACTTGACTTAATAAGAGGTAAGAATATTAGTGAAGCTTTTGCTATTCTTCAATATACTCCAAAAGATGCAGCTGTAGTCGTTAATAAAGTGCTTAAATCAGCTGTGGCTAATGCAGAAAATAATGCTAATTTAGATACAACAGCTTTATATGTTTCAGAAGCTTATGTTGGAGCAGGTCCAATACTTAAGAGAATGCAGCCTCATGCACAAGGAAGAGCATTTTCTATAAAGAAGAGAACTAGCCATGTAACAGTTGTTGTTAAGGAAAGAGCTTAAAAAGGAGGGAAATAGATTGGGACAAAAAGTACATCCACACGGTTTAAGAGTTGGTGTAATAAAAGATTGGGATGCTAAATGGTATGCTGATAGCAGAAATTTTGCAGACTATTTAGTTGAAGATAATAAAATAAGAGAATATATAAAGTCATCACTTTATACTTCAGGAATTTCAAAAATTGAAATAGAGAGATTCGCTAAAAGAGTAAGAATAAATATCTTTACAGCAAAACCAGGAATGGTTATAGGTAAAGGTGGTCAAGGAATAGAAGCTCTTAAAGCTGCAATAAAGAAGTTTGTTAAAGAAGAAAACTTGTTAATTAATATAGTTGAAGTTAAGAATGCTGAAAGCGATGCTCAGTTGATGGCTGAGAATATAGCTTCACAACTTGAAAAGAGAATTTCATTCAGAAGAGCTATGAAACAGACTTTACAAAGAGCAATGAGATCTGGAATAAAAGGAGTTAAGACTTCTTGTGCTGGAAGATTAGGCGGAGCTGAAATAGCTAGAACTGAACAGTATCATGAAGGAACAATTCCACTACAGACTTTAAGAGCAGATATTGATTATGGTTTTGCAGAAGCAGATACAACCTATGGTAAAATAGGAGTAAAAGTATGGGTTTATAGAGGCGAAGTACTTCCTACAAAGAAGGTTGAAAAGAAAGAAGTTAACGCTTAAGAAAGGAGGAATGGACCATGTTAATGCCAAAAAGAGTAAAGCATCGTAAAGTGCAACGTGGTAGAATGAGTGGAAAAGCTACAAGAGGTAATTTTATTGCTTATGGAGATTACGCAATTCAAGCAACTGAATGCGGATGGATCACAAGCAACCAGATAGAAGCAGCCAGAGTAGCTATTACTAGATATGTTAGAAGGGGAGGAAAAATTTGGATAAAGATTTTTCCAGATAAACCTGTAACAGAGAAACCAGCTGAAACTCGTATGGGTTCAGGTAAAGGTTCACCAGAATATTGGGTAGCTGTTGTTAAGCCTGGCAGAGTATTATTTGAAATGGCAGGTGTTCCTGAAGAAGTAGCAAGAGAAGCTATGAGACTAGCAGCACATAAGCTACCTATAAAAACTAAGTTTGTAACTAGAAGTGATTTTGAAAAAATAGGTGGTGAAAAAAATGAAGGCTAGAGAAGTGAATGAACTAAGAAGTAATAGCCCTCAGGAATTGAGTGGTAAACTCAATGATTTGAAAGCAGAGCTTTTCAATTTGAGATTTCAATTGGCAACTGGTCAATTAGAGAATCCAATGAGAATAAGAGAAGTAAAAAAATCTATAGCCCAGATTAAAACCATCATTAGAGAGCAAGAACTTAAAGCTGTTAGACAGTAAGCTGAAAGGAGGTTCATCCTGTGGAAAGAGGAAATAGAAAAACAAGAATAGGCAGAGTTGTTTCAGATAAGATGGAAAAGACAGTTGTTGTTGCTGTAGAGACAAAAGTACGTCATCCTTTATATGGTAAGACAGTGAATAGAACAACTAAATTTAAAGTTCATGATGAAAATAACGAGGCAAAGTTAAATGATACAGTACAAATAATGGAAACAAGACCACTATCTAAAGACAAAAGGTGGAGACTGGTTCAGATTGTTGAAAAAGCTAAATAGCATTTAGTCTGAAAGGAGGGTTATTTATGATACAACAGCAGACAATTTTAAAAGTAGCAGATAACTCTGGAGCAAAAGAGATTATGTGCATTAGAGTATTGGGTGGTTCCAAGAGAAAGTTTGGAAACATCGGAGACACTATTGTCGCTAGCGTTAAAAGTGCAACACCAGGCGGAGTTGTTAAAAAAGGTGAAGTTGTAAAAGCAGTAATTGTTAGGTCTGTAAGAGGATTAGGAAGAGCAGACGGTTCATATATAAAATTTGACGAGAATGCAGCAGTAATTATCAAAGATGATAAACAACCAAGAGGTACACGTATTTTTGGGCCTGTTGCAAGGGAGCTAAGAGATAAAGAATTTAATAAGATATTATCACTAGCACCTGAAGTTCTATAGGATAGGGAGGTGTCTACTATGATGAATAAAGTTCACGTCAAAAAGAAAGATACAGTAATGGTTATATCTGGTAAAGATAAAGGCAAAGTTGGCGAAGTTCTACAGGTTATACCTAAAAAGGGTAAAGTGCTTGTTCAGGGAGTTAACGTTGTTACTAAACATCAGAAACCTAATAGAGCTAATACTAACGGAGGCATTGTGCATGTAGAAGCTCCTATTTATAGCTCAAAAGTAATGTTATATTGTAATAAGTGTAAAAGTGTTACAAGGATTTCTAAGAAAATATTAGATGATGGAACCAAAGTAAGGGTTTGTAAAAAGTGCGGAGAAACATTTTAGTGATTGAAAGGAGGGTTAATTAATGATCCCAAGATTACAAGAAAAGTATAATAATGAAGTAGTACCAGCTTTAATTGAAAAATTTGGATATAAGAATGTTATGGAAGTTCCTAAACTAGATAAAATAGTTTTAAATATGGGCGTAGGTGAAGCTAAAGAAAATGCTAAAGTTTTGGAGTCAGCTGTAGGTGATATGGCTTTAATAACTGGTCAAAAACCAATCATTACAAGAGCTAAGAAGTCAGTAGCTAACTTTAAAATAAGACAGAATATGCCTATAGGCTGCAAAGTAACATTAAGAAAGCAAAAAATGTATGAATTTGCTGATAAGCTAATGAATATAGCTCTACCAAGAGTAAGGGATTTCAGAGGAATATCAGATAAATCTTTCGATGGAAGAGGAAACTATTCATTAGGAATAAAGGAACAGTTAATTTTTCCTGAAGTTGAATATGACAAGATAGATAAAGTAAGAGGTATGGATATCATATTTGTAACAACTGCTAAGACAGACGAGGAAGCAAGAGAATTACTAAGATTTCTTGGTATGCCATTTGCTCAAAAATAAGGAGGGGAAACTGTGGCACGTAAAGCAATAATTGAAAAATGGAAGAAAGAACCTAAATATTCAACTAGAGCTTATACAAGATGTAGATTATGCGGAAGACCACATTCTGTATTAAAGAAATACGGAATATGCCGTATTTGCTTTAGAGAACTTGCTTACAAGGGACAGATTCCGGGTTGTAAGAAAGCTAGTTGGTAACAGTAGGTAAAAAGGAAAGGAGGCATAAATAATGGTTATGACAGATCCAATAGCAGATTTGTTAACTAGAGTAAGAAATGCAAATACTGCTAAACATGAAATAGTTGAAGTACCTTCTTCTAATATAAAGAAGGCTATCGTGAATATAATGCTTCAAGAAGGTTATATAAAAGGTGTTGAGGAATATAGTGACGGCGTAGTGCCAATGCTTAGATTGACTTTAAAATACGGACCTAATAAAGAAAAAGTTTTAAGCGGACTTAAGAGAATTTCTAAACCTGGATTAAGAGTTTATTGCAAGAAAGACGAAGTTCCAAAAGTTTTAAACGGACTTGGAGTGGCTTTGATTTCTACTTCCAAAGGTATTATGCCAGATAGAGATGCAAGAAAACTTGGTCTTGGCGGTGAAGTATTGTGCTACCTTTGGTAGTATTGAATATATAAGTTTTCATTAATGATATTTTGAAAATTATATTTATATCAATATAGATAAATGGATAAACTTAAAATAATTACTAGAATGTAGTGAATAAATACAGGAGGTGTAACAATGTCAAGAATAGGAAAATTACCAGTAGAGATACCAAATGGTGTCACTGTTACAGTTACTCCGGACAACGTTGTTACAGTAAAAGGCCCTAAAGGTCAACTTACTAAAGCAATGCATAAAGATATTACCATAGCAGTTAATAATAATGAAGTTGTAGTTACTAGACCTAGTGATGATAAGAATCACAGAGCACTTCATGGATTAACTAGAGCTCTTGTTCATAACATGGTAAATGGAGTAACAGCAGGTTTTGAAAAGAATTTGGAATTGATCGGTGTTGGTTATAGAGCACAGGTTCAAGGTAAAAAATTAGTCATGAATTTAGGTTATTCACATCCAGTAGAAATAAATGCTGTTGAAGGAATAACATTTGAAACTCCCGCTCCAAACAAAGTTGTTGTTAAGGGGATCGATAAAGAGTTAGTAGGTCAAATTGCAGCAAATATTAGAACTTGGAGAAAACCAGAGCCTTACAAAGGTAAGGGAATTAAGTATGATAACGAAGTTATCAGACGTAAGGAAGGTAAGACTGGTAAGAAATAATTGAAAGGAGTGAGAAGCTATGATTAATAAGTTAGACAGAAAATTGTCTAGACAAAAAAGACATTTAAAAGTTCGTAATAAGATAACAGGTACAGCAGAAAGACCAAGACTTTGTGTATATAGAAGCGAAAAGAACATATACGCTCAGATTATTGATGATGTTGCTAGAAAAACTATAGTATCTGCATCTTCTATTGATAAAGAATTTGGCGATAAACTTGGAAGTAACAAAGAAGCTGCTAAAATAGTTGGAGAATTAGTCGCTAAGAGAGCAATTGAAAAAGGAATTAAAACTGTCGTATTTGACAGAGGTGGATATATATATCACGGAAGAGTTCAACAATTAGCTGAAAGTGCGAGAGAAGCAGGCTTAGATTTCTAAAAAGGAGGGAAATAAATGAGAATAGATCCTAGCACACTAGACCTTAAGGAAAGAGTAGTTAACATAAGCAGAGTTGCTAAGGTTGTCAAGGGTGGTAGAAACTTTAGATTTAGTGCCCTTGTAGTCGTAGGTGACGAAAACGGCCATGTTGGCGTAGGTATAGGTAAATCAATTGAAATTCCTGAGGCAATAAGAAAAGGAATTGAAGATGCAAAAAAGAACATTGTAGAAGTTGCTTTAGTTGAAAATACAGTTCCTCATACAATAGAAGGAATTTTTGGTACAGGAAAAGTTCTTATAATGCCAGCAAGTGAAGGAACAGGAGTTATTGCGGGTGGACCTGCAAGAGCTGTTTTGGAATTAGCAGGCTTAAAAGATGTTAGAGCGAAATCTTTAGGATCAAATAATCCTAAGAACATGGTTAATGCTACTATAAACGGATTGTCAAGATTAAAGACTGCTGAGCAGATAGCTAAGCTAAGAGGCAAGATCGTTGAAGAGATACTAGGTTAGGAGGGAAAGACCTTGGCTAAACTTAGAATAACTCTTAAAAAGAGTTTAATAGGAAGAAAAGATGATCATATTGCAACAGTTAAAGCTCTTGGTTTGAAGAAAATAGGATGTGTTGTTGAACATGAAGATACACCTCAAATCAAAGGTATGATTAATAAGGTTTCTTATTTGTTAGATGTTCAAGAAGCTTAATCAATCACTGAAGCAAAATTGATTTTATTTATAAAATTAGGAGGTGTAAATAGATGAAACTTCATGAATTAAGACCAGCAGAGGGTTCTAAGAAGGCTCCAAAAAGAATAGGAAGAGGAACAGGTTCTGGCCTTGGAAGAAACGCTGGAAAAGGAGAAAAAGGACAGAAAGCAAGAAGCGGCGGCGGAGTAAGACCTGGCTTTGAAGGCGGTCAGATGCCACTATTCAGAAGATTACCAAAAAGAGGTTTTACAAATATATTTTCAAAGAAGTATGCTGTTATTAATATAGACAGATTAAATGTTTTTGAGAATGGAACAGAAGTAACACCCGAGGTATTAGTTAGTACCGGGATAATTAATAAAGTTTATGACGGAGTAAAGATACTAGCTAATGGTGATTTAGAAAAGTCATTAACAGTGAAAGCTACAAAATTTTCAAAAACTGCAGTTGAAAAAATTGAAGCAGCTGGGGGAAAAGTAGAGGTGATTTAATATGTTATCAACTCTAAAGAATGCCTGGAAAGTTCCTGATTTAAGAAAAAGGATTTTGTATACATTGTTCTTAGTAGCAATATATAGACTAGGGAGTCATATACTTGTACCAGGAGTAGATACAAGTAATTTGAATCAACAGGCAAGTGACACAAACTCACTGATCAGTTTTTACAATCTGATTTCAGGAGGAGCATTTAGGCAATTCAGTATATTTGCATTAGGAGTTCTTCCGTACATTAATGCATCAATCATAATGCAACTTCTTACTGTAGCAATTCCGTACTTGGAGCAGTTGTCTAAAGAAGGAGAAGATGGAAGAAAGAAGATACAGAAATATACAAGAAATTTTTCTGTTGTTTTAGCAGCTATTCAGGCATGGGGTACCTATGTCTTAATAGTTAATCAGGGTCAGATGGCTACAGACAATTGGTTTAACACTTTTGTTATTATCTTGGTTTTGACTGCAGCATCTACATTTTTAATGTGGCTTGGAGATATGATAACTGTAAAAGGTATTGGTAATGGTGTTTCAATATTAATTTTTATTAATATAATATCAGGTATACCAACAGGTGCTATTAAATTAATATCTCTACAGCAAGCTGACACGGTTGATATTGTACAAATAATAGGATTTATAGCTGCTCTTGCAGTACTGCTATTTATTGTTATTTTCATGAGTTTATCAGAAAGAAGAATAACAGTTCAATATGCAGGTAAGACCGTAGGCAATAAGACATATAAAGGACAATCATCACATATTCCTTTTAATCTTATATCTACAGGAGTAATTGCTATAATATTTGCAATGTCTGTAATGCAATTCCCTGTAACTATAGGCCAGTTTTTTAAAGATGCAAAGTGGAGCCAGTGGATAAGTACCAGCCCATATAGTATCTTTAATGATAAGAGCTGGTTATATCCGATAATATATGCTTTATTGGTAATATTCTTTTGTTGGTTTTATGGCGAAGTTACTTTTAAACCTGAAGAAATGGCGGAAAACATTTATAAGTCTTCAGGTTTCATACCAGGAATAAGACCAGGAAAATCAACGGTTGAATATATTGAAAAAGTGCTTTTGAAAGTATCCGTAATTGGAGGATTATTCTCAGCTATACTAGCTATAGCACCTATAATTGTTGCTACTAGAACAAACTTTACAAACATATACTTTGGTGGAACTTCAATACTTATATTAGTTAGTACTGCAATGGATACTTTTAGACAATTGGAGTCACAATTAATAATGAGGCATTATCATGGATTTCTAAAATAATTAATATATGGGGATGAAAGCAGTGAAAATTGTAATAATGGGACCACCTGGAGCCGGTAAAGGCACCCAAGCAAAATCTATTAGCCATAAGTATTCTATACCACACATTTCTACAGGAGATATATTTAGAAAAAATATATCTGAAAAAACGGAATTGGGAAATAGAGCTAAAAGTTACATGGATAATGGGGAGCTTGTGCCGGATGACATAACTATATCTCTTGTTGTTGACAGGATTACTCAAAGTGATTGTAAAGATGGTTTCTTACTGGACGGATTTCCCAGAACCACATTTCAGGCCGTTGCACTAGATGAACATTTGAAAAAGAATGAGGATTATCTTGATGCAGTTATACTCCTTGATTTGCCTAAAAAATTCATATTGGATCGTATGACAGGAAGAAGAGTATGTACTACTTGCGGAGCTAGCTATCATATAAAATATAATCCTCCTAGAGTGGCAGGAAAGTGCGATGTTTGCGGAAGTGCTATAATCCAACGCAAAGATGACATTGAAGATACTGTAAAAGAGAGATTAGAAGTGTATGATTTGCAAACTCAGCCTATGCTTGAATATTATAATAAGAGAGGAATACTAAAAAATATCGATGGTACTCAATCCATTGATTCAGTATTCCAATCTATTTGTAATGTTCTTAATAGTATGGTTTAACAAATAGGCATGAAGTTGTAGTAAGTTCACTTAAAAAAGCTTCAAGAAACCGAGGCAAAAATTTCAACTGTACAATACATTATATATTGGAAGCTTGTGAATCTGAACAAAATACTGACCTCTTCTATAAGATAAAGTACATTGAGGTGAACCAGATGAATTTGGATAATTTAATAGGAAGAATTGTTATTTCTAAAGCAGGCCGCGATAAAGGGAAGTATTTTATAGTTGTTGGTGCAGTGGATGAATATTATGTGCTGATCGCAGACGGAAAATTAAGACCGGGAAGTAAACCAAAGAAAAAAAAGTTGAGGCATTTAGAAATTACTGATATAATAGCGAATGAGATAGCAGACAGCATTTTATGTGGTAATAAATTAACTGACTCGATGATTAGACAATATTTAAAAATAAATGTTTTGCAGTTGAATGACAGAAATAAGGAGGTTTGATTATACCTTATGTCAAAAGAAGATGTAATAGAGATGCAAGGTACTGTACTTGAAGCTTTACCAAATGCGATGTTTTTAGTAGAATTGGAAAGTGGCCATAAGATTTTAGGTCATATATCAGGAAAATTAAGAATGAATTTTATAAGAATACTGCCAGGTGACAAAGTGACGGTTGAGTTATCACCATATGACCTAACTCGCGGTAGAATCACCTGGAGAGCAAAGTAATGAGGAGGGTTAACTATGAAAGTAAGACCGTCAGTAAAACCTATGTGTGAGAAGTGCAAAGTAATCAAAAGAAAAGGTAAAGTAATGATTATTTGCGAAAATCCTAAGCATAAGCAGAAACAAGGATAATTTAATGAACGTGTAATTATTTTAGGAGCGGCTGCGATGAGTATGTACACTCATCAACCTAAAATTTTATATAAATATTAATTCAACTAGAAACCTAGGAGGTGTAAATTTTAATGGCAAGAATCGCTGGTGTTGATATACCAAAAGAAAAAAGAGTTGAGATTGGTTTAACTTATATATTTGGAATCGGATTACCAAGTTCCCAGAGAGTATTGAAAGAAACTGGTATTAATCCTGATACAAGAGTTAAGGATCTTACTGAAGAAGAAGTTAATAAGCTTAGAGATTATATCAATAAGAATTTTAAAGTTGAAGGTGACTTGAGAAGAGATGTCGCTTTAAACATAAAGAGGCTTATTGAAATTGGATGCTATAGAGGAATAAGACATAGAAAGGGCCTTCCTGTTAGAGGACAGAAAACAAAGACTAATGCAAGAACAAGAAAAGGTCCAAAGAGAACTATTGCAGGTAAGAAGAAGAAATAGTAAGGAGGGACATTGATGGCAGCTCAAAAGGTTAAAAAGACTAGAAGAAGAAAAGAAAGAAAGAATGTAGAGCATGGTGCAGCACATATTAAGTCAACTTTTAACAACTCAATTGTTACAATAACAGATGCAGTTGGTAATGCACTTTCATGGTCTAGTGCTGGAGCACTTGGATTCAGAGGCTCAAGAAAAAGCACTCCATATGCAGCTCAGATGGCAGCTGAAACTGCAGCAAGAACTGCAATGGAGCATGGTTTAAGAACTATTCAGGTTTACGTAAAAGGACCTGGTGCTGGAAGAGAAGCAGCAATTAGATCTCTTCAGGCTGCAGGATTAGAGATAACTATGATAAAGGATGTTACTCCAATACCACATAATGGATGTAGACCACCTAAAAGAAGAAGAGTTTAGTAATTAAGGATCAGGAGGTGTAAGTTAATGGCAAGATATACAGAAGCTGTATGCAGACAATGTAGAAGAGAAGGCATGAAACTGTTCCTTAAAGGGGATAGATGTTATACAGGTAAATGTGCTATAGATAGAAGAAGCTATGCTCCAGGACAACATGGCGCAAGCAAAAAGAAGCTTTCCGATTATGGAGTTCATTTAAGAGAAAAACAGAAAGCTAGAAGAATATATGGAATTCTTGAAGGACAATTCAGAACTTATTATGAAAAGGCTGAAACTATGAAAGGCATAACAGGTGAAAACTTGTTAAAACTTTTAGAATTAAGATTGGATAATGTTGTTTATAGAGCAGGTTATGGAGATTCAAGAAATGAAGCAAGACAGCTTGTTACTCATGGACATTTTTTGGTTAATGGAAAGAAGGTTAATATACCTTCCTATAAAGTGTCAGCAAATGATGTTATTACTGTAAGTGATCAGAGTAAGCAAAAAGAATTATTTAAAGGCTTTGCTGAAAACCAGAAAACACTTCCAGCATGGCTAAATGTTAATGCTGATAACTTTGAAATAAAGGTAATTTCTGAACCAGCAAGAGCTGATATTGATGTAAATATTAATGAAACATTAATAGTCGAGTATTACAGCAAATAATATTTTATATTGGTATTTGCTTGTGGTTTTTTTGATGGATAGGTAGTTTTTATTACTTATCAGCAATAGAATCAGTTGCCCTCAAAATAAAGTTGCCATTTAAATTATAAGGAGGGTTTGTTAATGTTAGAGATAGAAAAGCCAAAAATAGAATGTGTAGAAGTAAGTGAAGACGGAATCTACGGTAAATTTGTTGTTGAACCTTTAGAGAGAGGTTATGGAATAACTCTTGGCAATGCGCTAAGAAGAATTCTTCTCTCTTCTTTACCAGGAGTAGCTGCAAATGCAATTAAAATAGATGGTGTACTTCATGAGTTTTCAACCGTTACAGGAGTAAAGGAAGATGTTCCTCAGTTAATCTTAAATATTAAGAGTCTTGCACTAAAGATGACTGGAGATGGTCCTAAGACTATCTACATAGATGCTAAGGGTGCTGGAGAAATAACTGGAGAGGACATAAAGACTGATGGCGATGTAGAAGTTGTAAATAAAGATTTACATATTGCCACACTTGATGACGATGGAAGATTATACATGGAGATAATTGTAAATAGAGGAAGAGGATATGTATCACAGACGAGAAATAAAAAAGATGATCTACCTATTTCCACTATTCCAATTGATTCTATTTATACCCCTGTAAAGAGAGTTAACTTTAAAGTTGAGAACACAAGGGTTGGTCAGGTAACTGATTATGATAAATTAACTCTTGAGGTTTGGACTAATGGAACAATAAAAACAGATGAAGCAATTAGTTTATCTGCTAAAATTTTAATAGAGCATTTTAAACTGTTTATGACACTTACAGATCACGCAAATAATGTTGAGATAATGGTTGAAAAGGAAGAAGACAAAAAAGAGAAAGTCCTTGAGATGACCATAGAGGAACTAGATCTTTCCGTTAGAAGCTACAACTGTTTGAAGAGAGCGGGAATTAATACAGTACAAGAACTTACTGAAAGATCAATGGAAGATATGATGAAGGTTAGAAACCTTGGTAAGAAATCATTAGAAGAAGTTGAGAAGAAATTACGTGATCTTAGTTTGAGTTTGAAAGAGAGCGATGAATAAGGAGGTATAGACATGGCTATAAATCGTAAATTAGGTCTTCCTAGTGATCAAAGAAGAGCAATGCTTAGAAACCTTGTAACCAGTCTGCTTAAGCATGGTAAGATTGAAACAACTGTAACAAGGGCAAAAGAGACAAGATCAATTGCTGAAAAAATGATTACCCTCGCAAAAAGAGGAGACTTACATGCAAGACGTCAAGTGTTATCCTATGTAACAGAAGAAACTGTTGTAAAAGAGTTATTTGAAACTGTTGCACCAAAGTATGCTGAAAGAAAAGGTGGATACACTAGAATTTATAAAGTTGGTCCAAGAAGAGGCGATGGAGCTGAAGTAGTTATACTTGAGCTAGTGTAGTGATAATTAACAGGGATTAAGTGCAAGTCTACTTAATCCCTATTTTCTTATATGTATAGAAAATTATAGAATTCTTGGCTTTCAATTTCACTAAAGTAGACAGTATTGGGGGTGTGTAAGAATATGATCAAAGAAATGGTATCATGTGATAATGTTACTTATAAATACAGTGAAGAAGGAAATGAAGAGAGTAAAGTTGCAATAGATGGTGTGAATCTAAAAATTAATAAAGGTGAATTTGTTGTTATATTAGGACACAACGGTTCTGGAAAATCTACACTTGCTAAACATATGAATGCGTTGCTTGTACCATACAGTGGAAATGTATATGTAGACGGAATGAATACATCAGATGATAAGTTGTTATGGGATATAAGAAGTAAGGCAGGAATGGTTTTTCAAAATCCAGATAATCAACTTGTAGCCACTATTGTAGAAGAGGATGTAGCCTTTGGTCCAGAGAATATAGGAGTACCAAGTGATGAGATACGAAGAAGAGTTGATGATAGTTTAAAAACTGTAGGAATGTATGAGTACAGGAAACACGCACCTCATTTGCTGTCTGGTGGTCAAAAGCAGAGGATAGCCATTGCTGGTATCCTTGCTATGAATCCTGAGTGCATAATACTTGATGAACCAACAGCGATGTTAGACCCATCAGGGAGAAAAGAAGTAATATCTACTATTAAAAGGCTTAATAGAGATATGAATATAACTATAGTATTAATTACTCATTACATGGAAGAGGCTATTGAAGCCGATAGAATAGTTGTTATGGATAATGGTAAAATTAAACTTGAAGGTAGCCCTAAGCAAGTGTTTAGCAACATAGACATGATGAAATCTATTGGGTTAGATGTACCGCAAGTTACAGAGTTAGCTCATAAACTAAAGAAAAATGGATTAAATATCGATACACATATATTATCAATAAGTGAGATGGTGGATGCTCTATGTCAATTAAAATAGAAAACTTAACACATATATATATGCCAGGAACACCTTTTGAGAAAAAAGCTTTGGATAACGTATCATTAAATATACAAGATGGAGAGTTTATAGCACTTATTGGACATACTGGTTCCGGAAAATCAACATTAATTCAGCATATGAACGGACTTCTGAAACCAACATCGGGAAAAATAATAATAGATGAAGTAGATATAACTAATGAAAAGGTAAAACTTTCAGAAGTACGAAAAAAAGTTGGACTTGTATTTCAATATCCTGAATACCAACTCTTTGAGGAGACGGTCGAAAAGGATATTGCTTTTGGTCCAGAAAAGCTTGGCCTTACCGGCGAGGAAATTAGTGAAAGAGTCAAAAGAGCAATGAACATAGTTGGTCTAGATTATGAAAAATACAGGAGCAAGTCGCCTTTTGAATTAAGCGGTGGAGAAAAGAGAAGAGCTGCTATTGCAGGAATAGTTGCTATGGAATCTAAAATTCTAATATTAGATGAACCTACTGCTGGATTGGATCCGAAGGGTAGAGATGAAATTTTAAGTCAGATAAAGGAATTACATTCTAAATATAATATTACTATTATTATGGTATCCCACAGTATGGAAGATGTATCAAAACTAGCTGATAGAATATTGGTGATGAATAATGGAAAATGTATATTAGATGATACTCCTGTTAATATATTTAAGCAAATAGATTTATTAGAATCCGTTGGATTGGCAGCACCACAGATAGCATATGTGATTCGTGAACTTAGAAAAAGAGGAATAAGTATATCTGATGAGATATTTACTATTGATGATGCGGCAAGAGAGATACTTAAAATCTTTAGAAGCGAGGGGGAAGGTAAGTGATTAGGGATATAACTATAGGACAGTATATACCAGGAGATTCCTTTGTACATAAACTAGACCCCAGAACAAAAATAATATTGTCGTTTCTCTATATTATAGAATTATTTATTATTAAAAACTTTACGGGATATTTGTTCGCTTTTGCCTTCATTCTTATCACTGTTTTACTGGCTAAAATACCATTGAAATATATATTTAGAGGGTTAAAGCCTATATTTATATTGCTGTTATTCACTGCAGTATTAAATTTGTTCATGGTTAGGACCGGAAAAGTGATATATAGTTATGGATTTGTCACCATATATTACGGTGGCCTAAGAACAGCATCATTTATGACTATAAGACTAGTACTTCTTATTATAGGTACATCAGTATTAACGCTTACGACATCTCCGATAGAACTAACGGATGGAATTGAGAGACTGCTTAATCCATTTAAAAAATTAGGATTGCCTGCTCATGAATTTGCTATGATGATGACCATAGCATTAAGATTCATTCCTACGCTTATTGATGAAACAGATAAAATTATGAAAGCGCAGATGGCTAGAGGAGCTGATTTTGATTCAGGAAATATAGTTCAAAAGGCTAAGAGCCTTATTCCACTTCTTGTACCTCTTTTTGTTAATTCATTTAGAAGGGCAGATGAACTTGCTATGGCTATGGAAGCAAGATGCTATAGAGGTGGAAAGGGTAGAACCCGAATGAAGGTCCTTAAATTTAGTTGTAACGACTTAATTGCATCGTTAGCTTTTGTTTTGCTTATAATTATAACTATAATAACAAACATTATAGCACTTATATAAGATCAGGCAGGTAATATACATGAAAAATATTAAACTAATTTTAGAGTACGACGGCGGTAAATACTCAGGCTGGCAAAGACAAAAAAATGCAGTAACTATACAGGAAATGATTGAAAATGGAATTTTAAAAGTGACTGGTGAAAACATATCTGTAGATGGTTGCAGTAGAACTGATGCAGGGGTACATGCAAAGGAGTTTGTATGTAACTTTCACACGAATAGTAGAATAGAAGCTGTAAAATTCAGAGGAGCTATAAATGCAAGTATTCCTAAAGATATAAGAGTTCTTAGTTCCTGTGAAGTTGATGAAAAATTTCATTCTAGATATAATTGTAAGGGTAAAACATATAGCTATACTATTATTAACAGAGATGTTGCACCAGCTATATTTAGGAACTATATGCATCATGTAAGAGCTAGTCTTGATATTGATAAGATGAAACAAGCATCAGAGTGTTTGGTAGGAACTCATGATTTCAAAGCTTTTAGAAAAGAGGGAAGCTCAGTCAAGACTACTGTACGGACTATAACAAGAATTGATATCGAAAAATCACAAGATATTGTTAGAATATATGCTACGGCTGATGGGTTCTTATATAATATGATGAGAATAATATGTGCAACGTTAATAGAAGCTGGTACCGGCAAAAGAAAACCGGAGTCGGTAAAAGAGGCATTAGAGTCACTTGATAGAAATATGGTAAGAAAGGCAGCACCAGCTCATGCACTTTGTCTGGAAAAGGTATATTATTAGTTGGATTATTGTTTTAATTGCAATAATATTGTTGACACACTTGGTTAAGTTATATTATAATTATTATGTTTGTTAATGAAAGTGAGTAAGATCCACTAGCCCCGGGTCTTCATATAGAATAAGTTAATAAGCAAGATTTCTGGGAGGGAAAAAGATGAAATCATACATTGCAAAACCTAATGAGATTGAAAGAAAATGGTATATTGTTGATGCAGCTGATAAGCCTCTAGGTAGAGTTGCTAGCCAAGTAGCATCAATTTTAAGAGGAAAAAATAAGCCTATATTTACTCCAAACGTAGATACAGGAGATTATGTAATTGTAATCAATGCTGAAAAAGTAGTTTTAACAGGTAAGAAATTGGATCAGAAGATGATGAGACATCATTCATTATATCCAGGTGGACTTAAAGAAGTTCCATATAGAGAAGTACTTGCAAAGAAACCTGAATTTGTATTTGAGGAAGCTGTTAGAAGAATGATACCAAGTGGTCCTCTAGGAAGAAAAGTTCTAAAGAAGCTTAAGGTTTACAGAGGTGCAGATCATGATCATGCAGCTCAAAAACCAGAAGTTTTAGAATTAAAGTACTAGTTTTAGTGGAAGGGAGATATATCAATGGCTAAGGTTCAGTATGTTGCTACTGGAAGAAGAAAGAAGTCTATCGCAAGAGTAAGACTTGTTCCAGGAGATGGAAATGTTATTATTAATAAAAAAGATATGGACAATTATTTTGGCTTAGAAACTTTAAAGATAATTGTAAATCAACCATTAGTTTTATGTGGTATTAAGGATAAATATGATGTCCTTGTTAATGTACATGGAGGCGGATATACAGGTCAGGCAGGAGCTATAAGACATGGAATATCCAGAGCACTTTTAAAGGCTGATGAAAATTTAAGATCAACTCTTAAGAAGGAAGGTTTCTTAACTAGAGATCCAAGAATGAAGGAAAGAAAGAAATACGGTCTTAAGAAAGCAAGAAGAGCACCACAATTTTCAAAGAGATAATATTGTACTTATTGGAAAGCCACGCAAACTTTATGTTTGCGTGGCTTTTTGTTTTAGCTATAATAACAGGACTTTTCGTATTAAATACGAAAAATCACATGTTTATGAAATGTCCTGGGTGTGAAATGGCTTGCAAGCAACATAGTATGAATCAACATGATTCAGAACCTCTCTCGATATTTGGCCTAGGAGGTTTTTTATTATTAAATTGAGCAAAGCGCTAACGGTAAAAAGTACTTTTTAGCTTGTGAATAACATTATTGAATAAATATCATAATAATGATAAAATTATGATAATAATAGTAATATGATAAAGTTAATTATTTATTAGGAGGCGAATATTATGATACAAATTAGACCGATTTCTGATTTGAGAAACAAATTTACGGAAATAGAAAAGGAAGTTAGTACTGGAGAGCCAGTGTATCTGACGAAAAATGGATATGGTTCAATGGTTGTTATGAGTTTGGAAAAATATTCAGAACTTACTGACGAAGTTGAAATGAAATTGGATGAGGCTGATAGAGCTGCAGAAGAATCTGATACTAGATATTCAAATGATGAAGTGTTTGGTGGGATACGGGAGGCATTGCATGGCTCCAAAGAAATATAAACTTAGTTATCTTCCGTTGTTTTATGAGGATCTATTGGAGGCAGTTAATCATATAAGGCTAAAACTGAAAAATGAGCAGGCGGCAGAAGAATTGCTTAATTTAGCTGAATTAGCAATTAGAGAAAGATTAGTTGCTCCAGAAGCTTTTGAAACATTTCAGTCAATGAAAGAACGTAAATATCCATATTACCGGATATATGTAAAAAACTATATTATATTTTATGTAGTAATTCCTAATGAAAGTGATAGCAACTTTGCGACAATGGAAGTACGAAGATTTATATATAACAGACGTAATGTGAAAAAACTATTATAAAGAGCAGTTTTGGTTCAGTTTAAGAGTAAGCTGCGCAGGCAGATAGCATTATTCAAGTTTGAAAGTAACAATTAGCATGAAGAATGAGTAAAGTTTTAGTATTCAAATAGTTGCAAGACAACTTATGACACAAGATGAAATCAGGAGAAAAAACATATAAATTATTAAAGATACTAATGGAAAAAACTTTTGTGGAGAAGCATGTAAATTTTTATGAAGCGATATTGGTGACAATATCGCTTTATATTTTTTTAGTGATAAGGAAGGTTGGTCACATGAAAAAGGAAGTTGTTTAGAATATAGTTAAGGTTATAGAAAGGCATTTGAAAATTTTATAGGGCACTGTAGTTTTCAGGTAAAGAAGAGAAATTGAAGGTACTAGACAGTACAATTGATGAGTTGCGAAGTTTTATAAAAGAGCATAATTCTATAGAATATTAGATGTATTCTAATCATACTAGAAAGCTATATATGGAAATGTAACAAGCTAGGGGAATATATGATGGAGAGTATAGCCAGATGATCTGAAAGCTGCAAAAGAAAATTATGTGACTGATAAAAGGTATGAGAATGCAAAGAAAATTAGGGAGGCGTTGAAACAATAATAATATTATGCTTAAAAAACTTATTACTTTATCAGTACTTTTGACATGAACTTAAACATACCTGTGATTTTTTAGTTAATCATGTTGAAATTTCCCAGTAGTTATAATATAATACTAATTCATTAAATATGAGAGATTCTAGTATTAATCTATAAAGCAATTTGCGTTTATAGTCGCTTTGAGTTTAGTTCAGAGGATGGGAAATTGGTACGCAATCGGGCAAAGTTTAATGTAGAATCTCTCTTTTTATAGAGGTAAATAAAATGGAGTTATTAAGAGATAAATGTGTTTTAGAGATGATTGAAGACTTGAAAAAGCAATTAAGAACAAGAGGAATCGAGGATAAAGCAAATCCTCGATTTATTTTTGTTTGTGGTGAACAAATTGATGTAGAAGCTTACTATAAGTTCTTAAATGAGCTTAATGCTACTAAAAGAAGCTATAAGATTGAATTAGTGCATACCAGCAGGCTTGTATATCCTAAGGGTACAGATGATTTTCAGGTTAAGTATGTGGAGCATGGAAGAAAAGAAATACTTAGTTCAATATTTAAAAATCAGAAGTACTACATGCGCTATGGTGATGATTTCTCCATAAGATTAACAGAGCAGCAGGAAGAACCAAGCAGGCTGCTGCAAAGCAGTATGTATTTTATAAATAGCAGCTATAACAAGTACCTTTCTTTTAAATATGGGGGTATGGTAGAAAATGAAAGTGTTTAGTTTGGTTTTCTCCGTTATATTTGCAATGCTGCTTTTAATGCCTGGAAAGCTAAATCAAGCTGCTATGGTAAAGGCTGAAAATACTAAAAATGAGTATCATGAGGCTATAAGCAGTGCTTGCCAGGATGCTGCAAAGGCACTTATGATTTTCAATGATAGTTATTCTACAGAGCTTGGAGCGCAAGGAAAAAAAGAAAACTTTCAAAAGATAGCTTTAAACTTGAAGGAAGGCCTAGATAGGTTCTATAGAAGTATGTATATTGATCTTGATATTGAAAACAGCTATTCACAGCAGCAGGCTTTAATGTCTCAGTTTCCAGTAATAATAGCAATAGGTTACGACGGTTATTTTGTTCACACATGGAATGAAACTAAGGAGAATGGTAAATATACAGTAACTAATAAATGGACAGATAAAAAGAAATACTCAATTTTTGATAGCAAGTTTGATATTAAAATATCCTATACACTTGATGATTATGTTTATATAGAGGACTATAAAAATAATAAAAAGCTTGAGGGGGATAGAAAGAACTTCGCAAGCCTTTATCCAAGCTATTTTAGTGATAGCAGTTTTAAAAAAGTTAAGCAACAGGTTATTAATCAGCTGTTGCAAAAGGATCTTGAATATTACACCTATTACTGTAACAGAATTGCAAAGCAGAATGGGTGGAAACTTAAATTTAAAGTTCCTTACTGGGGAAATCGCTCAATAGATACAATTTCATTTCTGGCATTCTATCAGGGAAAGATTTTTCAGGCACAAGATAGGTATGATTCTTATGGATATGGTGCAGCTAAAATAGTAGAACACAAACAACTTTATGGATACGAAAAGAATGGACATAAGTATTACTCAAGGCATAAGAATGGAACGAATCTAACGGCTTACTATGATGAATATGAAGCTGCAGAGAATGGGTGTTCTCCTGATCCAGAGTATTATAAATAAAAGTTTATAGACTGGTAATATATAAAAAGTTACAGGAGGTACGAAATTGACAAGGTGTCCATCGATGAAAGCGGTAGAAAAACTTATATTTTAGATAAAAATGTTGCTTCAAGGTATTTACATTTAAAGAAAAAAAGAAATATAATTATAATGAGAGATACGTTAGCGTTACTTTTAATATAATATGTGAGGTAAACTATGAAATTTGAAGAACTTGCTACACATAAAGATTTAACTACATATGATTACAAAATAGTTTTACTTTTAATGTCTAAAAGCTTTACGATATCAATGATGTCAGAAAGACTTGATATTAATAGAACAAATATGTATAGTCACATACGTAAGCTTGAAAAACTGAACTTTATTAAGATTGACAGAATAGAAGGAGCTAATAAATTTTACAGATTAAATATAAAATTGGAGAGTGATTAATATGAAAAAAACTAAAAAAATAGTTACTATGCTTCTCACATTAATATTTATGATTGCAATACCTTTTACTACTGCATATGCAGTACCTAAAAAGAGTGGTGTAGATAAATCAATGTCGTTGCAACTAACCAAAAAGCTCAAATGTTACGCCTACAGCTATAAAGGGAAAAAGCTTTCATACTTTAAGAGCTTGACGTATAAGTGGGCAGAAGGAAAGATAAGCAAGAAAACTTTACTTAAGAAAGTATATGGAATGAAAGAGCTTATTTTCCTGATAGTGAAGGTGGACATCCAGTAATGACATATGAAATTGGTCGTTGGAATGTAAGATGTGTTTCTTACACAACAACAGCAACTACAGCTTCAGGGATAGTAAAGGTTGGATACGGTGCACCAGCAATTGGTAGAGGTTACTCAGTAGAAGTGAGTGTAGCAGTATGGAACAAAAGCACTAGACGATATACAATTTATTTCTTTGCTACAACATTACTTAGTTAAGACAAATAAAGAAGTTATCCGAAAGGATAGCTTCTATTTTTTTAGGAGGTTGAAAATTGAAACGATTTTTCAGTGCAATTCTAACTATTTTATTTGTCATTACAACTTTTGTAGTGTCAAAATCGTACAAGGTAGAAGCAGCACCGACCAATGCATATACTTTTTTCCATAGTGGAAATCAGTATCACATAGACTATTTCAAAGATACTGGGAAAATATATTATGCTGCTGAAGCAAAAACCGCTAGTACGAGTACCAGGTTTCGTACATTAGGATTCCAGGTACTTGTTAAAAGAGGTGGAAAAAAATTTTTTTGCAGGTTTAAACTCGGAAGTGATTATTTACGTCAAGTTGATTCAAGACATCATGGAGGTTACACATATACAATGTGGGCTATGGACTTAAATTCAGGCGATAGTGATTTAATATCATACTTGGAAAAACATTTTCCTAATGATAAAAAAATATTTGAAAGTATTCCTTATAGTGATAAAACCGAACTTGAACTTAATGCGATAATCACTATAAACGAGATTGATAAAAAAGGAGTAAGCCATCTTCAAGGCTCTATGTATGACAATGGAAATACAAAGGGTGAAATATATTTAACTCAGCTTGGTTATCCTGATTTTAAAACAAGTGGAATTAAAAGTGCTAATAGTTCTTGGGATTATGAGACTAGCTATGATACTAAACATAATGGAATACATGGAGCTAGGGCGTGGCCATCATTAGATTTTAGTAGTTATTTTGGAATTCCATTGACGATAAATCCTCCTGATGTAAGAGTTACAAAGACAGTAAAAGCTTATTACAAGGATTGGGATTCAGGGAAAAATATAATTCCTCCTGAAAAGATAAAGACATTAACTGTGCTTGAAAGTGATAAGGTCAAAGTTTCTGTACACTATCAGAGGCTTACTGGATATAAATTCTTAAAGAGCTATTTACGTTATGATGGTAAAACAAAAGAAAGTGAAGCTTCCAGTAAGACAAAGACCAGGACTATATACGTAAAGAAGTCAAATAAGTCGCATGATGTAATATTCTACTATCAGACTGGAATTAAACCAACTAAGCCGGGTGACATTAAATTTGACCCTGATGGTTCTGACGATTGGACAAATGATGGCAAAATAGGTGATGGCAAAGGTAAATACCCTGTTAAGGTTTATTATAAAGGCAATGACCCTGTTACTCAGGCAGGAAGTGTAAGTGTCAATCATAAAGTAACAACAACAGATAAAAAGGGAAAGAAAACAACTACAACGACCTCATATACTGTTCCAGTAGGTGTAGAATATACGATTGACCATATAAACGTATCAGGTGCAGTAACAGACACTATAAACGGAAAAAGTGGTACTGTATATCTTCACAAAGAAGGTGATGAGCAGTATCTTCATGCTAAAGGATATTTTAAAAAGAGTAAAGTTAATTGGCCAACAATTGCATCAACTGAGGACTCTATTGATAAAAGCAGTTTATCTGTTGAAGAGCCAAAGAATCCAACTGAAGATAGTGACGAATATTTACTTGACTGGACAAAGCCACCTATAGAGATTACACCTTCAGCTGATAATAAATGGCATAATGATAATCCATATAATATTCATGTGAAAGTTAGTGACCTATTATCAGGTATAGACAGTGTGAAATCAATGCTTTCAGTGATAGACAATAGTCATTACAAACATATGATATTCAACGACGAGGATGCTGATTCCAACGATGATGATAATACAGGCAGTGACACTGACGACAGCAAGGCCACCAATGTTGAAGCTATACACGACGATTTTGACGAGGACGTGTCGCTGGATAAGGATGGTATGTATTCTGTAAAAGTAAATGCTGCAGATTTAGCAACCAATAAAAACAGTGAAAAGAAGGAAACATATCTTGTAGACAGCACTCAGCCTGATGTAGATTTCAGTGTTGAGCCTGGAATATTTTCTGAAAGCAATGGAGCTGTACGAAAGGAAAGCAAGAAAGGTTTAGATTTTGCATACTACGGGAAATTGTCATTTGCTGATAATCTTTCAGGAGTTGCAAGCGTGGCTTATTCTTGGACGTATGGTGAAGCTGATGGAGGTACTTATGAAACAGTATATACAAGTCAATACACTACGACAGACCGCTATGGTGAGCTTGTAAAGGATGATGCAGGCAATATGACAGGAACCAAAGGCGAAGTAAATACAGCAGAGATTGAAAAGCCGGTTGGTGATAATGAATATCTTCACGTAAAGGAGTTCGACACCGCAGGAAATGAAACAGATGCAACTTTCGGACCATATGAAGATCCTATAAAAATGAGAGATTTTCAAGTCAATGATATCAGAGACCCGTTGTGGGATAGTGTATTCTGGAAAGATAGTAATTACACTGAGTCAACAGGTGTAAGTTATAAGGCAAACCAACTTCCTATTGATAAAAACAGTCATCCGGCCATAAAAAATGCAGCACCTAAACTTGGATACAGTTTTTACTTTAGTACGACACGTTCCTAGTTGAAAAGACTAGGCATTAACCCGTAGGGTTAAGAGAACTGATATTTCGAGAAGTCAAATGAGAGAGTAACGTCTTGAAGGGCTTCCTTTGATACTCCGACTAGCACTGACGCTAATAAGAGTTTTGGTGTTAGAAGTTCGGTAAAGACGGCTGAGAGTGCATCCTAACAGGCTATGCTGAGGAAAAGCGAACCAGAGGTGGTCGAATGTATGATAGGTCGGGAGTCCATAAAATACATATGGCGAGAATGTTACATATAGAGAATGTAACTGACGAAAATCCGAATGTACGGGTCTAAAAGAAGAAATAATAGAAATGTTATTCCTACCTAAGATGTAGGGCTTGTGAGGTGAGTAAGATTTGAAATTATGAAAATCCTTATATTGTTAAAGGCAATATCAAGCAAGCAAGACTATAGGATTCGCCTAAAGGTATATGTCAAGGATAGAAATATCGGAACGTGGAAAGCTGATAACATGGAGGTCTTATTACCAATGAAGTGGTGATAAGGAAAAGTCAATAGACTATAACTTATCTTTATATTAGTGAGAGCGGTGGCACAGTACCACTGAAACCGTGATAACAAGCGGGGGAGGGATAGCCACTAGTCAATATTTACATTAAAACTTACACACACAGTAATTTATTAGGTTCCTGTAAGACTAAGAGAAGCTTAACCTATTAAGGAGAAAAGCTGACTAATGACGACTTTTAAACCGAGACAATTTAAGAAGAAACAAAAACTAAGAAACAATGAATACTATGATATGCAGAAAAAGTACGATGAACTCTATGAGCGAAGCCAAAAGGGAGATATATTTAAGAATCTCTTAAACTTAATATGCGATGCAAATAATATCCTAGAGGCCTACAGAAATATAAAGAACAATAAGGGTTCAACTACAATAGGAGTAAACTCCAAAACAATCAAA
Source organism: Clostridium oryzae (assembly GCF_002029235.1). Classification (GTDB taxonomy): domain Bacteria; phylum Bacillota; class Clostridia; order Clostridiales; family Clostridiaceae; genus Clostridium_AE; species Clostridium_AE oryzae. The sequence continues at coordinate 50,267 of NZ_MZGV01000029.1, forward strand.
GATATTGGAGAAAAACAATCTGAAATTATAATTAACTATGTACGAAATAGATTGGAAAATTTTAAACCACATAAAGTGAGAAGGGTTGAGATTCCAAAGCCAAATGGAAAAACAAGACCTTTAGGAATACCAACAATTGAAGATAGACTAATTCAGCAATCCATTAAGCAAATATTAGAACCAATATGTGAAGCAAAGTTTCACAAACATAGCTATGGATTTCGACCAAACAGAAGTACTCATCATGCAATTACAAGAGCAATGTACTTGGTACACATTAACAAGCTGCATTATGTAGTAGATATAGATATAAAGGGATTCTTCGACAATATAAATCATGGCAAATTATTAAAGCAAATTTGGTCGTTAGGAATCAGAGACAAGAAACTAATATGTATTCTAAGCAAAATGTTGAAAGCTGAAATCAAAGGAATTGGAAAACCAGTAAAGGGTACTCCTCAAGGCGGAATAATAAGCCCAATATTATCCAATATAGCATTGAATGAACTTGATTGGTGGATAAGTGACCAGTGGCAAACATTTGAAACAAGTCATAAGTACACAAATACACATAAGTTCAGAGCCTTAAAAACTACCAAAATGAAAGAAATGTATATAGTAAGATACGCAGATGATTTTAAAGTATTCTGTAAAGACTACAAGTCAGCTCAAAAGATTTTTATAGCAGTAAAAAGCTGGCTAAAGGAGAGATTGGGGCTTGATATAAGCCCTGAAAAATCAAAGGTTATTAATCTCAGAAAAAATTATTCAAACTTTTTAGGATTTAAACTAAAAGTAGTTGAAAGGCATCATAAAGGAATAGTACAATCGCATATCAGTGATAAAGCAGCAAAGATAGTGCAGAAAACAATTAAACAGAAAATAAGAGATATAAGAAATAGCCCAACAGTGAGTAGCGTGACTAGATATAATCAAACCATACTGGGAATTCATAACTATTATAGTCGAGCTACAAAAACAAGCTATGATTTCAGAAAAATTGCTTTCTTAGTTAGCAGGTATCTATACAATCAAACTAGAAGAATACGGAGTAATAAAGGAGTTAAAACTCAAGCATTTATGCAGTATTATGGTAAGTACAATATAAGAACGGTGTATATAGCCAATATAGCATTATACCCTATAAATGGTATAACACTAAAGGAAAATAAAAGCTTTCCTAATAAAGTATGCAATTATACAGAGGAAGGCAGAAAATATATACATCAAAGCCTAAGTAAGAAATTTTCTAAGACATTAAGGTACTTACTAAACAACCCTATAAAACATGGAGGAACAGAATTAAACGACAATAGAATATCAAGGTTTATAGGGCAAAACGGTAGATGTGGAGTAACTGGAGAAGCATTGGAAATAGCAGATATGAAAATGCACCATGTTATCCCTAAGCATAAAGTCGGTAGTGATAAATACAGTAATCTAATACTTGTCAACTCCAGCATAGATAAATTAATCCATGCGAAAAGTGGAAAAGTAATAGCAAAATACTGTAAAGAATTACCCCTAGATGAAACCATGCTAGAGAAATTAAATGAACTTCGCTTAAAGGTTGGAAATTGTGTGATTTAAGTAAATAAGTAAATATTGATGGAAAGCCGTATGCGAGGAAACCCGCATGTACGGTTTGGAGGAGGGGAAAAGACGGAGATAATATCAAACTCTTACCTATTCCTATATTTAACAACAGAATTTTTATATAGGGAGGAGGATAGAATTGAAGTCCAGCCTACCTTTTTTTATTGGGATGGAAAAACTAGAGTACCAGTGGACGTTTATTATAATTCAGCAAACAATGAACTTACAAGGCTTGGAAGTCCACAAGATTTACAGAAGATAAATCTTAATACATCAAGATATGGAGATGTTTTGATAGGAAATCTTTCAGATTTAACACTTACTAAGGGCGTAAGAATATGTAAAGGCCGAGAGTGGACAAATGGTTGGAAAGGCGAGATTCAATATAGTGATGGTAAAATACAGTTTTGGTACGGTAAATATTTTCTGCCAGCTACATCAGTCTTTGTAAAACAGGGGGATCAGCCTAATACTGAGAATTTCTTGAGAAATAAAAATATAATTATTAATTTCGATATTGTAGCTTATAAAAATGGAATAGAGACATTGAGCGACGATCAAGAATATTACTATTCACCAGGACAGTGGAAGACAGAAGGAGGCCCCAAAAGCTCGGAATATGAACCGGGGGACGTTATGGTCTATGATAATAAACATACTGTTTTAAGTGATTTTAGATCGTTTATAATTCAATAGAAGGTGGGATATATGAGTATTCACTTCGAATACGATTCTACTGAAATGCCATGACAGTCTATGTAAGGTGTGGTATAATTATCCTAAAGTTAAGACGTAGTAGTAAGAAATTATGTAGAAAGAAAGGATAGACAACTGTGGAATGCAAAGTAAAAGATATATCAATAAATTATGAAGTTATAGGTAGTGGAAAACCAATTGTTGTACTACATGGATATTATATAGATCATAGAGCGATGACAGCGTGTATGGAACCGGTATTTAATAGTAAAAACGATTATAAACGAATATATATTGATTTGCCAGGTATGGGTAAGTCAGGTAGTGCTGAATGGATTACAAATTCTGATATCATGCTTGATATTGTAATTGATTTTATTAACCAAATTATTCCTAATGAGAAATTTCTACTTGTAGGTTATTCTTACGGTGGATATTTATCAAGAGGAATAATAAATAAAATGGCAAATCGAGTGGACGGGCTATTGCTATTATGCCCTGTCATTGTTGCAAATTTTAAGAAACGTAATAATCCAACACATATTATTTTAAAGAAAGATAATAAATTATTATCGGAACTTGAACCATCTGATGCTGAATTTTTTAATTCGGCACACGTAATACAAAGTAAAAGAATTTGGGATAGATGCAAAAAAGAAATTTTATCTGGTATAAAATTAGCTGATAGCAATTTTTTGGCTAATATTAAAAAGAATGGGTATGAATTTTCTTTCAATGTTGATGAACTAAATGAAAAATTTGATAAACCTTCCCTTATATTATTAGGACATCAAGATTCAACTGTAGGGTATAAAGATGCATTCGAGATTTTGGACAACTACCCAAGGGCAACATTCGGTATATTGGACGAAGCAGGACATCATTTACATATAGAACAAGAAGATTTGTTTTATTCATTAGTTAGTGAATGGATTACAAGAGTAGAAGAATCATAATTTTATTATTTAAAGAAAAAGCAGTAAAACCAAATATTTTTCTAAAACACCACAGCATTCATAAATGGATTCTGAGGTGTTTTTTAGTCAGCAATAGAATATAGTAAAGTCGGAGGTGAAAATAATGTCTAGGTATATAGTGATATTTAACATGATTATTATAGGTGTGATAGTTACCATATTCTTTATGAAGTATAAGAAAAATATTTTTCCTAGCAAGATAAACAGGATATTGAGAGAAATACTGAGTATTACATTTGATAACGATGAGAAAAACCAGTATTACAAAATCATACCTATATTAAAAAAAATATTACAAAATAGATTACTGCACAATAGTTTCCTTCGAGGAAGATAATAATATTCTGGCAAGCAATGTGAATGAGCTATATTATGAAGATTTGAAGAAACATATTTTAGAAAAAATAAATATAAAAGATGGAGATGCAGAAATCAATACTACTAGCAATGGAACACTTTCCTATAGCTCTGCACCAGAAAGAAATATAAGCTATAGCTATCTTATACCTTTAAAGGGAAGTGAAAATACGAATGGAGCATTGTTTATCGAAAACAGTGCTCCATTTAAATATAATAGAGAGATGTTTCTTCTAATCGTTGAAACAATTAATATTGTTGTTCAGAACCTTAAAGCTAACGACAAGATACTTGATCTTGCAATGAAGGATCAGCTAACTCAGGTTTATAATCGAAATTATATGCAAAAGCATATAAAGGAAAAGATAAGTCGTGGAGAGAAGTTTTCTCTTGTGCTTGGAGATATAGATTTCTTCAAGAAGATAAATGACACTTACGGACATCTTGCTGGTGATGAGGTACTAAAGTCTATAAGCAAGATATTGAAAAATAACTTAAGCAAAGAAGATAGGATATACAGATATGGCGGAGAAGAGTTTCTGATATATCTCGAAGGGATGACTGAGATTGAAAGTTTTGCACTGGTTAGTAAGATAAAGAACGATATAGAAGCAGCAACTATAGTATCTGATGATATTACACTGAAGGTAACTATGAGCTTTGGCTGCTATGAGACCGTTTCAGGTGAAAGCATGAAAGCAGCTATAGAAAAAGCAGATGAAGCGTTATATTATTCTAAAGAAAATGGAAGAAACAGGGTTAGTATGCATAGGCAATTAAAAAATATCGGTAATGTATAGAAAAATGAGGAGTGATGGAGTTGGATAATGAAATTTATCAGAATGTGAGAGAACAGCCTAAAGAAGATTATTATATATATAATGGTGGTAAGAAAATTTTAGCTTGGAATGGTTACTATAAATGTTTTACTGCTGAATATTGTAGGCATATAGGGTTACCAATGTTAAATAAAGAAAACTACAGTGAATATGCAGATAAATGGCTTAGTAAATCAAGGCGTAAAAAGATAGGTAAGCCGGTAAAGGAAGATGAGGTACCTGTGGCATTTTATAGAATAAATAATCGATACTGTGCATTGTATGATAGAATATGAAAAATATGATACAATTATGACAGTATTGAGATTAATTGTAAGAATTAGCCAATGAAGTTGAAAAGCTTACTATGGAGAATAAGCGACTAGAATCAAAAATTGTTCATAGAAATGGACTTGATCTTACTCGCTAATAAATGGCTACGGAGTCAGAACACAGTAAGAAAAATGGAAGTAAGATAATAGAAAGGAAAAATAAAAATATTTAAGTAATATTAGCGGAGAATTTTATCTCATTAATTATTAAGGGAAAAAGAATGTTTACCTAGTACCTGCTTGCCATTTAAATTTTTCAAAATCAACTGAATATTGCGGTGCTGAGAAGTTTCTTTCAAATGTAATTTGGTTACAGCATTATGGAAATGGGTGTAACATATGTTATAATTATCCTGAGGGTAAGACGTAATAGTAATATATGATGGAGTATAGATAATTGGATATTTATTCAAGAGTATTAGAAAGGAGACAAGTGCAATGGGGGACTTTTTTATGGTGCATTTCCTTGGATTGCTATGGGACTTGCTATTGCTATAATCATCTCATATTTTAATTCAAAAAAGAAAACACAAAATGAAAAAGAACAGTAAATTAAAAACCTTTTTAGATATTATTTTAGTTCTTTTCTTATAATGCGAAGGAGTATTCAAATGAATAATAAGATTATTAATGATATTACTAACTATATATTCGTTGAGGACAAACCTGAAAAAGTTGACATTATTTTTATGCCAGGCTCTTCTGACCCAACCATTCCTGAAAAAGCATCACAACTTTATAAGGATGGATATTCACCTTTATTGTTACCATCTGGAGGGGTTAGCGTAAAAAGTAGTAAATTTGGTGGCGTCAAGATAAAACAAGATTTATACAATAAAGACTATCAATCAGATTGTGAGTTTTACTCAGATGTCTTAATTAAAAATGGTGTACCTAAATCATCAATTCTTTATGAAGATAAGTCAGGTCATACAAGAGACAATGCTTTTTTCTCTCGAATTGTTACTGATGAAAATAAGCTTTCAATAAAAACAGCGATAGTATGTTGTAAATCTTTTCACGCAAGGCGGTGCTTAATGCTTTATCAACTTGCGTTTCCTGAAGCGAAAATACTTATTGTTCCAGTTGATTGTTATGGAATTAGTCGTGACAACTGGTTTAAACAAGAATATGGGATTGATAGAACGCTTGGGGAACTGGCGAGATGTGGAAATCAATTTGTTGGGGATATAAAAAAGTATTTGTCCATTTGATGTGCTTGAGTGAACAGTATATGCATAATATACAGTAAACGTAATATGCAAGAGATTTAATAAAATCAGATAGTTGCAGCGAAGAAACTGCTTTAAAAAGAGCAGAAGAAGAATTCAATGATATTCTTTTTAAAGGAATTTAAACGCCTAATAATTTTTTATTTTCTATAGTTGATGAGAATAAAATAAATGCTGGTTATATTTGGTATATAATAAAAAGTAATGGAGAAGCTTTTATATGTGACTTTTATATAAATGAAGTTTTTCGCAGAAAAGGTTATGCGACTCAAGTACTCACTCTTTTAGAATATGAGGTAAAACAAGATGGCTGTAATGAAATAGTTTTGAATGTTTTTGATTATAATATTGCAGCAAACGCATTGTATAGAAAAAGCGGATATCGTCTACATTCAGTTGATAAAGATGGTTGTAAATATTTAAAAAAATGCTTAGATAAGTAATGTAATTATTTTGATATTACTATATCAGATTAAATATAAGATTATTTTGGGAGGTAAAAATGAGTCAAACATCATTTAGAAGACCAACTAAACATTATGATGAAAGAATTAAGGGTATTGATGAAAAAATATGTGAATTGATAAAGCAGCGCAAGGAAGTTTCAAGCAATGATCCAGGTTATCCACCACTTGAGGTTATAAAAAGCTGGGCAGAAAAATATGATTTATATGAAGATTTATTAAATTCAATATTTGGTACCTTATGGGATGAAGAATCATATAAACCTAATGTGAAGCCAGAAGACTTTAAAAAGCAAATAACAGTATTAAAGGCGATAGAAGCGAATAATAAAATTTACTCTGTAGCTTGTATCCTTCAATATTCTAATTCAAGTGTTGTGAATCTCAATATTGAATGGGATAGTACAAATAATCGAACAGAAAGGCGCAGGGAAACTAACCATTATGAATTATATATAGATAAAGACCATGAATGTCGTATGTTCTATGGAAGCGGAGGAGACGATCACTCCCATAATAGCTTTGTTGTATCACCACCGTTACCAGATGACGTTTCAGGAATTAACTTAATATTCAAAGAACGTAATTTTGATAGTAAAGATTGGGATGAATACAGAGAGATTGTAATAAGTTTATAGCTATTGTATTTCAGTGTATTGAGAAATTTTTATATCAAATAATATCAAGTATTTCATAAGCCGCAAGGCTTATTTTAGTACCATAAAAGTGTAATTGTTAAACACATCATTAGTGATTTAACATTTGCACTTATTTTTTTATACCCAAAATTCAATAATAGAATAGAAAGGAAAGATTATATATGTCAGTAATATTAAGCATTGATTCAGGAAAGTTTTTAACTAAGGCTATTGGTTTAAATACCAGTGATGCAGCCAGTGAAAAAGTAACAGAAGGAAAAAGAGAGAGTTTCAGAAGCAAGATATACTATCTGGAGAATGGGGATATAGATTTAGCTGGTAAGTCCTATCTGATAAGCTATGAAGGGCAGGAGGTGATAATAGGAGAACAGGGCGTGTTAGATGGTTCAGAGGAAACAAACAAGGCTACGTTGCTTCATAAGCTATGCATCTATGCAGCTATAACAAGGTACATTAAGCCAGAGGGAAAGGAAGATGTATATCTGGTACTTGCGTGTCCTTTAAATCTTTTAAAGTCACCAGAATATAAAGAAGAGTATAAGAGTTTTATAGCTAATGACAATAATGAAGTTAACATATTAGTAAACGGTAAGGATTATAAGTTCACCATAAAGGACATAACAATCAAGGCAGAAGGTTCTGGAATACTCTATTTAAACAAGGAAAGGTTCAACGACTGTGAAATTGGGCTTATTGATATTGGGGGACTTAATATGCAGTTTTGCAAGTATATAAATGGTGTAGCACAGCCTGAAAGCAGGTTTACTGAAATGACAGGTTCAAATAAGTTGGTGCAGGACTTAAAGGAGGAAATCAATGTATCTGGCATAAGTAAATCAGATCTTGAGGATGATTGAGCAATCTGGTAATATGTCAAGATAGTTTTTTTAAATGTTTCGATATGTTTTTCTTAAAAAAGGGTGCAAGAAATAAACATTCGGATTTTTTAATAAAAAATCGAATGTCAGTTCGTCTCGATATG
>NZ_MZGV01000030.1 GCF_002029235.1 Clostridium oryzae
GTCACTTAAATCCTAGACAAAAAGCACAAAAGGTATTCACTACCTATTGTGCTTTTTTGTTTTATCTGTAATTTTTATTGGCTAAAAATAACTTGTTTACTGATATTTTTGTTGGCTTATAACAATATTGTCATTATCTATTGCAACAAAAACTCTTTCCCAGTCAGAAAAATCATTTTCTTGCATTTGCTTGGCTAAATATTTACCTGCACCCCAAGAACAATTATGTGCATATTTAGAAACAGACTTCCATAGTACATCGGTATAAATCAAAGATTTTATTATCATACGCCTATCCTTTCCTATTAAATACTATAATAATAAACTTCTACCTTTTTATATCTCAAATTGCAATTTATCAACATGCTCATATACTTAATTGATATCTCAATGCATCTTCAGTAGGATTATCATAATACTCTTTAAAAGTTCCTACATTTCTGAAATCAAAATCACTAAATACTTTTTGCATTGGATAGTTTGTAGCTCTTGTCTCTCCTCTAAAATCTTTCACTCCTTCCTTTTTCATCTCACCTATCATTTTTTCAAATAATTTATGAGCTAATTTTTGTCCTCTAAAACAACTTTTAGTTCCTATACTAGTAATTTTAACGTAATTTTTTTCTTTTAAAGTGAACTTAACTATTTCCATAAATCATTACCACCTTCAAATTACTATGTGTTTGTGTATTATCTAAATAATCTTTAATTACAATTATGTATCATGTTAGTATAATTGTAACATATCTTACATGTATTCTTATATCGACAGGATAAATAAACACACACAAGCCCGCCAACATCCCTCTACCAGAACATCAGCGAGCTCCTCACCCCTATTCTCTAAATCAACTTTTTCTTAAACACATCCTTAAGTCCAGCCTTCTCAATCCTCTCCTCAATCTCCTTAACATCTAGCGTGTAAAGCCCAGCTTCCTTCATATGCTCAAAATACTCTGCTCCAGCAAAAGTATATCTATTTCTCCTGCCTTCCTTAGTTTCCATTTTCTCGTTTGCATAAGCAATAATATCACCGATTGCTATAGATCTTGGAAGTACCAGTGGAGCATGCCCTAAAGCTTGCAAAACGGCATTAGTTCCCGCTAGAGAGCCGCTCGCTATAGCTTCAGCATGGTGTTCCAAATTGCGACGAATTGGAAGTTTTTACAATTCGTCGATATGCCTTGCAATAACTTGCCTGAGAGACTTAAGAAGGCAAGAATGATGACTGGGTTGTCCCAAGTAGAGCTTGCTAAAAAGATTGGCATCAGTCGTTCTGTTTTAAATGAAGTTGAAGCTGGATACAGAGATAAGATATTAAGACCTACTTTGCTTAAGCTGCTAACTGTGCTTGATAAAGAAATTCTTTGTGATGATTATTATATGTTTGTCCTTGAGCAGGAAGAAAAGCTGAAGCTACTTGTTGAAAAATATGGATTGAGAAAGTTAGCTAGGATAATTGGAATTGATGCTTCAAGTTTGGATCATTGGAAAAGGGGGGATTATCAGATTTCAAGGAGGTATTATGAGATTCTCTCGAAATTAAAATAGCTTTTATTAGCATTTTCAACTCAAAACACTGTATATGTAATTCACCTATATGGTATAATTTAAATATATTTATAAAAGTAGGTGTATATATGGATAAACAGGAACTAATCAATTATTGGATAGAAACATCTAATGAGGACTTTAATACAATGCTTCATTTATTTGAGAGCAATGACTATCACTGGAGTTTATTCATGGGGCATCTAGTAATTGAAAAGCTGCTCAAAGCTGTCTATATATTAAATGTTAATAGCAACGTACCAAAAATCCATGATTTATTGAGATTGGCAGAAAAAGCAAATCTTACTCTAACCGATGAAATCCAAGATCAGTTGGATACCATAACAACTTTTAATATAAGTGCAAGATATCCTGATTATAAAAAAAGTTTTTATAAAAAATGTACCTATGAATTTACTTCTTTGAATATAGAAAAAATTAAGGAGTTGAGGCAATGGATACTATCATTACTAACAGTGAAATAACTAAAATTGTAGAAAAATATGCTCAGTTGCTTTCAAAAGAATTAAAAATAAATAGCATTTATCTTTATGGCTCCTATGCAAAAGGTACCTTTTCTAATGACAGTGATATTGATATTGCAGTTGTTGGAGAAGATTTTATTGGTGATCCAGTTGAAGATACATTAAAATTAATGCGAATAAGACGTAAAGTTGATAACAGAATTGAGCCTCATCCTTTTAGAGTTAAAGATTTTGATACATCTGACCCATATGTTCAAGAGATATTAAATACCGGAATTAGAATAATGTAATATTATTATCCTATCAATATATGATTACAGTAACTCTATATTGATAGGATTTCTTCGTTTATAGAGTTTTCTGCCATTTGTATTTTATACATAATTTTTATACCAAATTATCATTAAAAACTATACCACCAAGATATAGAAATTAGTTATCTAAGTTATCAAGCCACTCTTTAGTTTCTTTCATCCTATATGATTGACCATTCATATTAATAACATACGATTTATGAGTCAATCTATCTGTCATTGTAGCAGTCATTACTGGATCACCAAATATCTCACCCCATCTATCAAAAGAGAGGTTAGTAGTTATTATAGTTGATTTCTGACCAGCCCTAATAGAAATGTTGGTAAAGAGTAGCTCTGCCCCCTCCTTATCTGCAGAGATATAGCCAAACTCATCAAGAATAACCAAGTCATATTTTGCAAGCTTACTTTGAAACCCTCGTAGGCTTTTGGTAGACTTCAATTCTTTCAGCTGCGTAATAAAAAGTGGCACTGTTGTAAATAATACTTTATATCCTTCTAAACATGCTTTTATTCCTAATCCAATCGCTATGTGTGTTTTTCCAGTTCCACAGTTTCCAGACAAAATCACATTTTGCCCTTCCTTTATGAATTTTAGGCTGCTTAGATATTTCAGTTTTTGTTGAGCATCAGAAGGCAAATCCTCAATAGATAGGTCCTCAAGATACTTTTTATATGGGAAGCTAGCTATTCTAATTCTGCTTTGAGTCAGATTGTAGCACCTTATATCATATTCTTTTTGGAGAAGACCGCATAAGAACTCCTCATAACTAAGATTATTAGCATTTGCATCTTCAATTGACTGCTCAACATCGCTTTTTATAACTCCAAGTTTCATTTTTTCTGCATAGGTTCTTATTTCTGTAATTGTCGAACTCTTTGAATCCATGATACTCTCTCCTTTGTATATTTGAGCGGCATAAGGTTAAAGTTATACACTCAAGAAACAGTATATACGTTTTTGCTAAGAATTTAGAAGGTTATTGAATTCATCTAGTAAATTAAGAGAATTACTCTTAATCTCATCATTATGATCTTCCATGTAGATAACTTTAGGGTCATCATTTCTAGTACAGAGAAACTCTATTTTATCGATGCTTATATCAGTTGGACATACTTCTTGCAAATTGTTAATGGCATTATTAATGGCAACTAAACCAAATTTGCCAACTAACTCAATAAGTCTTACAAAGTCTTTGTCATTGCCTTTAAAATATTTAGAATAGACGGTTTTGAGTTCATTATCCATTTGTTTGAAAGCAGTACTATTAACCAAGGCCTTAGGTTTTCTAAAAAGTGTTCTAGTATAATGGGCAATGTCTATGCGCCATAAATTGGAACCGTGAACCTTATCATGCCTAGCTATCTCTTTCTCATCATAAAATACAAGTATTTTAGTAGTATAAACCTTGCAGCGTACCATTGTACCAACATAACTATCTGGTACAGAGTAGTAACAAGAATCCACCATGATAGTTGAATATTTATTTACTCTCAAATCAGCTATTGATGCTGTTTCATACAGTGGCATATCTGGAAATAAGTACTCACGTTCTTCGTTTAATAGTTCCAACGGTGACTTATTAGAATTGGATAAAGTTCTCGAATTTAGTTTCTCTAACACTTCATCAAGATAGGCATTTGCTTCGTTTAAAGATGAGTATGTGCTGTCTCTTGAAAATGCTTCAGTTGGTTCCTTAATGGTATGACCTACAAATCGTGCTACAGCAACTCTTGTGTTGTCGTAAACTATGGTTCTGTAGTTGCCTTTAAGGTGCTTAAAGAACATAGCATGTGCCTCTAGGAAGCATCCAGTATTCTGTTTTGGAAATAATCTACCCATCTATAATTGCTGTATGCTGCTGTAAAAACTGCCATTTGAAATTCTTTGATGCTTCCATCATTCATTTTTAACTTAACTGTACCAAAATCAAATTCTGCAATATCTCCTGGCGAGTATTCCTGGGCGTATATAAGCCTCTCGTTTCTTCCTTTCAATAATATTTACTGCTCTTACTACAGAAGCATAACTAACCTGATATCCTTCTTCAGCTAACGTTTCATACATATCAATTTTCTTCATTTGCTGTTTGGATAAACCTCTCAACCGCTTTTGTTCATTCTCTTTTAGAAATTCTGATAATCTTTCTAAAACCTTTTCAGTTAAAGCATTCTTAGTCCTTGGAGATGACTTGTATTTTGGCGCACAGGTTATATCATCGATAATATCTATCTTATCTATTTCACCTAACCCCTTATTTACCTCTGCCAACTTACTTTCATAATCTTTAACATACTTTCTTATGGTATCTCTAGAAATCCCAGTTTCTTTGCTTATCTGTCTTTGACTCTTTCCTTCCTTGATATGCTTTAATATAATTTCTTGTTTTTCATTCAACTTTATCACCTTCCACACTTCCTTGTATACCCAATATTATTACCTAAATATTGTTTGTATATAAGGTTTGGAAAATACTAGTGGACAGCTTTTTATTTGTTTTTTGGTACAGTTTTAGTTTATACAAAACATGTAGAGAATGGTTCACCTTTTGAACATTTAGATATAATCGCAAGGGAGATGAATATACCCGTTATATGCAATGTGAAAAATGTTATGTCGCTTTTAAAGGAAGGGGATGAAGTTATTCTTGATGGGGTAAATGGAAAAGTAACTTTGATAAATAAAATTATTGAATAAAAATCTTATTCTTAGTTTTTTGTTAAGGAGCTGACTACAAATCAGCTCCTAGTTCCTCTGGGGTGTAATTTCTTCCAGGGACGAGCTTGCTACTGTTGCAATTGAAGGTGATATTTATTGTATAGAGCGGTTATTTCATCACTGGATAAGGCTCTAGTGTACATATTAACAAAGTCAATTTTACCGTTGAAGTAGGACCTTGCAGTGTGGTTTGATTCTGGATCTGCTCCTATAGTACAATCAATGTTTGAGTTGATATCTACTGCACCTGTAATATTTAAAGAATCTACAAGCTTACCGTTTAAGTAGTAACATAACTTTTGCCCATCATAAGTTGCTGTTAGATGGTAAATTGTATTAGGTGATAGTTCCGTTGACCTCAGAGTGTAGTAAGTACCGTTAATGTGAGCCCATAATTCCATCTTTTTATCATTAAGTTCGTAACACACATCGGAACCTTGGGTTCTTCCTAGGACATCCTGGCAGCCATCTACTGTGTTTAAACTGAAGGCAGTGATCCAAGTAAATGAATTGGACATGTTTTTGAAGCTATCACTGTATGGGATTCTAACATCTGAATTAACTCCATCAAGAACAAGAACATTTTTCTTAAAGTCTTTATCATAAGCTATTTTCGCATTTCCTTCAAGGGTACCATCGTTGCAATAGATAGAATCATCAGCTGCAGTACCGCTGCTAAAATCAATATTTAGTAAATCTGGTCCATTAGGATCGTTGTCCTGTGGGCCTCCATCAGCTGTTGTAAAATCTACAGTTAAGGTTTTTGCAGAGTCATTATTGAAAGCATCTTCAGCTTGTATTTCATAAGAGTATTTGGTGCTTGCCTTTAATCCTGTTAATTTAAAGGTATGGGTGGAAGGTTCAGGAGTTAAAAGACTGTTAACAACGCTTGTGCTGGCTCCAGTAGTTTTATTTATTACTTTATAAGAAGTCACTAAGGTATTATCGAAAGCTTTTAGCCAGGATATTTCAGCAGAATGCTTTGATATATTTGTTGCTGAAGCTTTAGAGTCAGTATTCCAATAAGGACTTTCTAAATCTTTTGGACTTTGCTTAAATGGATAATTTACTGTATATGTCTGACCAACCCATTTATGTTGTGAGAATTCTCTACATTTTACAACTACCTTATCCTTATAAACTTGAACAACTAATCCTTCAGCTATACTAGAGTCTTCATAGGCATCACCTTCAGACATCATGTAATAGATGGCACCAGTATTAAACATAGTGAAACCATCTTGATACATAGTCCTTGGATGCTCTAAAAGATAGTGGGAGTGACCAGAGAAGTACATTGCCTTTGGATGCTTCTTTAGTACAGCCATTAATTCATCTGAATTTTCAACATTGTCGTCTAAGTCACTTCCATAAGTGGTATGCATCATTGGCTGATGTAAAAAAACAAAAGCAGGTTTATCACTGGTCTGATTTTCATTTAGCATTTTATCTAACCATTTTAATTGATTCTGTGTAACAATGACTCCGCTGCCGCCAGTACCAAGATTTTCAGGTGATAATATTATAAAGTGATAACCATTTATCCATTTATCATAGTTTAATGCAGGCATTCCTGTTTTTGATAAAAAACGCTGTTGATAACCTGTATTATCAGTATCTCCAGCATAATATTCATGATTTCCCATGGTAATAAAGGTTTGTGCATTTTTCACTTTGTTTGCATTTAAAATACTCATAAAAGTATCATATTCATCAGGAGTTCCGGCATCTGTTAAATCACCTACGGTAGCAATAGCATTGTAATTTGGAAAATTAGCTTTAAGATCCTGTAAGGCATTTTGAAATTTACTATCAGCATTTGTGCCTCCGATATGTACATCGCTGATTACGGGAAAGGTTAGAAGTGGTTTGCTTATTTCTTCAGCTTTTACAGGCTGAGGGAACATTAAAACTGTGCTAAAGGTAGCAGTAACTATAAATGCAGTTAGTAGTTTTTTTAGTATCCCTTTTTTCATTCATATATCTCCTTTTATTATGGATTTAATATTCTGCAACCAGTATGTATCTGGAACAAAATATTATTTAGAAATATGTTTGGAACATTTTTACATAATAAGAATACACAAATTATGTTAAGTTGCATTTATGAAGCAGTTAAATATAGATTAAGTTATAAAAGAAAAGAATTACTGTGTAAAAGATAGGTTTTTTATCTTGTATGTAGAATATTTGAAGTATAAATTTCATTCTTTTGACTAATATTACCACAATGTATTAAAATGACCTTATAGGAGGTGCTTGAATGGAGATTTCTAGAATTAGCAAGAATCAAGAAAAATACATACAAGTTAAGGAAAGTATTATACATAGCACAGCTTTTATTGCAACTGAAGATGAAAAAGTTATAGCAGTTTTTGAATATAGGTTTAATGACTTTGATAAAGTAGAGATTACGAGGTTTTGTACTTTTAATGAGTGCGATAAAAATGAAATCTTAAATAGTTTTATCGATGAGATAATGTATTGGAATCCATTTGTTAAAGAAATTGTATGTGAAAAGAAAAAATATATAGGAATAAAAGAGGTGTTTTTTAATGTTGGATTTAAGGATGGACAGATGTGGACTTTAAAGACTCAATACAAGGCAGAAGCTTTTAAGATTTTAATTAAAGACATAGTTCCAGAACAATTAACCGTTGAAGAAGATAAATATAATAAAGCCATGGAATGGATAGATAAGCCTGAAGATGTAGTTGTTTGCTGCGTAAAGATTGATGATAAGATAGTTTCTATAGATGGACATTCAAGATTGGTGGCGGCATCAGAAAAAGGTTTTGAGTATGTATATGGTTTTTTAGAACCTGGAGATACTGATATAGAATTCTTTAAGGAATGCCTAAGTTGGTGTGAGGAAGCAGGAGTTAAGTCTATAGCGGATTTGAGTAAGAGAATTGTTAGTGTTGAAGAGCATAAAAGATTATGGGTGGATAGATGTCAAAGTTATTTTAGCTATAAAGAAACGGAATAAAATATGAAATCCAATAAAATTAAATCGGCTCCCCGAAAGGAGCCGATTTCTTCCTTAAATTATAGGTTTTTGTAAACTTCTTCTATTAGTAATTCTGTCATTTCATTGAGGTATGAAGTGTCTGACATGTCAATAGCATCAATAGATTTTTCACTCAACCTTAATGTGAGAGGAGTTTTATCTGTAAAAGCTGGCCAAACTGGTACTGATGTCCCGTTAGGATTGCCATTCTTTGCAAAATTAGTCCAATACGAGGACATAATTTTAGATAATTCAAAATCTCTTCCGTTTAATGGTCTCCAGCATCTATTAATAGTACCAAACACATACCATAATTCACTTGAATGAAAGGCACCAGCATTATCTCCAGGCATAATACGATCAAAATAATAAATATAAATAGGATTTTTCCTATGAAGTTTTAAGTGTGTTTTAGCCCAGGCTCTTGGAGAGAGCATAGATAAAGCCTTTATTCTAGCAAGTTGAACTTTTTCTAAGGCTTCTGTGCTATGAACATTAAAAAGAGACAAGTATCTGTCTGCGTATTCACCATTAATGGCTTTTATTGAATCATTAGCAAGCTCGCCAAGTCTCGCTAGCACCTCAGAGGTGCAAATTCTTCCAAGTACAAGCAATGTTATCTAAGTACCTCAAATTCATTTTAACTAATCTTTTCAAGATGCATTTTTATACTATCATGTCATATAATACATATTTTATATGATTTTTCATGATAGCAAATGCACAAAAGCCCGCCAACCTCCCTCTCCCAGAATATCAGCTAGCCTATCACTCCTACTCCCTACACTAGTTTCTTCTTAAACACATCCCTAAGTCCAGCCTTCTCAATCCTCTCTTCAATCTCTTTAACATCCATCGTATAAAGCCCAACTTCC
The DNA here is from genome assembly GCF_002029235.1 of Clostridium oryzae. Taxonomy (GTDB): domain Bacteria; phylum Bacillota; class Clostridia; order Clostridiales; family Clostridiaceae; genus Clostridium_AE; species Clostridium_AE oryzae. The sequence continues at coordinate 8,955 of NZ_MZGV01000030.1, forward strand.
TTCATATGCTCAAAGTACTCTGCTCCAGCAAAAGTATATCTATTCCTCCTGCCTTCCTTAGTCTCCATCTTTTCATTTGCATAGGCTATAATATCTCCGATTGCTGTAGTTCTAGGAAGTATTCGTTGCCATGTCCAAAAGCCTGGGAAACCGCATTATATACCGCTAGAGAGCCACTGGCGACAGCTTCAGCATGCGTTCCGAATTGCGATAAATTTATAGATAATAAATACGAAAGCTTAATATGGACAAGATGAAATACTGAAGCCTCTACAGTCTTTCATCTTGTCCATATTTTTAGCTGCAGTTTATTATCTAAGGAAGTTATTACAATTCGCTGATATGCCTTGCAATAACTTGGCTGACAGACTTAAGAAGGCAAGAATGCTGACTGGCATGTCTCAGGTAGAACTTGCAAATAAGGTTGGCATAAGTTGTTCTGTTTTAAATGAAGTTGAGGCTGGCTATCGAGATAAGATTTTAAGACCTACTTTGCTTAAGCTGCTAACTGTACTTGATAAGGATATTCTTTGTGATGATTATTATCTGTTTGTACTTGAGCAGGAAGAAAGGCTTAAGCTGCTTGTTGAGAAATATGGATTAAGAAAATTAGCTAGGTTGATTGGAGTTGATATTTCCAGTTTGGATCGATGGAAAAAGGGGGATTATCAGATTTCTAGGAGGTATTTTGAAAGGATTTTGGAACTGAAATTGTTGTAGTTTCACTTTCGGAAATTCTTTATATTATTCATTATAATAGTAACTTACTAACCAAAAGCATACAGGTTATAAAAAACAGATGGATGAAAATATTATTAAATCATCCATCTGTTTTTTCACAGATCTATTATCAGTATCCTTTTGAATTTCATGCCTCACATAAATTATCATAGAAAGCTATTTACAGAAAAATTTTCACACTCTCACTTAAAAATAATAAGGAGCTGTTCTATCCTCAGCTCCTTATTGCAATTGCAGTAATTCTTTAAATTATTCCTAATAATTTTTCTATTCATTTAAACCTATAATGCTTAATCCTTCAAAAAAATTTTATTTTCATCAATGTCTATAATTATTTTTGCAGCTTTAAGAAAGTCTAAACCTATTAATCCGTTTACTCTATCTTCTGGATCAATTTCTCCAAAATCAATTCTCATATCTTCTATATTAATTCCTCCGATACCAATCTTATCTATTCTCTTTCTTAGTGAACTGCACATTCCTCCACCTAGACCATATGCATTAATAATCTCGTCATCCAAACTTACTTCTGTATCCAATTTTTCTAAAAATACTGGAGATATTATTGTATGAAATGCTCCAGTATCTATAATAACATCTTCTACTATAACTTCTTTTCCATCATGAGATAAAAATACATTAGTATATAACAACCCATTTTTATATATTAGCTTTTCCATTTACATTTTACCCCTTATGCCAATATATTTAATCAACTGTATTTCAATTTTATCTTTTATAGTGTTATATACATATTGGCCCTTCTTACAATTTAAATGCTCTTTCATAGCCGCTTTGCCATCATTGATAGCCTTTATGAATGCTACTTCATCAACAATTTCTTTATCTTCTTCCATATGCGATTCTACTACTTCAAATTTTACAAAGGTATTAGGATATATTTTTCGTACCTCTTCCCATTTCATGTATATCACCACCGCTCATCTTCATTTATCTATATTTTTATTATATCATACTTACTATTTTATAATATGCTCTTAGTATTTTAAACTAGTAAAAAATATTAATAATTTTACATCCTTGCTATAAGGAAAACTTTGTATTTGTTATTTTCTTATTAAATCGAAGCATATATTTGTATACTTTTTAAATAATTCAATATCTGCTAATAAACCTGCTTTTAAATTTTCACATGTATTTATCGCCAAATTATATTGTTCTAATGTTATCTCCCCCTTATGCAATGCATCTATTAATTCATCCATATCATCTTCTATTATTTCACCATTGGGATAGACTACTAAATCTAAATACAAATCATAAAAATATGGGACGTCATCATTGTCAACACCCTGTTTCCATATCATGTCAACGTACCATAATAGAATTTCATCTTTATCATTCAACATTGTAGTAATACAATAATATTCGTTGCTTAGCAATATAGATAACCATTTGTAACCTCTATAGCATACAACTATATCTTGCCCATTAAATTTCCAAACTTGAGGTATGGAAACCTCTTTAATATCTATTAAACTGATATATCCATTAACAGTTTCATTTCTAATTAACTTTATAGTCTGTTTTTTCGATAAAATGCATTTCCATTCATCATAGGACAATCTACTTCTCTTCATGAATTTTCTCCTATTATATTTACAATTTATCAGCATATGCTTAAACAATCTAGTTCAAATATAGTTGATTCAGGTTAATTATAACATATTTTATATGTATTTTTGTCTATATAATTATAATCGCAAAGCTCGCCAACATCCCTCTCCCAGAACACCAGCGAGCTCCTAATTCCTAATCTCTACACAATCTTCCTCTTAAACACATCCCTAAGCCCAGCCTTATTTATCCTCTCCTCAATCTCCTTAACATCCAGTGTGTACAGCCCAGCTTCCTTCATATGCTCAAAGTACTCCGCTCCTGCAAAAGTATATCTATTTCTTCTTCCTTCCTTAGTCTCCATTTTCTCATTTGCATATGCAATAATATCACCGATTGCTGTTGTCCTTGGAAGTTGCAGTGGGGCTCTGGGAAACCGCATTATATCCCGCTAGAGAGTCACTGGTGACGGCTTCAGCATGCGTTCCAAATTGCGACGAATTTATAGATAAAAAATATGAAAGCTTAATATGGACAAGATGAAATACTGACGCTTCAACAGTCTTTCATCTTGTCCATATTTTTAGCTGTAGTTTATTATCTAAGGAAGTTTTTACAATACTCTGGCATGTCTTGCAATACCTTGGCTGAGAGACTTAAGAAGGCAAGAATGATGACTGGTATGTCTCAGGTAGAACTGGCAAAAAAGATTGGCATAAGTCGTTCTGTTTTAAACGTAACCGTAAAAAAATCTCCGTATATATTTTTAGAAAAGATTTTGATAAACTAAATCCAGTAGAAAGCAAGAAAACTACTTATCTACTGGATTTTTTAGTTCTTTGATTTATGAATATCTTTATTTTGCAGGAAAACCTCGGTTGGAAGCTCCTTGGACCAAGGCATATGTTGTATCAGCGTGTCTCTATTTTTATCTTTATCTTCTAAATTTGAAAGCACATCCATCAAGTATACCAAGTATCTTTCTACGGATAAACCGTTCGCTTTTGCCGTTTCTATTACGCTGTAAATAGTTGCACTTGCTCTAGCTCCCCTGGACGTATTGTGGAGAACCCAATTCTTTCTTTTATGTGTTATAGCACATAATCGTAATTATGTGTTCAACCGAGTTATGTGCTGCAATGATTTAACTTTAAGCAGTATAGCATAAACCATTGCAGGTGTTTAGCACATAACCAGAATAGTTTACAAAGTGTTCAGAAAGTTGAGTATATCCGATGAAGGCTTATAATTGTATGCTGAATTGCCTGATGACCCAGCTCTCTCCATAGCGTTACGCTTCATTTCTATATCAGCAGCCATGTATTTATGTGTTGTCTCAATACTAGAGTGACCAAGCCATATTGCTATCGTAGATATGTCTACTCCAACTGCTAAGAGATTCATCGCAACAGAGTGCCGAAATGTATGTGGTGTAATCTTTTTCTCGGCAAGCGCTGGTTCGGAAATGGCGGCCTCCTGTACTATTTTATCAATTCGAAAACGTATACCTGAACGTGTTAAATTCAAACCGTTTTTGTTTATGAAGAGAAAGTCATCATTTTTTATGCCATTGTCAGCAACATACTTTTGAATATATTGAGCAGTAGTTTTCCATAATGGAACAATCCTCTCTTTTCTGCCTTTACCATGTATTTTAACACAAGTGCGGCTTGTGGTATTCGCATCCTTTAAATCTGAATACCTAATTGAAAGTAATTCAGACACTCGTACACCAGAATTGTACAGTATCATAAGCATTAGCTTATCTCTGGCACCCAAAGAAGATTTTGTATCACATGTAGCAAGCATAGCATTAAACTCTGATTTAGTAATGAAATCCATGGTTGGCACTTTGTGCTTTTGAAAGGGAATCATTAATGACCTTTTAATCAAACCACTATATTCTGGTTCCATCTCGGCAACGTATTTTAAGAAAGCTCTAATTGCTGCCAAACGATTGTTTATCGTTACAGCCTTGTTTCTACGGGTGTTTTCCAGGCACTTGCAAAATTCCTGAAGATAATCGAGGCCGAAGTGCTCAAGTTCAGCTGAAACGGCTGATATATGGTATATTTCGGATAAAAAATGCAAGTATACACGAAATGTATCTCGGTAGGAACTTACTGTTTCACCCGATACTTTTCGTTGTTGCATTAATCTTTGCAAAAAGAAGTTCTGCAACAGTGTTTGAAATGATGGAGTGCTAGATTTCATAACTATTACCTCCAAACATTTCTTCATATTTGGTACAGCTAAGTTCAAGTGTTTCAAGCGTTGCCGATAAGTACCAATAAGTATCTTCTGGCTTAACATGACCCATATACGTTGACAGGATGTATAAGTTAGCATTAATATCAATTCCTTGTTCCATCCAGTGACGTATGGTATTACAGGCCATTGTGTGGCGAAAGTCATACAATCTTACATAGGGATAACCAATAGGATTTGCATCTAAACAATCACGAATTAATTTAAATGCATATGCTAGAGATCGTTTGGTTAAAGGTTTGCCATTTGTTGTGTAGAAAAATGGTCTATCTAAGCGCAAAACTCCTAGTTTCTGTTCTATCCATGATTTGTATTCAGAAAGTTTTTTCGCCACCGAATAATCAAAAGGGACATAGCGCTCTTTAGAAAACTTTGTTTCACGGACATGCAACACATTGTTATTAAGATCAATATCATCAATCGTAAGATTTATGGGCTCGGATGGTCTCAACCCCGTTGACCACAATAATCCAATGACAACAGCTGTGGTCTTTGCGCGGATTCCATCTGGAGAATAAAGTTTATTGCAATTGTCCATTAATTGGACGATCTCATCTTCTGAGTAAATATAAGGAACGGGCCTATCACGAACATTTTTATATACCTGACCGCATATTAATTCGGCTTCATTGTCAAATACGGTTACATATCTTGAGAAAGGTCTAATGACCTCTAATTTTCTCCCCATTGTTTTATCAGATTGATTACCAGATGATATCCATGAAAATACAATTTCTTTGGTTATTGGACCATCATAATTCTTGATAAGAGTGAACTTGACAAAGTTTCTCAGTACACTTTCTTCTTGTTGGAGTTTAAAGCCAAGACTATGTTTATAATCGATATAGCTATTTAGCTGCAGGAGAATTCTATTTTCATTCATTAGAATCACCTCCTGGCCATGGTGAACCAACCTTACGAAGAGACTCAAAATCAACCTTCACGTACTGAGTAGTTGAATCCAATGACTCGTGACCTAACAAATCCGCAGTGAGTTTCAATCCTCCACCAGTATTGTATATATGTGAAGCGGCAGTGCGACGTAGAGCATGGGTTCCCTTCCACCAACCATGTATATTTTCTTTTTCAAAAGCTCTACGAATTATGCCGCGAACGCACTCACGGCTCATTGCATCAAACTGGTTATTGAGTTGTTCGTGTTGAAACAGATAATCATTATTAATTTTGGGCCTATACGAGATAATATACTCCTCAAGCATGTGGCCTAGTTCGATAGAAATCGGAAGTGTTCTAATATGCTTGTTTTTGGTTTCGGATACTTTTAAGGTTCCAAGACTCCATTGGATATCAGTTATTTTGAGAGCTGCAACCTCAGCACATCGCATTCCAAGATCAAGCATCAGGCACACAATAATTCTGTTGCGTTTATCCTTGGCTGTAGTACCATAGTAGTGATTTCTTAATCGAGTTTCTTCGTCCTCGGTTAAAATTATGGGAACATTTTTCTTTTTCCACTCTGCCGGAGCTAGTGGTAATTCAAGAATCGAATGATTAACCGATATTTCCTTATACTCGAGAAACCTGAAAAAGTTCCTAAGAGAGGTGATATATCTACCTTTGCTTGATGGCCGTATATCAGCCAATTCACTGCAAATGTAATCTCTGAGATGCTTAGCGTTTAATGATGTAAATGTCTCAATAAATGAGCTTCCTATGTATTTCAGAAAAGACTTAACATGTTGCCTCTCTGCCTGTGCCGACATGGTAGTAATACCTTTGAATTCTGTTGAATATTTGAAGAAATCATTCAATATAATATCGTACTCTGTAGGCTCTGGATGTTTTCGGTTATATTCTTTGTAGGAATCCCCGGTTATCATCAAGAAATAGAGATGTGATGCAGGTTTGAGGTTATGATAGATTGTTGATGTGAAAACCTCTTTTGCTGTAGTCAATGTTTTAGTTATGTGCGCATACAGTTCAGCGGGAACTTGGATATTCCAATCATCAGGAGCTTGTTCCAATGATTTGGAATAAAGGCGGATAGTTTGCTCAGAATAACCTTTTTCCATAAGAAAATCTGTGTATTGCTGGATTTTAATTTGGTCCATAGTTTTTCCTCCTTTAAAATAGTTATGGAAAAACTATAACACCATCTGTGAGTTAACAGCACATAACCTGGTTGAACACATAATTTCTTTTATGTGTTATAGCACATAATCGTAAGAATTGGGTTCTGCACAATACACCAAAGGGAGCTAGATCCAGTGCAACTATTTATAGTGTGATAGAAACAGCAAAAGCGAACGGTTTATCCGTAGAAAGATACTTGGTGTACTTGATGGGTGTGCTTTCAAATTTAGAAGATAAAGATAAAGATAAAAATAAAGACACTCTGATACAACATATGCCTTGGTCTAAGGAGCTTCCAAGCGAAGTATTCCTTCAAAATAAAGATATTCATAATTCAAAGAACTAAAACTCCCTGCAGGTAGCATATTCAGTTTTACAGTCATCATCAAATTCACCATAACCCGAAACTCCTGTGATATCAGCTTTACTTATCTCCAGAATCTTTTCAAAAAAATGTAACAATGCTTACGGAAGCCTCCAGACTTAATTCATCTGCAACAAATCCCTTTGGTGTCATATATACTGTCTTAGGAAGCATTTCTTTTATAATATTATCTCTACTCATTTTAAATTTCCTCTCTACTATCTGATATTATTACAATCAGGTGCCCATCTGACTACCCATAATATACCACTACATATTATGAAAATATAGATAAAGAACTTCTATACCAAACTTTACATGCGGTACAAATTATATCAACTTCCAATATTTTTGGAAGTTATCGTTCCATGAGAAAACGTACCACCTTTACATTCCCATCAATATCTGTGCCATCTATCATAAAACCACACCTCTTAATATAAAAGTTTATATTTTCTTTCTTGTCTGCAGGTGTTATTAATGTTACCTTTCTCCAATCAGTATAATAATCCAGCATATATTTAACTGCTTGTGTACCAATACCTTTACTTTGATATTGGGGAATCACACAAAGACATCCAAGATAATACTCTCCTTTCCCCCTATTTGCAATTGAAATAACCCCAACAGGGATATCATCACTATAAATAATAAGTTTAGGAAATTTCTCAATAGATGCTTCCATGCTTTCTCTTGTCCTTCCATAAGCAGGGCATTCTCCGTATTTAATATAATCATCATAGAATGATGCATTATAAATTTCTATTAACATGTCTGCATCTTCCTTTTTTGCTTTAATATATTTTAAACTCATGACACTCCTATTCCTCCATTCTATAATTTAATCCCCCGTTGCTAATAATCCTTTCTGACATTTCCTACATTGACAACCACCTAGATAAAAAGCTATCACATTCTTTTTCATATAGATAAACATTCAATGCCGTAAGATATGGTCTAATACAAACTATCAACTTACGGCATGGAATGCATAAAGTTCTTTATATACAGGACATTCATCCATTAACCTTTCATGTGTACCTTGAGCAACAACATTCCCTTTGTCTAAAACGTATATAATATCTGCATTTTGAATAGTTGATAATCTATGTGCTATGATAATCGTCGTCTTGCCTTTTCTTAATTTATCGATATTCTTTTGAACACGAAATTCCGTTTCAGTATCCAATGCTGATGTTGCTTCATCTAAAATAAGTACTTCTGTATTTTTTAGAATCGCTCTTGATAGTGCCAGCCGCTGCTTTTGTCCGCCGGATAAGGCTGCTCCACGTTCACCAACTTGCGTTTCATATTGACTTGGAAATCCCATAATGAAATCATGGCACAGCATTTCTTTACATGCATTTTCAATATCTAATTGATCATATTCTTTATCAAATGTCAGATTTTCTTTTATGGTGGTCGGTATAAAATGTGGCTGCTGAAAAACCACTGAAACTTTATCTGAATACTGCTTTCCATAACAATTTACTGGAGTACCATTAATAGAAATTTCTCCTTTTTCGGGTGAATACATTCGAAGCAGCAATTGTGCAATGGTTGACTTACCGCTGCCGCTTGAGCCAACAATAGCGATTTTCTTACCAATTGGGAAATCCATTGATAAATTATTAAGAACTGGATCAGATTCAGGTGAATAGCTGAATCTTACATCTTTAAATTGTATCGACTCAATATCACCACTAAAATCAGCTGAACCAAACTTTGCACTCTCCTTCCCCATTACAGACTGAATACATTCAACAGAAGCCTCTAGTCGTTTACCCGTTAATGCTTGTTCAAATAATTGTCCAATCTCTGTTACTAATTGATCGACAAAAGTAAAACTTACAACAAATTCACCTAGCGAAATATTATTTGCAATCACACCAATACCGCCAAACAAAATTGCAACAAGTTTAGTTCCATAAAGAAAAGGATCACTTATAAACAATACTTTGTTTCTAAATATTCCTTGCGTTATAATGGCCTTGAAGTAGTCCGAAAACTTTTTTTCATAATGTTTAAGCTACCAATCCTGACGATTATATGCTACGATTTCTCTTATTGATGAAATGCTTTCTTCAATGCTAACAGAAACATTAGATTTTTCCTCTTTGACACGCTGTGAAAATAGTTTTGTTTTCTCGCCAAATTTATGAAGTAAACCATAATAAATAATTGCTACTGCTATTACAACAAGCAGCATTAAAAAATTAATATTTGCCACTGAAAATGCTAAAAACACGATAGTAAGAATATTTTTGACCGATTCTGAAAGTATCTGATTAACAGATAAATCACTGGCATCAGCTATATTATTTCTGATGTGATTTAATAGATTACCTACATGTTCTTTATTAAAAGCTGCTGCAGGTATATCATATATTTTCAGCAAAAATTTATTTGTTAATGTCATTTGAAGATGATAACCAATATGGAAAAACGCTACTTTTCTAACAGTAAACCATAACTTAGGTCCAAAAAAGAAAATAGCATAAAGTGCCAATATTTTAGGAAATTCCTGATATCGTTTTTCACTGAAAACTCTATCTATCAAGTCACGCTGCAGTAAAGTTGCAATAATCGGTGTCAAACTTTCTAAAAAAATCGCAAAATATCCCAATAAGAACCAACGTTTCTTATTTATGTTTTTCATCATAAATAGCATACTAGACATCATTCTTAACACCTCGCATTACAAGTCTATAAAACAGTCCTTTCTTATCCATTAATTCTTTATAAGTCCCTTGCTCAGCTATTTTACCTGCATCGAGCACTATAATTGAATCATATTCCATGATAGTAGAAAGTCTATGTGCTACAGTAACAACTGTTCGACCAGCTGATAACTCCTCCAGAGACTTCTTAACAGCTGATTCAGTTACATTATCTAATGCTGATGTGGCCTCATCTAATAAAATAATCTGTGGCTTCTTAAGCATCATTCTAGCTATTGAAATACGCTGCTTTTGACCACCGGACAAACGGACGCCGCGTTCGCCAACAATTGTATCATACCCATCTTCTGTATCCATAATAAACTCATGTGCACTGGCAAGTTTAGCTGCTTGTACAATTTCCTCGTCCGTTGCACTAGGATTTCCAAACCTAATATTGTCTTTAATTGACATGTTGAATAAGTATGTATCCTGAAACACATATCCAAAGTTTTCTCTTAAATTCTTTAGCTTTAACTTTCTAACATCATATCCTCCTACTGAAACTTCACCTTCCGTAACATCATAAAAACGTGCTATCAATTTTAATAGAGTCGACTTTCCACTGCCGCTTCCCCCAACAATGGCAGTTTTTTTGCCTGCTGGAATCGTAAAAGATATATTATTTATGATTGGTTGATTATCTTTGTAAGAGAAGGAAACATTTTTAAACTCAATATCAAATTTATCTATTTGTACCTCTAAACTATTATCATCTTCTATGACATCTGGTTTCAATTTTAAAAATTCATATAAATACTTAGCATAATTTAGTGCATTATACTGAGCTGGAATAATATAAAAGAACACTGAAAAGCCTCGAGAAACAAGTCCCATAAGAAAACTATACCCAACCAGCTGACCAAGTAATAACTTACCATTTTGTATTAGATTTAAACCGTAAAAGTAAAACAAAACAATAGAAATGGTTAATGTAAGACCAACAGTTGTATAGCGAAAATGCCGCCAAAATATTGACCACATTCGCGCAATCCTAAATCGATTAAAATCTTCTATCGTTCTATTTATAAACCAATCTTTACTTCCCATGGCTTTCAATTCCGTTGTAGCTTCAATTGCATCATATAAAGACTGCTGCGATACTTGTGCAGCTTTTGTTTCAATGCCTAGATAATACTGTATTTTCTTATTTGCTGTTCGATTAAGAAATACATAAATAATATTCCCTACCATTGCAGCAAAAAAGAATATAGGCTCACTTGAAATTAAAATAATAGACGGCACTGTAAACTGCGCTAAACTGTAAATGAATTGAGGAAATAAAAACGTATATGTTTGTTGTGTCTCATTTACAGCATTCTCAAATAGAGCTAAAATTCGTCCTGTAGGTACTTTCTCATAGTAAGAAAAACCTAACTTTTGTAACTTTACCATTAAATCGGTTTGTTGGTTCTTAATTATTTTATTAGATATGATTTGTTCTAATAAGTTAAATATTGATTTAACCATTAAAATCAGTACAACGATACCACATAAAATCAAAACTTGATTTACAAGGAGAGCCATTCTTTTTAATGGAATAACATCATCAATTAAATATCCCATACGACGAGGAATCATTAATTCTCCCCAAATCATACCACCACCACATAACACATATAAAAGAGTTGGTAATATAAATGGTTTGAAATAACTTACTGTCCAAAAGTATAACTTAAGCATTCTTTTATTTTCTAGTTGTTTTTTCAATGCTATCGCCTCACAGATTAGTAATAATCAATAATTTATTTATGATATAATTTTCTTCTAGATATATGAAATAGAATTGTATACTCTTTAATCCAAATTACCTGCACTTGCTTCTAACTATATAATAATCATACCATATCTTTATACATCTTCAAAATATATACTGCTTAGACAAACATCTAATAATCATTAATTTTTATTTACTGGTTATCGTTATTAATGTGTATATTCTTTTCCTAAACTATCCATAAATTCTTCTACTTCTCTATAATTACTTAAAGCCTTACATTTTTTTAGAGAAATTTTTTAATGCAGTATCTTAGTAAAATATTTGAGTTTGTTGCTTATCCGTTAAATATAAGAATATTCTAAACCAGTCCAAAGATTTATTTTAAAAATTTTACCATCTCATAAGGTGCTGTCTCTACAAATCCAATTGATGGATAAAACTTGTGTGCTTCAACATAATCACGTGAGAATCTGACATATATCTTATCGATGCCTTTCTGTATAGCAAATTCTTCAGCCTTTTTATAAAGTTTAGTACCTATACCTTTCCTTTTCATTGTGGATTTAACATAAAGTCTTTTTAACCACATTTCATTTGAAGAAATAATTTTTGTTCCAATACTTCCTATAACCCTATCATTATCATCAATCACTACCCAAAACATATTTCCATTTAAAATGTAATTACCAAAAACGTCAAGTAAATCTTCATTTAATCGAGGTATTCTTCCCAAAGCGTCCTTTGCTTCTAAAATCATAAATATCATATCATCTCTATATCTTTCTTCAAATATCTTAATTTCCATATCACACCTCTTTAAATTAATTACTACATCACATATTTTACAATTATATTACACTTACTACCATGGCATTTCATCATCGCCATTTTTTATAAATTCGGATAATTCTTCTTGTTCACAGTAAAAAACAGCTTGATACCTTATATCACCTTTGGTATCACTTACCTTAGCCAATCTTTGGGCAGTAATGACTCTGATTAGTAACTACATTTACTAAAATCCCCTATTCATTTAACAACTTTACAGCATCAATGGAACAAGAAAAAAATTCCAAATCCATTACATCACCTAAACCTTCTCCACCTAATGTATTATATAAATCTAAAAAATACGGCTTTATTATTCATAAACATGAGCCAAACTAACTAACAAACTTTGTACAGTTTCAACATTCACCTTCAAAAGTTTTGAAGGTGAATGTTGAAAGATTTTTATTTCATATTGACACAAATAGAGTGCAGTTCCATGATCAGGGAATGCACTCTCTCCGTATTTTTCATATTGACTTATCCAACGATATATCGTAAATTCTTTTTAATAATGAGTTTATTAGATTTTTCCCTCAATAAACAGATTTTAATGTCCATAGTTCAATACTAATTAAAATATCATTTTCGTTACCAATTAGTTTTAACTTTCTGCTATTATCTTTTGTGTAATTTCTTAATGTAATTGACTTAAGGTTATTTAGATAGACTTCTATCATTGAATGGTCCAAAAAATATTCAATTTCTACAGTGTTATCTTTTATGTCTACTTTATCTATATCACCTCTCATTTTGCTTATTATAGAAGAATCACTGCCTCGCTTTGCTGCAAATATACTATTCCCCCTATCATAAAAAACTTCTAAACTATCATCGTCATACATGGTTGATAAACCTATATAATCTAAGTTAGCAGTTATTTTAACATAAAGCATATTGCTTGTAATATCTTTTAATAATTCATTAAGCTCTTTAATCGATATATTCTTTTTGTCAAGTATTCTGTTTTGTTTCAATGTATAAATTTCTTTGATTGGTTTAATACAAAGCTCACTATTCTTACTGAATAATTCAATAGGCAAACCACCATTGTGAGCCCAACCCGAATTAAATTCTTCCTCAAAGTTTCGCTTACCTTGAGCAATTGTAAAAACTACGCTTCTTCCATCTGGTGTTACAAACCCACTTGGTCCAGTAAAAGTTCCGTTGCCTAAATCAATCAGTTTGGCTTTTTCGTGATATTTTATAAATTTCTTATTAATACAGTCCCAATCACCCGTCCAATAATACGTCTCAACATTCGAATTTTCTACTTGACAAGCGCATATAAGCAAAATATGATGTATAGCCTTACCTTCTTCATTTTTTATAGGAAGTAACACGGGTAATTCCCATACATGACCGACCTCTTCATTCAACTTATAATCGTAGTCCATCAGAAAACCATGATTAACCCAATGAGTTAAATCTTGAGAACTATATACTAAAGCATTACCTCCTCCATTCTTATTATCACCTGTACCTACTAACATATAATAAACATTATCCTGTAACCATACAAAAGGATCTCTAAATTCGCCTATCCATCCATCATTTTCAGTTTGTTCTACAATAAGCTTTTCTTTCTTATTCCATTTCTCTAATTTAGCGCTTACTGAAATATCAGCACGAGCCATACCAATTCCCTGATTGGGAAATTTGTTGTTGTTACCTGCAGTATAGAAAATAGTTGGTAATCCAGATTTGTCAATACAGCTACTTCCTGACCAGCATCCATCTGGATCAAGATTATTATTTTCTGTTTCTAAAGCTAATTTCAAAGCTTCCCAATGAACCATATCTTTACTAATCATATGTCCCCATTGAATATTGTCCCATAAAGGTGCATGTGGATTAGCCTGGTAAAAAATATGATAATAACCAGCATAATATAAAGGTCCATGAGGCTCATTCATCCATTTTCCAGGAGCAATTAAATGATACTTTGGTCTTTGATTGTCGTTAACATAATTATTTCTATCTAAATAATCTCCTATAATCTCACCGTTTAGAAAATACCAATTATATTCTTTTAATACTTCATTACTATATAAAGCGGTGTCAATGATTTTTATACTTTCAATATATCCATTAAAAACTCCTGCTTTGTTATCTTCAAAGTTTTTATTATAATCTATATATTTTCCAACAAAACATTTATTTTCACCGTATTTAATGATTGTATGTCTTGGAAACTGCTTTCTATTAGACATTTTTCCGTTGACATATAGGTCGCACCATCCAGCAGAACTGTTAAAAACTACAGTTAGTAGATTCCATTTTCGATTAATAATTTGATAATTGATTGATTCACATTCATAAATTTCTTTTCCATCTCCAAAGCCAAAACTCACAAATCCAAGTTTTCTTATTGCTATATAAAATCCAAGTTTCTTTATATAATCAAATTTCGAAATTATCCCACTTTTTGCCGTTTCAAAGCTCATAGGAGCAAGCAAAATAGAAATTGTGAAATCTTTCAAACAATAAAGTGAATTAACATTTCCATTAAACCAAGTAGAATATCCATCAAACAAAAAAGCATTATTATCACTAAATTTTAGATACCTATTTGGAAACTTTTCACCGTTATTAATTGTAAATCTATCCTTCAAGTCTAAACCATCTAATGTCACCAAATTCTCATTTTCATACATTTCAAATTTCAAATCTATAACAGCCATATCTTTTTCCTTCCGAAACTTTATTTACTTTGATGATACAATATTTTTATTTGCTAGTATTTATACATTTGTGTAACTACTATTACCAAGGTGTTGGAAATAATAGTTTTAGTAGTCCTCTGTTAGAACTTTACTTCCTTTTAAAATAGCTGTAAGTGCTATTATTGAGCTTTTCTACACAATTATCGTATGATATAGAATTGTTCATAATTTAAGGTATATTTAGCATCCACACTCATATTTTATCTCCTTACACTACATATTCAACTAAATTACCGCTCTCATCAACATAATCTATAATAGAACTATTCCTGTTAAAATCTATGTATAATGTACATCTTTGGTCGTCTTTTTCCCATGAAAGATATATCTCATCTTCACAACAATCTAGTACTTTAAATTCTCCATTAAAAGCTGGATATTCATTTCTAAATCTTATGAGTTTTAGTAATCTTTTAACTACTTTCTTTTCAAGAGATTGTTCAATTTCCGCAATGCTAAAATTGTGACGATTAATTTCGCGACCTTCTCCAGTCTTATTTACATTTTCAACATCGTTTTCACCAGCTAAAAGTCCTACATAATAAACTTGAGGTATTCCAGGTGCAAAAAATTGAATAGCCCTAGCCGCCAGATACGCATCATCATCACAGTTGAGCACAGAATAATAGGAACATCTTATTTGGTGAACATCAAATCCATCCTCGCTCTTATACTTTTCTGATAATATCAAGCTCAAATTTGAACCTCTTTCTAAACAAACATTTACTAATTTTCTTGCTTCATCAGTATCTATAAGGCCATCCATATCAGGTTTAACCGGGATTCCATCATGACAATCTAGCATAGTAAACTGCTTTGAGGGACGTACTTTTAAATATTGGCAAAGTTTCTCGCTGGATTTAGTAATTATTGTTTCTAAAATTGTAAATGGCAAGATAAAATCATATATCCAAAAACCGTGTTGTGCCAACCTATTCTGAATTGAGTAATGTGCATGAACTTCTGGTAAAAGCTCAATACCCAATGAATTTGCTAACTTCATAATCCAATCAAGGAAATCATATATATCTGGTTCTACAAAGAAACAACTGGTACCAAGTTTTTTTATAACATATCCAACAGCATCAAGTCTTACAATTTTAACGTTATTCTTGCTGAAGTTTACAAAAAAATCTTTTATAAGCTGTCTTACTTTGTCTGACTTTATATCTAAATCAATCTGTTCTGATGGGTCTGTTTTTCCAAAGGTAGTCCACACCTTCTCTTTCTCACCAGTTTCTTCTATTGTGAAAACAGAATAGGGAAGCTGTCTACGAAGAAAAATCTTATCTATATCTTTTTTTACGGGTTCTCCATTCTTCCATATTTTATCTAAAGTTATAAAAAAATCAGCATATTTAGATTTTCTTCCACTTTTAAGAAAGTCCTGAAAGTATAATGACTTTTGCGAAATATGATTGACCATCAAATCAACCAACACATCAAAATTTTCTCCAATGCTTCTTATATCTTCCCAAGTACCTAACCTAGTGTCAATTTCCATATAAGTCAATGGAGCAAATCCTCTGTCTCCCGATGATGGAAAAGGAGGAAGTATATGTACTCCCCCTTTAAAAATATCACAAAAATATTTCAAAAGAATAGTATTAAGAGTTTTTAAATTACCACCTAAAGAATCCGGATAGGTGATAAGCTGTACTTGGTTTTTTAACACCATACTACAATCTCCCCCTTTTTATTTACAAATTATTCTGCAAGTCCATACATTTTCTCTATTTCATTAAACTTAGGCAAGTCAACAACAGCCCCAGTGTATTTCAATTTATACGCACTTACTACAAATCCCAGGTCTAAAGCCTTTCTAATAGTGTATCCTTTAATTATTCCAGTATAGAATCCTGACCAGAACGCATCTCCAGCTCCAGTTGTATCTACAACTTCTTTCGCCATAGTTTCAAATTTAATAGTTTCTTCACCGTTTGAAACTATAGCTCCATCTTTACCTAACGTCATTATAACAAGTTTAGCACCGAGTTTTAAAAATTTCTCTATTTGCCTTTCATGAGTATCTTTTCCAAAAATCCTTTCTGCATCATCCTCTGAAGGTTTTACCACATCAACCCTTCCTAATATGGATTTTATATATTCTATACCATCTTCTCCTTTTTCCCATATCATCGGATGATAATTCGGATCAAAACATACTAGTGTATTATTTTCTCTAGCCTTTTTTATAGCTGTTTCAATTGTATTACGAACTGGTTTCTTTGATATTGGCCAACATGAAAAATGGATTATCTTAGAGTTTTCTATAGCCCTTTCAAGTTCAGAAGTATACATCAATTGGTAGTCAGCGCCTCTATAAAATATCGGGACAGGACTCTCTTTACTCTTAGTAACCAACACCATGCTAGTAGAATAATCTACTTTCTGGATATATGAAGTATCTATACCCGCTTCTTCTAAATAGCTGATTAAAAACTTTCCTAATCCATCTTTTCCAACTGCTGATGCAATGAGAGAGTTAATTCCTAGTTTTTTTACATTCATCGCTATGTTAGCAGGTGATCCTCCAAAGAATTTATTATAACTGTTACACTCAAAATTTTCACTGTAATCTGATGATATCATATCAATCAGTATCTCTCCTAACGTTAGGAGATCATTTTTTTTATTTTTAAAGTCTATTTTATCACTAAGTTTTAGCATTTCATTCCTCCATATTCCATAATATTAATGAATAGAAAAACCTACAACTATTGCTAGGATTCCTTCATAAATTTTTCCACTGTTTCCAGTGAAGGAAGTGCACTTATTGCGCCTTTATTCATAGTTGTTAATGCTGCTACTGCATTTGAAAATTTGAGAATATCTTTAATTTCAGACTTTTCTATATTCATAATATCTAATTTATTATTGCATATCTGGTATAAGAAAGCTCCAATAAATGAATCTCCAGCTCCTGTTGTATCTACTGCCTTAACCTTATATCCATTAACTGTAACTTTGTAGCCTTTATAGAAAGCTGAAACACCATCTTTGCCTCTAGTTATAATTAAGATTTTCACATTAAAATTCAAGAACCATGCTATTGCTTTTTCTTCGTCACTAAAACCAGTAATAAATTCTAATTCATCTTCGCTTACTTTAATAATGTCCGCATATTCTACAAAACTGCGAATAACTCTTTTATACTCTTCATGATCTTGCCAAAGCGGAAGTCTTATATTAGGATCAAAAGATATAAACCCACCTTTTTCTTTCACTGCACTAATAGCTGCTATATGCGCCATTCTCACTGGGGCATCCACAAGGCTAACAGAACAAAAATGTAGAATATCTCCTGATTTAAACCATTGTGGACTAATTTCACACTGATCTAAGAACATGTCCGCACTTGGATTTCTATAAAATGAAAAGTCTCTCTCTCCGCTATCCATTAATGAAACAAATGCCAGTGCAGTATTAGCTTTGCTTGTCCTAAAAACATGATTTGTGTTTACCTCTACACTTTTTAGTGTTTCAATAAGGAAATCACCAAAAGCATCGTTTCCAAGTTTGCCAATAAAATAGCTTTGCAATCCAAGCTTAGCTGCTGCGGCTGCTACATTTGCAGGAGCTCCACCAGGTGCCTTTTCAAATGAGGATACATCCTTCAAGCCAACTCCTTTTTCCTTAGGAATAAAATCAATCAAAGCTTCACCAATTGTAAATAATTTTCCCATTACAAATACATCTCCTATTATTTTATTTCCCATTTGTTGAGTTCTTTAATTAGCACTTCTGCATCGCTATAAAATTCTATTCCTTTTGCTGATGAGTTAGGGTATACAGTCGATGTAAGTGTTTTTTCCCCATCCTGTATAAATACCTCTATTGAAATTGTGTCAATAAAAACTCTTAACTTTAATTTATTATCCTTAAGGTTTATACCAACTCTTCTTGCATATTTAATGTCATCCTCTACTCCACTAGCAAATATATCTTGTCCATTTTTAGAACGGTCAAATACAAATTTAGCTTCTTTTTTATCATAATACATGACTGTCTCATGCTCTTCGTCTTTAAATATTTTGAGCCCAAATACATTAGCGTCTAGAAAATCTATTTCCATTTCTAACTCGATATGTTTTCCTTCTACTCCTTCTAGGGCAAGTGAATTTGTGACAACAATATCTTTATATTCTATATTGTTACCCCTGTATCTTTTAATTTCCTCTATAGGTATTTGATATAATTTATTATCAATAACCTTCAATTCTCTAGGTAATGTCATAGCTCCAGCCCATCCATGTCCTTGTTCACTTGATGGAATAGTCATATCCCACATTTGCATCCAGGCAATCATAATACGTCTTCCTTTTGCATCTGCCATTGTTTGAGGAGCGTAGAAATCAAATCCACCATCAATTTCATCAATTACGAAAGGCTTAAAACTACAGCTTTCAATATCACATTCACCTAAAAAATAAACACTTGAGTGTACATTGCAATACTTATCTCCATCTCTTTCAAGAAACTGTGGAGACATTAGAACTACGTCTGTATCTCCAATACTAAATAAATCAGGACATTCCCACATCTTGCCTAGTTTATTGTTACTTTTCATAAGCACTCCTACATAAGTCCATTGGGATAAATCTTTTGATTTATAAACTAGCAATTGACCACTGCCATCTATATTTCTTGAACCGACTATAGAATAAAAATCTTCTCCATGCTTTAAAATCTTAGGATCCCTGAAATCCTGTGGTAGTGCACTGCCAGGTAAAGCTTTTGTATCTATAACTGGATTAGACGGCAACTTAGTAAATTCAATGCCATCTTCAGACACTGCAATATTTTGTATTTGCCTAATGTTTTCAGGTTTTTCAAGATCGGGGTTAGTGTTTCCGGTGTACATAAGGTATAGTTTTCCGTCGTCTTCAATAGCAGTTCCTGAAAAACAGCCACCAGCATCATAATACATGTCAGGAGCCAACGCTACAGGAAGATACTCCCACTTAACCAAATCATTACTTTTTACATGTCCCCAATGCATTGGACCCCATTGACTGTCGTAAGGGTAATATTGGTAGAAGAGATGATACTCTCCATTATAATAACAAAAACCATTAGGATCATTAATCCATCCTATTTCTGGCATAACGTGGTATTTTAATCTATATTCTGAATTTACCTTATCTTTATTTTTTAAAATATACTCTTGTGCTTTAGAAAGTTTGCTCATTACAATTCCCCTTTTAGTAATATATTTATAAATATACTGTGATTATTATCCCATTAATTACTGCGTCTAACTATGTATATCATAGTGTTGTCAGCTTCAACTCTTTAAATTCAGCCTCTCCTTCGCTTACAAAAACTCCCCAACTGCCATTTTTTATGTCATATACTCTAGTACTCAAAGCAACTTTATCATCGATGTAGAATTCACATATGCTATTATCTACTACTATCTTAATCTCATATTCTTTCTCTACCTCTGAATAAAATGGTCTTTCGATTTCCACTTCATAAGGAAGCGTTTTTCCCCCTTCTTCACTTTGCATAATATGTGAAGTAAAAACCACTCTGTTTCTGTGAGGCTCAATTTTATAATAATAAGCTTTATCAACATTTGAATCTGCCCTTAATACAAACCCCAATTCCTTTGTATCATTTTTATACGATAGTTTCCCCGATATTTTACATACGTCAGGCATATCTCCTGCAAGAGCACAGGCAAAGCTGTATTTTGAAGTTGTTTTAGCTTTATCTTGTCCTATGTTCCATTTACCTATGATTGGATTAAAATTCTGAGGCACAATTCTATTAAATTCATTAATGATTGTATCAGGCACCTTCACATATAATTCACCATCTGCTTCTTGAACTAATTGATGCACAATCAGGTTTCCACCCCAGTCCCACGTATTATAATCATTACCTTTATAGCCCTCAGGGTTCCAATGAAATATATTGTCTGTTTTTGTTGGATTCCATCCAAATATATAGGTATTTTTACCATCAGTTCCTGTTTTACCAGCATAAAAGGCCCTTCCATCAAAGGTGTCAACCTTAGGCGTAATCCATGGCCCTTCTAGCGATTTACTCATTCTATAATAAGTTCCAAACTTGTTTGTATAAGATGAATAAACCAAATACCACCAATCACCAATTTTGAATATATCCGGGCACTCATGAGCCCCTACATTAATATTGGGTGAATATAGTGGAGACTTTATGTTCCATTTTTTTAAATCTGTTGAAGTACATAGAGCAACGCAG
Organism: Clostridium oryzae; assembly: GCF_002029235.1. Taxonomy (GTDB): domain Bacteria; phylum Bacillota; class Clostridia; order Clostridiales; family Clostridiaceae; genus Clostridium_AE; species Clostridium_AE oryzae. Next base: position 30,225 of record NZ_MZGV01000030.1, read on the forward strand.
CCTTTTCGATTTCCTTCACATCTCTCTCTTGCAGCTACAAGCATCCAATATTCCTGTTTTTCTTCATTCCAAAAAACGTGAGGATCTCTCCAATCTGTCATTTCATAAATATTCTCATCAGGACCAAATGTATCTTCCTCAACTTTTGTCCATTTTTTTAAGTCATAGCTTATTGCATGACATACAAGCTGCTTATTATCCGGAAACTGACAAAAGAACATATGATAAATACCATCTTTTTTTATAACGCTGCCAGTTCCGCCATTTATTTTACAAGCACCGTGTTCTTTAAATTTCATGAAGTCTTTTGTGCTAAGAAGAAACCAACCTGTATCTTTTGAAGAATCATAATTTTCTCTCCAGCCATGAAGATAAAAAAGTTTGAATTCACCATTCTCATAATAAGGAATAAAATCTCCTACATAGGCATTCTCTGGTCTAAAAAAAATTTGTTCCATTAATAATCTCTCCAATCTTATAATTTTAACGGTTAAATTATGATAATATATCGCTTACCACTTGATTCAATATTTTCATTTTTTCAGCCGATGGCGATTCTAATTCACTAGCTCCATATTCCATTCCAAGGCTTTCATATTTATTTTTAGCAAGCTTATGAAACGGTATCAATTCAACTTTTTCTACGTTTTTAAGCTGCTTCACAAACTCTGCAATTTCTTTTACTGATTTTAAGGTATCATTTATCTCTGGTATTATAGGGCAACGAATCCATATCTTCTTATTTAATTTATCTAGCTTTTCGATATTAGATAATATCAACGTATTATCTGAACCAGTAACATATTTATGCATTGCACTATCCATAGTTTTAATATCTATAATAAATAAATCAATAAGCTCATTTATTCTCTCGATAATACTCCAATTCACGTTAAAAGCACTCTCAATTGCTGTGTGATAAGCATTTTTTCTGCATTTCATTAATACTTCAATTAAAAACTCTTTTTGCAAAAGCGGTTCACCGCCACTAAATGTTATCCCGCCACCTGAAAATCTGTAAAAATCCTTATCTCTATCAATAATTTCTACTAGTTCATCAGATTGCATAAATTTCGCTGATATTAACAGCGAATTTGACGGACATACCTTTATACATTTGCCACAAGTGTCACATTTTTCTCTATCAATAGTTATTTGTGTTCCATCAAATTCAAGTGCTGCTTTATTGCATAAATTCAAACATTCCATACACTTAATACATCTATTTTGAAAAAACTGCAGTTCAAGCTTGCTATATAAACACTCCGGATTATGGCACCAAAAACACTTTAAATTGCATTTTTTCAAAAACACCGTCGTTCTTATACCTGGACCATCATGAGTCGAGAACCTCTGTATATTAGAAATAAGTCCATCCAAATCTTAGCAACTCCCTTTATTCCTCAATTATTCTAGCTATAATGTGATCCTGTAAATCCTCTGTCAAATCCACAAATCTAGCATTAAATCCCCATACTCTTACTATGATATCGCCATACTGCTCAGGATTAAGCTTTGCCCTCTTCAATATTTCCGCATCATATATAGCAGTGTTCAAAACTACTATTCCTAACTTTAACGCCGCTAAGAGTAAATTTTTTAATATCTCATTTCCAGATTTATCTGTAGGAATAATATTTCTTGATAGAGTAAGATGTAACGGTGAAGAAGCAAATCCCATATAAAGAGGAGCTTTTGCTGCAGAATTTATAACTGCAGTTGGACCATTCTTGGCTTTTCCAGGTGTAGGAGAATAATGTTCCGCAATCGGATCTCCTAACTTTCTTCCATCTGGTGTAGCACCAGTAATTTTTGCAAATGTATTAAAATCTATATTATACAATCCTGGCCAAATTACTTTTCCATTTGGTGTTTTATAATCAACCACGTATTCGCAAAATTTCTTTGCAATATCTGCTGCAATAAAATCTACAAAATCATCATCATTACCAAATTTAGGTGCATTAATAAGTCTTTGACGCAGAATCTCATTGTTTTCAAAGTTATTTTTTAGCGCTTTTACTAATTCATCCATAGTACAATAGTTATCTTCAAATACTACTTTCTTTATTGCAGCGAGTCCATCTGCAACCGTAGTTAATGAGCCAGAAAGGAGTTGAAAACACTCAATGTTAAATCCTCCTCTCAAGGGATCTACTGCCTTTTCTAAGCATAGCGGAAAGGCTCCACTGAGAAATGGTGAGCATACAATTTTTTCTTTAAATTTAACAATGTCATTACAAATGGTTTGAAGTTTTACATCTGTCTGGTATAAATACTGTTTCATGAATGCACTATACACTTCATCAAAAGAATTCATCATAGATACATCTCCAGATTTATATCCAAGCTTCAAGCCAGTCCGTACTTCATTTTCAGGCATCTCATTAGACCACTTTTTCATTGTAACTTTATTAGGAATACTGCTGTTTTCTTCCCCATTAAACATCGTTAATTCTAATGATTTTACAGCTTCCATCTGATAAAAAAATATTCCGCTCTCACCGTCTATAACTAATTCGGTACATCCATCATTAGAATAATTCCTAGCTGATTCTAGAGGTATGCCATGTTTCACTAATTCAGGAATTAAATTATCATCATTATATATCGTTGGCTGGCCTTGTCCTAGCTGTTGAAGCTCTATAACTTTATCAACAAAGCTATCTTTAGTGTTAGAATGGATTCGCACATTTAAATGGGGTTCAGCTTTTTTTACTATAATCGAAGTTTTAAGCATAAGATAGCTTAGCTCATTAGTCGCATCTTCACCCTTCTTATTTACTCCACCAAGCATTAAATTCTTCAGAGTATCTCCAGTTCCCGCATCATTAAACGCTTCCCAAAGCTGACATAGTATATCAACAACCTCTTTTTCCGTTAATACACCTGCATCTATATCTCTTCTATAAAATGGGTATAAATATTGATCTAATCTTCCAATTGAAGAAGTAAACGGACTTCGCAATCTCCATGTAAACCAAAAAAGCTGGACAGCTTGTAAAAAAGTCTTTGGAGCTCCTTCACATAATATTCTGCAATTATCGGCAATCTTCCTAAGCCTATCAACATTTTCCAGTTCAATACCCAGCTTACTTTCAGCTTCAATAGCATGTTTTTCTATAAATCTTATAGCGGCTTCATATACCTGTTTTATTGCCTTTAAAAATTCAATTTGTTCCTCAGTATATTTAATGTCCTGTCTACTTGCCTTATTTACTATTCCTCTGTATCCAATGTTCAAAAAACTAGTATTAATTGGGAAGTGATAGTTATCAAAGCCTAAAAATATTTTTCCTTCATCAAATTTCTTCCATATTGACATTTGATTATCTTTATAAAATCTTCTTGGGCCAGCAATAATACCATCATCAGGAATATATATTGGAAGTTCTTCTAAATATTCAGTATAATCTTTTGCTGTCCTTCTTATAGCTTCTATTCTCTTATGAATTAAGCTGATATCTTCCATAATTATTTACATTCCTTTCAATATCAATTATTAATCGAATAATAAATTTTAATGCTTTTATTTTAAAGGAATATGCTTTGCAAAGCATATTCCTTATCATACTATTTGTTTTGTTTTTGGTATCTGTCATATGCATCTTGTGTTATCTTGACAAATTGGTCAACACCAATCTTTTTAAGATTATTTAGATACGTATTCCATGCAGCATCAGTAAGGTTACCATTCATTAACCATTGGGATTTCATCTTATTAACGTAAGCTTTAAGATCAGTCTCTATCTGATTTCTCCTACTTGTTTCATCATCCGTAAAGAATAATGTTGGAATATTTTCATCTGCCATATTTGGTGCAAATACATTTTTAATTCTATTAATTCTTTCCTTAGCTCTTGCTTCCATATCAACTATAGTATTAAAATCATTAGCTGTTACAACACCAACACCACTTGGAGCAACCTTTTGTCTATATTCTCCCATAGTAACACCCTTTGGCAAAGGTTTGTTTACTAATTTTCCATTTTTTAAATTATATACTTCTCCGATTGGTCCCCAGTGAATTTGTGCAGCCTCTAATGGAGAATACAACTGATCTATCCATCTTGCAGTAACCTCAGGATGCTTATTATCTTTAGTTATAACAAAAGCTCCTCTTGACCACGCAGATCCGTTTGATCTGACTACATCAGATTTTCCAGTAGGTCCCGTTAATGGTCCTACCAATGCATATTCTTTTTCCCTATCGGTTCCTACAATTTCTGTCTCTTCCCACCAAACAAAGGAGCCTAAAGTTTCCGGCTTAGTTTTTCCTTTTGCAAATAATGAATCAGCAGTTGTATCTGTAAATGAACTCTTATCAATAAGACCTTCTTTTACCCACTTACTAAAGTACTGTACTGCCTGTTTGTATTCAGGCTGTTCAGGTGCAAATACTATTTTGCCGTTTCTAACTATCAGATGGTCATATGGCGCATTGGTATATGGGTCTGGTATACCAAAGGATCCAAAGAAGTTTCCGATATCAGCACACCAAAAATTAGATATAAATTTCATTGGAATTTCATCTTGCTTGCCATTTCCATTTAAATCCTTATTTTTAAATTCAAGCAAATCTTCATGTAATTCATCCAATGTAGTAGGAACTTTCTTTCCAATCTTCTTTAACCAAGTTTTATTTATGAAGTAGAAGTATGGATTTGAACCTATATTGTTTTTTCCGGTGCCCATTTCTTCTCCAACAGGCAATGAATATATCTTTCCGTCAGGTGATGTAATAAATGTTTTAAGATCAGGTTCCTTGTTAAGTAGCTTCTTAACATTAGGCATATATTTGTTAATTAAAGACCCGAGTGGAACTATTGTCCCGTCTTTACCATATTTATTCATATCAGCATCACTGAATCCTGCAGCATAAAATGCATCAGGTAAATCTCCACTAGCAAGTAGAAGATTTTTTTTGGTTTGATAATCAGTATCAGGTATGTTAGTCCAGTCAATATGAATATTAGTGGACTTTTCCAATCTCTTAAATATAGTCATTTTATCGTAGTTTGGTGCCAATGCAGACTTAGGTGAAACAATCTTAAGTGTAACTTTCTTTTTCACAATAGGTAAACCTGATGATTTAAAGTTTGAATCTTTGGCACTATTTGTAGTTGTCTTTTTTCCACATCCAGTAAAAACAATAGTTGATGTTACTAATACTGTTAACACTAGCGATAATGCTTTCTTTTTCATAAAATTTCCCCCTAATAATTTTTATTTATCCTTAATTAATAGTAAACTAGTGAATTATTACTCCATCACCCCCTTAACATCATTAACTTGTAAAAATTAAGAAAGTTAAAATATATGTCTTAATGTTAGAAATTAAATAGAATGCTATCCTTTTATTGAACCTACCATTACACCTTTTACAAAGTATTTCTGTAAAAAAGGATATATAATAAGCAGTGGCGCAGATGACACTATAATTACTCCATATTGTATAAGCTGCTTAGCCTTCTGTTTTGCTAAAAGTGTATCAACGTCATTTACCATTCCCTGCTGAGGTTGCGATTGTATTAGGATATTTCTAAGGATAAGTTGCAGTGGATACAATTTTTCTTTATTTATATAAATCAAAGCATCAAAGAAGCCATTCCACTGCCCTACTATAGTGAATAGGGCGATAACAGCAATAATTGGTTTTGACAATGGTAGAACTATCTTTATAAAAGTCCCAATTTCACTACATCCATCAATAGCTGCTGCTTCTCTTAACCCTTCAGGAATGCTCATTGCAAAGAATGTACGAGTAATTATCAAATTGAATACGCCCACCGCATTGGGTATTACCATTGACCAAACTGTATCTACCATATGAAGGTTTTTTACTAATAGATATGTTGGAATAAGTCCGCCTCCAAAGAACATAGTTACCATAAAAACTGCCATAAAAAAATTCTTACCGTAAAAACCTTTTACTGATAATGGGTAAGCCGCTGTAACAGTTAGTATAACCGTTACTAATGCACCTAACGCAGCATATATTATCGAATTTCTATAACCAGTCAAAATTGAGCTATCGCTAAATATTCTTTTATATCCCTCAAACGTAATTCCTTTAGGCAGTATCCATACTTTTCCTATCGATACAAGATCCGGATCACTAATTGATGCTATCACTATAAAATACAGCGGATATAATACTATAATTAAAATAACTGTGAGTATGAAGTAATTAATTAAATCAAATACCATATCCTCTTTAGTCTTTCTCTTTGTTAATCTCATTCTATTCCCCCCCTCTACCACAGACTATCTTCACTAAATCTACTAACTATTTTGTTTACGCCCACTAAAAGTACTAGGTTGATGACTGATTGGAATAAACCAACCGCAGTTCCAAATTCATACTGTGCCTGCTGCAAGCCTATTTTATATACATAAGTTTGAATTATTTCAGAAGTATCTAGATTTAAATTTGTCTGCATCAAAAATGCTTTTTCAAAACCTACATTCATTATTCCTCCCATAGCTAATATGAGCTGTATTAATATTATTGGCGCTATTCCAGGCAAATCTATAGTTAACATTCTTCTAAATTTACTAGCACCATCTACTATTGCAGCTTCATGCAATTGAGGGTCTATTGATGACAATCCAGCTATATATATTACTGCTGCAAAACCAGTCCCCTGCCACACACTAGAAAACACATAGAGAGGTCTAAAATATTTTGGAGAAGAGAAAAAATAAATTTCTTTTCCTCCTAGCGCTTTAATTATTACGTTTATAATGCCTCCATCCGCAGACAGAAAAACAATCATTATACCAACAAGAACAACAGTAGAAATAAAATAAGGTGCATACACTACAGTCTGCATAAATTTTTTAGTTCGTTCACTTGTCAATTGATTAAGCATCAGTGCTAATACTATTGGAAGTGGGAATGTTACTATTAATTGTTCAATACTCAGCACCACTGTATTTTTAATAAGCATAGAAAATTGATAAGAAGAAAAAAATTGATGAAAATACTTAAAGCCAACCCACGGACTTCCTATTATACCGTTTGATGGTATGTAATCTTTAAAGGCAAGCAAAATACCATACATTGGTACATATTTAAAAATAATAAAATAAATAAAAGTTGGTAAAATTAATAGATAAAGTTGATAATTCTTTTTGATTTTTGCTACAGCACTAAATTTATGCAATTATTTTCCCTCCTAGGTCTTATTCTTTGATGAGTATAGATAATATGATTAGTCTTCCAAATCCTAATTACACTTATTATATAAGGTATTCATGTAATTTCTGAATACTTATGAATATGTGAATTCGTATTCATGGACTTGATAATAATAAGCGCTGTTTTATTAAGCGCTATTTATTTAATTAATAATATTAATATTCAATTGCTTTCAGACTAGATTCTCTAATAACAAGCCGAGGTTCTAATATTATATGTCTTTCTTTTTGCTTTTCACTATTATTAATTATATCCATCAACATTTCAACTGCTCGTCTCCCAATTTCTTCAACAAGCTGTGCCACACTTGTGATACTTGGGCTAACTTCTTTAGAAATATAGGTATTATCAAAACCAACTAATGCCACTTTTTCAGGTATCTTAACATTCATACCTTTTAATATATGAAGAACCATAAGTGCCTCGATATCATTATGTGTAAAAATTCCTATCCCCTCATCATTTAAGTTACTAAGGACAAACTTTTTTAAGCCATCAGCTATTTGTTTATTTTCACCCTTATTAATAAAAATATAATTTTTATCTAAATCAAATCCAGACTTTACTATTTCTTCTTTAAACCCCCTTTCTTTCTCATCACATTCATATCCAATAAATACAAATTTTGAATATCCCATTTCTATCAAATGACTTGCAACCTTCTTCCCACCTAAATAGTGAGATATAGAAACACAGCTAAATCCTTTGACATCTTGAGTAATAACAACAATAGGCAACTTACTGTTTTGCAGACTTATAAAATATTTATCCTTCGAATCGCTAGGAACGATAAAAATTCCGTCAACATTATAATTTTTTAATATATTCATATATTTTTTTTCTTTTTCCAGATCACCATCTGTGTTAAATAATATAATACTATATCCATAATTTGCTGTTTCGCTTTCTATTGCTTTAATTATATCTGAAAAGAAAGGATTAGATATATCTGTAATAATAACGCCTATAAGCAAAGTCTTATTGCCAACTAAGCTCTGTGCAATTATATTTGGCTGATAATCAAGTTTTCTAACACATTCCATAACCTTAGCTTTGGTTTCGGGATTAACTGAAGCATTTCCATTAATAACTCTTGAAACTGTTGCTTGAGAAACTCCTGCCATTTTTGCTATATCTTTCATTGTAATCAATCAAACATCATCCTCTACTCTATGAATACGCATTCATGTTCTAATCATATTTTATAGCTGACTACATATATTGTCAATATTATTTCAGTAATTACACTTTGGCTTCTCAGATTATAAATATTCAAGCAATATAGAAGAACAGCATAGTGCAACCAATATGTATTAGTGCTAAGAACTGTTTACTACTTAGGCAAAGTAATTTCCGTTTAAGTTATTTTTGAGAATACGTTTTCTTGTCTTTCACAAATATTTTATCATCAAATTCATGTTCTGTCAACGCTTTCATTTTAAATTAATGACTTATTCTGGTTTTCTCTAAAACCAAGTATTATCTTTGTACTTTATGATAATTTTTCTTTAGGGCCTAGCTATTGTTTATTGTTTTATGAATACAATGAAACAATAGCTATATTCATATTGCTTCTATAAGTTTTCTTATATACAAGATAATAAATAGCGTGTATATAAATAAATCATTTCTATTACAAAACTGTGAAAAGAAGAAATCAGGCTTTTACCACTCTGAATAGGAAAACAGTAACAGCGAAGTGTGCTGTAAATAAACGACCGTTTATGGGACTAGATGTAAAATTAAAATAATTTGTGTAATAATGATCCCATATTCTGTACACATTTATCTTATCTTCTTTATCAATATGACTAACAAAAAAGTAGAAAGAGCCTTGATTTTACTCAACGGCTTTTAAGGTTACAGGATTCAAAGTGCCATGACTCATTGTTCTAAAACAGATCAAAAGTCTGCTGTTCAAAATCACTTGACCTATTTAATAGATAAGGAATTTGATTTAAGATTGTCTGAGTTTGCATATCATCAAATATCCATGATTCTATCTGACTATTTGACAGGAGTAAAGGCATCCTGTTGTGGACATCTGATATTGATGAGTTAGCACCTGTTGTTAATATCACAAATCTGGCGTCGCTATCATAGATATTAAAGACTCCTGCCATATACATAATTGATTCATCCTTTGGCGTAAAATAGATTTTTTCCTTATTTGTGTTCCATTCAAAAAAACCGGATGCAGGAACAACACATCTTCTCGAGACTAAGCTTTCTCTAAACATTTTTTTCTCGAAGATTGTCTCTGAACATGCATTTATGATTGCCCCTCTGCTCTTAAAGTTAGGGAAACCCCATTTTAATATATCCGCTTCAATACTTTTGTTTTTAGCCACCAGAATAGGCACATCATTAGTGGGATAGATTTCACCTGTTTTATATTTAGGTTTATTTAATTTCTTATCTAACTCTGCTACTATTTTCTGAATTTCTCTCGATGTTTCATCATCAACATAATATCTTCCGCACATTTAGTACCCTCCTGATATATACTTCATTATATTATATCTGATATATACTTTTGCTTACTATACCTTAGCATACTCTAAAGTTGTGGATATATTTCATCAAAAATCACTCTCATCAACTTAGCTGGTTTTCTACATTCAGCAGCAATTGAAATAACAGCATCTTTATCTCGCAATATAATTGAAAGTTGTGAATACTTACCATCTGCACGGAAAGAATTATTCTCTCCACCCCAAAATAAATACCCATAACCATATGAGTCATTTCTATTCTCAACCTGCTTTTTGGTGCTTTCCATGACCCATGCTTCTGAAATTAGCTGCTTTCCATTCCACCGACCTTTTTGTAAATACAGCATTCCAAACTTGTGAAATTCTGATAAAGTAAGAAATAGTCCTCCTGCACCAAAAGTGTTCCCCAAAGGATCAATTTCCCATGTAGGTCTCTTAATTTCTAATGGCTGAAACAACCTTGGTGTAAGATATGACACCAAATCACATCCAGCTCTACGTTGTACAAGTATTCCTGCTAAATAAGGACCTACGTTGTTATAAACAAAATGTGTCCCTGCCTCATATACAAAAGGTATAGCTAAAGACAATTTAACCCAATTATCTTCAGCATAAAGTGGTCTCTGTGCACCCATCAAACTGCCATGTTCCTGCCCTAAACACATGGTAAGTAAGTCTCGAACAGTAGCCTTTGCAAGATAATCACTAACGTTTTGCGGCAAATCCCTTTCAAATACATCCACAAGTTTTTCATCAATAGATAATAAACCCTCCTGTACGGCAAGTCCAACTGCACAAGAAGTAAAACTCTTACTTGCAGAGTAGATGTTTCTTCGGCATTCCTCATCCCAAAGCTTTTGTGCTATAAGTTTCCCGTTTTGAGAAACCTTTATTCCTAATACTCCAAGCTTAACAGCAACCTCATTAAATTTTTCCAAATTCATATCGGTCTTCCTCCAAAATAATTTTTTAAACTTACTATTTGTCTATATCTTCTTTAAATAACTTTTACTTGCCATAGAATAATTATAGCATTTATCACATATATTCCATAAAATTTGATATGGTTAGATGAAAAAATTCAATTTGAAATGAGAACTAAAAAACACCTCAAAATCCATCTATGAATAATGCGGTGTCCTAAAAAGTATTCGATTTTACTGTTTGTTTGTTAAATAAAAAAATTGCGAATTAAATCATAGACATATTATTGTTAAAGATCATTTTATAGCAACCGGTATCCATATCTCAACATTGCAAATATCTGCCGCATCGTCCCATAAGACATATTTTTCAATAGTAGGTAATCCTGATTTTTTATATTTGCTTTGAGGAAGAAATTCGTGATTAATTCGCTGCCACACTTGATTAAGCACCTGTTCAGATATTTTTCCGTTTGCCTCAAAAATCAACCACGTAGCAGATGGATACGTATAACTATCGAATTCTTCAATGTCCTCCTTATCCCATTCAATACCACACATATAGTCATTGCTGCCATCCTCACCAAAACCAAAACATAAGCCCAAATCGCATATGTGTCCGCTTAACTCTTTCATGGTTTCAGCACTTCCATCACTTTTAACGATTGCCCAAGTACCTCCTCCATACGGTGTCGTACGTCTTCTTCCAATTACTTTGAAAGGTTCTCTGATAGTTATCTTATAATTCATTTTATCAACTCCTTTAATAGTAAGTGCAAAGTACAAACGGCAATAGAATGTTAGCTTTATATTGTTTTTTCTTACCATAGACGGTGCAACACCATGTATATGCTTAAAAGCCACACTGAATGCATCCGATGATTTATACCCGTATTTTAAAGCGATATCAATTACCTTATTATCTGTATTTTGCAATTCGTAGGCAGCACAGGTAAGTTTTCTGCATCGGATATATTCTGATAAAGGAATTCCAGTAATTTGAATAAAAGATCTCTGAAATATATTAAAAGGGCATGCCATAATCCTGCTTATCTCATTAGAATCGATTTCACCATTCAAGTTACTTTCTACATATTCAACCGCTTTATTCATTCTATCGACCCAGTCCATAACTTCACCTCCCGAATTCTATTATAAAACGCTCTGTTTGTATTTTCCCGTTATTTAATAAACAGATGTTAACGGATTATCAATTTTATTGCTTTTTGTTAGATAAAAAAACAAATATAGATAATGCATATCCTGACTCTTATAGCCTTCTTGCTTTGACTACGAAAGTTACAGGAAGCATCTTTGCTTTTATTGCAAAATCGCTGTTATCGTTCCGTAATTGCATAATTTCATCATCAGATTCCTCAATCATTTGCTCAATTACAAATCCTGCTTTTGCCAACGCATTCACATAGGTTGATAGTTTACGGTCCGATAATGTTAGTGCACCTTCATCAAGAGCTACTGAATACCAAGATTCATCAAAATAACATTTTTTAAAAGCAAGTATATTATTTTCAGCAACAACACATTTGTGTATAGGATGAGACCAACTAAAAATAAATACACCACCTTTCTTTAAGTAAGAAGCGATTCTACAAAAAGTTCCCTCAAGGTCGGTTGTCCAGCCTATGGCGTAAATCGAATAAACAAAGTCAAAATAATCCTTGGGGATACCACATTCTTCTTCCATGGGAGAACAAATCAATTTTGCTGAAAGACCACAAGCCGTCAAATGTTGTTTTGCCTTTTCGACTTGTTTTTCTGATATATCTATACCCCATAGTTCAGATGCTTTATGATCCCCATGATATTGCAAGGATTGGCCGTTTCCACAGCCTATCTCTAACATCTTTTTTCCTGATACATCACCAAAAAGTTGACATTTTTCTTCTGAGATAAATGCTCCGTACAAAGGAAGTACTATTGCTTCTAAAAAGTCGTTTCCTTTTGTATCCCAATAGAAGCTGTTTGTTTTATATACAGAATTCTTGTCCATACTGACCACCCTTCCCCGAATATAAATAACCTATATTCACTATATCTTACAATTACGCCTTGATTGTAGGATAATTATAACATATATTACATACATTATTATGATATTTTGCTAAAATTATATTGGAGGAAAATTTCTAACGACCACAAATTGTTTTAATGCTCTAAAATTGTTTTAATGTATTTCTAATAAGTTTATCAGCAAAGTCTACCACATCATTTATTGATTCCATCATACCATTCATCATCCATTGATCTAAGATACCACAACAACCTTGTGCAACAAAGTAATATGACCATTTGTGTATAGCTAACGCATGCGTCTTTTCACAAAATAATCATCTCCTTTTCTCGTACAACAGCAAAAGAAAAAAAACGTCGTAAAGCAGACATATTTTCATGCCTGTATTATCTTAAAAATAACGGTTTTTTGCCATATTTTATGGCAGTACAACTTCGGGCCAATTTAGCCCGAAGTTAAATCGCCTTTCATGACGATTGTCAATCAAATGAACTAGATGTTTTTGATTTTGTATCAAGTCAATATAGGTTTTGAATCAAGCCATGTCATCTCTAAGTGAATCAATAATATTTTCTCTTTTTATCTTGCTAGTGGAATACAGCATTGTAATGAACACGATAAAGAACACGCTGAACACACTGATTCCGGTACTGGCCCAAGGAAACACAAAATTGGAATTGCCCCCCATTACCTTGTAAATCAGCCAAGAAGAGATTGATGCTATAGGAAGCCCAAAAAGCAACGCCTTCATGCCATAAAAGCCACACTCGAAATTCATCATCTTTTGGAAATCCCGGTCAGACATCCCCACAGAGCGGAGCATGGCAAGTTCCCGCCGGCGCAGCTTGATATTGGTGGAAATGGTATTGAATACATTGGCAATGGCAATCAGTGAAATCAGTATGACAAAGGTATAGCTGAACACATTGGCAATAAACACCATATTACGGTTCTGCTCAAGCATCTCAGAAAAATTTGTCAAGTTATAACTAGCTGTAATTCCAGCACTCTTAATGATGTTACTCATTTCAGCGGTGGACTGCGAAGGACTTTTCGATTTAAAGGTAAAACCTTTATCAACCTTTATATCAGCAGGTATATACTTGTCTTTCAGCGAATAGGGGGCAATCACGCTAAAAGACAATGAATCCTTAGCAGACTTCTTTATTGGAGTGTTTTCTAATGTTTTAGTTGGACCAGGAGGAACTATATTGACAAACTTAGTCCTTATGTTTCGTTGCTGCGCCATCTTGATCTTGCTATTTGTTTTTTGAGTAATGGTAAAATTCATGGTAGACCTCTTGAATAGATTAGCTAACTCATTAACATGATGAGTCTTATTGTCTTTAAAATGCTCACTCACTTTTGCCACGGAGATGAATTTTGCATTTTGTCCAGTATACTCATCTACAGGCAAGCCTAAGCTTTTTATAATTTTTATATATGTGCTGTCATCAAGAAACTGCATTTCTATTAGAAGATTAACAATTTGGTTCTGGGAATGGGAACCTTTATTTTTCCAATATGAATCTGAAAGATCACTTGCTTTGGCAGTACCGGAACAATCCATAATTGCTTGACAGGTGCTTTGGTAAACACCAGGGGCTGTTTTTAGTTTGCCATACAGCGACAATAGTTCTCTATCATCCATGTCCTGTGTAGCAAAGCTGATGTCATAGTTATTATACTCCTTTGACTCACCTGACCACTGTTTTATATCTATTATAAAGGAACTGGTAGATATAAATAGGACTACGCTTAAAACCAGTGATAGTACAATGCTTCTATACCGTTTCTTATTTCTTTTAAAGTTCTTTAGTGCAAGAGTTCCCTCTAAACCGTAAATACGCTGTGATAATTTTGACGTTTTTATCGCTTTGGATTGAACTTTAATTTCGTTGGTCTGTCGGATACTCTCCATAATTGGTGTATTTGCCGCCTTCTTTGCTGGGATATAGGCAGAAATCAAGATGGTAACTATGCTCACCACCGCCGCTACAATAATTGCTGGGAGAGATATGGTTAAGTTAAAAGGAACATTGGCGTATAGAATGCTATTAAATTTCTTGGCTACAACGGAAATCACAATATCTATACTTCCTAAGCCAACTATAACACCGATGGGTATGCCCATGGCACCGACACAAAGTCCCTCAAATAGCACCGAGTTTCGCAGCTGTTTTGCAGTGGCTCCCACAGATGAAAGAATCCCAAACTGGTGTGTTCGTTCGTTCAGTGATATATTGAAGGAATTATAAATGAGAAAAATGGAGCCAATCATGACTATGGCAATGACAATACCGCCAAGGGAGTATAGAAACGTATTGAATACCCCATTTTCGGAAAGACCCATGAAACGCAGCACATCATCATTAAAAACATAGCTATGATTTACCGCTGTGGTCTTTCCATAACTATGAACCCTACGGGGGTTTTTAAGCTTCACAAATAGGCTGAAGTTGTCTGCTTTGCCTTGGGGACCTACTTTTGTTATCAAGGTATATCCCGGCGCGGAAGATTCCTCAAAGTAAGGTTTTAGGTATATCCCTACAACGGTGTAAGTTTTTTTTGCTTTTGGAACAAGAGTTTCTTTCCCGGAAATGTAAGGGGAGTGTTGACCCAGATTCTTGTTGCCATTCATACGGCTTCCCACATCAAGTGAAAGCTTATCACCCACCGCAAATTTAACGCTGCCCTTTACCTCCAAGGCCAAGGGAACAATGATCTCTCCGTCATTTTTAGGTTGCCTTCCTTCCATCATGGTGATAGGTAAGGTATGAAAGGCTTTCTTGTTGAAGCCAGCTATAAAAGCATAGGGTTTATTTGGTGTTTTCACGCCATTAAGCTTTACGTAGCCTATATTTTCATAGAAGGCGGTGTTATCGACAGCTTGGTCATGGTTTCGTTCCTGTACAAAAGAAGAAGTTACATTAGGAAATTGAACGTGCCAATCGCCGTACTTTTGAGCCGCTCCATTTGCCATATAGTGCATCAGGGAAACTCCAAAGGTTATTACGCCGGTAATTAATGCAGCGGAGAGAATGACTCCCATAACCGTTACAAGCGTTCGTGTGCGGCTTTTTTTCATACTTTGCAGCGTAACTTTATTAAAGATATTCATGCTCTCACCCTCTCGTCTCGCACTACTTTCCCGTCTGATATACCGATAATGCGGTCTGCTTGCAGGGCTATATTTTCATCATGTGTTACTATGATAAGTGTCTGATTGTATTTTTTATTGCTTGCTTTCAGTAGCTTGACAATTTCATGACCATTTCGGCTATCCAAACTACCAGTTGGTTCGTCGGCAAGCATGACCGCTGGGGCATTCATCAAAGCACGTCCTATGGAAACACGCTGCTGCTGTCCTCCTGATAGCTGATTAGGTAAATGTGTTTTTCTCGCTGATAATCCAAGAAGTTCTAGTAAGTCATCAAGCCTTTCTTTGTTGACCTTTCGCTTGTCCATCAGTATAGGTAAGGTGATATTTTCCACCACATTAAGAGTCGGAATGAGGTTATGAAATTGGTATATAAGTCCTACCTGACGCCTGCGGAAAATGGCAAGTTTTTCATTATTTTGTGCATATACATCTTGCCCCTCCAAATACACTTTTCCGCTTGTAGGTACGTCCACACCACCGATGATGTGAAGCAAGGTGGATTTACCAGAACCAGAGGAGCCAATGATTGCGGTAAAATCCCCCTTTTCTATCGTAAGCGAAACATGGTCAAGCGCGATAACTTGGTTTTCGCCCTTGCCGTAGACCTTGCATAAATTTTCAACTTTTAAAAACTCCATTATGTGAGTCTCCTTTCTTATGTTTTACCCATATAATAGAACCTTATGCTTACATCTCTGTGACTTTTAGGTGAGAGATTCGTCACTTTGGGAAACGAATGGAAAATATCGCGCCACCTTGTAGATGATTTTTTGCGATAATCGTTCCACCCTGTCGTGTTATAATCATCTTGCAGAGAGCTAGTCCAATTCCATATCCCGTAGCGTTTGGATTTTTTCCACGATAAAATCTGTCAAACAGGTAGGGTAAATCTTCTTTTTCAAAGCCTGTGCCGCTATCGTGTATGATAATCTCTGTAAACAATGAGTTGTCCTCGCAAAAAATCTCAATCTTCCCATTCTCGCCTACACTTTCTATGCAATTTTTGAGGATGTTTTGAATTGCTTCCGAAAGCCAACCTGAATCGCCCTGAATAATCATCCCTTTCAGTTCATTCATTTGCAAATCAATATGGTGCAGTTCCATAGAGATTAGGAATGGACGAAGTGCTGCAGATATCAAGCTGTTTACATCTACCTGCTCACTTTGGAACACCACAATGCCTGCGTCCAAGCGAGATAATTTCAGCAGGGAAGTAAGCAGCCAATCCATCTGTACAAACAATTCTTTTGTTTCCCATATCAATTCTTTCCGTTGATTTTCGTCAGGGTTATTCTCTAACAATGACAGAATAAGGTTCACGGACGTTAGAGGTGTTCGAAGTTGGTGGGCTACGTCAGCCAGCGACTCTGCAAGATGTTCTTTTTCTTTTTTTAGTGCGTCGTTTTGCTCCCTAATACGCATTGTCATTTTTGTTATCTCGCTTTGAAGAATGGAAAGTTCACCCTCGTCGGATTCACAAATATACAGATGGTCAGCATTATGAAGTACGAGATCGATTTGATCTGAAATTTGCGCAATACTTTTATATCGAGCTTTGGTAAACACAAAAAATGCTGTTCCAAAAGCGGCAGCGGAAGCAATAGCAAGCATTCCAGACGCCGTACTTATTGCAAACCCCAGCGTCGCAGTAGTGGCAGCTATTAAGGAAAACAAAATGGCAAACTGCCGAAACTCTCTATTCCGAAGCATATCCGTCCCCCAATCTATATCCTATCCCTCGAATGGTCAGAATGATTTGCGGGCTTGCTGGGTCATTCTCTACCTTCTCCCGCAAGCGTTTAATGTACACAGTCAATGTATTGTCATTTACAAACTCGCCCGCAGCGTCCCACAATTCGTCAAGTAACCTGCTCCTTGTGATAATATTTTTGGGGTTATTAATAAAAACCAACAACAAGCGATATTCTAAGGCTGAAAGAAAAACCTCACTGCCGTCCTTTTTCACGACGCCGCTTGCCGTATCGACATGAAGCCCGCAAATTTCAAAAGCCGATGGAGAACGCCCGCTTTTTCGCAGAGCTGTTCCAATTCGCGCAATCAATTCACGCGGACGAAAAGGCTTGGTGATATAGTCGTCCGCACCCATGTTCAGCCCGGTAACAACACTTGCTTCATCGCCGGAAGCCGTCAGAAAGATAACGGGAACATCCTGCCCTTCTTTGATTTCCGTGCAAACCGTAAAGCCATTTCCATCAGGCAAAGAAATATCTATAAGCGCCAAGTCAAATTTATTTCTGGTAAGCGCGGCAAGGGCTTCACTCCGCGTATGGGCGTGAGTGACTGTAAATCCCTCTGAGCGGAGTAAAAGCACAAGGTTTTTAGCGATTGCTTTATCGTCCTCAACCAAAAATATCCGTTTCATTAGTTAGACCTCCGTTTCCTTATCCATTCTTGCAAGTTGTCTAAATCCTCGTCAGTCAGTTTCTTGTCTTGATCAAGCGCCGATAGCAGACTGATAAATGAATTTTCATGGTATTGCTTAACAAAATTCCTGGTTTCAAATTGAAGATAATCTTTCTTTGAAACGAGTGGGTAATATAATCTTTCCCTGCCTTTTTTTTCTGAGCGTAAGAACTCCTTTTCTACCAACCTGCTAAGTAATGTGACAACCGACTGTATAGGCCAGCTTTTTTCTCTCGATAAATGACCCATTACCATAGATGAGGTTACTGGAGGCTCATAGGTCCAGATAGCTTTCATCACTTGAAATTCTGCTTCGGGAAGCCTTTTCATATAATCACCCTTTCTACTAACACAAGTGTGTTAGATTGATTGCATAATACATCTGTATTAAACGGTTGTCAATAGTGTAAATAAGATTTTTTTTGAAACGAAAATCCGTAAATAGTGCATTTTTCGCCTCTTCGTTTACCGGCAAGCAGGGTAACTGTAGCCACAGTTGCAAATTTTATGAATTTTCATTTGCGGTCAAACCCATAAAACTGCTTGTTTGGCCCAGCCTCCACCAATAATTATGATTCCTTTCATTTACCTTTCTCCCTTACATATCCATAGAATTCAATCCTTATAGTAATAATGAAGAACTGTTCCTATTTATTTTGCTATGTATTAGCTTATTAAATTTGAATTTATTTTGTAGCAATTATATATAGTATTTTTTTGCACATACTATAAAGAGTTTGAATTCTTTCTAAAATCAATTATAAAATTCAGGAGGAAGCTTATGGATAATAAAGATAAAAATAGATATAATGATTCAATGGCCTTAGATCCTAAAATTATCAATTCAAATGAAGCTAATAATAATGATGTACATCCGGTTGGTATTGACAATAGAAATGCTTTAGATAAAATACATGACAAAAATAAAAACAAAAAGTAACTATACAATATAATGATTGCCATGTGAAACTAAATTTTCGCATGGCATAATCAATACTGAGGAGGTAATCAGATGGATAATAATGATAAAGGCAGGAAAAATGCTGAAGATAGATATGATGCTCCAATGTCTTTTGACCCTGATACTTTTAGTTCATATTTAGACAGCGGAAGTAAAATTCGCCCTGACGATATGAAAAGTACAGCAATAAGCCGAAAATTCCACAAAAGGGATAAATCTTTATATTAGTTATAAAAAATGGTTGCACCCTATGTCGGATAGTTCCGCTCGTTAAGCAATTTTACCGCATCTTTTAGTCAAATTTCCTAATGGCTCATAACTCGGCTGCGCCTCAAACAATTCGCCATCTTAACGGAAATTTGCCTAAAAGACACGGATAATTGCTAAACTCACTCCAAATGCCTCCGTCGGATGTAACCATTTTTAATGCCCTAACTCTTAATATTAACAAATTACTTTTATTTTATTAATTCTATTACCTTTCTATCTTAATTCACTAACTTCAAAATATATTACTGTCTCTTTTTAACTTCTTCGTAAACACGCTGTACCGTTTTTTTATTTAGCAACCACCTTTTCTCCTATTTAGTGGTGTATCTTGATATTAATTTAGAGTTATCCACAATTGAAAAAAACACTATTTTCTAACACTGGTGTTCAGAGAATGGAAATGAAATCATATTGACAAGATAAATAGAAAACTTTAGTAGCGGGTCCAAAATTTTAGCATTTAAAAAAGTCAGTATCCTTAGTAAAGTAATGTTTGGACAAACTTTTAAGGAGGATACTGACTATTGAAAAAACAAGATAATTATACACTATTATTCGAAAAAGTGTTAGATTTAATTGAATGGGATTTGTTGAAGAAAAGCTCATATAAGTTAAATATAAACTATAGAACAATTTCAAACCATTTAAAGTCTCATTTATATTTCCATATAT
>NZ_MZGV01000031.1 GCF_002029235.1 Clostridium oryzae
TGCTACAATGCTGTGATATTGACGGTTATATCTCTCTGTTTTTGAGTTCCTTCGCCGTTAATACTTTCCTCACTGCATTAATTTGTCATGCTGTCAAGGGTGGCGACTTCTTCCTCCTACCTATTTTGCCCTAACTTTCTCTACTCTTTTTTTGCTTTTCAACTTTACTTTTCTTTACTAATTTTTTTCATAGTAAACTTTACACTATCATCAATTTCATATGTCACATCTATTGAAAGCTAATAATAATTAATTAAAGCATTCAACCATAAATTAATAGACTATATTAGCCCTTTACGGCTCCAATCGTAATACCTTGTACAAAGTATCTTTGTACAAATGGATAAAGAAGTATTATAGGTCCAGTAGCTACTACTGCTGTTGCCATTTTCAGAGATTCGGTCGGCAATTGCTGTGCCGATACATAATTAGAAGCTGTTGAAGCACTTAAAAATTGCGCACTTTGAAGTGTTTTATACAGTAAATATTGAAGCGGGTACTTCTCTGGACTCTTTATAAAAAGTGATGCCATAAACCAATCATTCCAATATCCAAGCCCTAAAAACAACCCTACTGTAGCCAATACTGGTTTTGCAAGAGGTAATACTATCCTCCAGTATATTAGGAAATCACCAGCTCCATCTATTTTTGCTGATTCAATAAGCGCCTCGGGTATGGAGCTCATGAAATTTCTTACCAGCAATATGTTAAAAGCACTTGCCATACCAGGAATTATAAGCACAAGATATGAATCCTTTAATGCCAGATATTTAGTTATCAATATATACCAAGGTACAAGTCCTCCATTGAACAGGGTTGTGAAATATATGAAGAATGATATTTTATTTCTATTTTTAAAATCCTTTCTGTGAAGGACATATCCTGCCATAGACATTATTATTATTCCTCCCAGGGTTCCTAACAAAGTTATCATAATGCTGACTCCATAAGCCTTTAGTATTTGCCCTGGATTGTCAAAGAGCAGCCTATACGCCTGTAAGGAAAATTGTTTTGGCATAAGTGAAAATCCATACTTTGAAATTGCTCTATCTGATGTAAACGATCCTGATATTATTAACCAAAATGGTACTAGACACAGTATTGTAAGTATTGATATTATTACATAACCGATTATATTAAAAGTAATGTCAGATGTACTTTTTTTAATTGAATTTGCCGCCATTTAGTTTACCTCCATCCATAAAATGTTTTTCTATCCCTAAAACAACGCATAATCCTCATTTACTCTCTTAATAACCGAATTTAAAGTTATAATAATCACAAATCCGAATACAGATTGATAAAGTCCTGAAGCAGTTCCCATTCCAATATCAAAATTTACAGCTAGGGATCTGTAAACATATGTATCTATAATATCTGTAGCATTAAACAGTACTCCGTTATTTCCTATTACTTGATAGAATAGATCAAACTGTCCTCGTAAGATGCCTCCTATACTAAACAAAAGCAGCATTATAAATGTTGGTTTCAGAAGTGGAAGCGTAAGATATCTTATCTTTTGAAAGATATTACAGCCATCAATATCAGCTGCCTCATATATTTCTCTGTCTATTCCCATTATGGCAGCCAAATATATAACAGTTCCATATCCTAGTCCCTTCCACACATTGAAAAACACTAAAATATATTTCCAATATGAAGGATGTGAATAAAAGTCAACAGGTGCTAGTCCAATACTTTTTAAGAGTGCATTAACAGAACCATGTTCAAAATTAAATAGATTATATACAAAAGCACCTACCAGTACAAATGATATAAAATATGGTAAAAACATCACTGACTGAGTTAGCTTTTTAAATAATTTTCCACTCAGTTCGCTAAGCAAAACTGCCGTTATAATCTGAAGTGAATTACCTATTATGATAAAAGCTAAATTATACAAAACTGTATTTCTTGTTAGTGTCCATATAATAGCTTTGCTTCCTCCTTGAAATAGAAATTTAAAATTATCAAATCCTACAAATGGACTGTTCATCAAACCACCATAAAAGTTGTATTTAGTAAATGCATAATATATACCCATCATAGGAAGATAGGAAAATATTATGAATAAAATAATTGCAGGTGATACCATCAGATATAAGGTTCTATGATCTCTAATGTCTTTAAGAAGACCACTTTTTTTATTCATGTTAGTTCTTCTATGGTGAGTATCTGATTTTCCTACTTGCATACTCCTCATTGTTAGCTCTCCTCTCAAAATATTTTATTTTCATCTGTCATTGGTGCAGCACCTATTCTAAAATAACTCTGAAACGTTTACTGTGTAAATTATACATATACTAATAGGTTGTACATTTCCCCAAAAAGTTATTATACTTTCAGAAAATAATTAGACTTTTATGAACCAGCTTACATTATTTAAATTACTGTAATCCCTGTGTTTACGCGCTTAATAAGAAGTTTTATAACTTCCATCGAAACCGTTTATCGAATAATTTACTATCTGCCCATTTACAACTTTAATTATAGAAACTGACTTTTTACCGCACTCGACTTCAAGCTTTTTATATAACTTTCTATCAAAAATATCTAAATATTGAACTATAATTTTCTTATCACTAATGCCTCTATTATTTATAAATAGATAAATAGCCTTGCTTTCAAAGTTAGCTAGAGATATTACTTCTGCATCTTCTTGTTCTGAATATGCATATCTGGTGTTAACCTTCATCTTGTCTAAAATCTTTTGATAAACTCTTCCATCTATAACATAGTGATCTATAAATATAAATTCTCCCTCTCCAAAACTTCTAGATATAGCTAATGTTTCATTTATCTTACCATCACTAATCTCTTTCCAATCCTCGCCATCTTCGTTAAAGAAAAAGTCTTTAAGCTTCACTGCAGGTTCAAGCTTTAAATCTTTATCTGGAATAATCGGTAAAATAATTAGCTTTCCACCGCCAAGTACGTAATTGATGAGTTTATTCTGAGTTTGAGAATCCATTATTTCTTGAGTTAAAGCTATCATTACAGGAATTTTACCCAAAGCTTTTTCTGAAGCTCTCTGTACATCAATACAGTAATAATCAATGTTATTTTCTATAAATCCTTTCATAACATTCTGCATGAATTCATTAGCTCCAACAGGTATGCTTATTTTGTTACTGTAATACTCTTTTTTTACCTCGCCATATTTTGTATATACATAGGCGTAATTATAGGGTGTATAAAATCCAATAGCCACATCAGCATTGTATTTTGCCTGAATAAACTCTTCACCTTCAGTCTCTGTGAATGTTGTGAGTCTCTTTAGTATTGCATAACAATCTGTTAGGTTACCACTTGCATCTATAGGTGAACTTCCGGGATAAGGTTCTGGACTATTGGAATAAGGTTTTTCATTCAAGGTTCCGCTTTGATTTCCATCAACTATGGTATAGACATTTGTCCCCTTTAAAAACGGCATAGTGTATCTTGTAAGAAAATCAGATCTTCCGGCATCGGACCATCCCCAATTAAGCTCCGGAGCAAAATTGGGTCGGTTTATTTGTCCTCCTTTTAATTGTTTTAATCTTCTTATACCTTGAGTATAAGCATCCATATCATTTTCAGGAGGAGCACTCAGCCAAAAATTAACCCCCATCCACATCACATCAGAAAGGCTGCCGAAATTCATTGGAGCTTCATCTTCAAGCATTCCTGCATTATGGTAAAAAGGTACCGTCATACCTAAGCTTCTAAATATGCTAGCATAAGTTTTAAGCGTTTTAACTCCATAGTATTCCCTAAACATTGTCCAGTCCTGAAAGGCAAGCCAATGCTTTTTATTTAATATCTCTCTATCAAGCTTTCTAGGCGGTTCAATATAGTCAAAACTTACATAGTTAGAAGCATGCTTCTCATTGTAGGTCTGAATATCTCTATGCTTCTCTTTAAGCCACCGCCTGAACATGTTTATAATTACTTCTGAGTATCCCCACGAAAATGGACTTGCAAGTTCACTTGTGCTGTACGGAAATTCATTTTCTATCTGCATAGCCACTATAGGTCCCTGTGGATACTGTCTATCTTTTAATATATTTTCATACACAGCTGTGTACCATTTATCAACATATTTTAAATAGACAGTATTAAGAAAATCCGGCAAAGGTTTATTGTCCTGTCTAAATCCTACAACTCTATTGTTACTATCCTTCATCGCTATTTCAGGATATTTTGCTGTAAGCCAATCAGGTATAGCTCCATGCTGTACCTCCGCACATATAAATGGTCCTGGCTTAGGAAGAAAGTACATACCAAGCTTTTCAATAAGCTTAATAAATCTAACTACATTACAGCGGTCATCCCCTGATTTACCCGTAAAATCGAATCTTCCTTCTTCTTTCTCATGTATGTTCCATGGAATATATGCTGTTATAAATTTGACTCCTGCTGCTTTTATTTTTTTTAACCTGTCTTCCCAATGCGAAGAATTAATTCTATAATATGGCATCTCTCCGGACCAAAAATATATGGGCTTCCCGTTAAACAAAATATCATCCTTTGTTATTTCAAGTCCTCTGTCGAATAGCTTATCTACCTTTTCTAATATCATAAGTTCAAACCTCCAATCAAGATTTACATTTCTAGATTAATTTAAAAATATTTACTCTGTAAATTATAAATATCTGTATCTATATAAACTTTTCCATAAAAACACACTATACTTTTCAGCAAAACTTGCACTTTTTCAATATTTTAAAATCTTAGCAAAATGAATCTATTTGAAAATATAAATGGTTTGCCACCAAAAATAAATATTGGTGGCAAACCATTTATATTTTAATATACTTTTATGGCATACTAATTTGTATTTTGCAGGAGTTAAAAACTCTATTTGTTTGTATTGATATTAGTATTAGAAATAACCTTGTGTATGCTGTTAATTTTGAACAACATTTTTCTTATTCCCAATTTCCGGCCTTTATGCTGTCAATTATCTGCTGCCTGCTCATGTTTTCTATATCCAGATTATTAATAAATTCAATCAATCTTCTCTTGGTAGAGATTTTGTTTACATATTGTCCGTTCTCTTCTATTTGTCCTTTAGCACCTATCTTAATAAGTTCATTATCTGAAACAATTTCAGCATGGATGTTGTCATTGTCCAGCAATTCTTTAAAACTAAACATACTTTCTGGATTACCATGAACTAAAAATACTTTTTGAGGCATTTTCTCAAAACCAGTTATCCATTCATATAAACCATTCCTATCCGCATGTCCTGACAGTCCATGAAAAACATGAATCTCTGCATTTACAGCTATTTCTTCACCAAATATCTTTACCTTTTTAGCACCATCTACTATAGCTCTTCCTAGTGTTCCCTCTGCCTGATACCCTACAAATACTATGGAACTTTCTTTTCTCCACAGGTTATGCTTAAGATGATGCTTTATCCTTCCTGCTTCGCACATTCCGCTTGCAGATATTATTATGGCTCCGCTTTCTATTTTATTTAATTCTGCTGACTCCTCCTGAGATTTTATAAAGGTAAGTCCTTTAAAGTTTAATGGATCATCTCCAGCCTCTACATGCTGCTTAGCTTCTGAATCAAAATACTTATTATGCTTTTTAAATATTGCAGTAGATTCCACTGCCAATGGACTATCCACATATACCTTACAATCCTTGAGTTCGTTATTTTCCACATACTTATTGAGTGCATAAATTACTTCCTGAGCTCTTCCTACAGCAAAAGACGGAATTATAACATTGCCGCCTCGTTTAAAAGTTTTCTTTATAATTCCAACCAATTGTTTCATTTCATCCTTTGCATCAGTATGGAATCTATCACCATAGGTTGTTTCCATTATTACATAGTCAGCAAATTTTATATTTGTAGGATCATTTATAATAGGAATATTTTTATTTCCTAAATCACCGCTATATACTAATCTAATTTCCTTATCTTCTTTAATAATAAGCTCTATGCAAGCTGAACCTAATAAATGTCCTGCATCCCTAAATATAATTTTAAACCCCTCAAATAGCTCAATAGCTTTATCATATGGATATCCATGAAAAAGTTTCATACATTTTGATGCATCTTCACTGGTATACATTGGTTCCAGCAAATCAAGCCCTTGTCTTATCCTTTTTCTGTTTTTCCACTCTATTTCTGCTTCTTGTATATGTCCACTATCAGGCAGCATAACAGAGCATAAGTCTTTTGTTGCGTCTGTTGTAATAACCTGACCTTTAAAACCTTTTTTAAACAGCAACGGTATCCTTCCAGAGTGATCAATATGGGCATGAGACAATATTACATAGTCAATATTTGATGCATCAAATGGAAAATAGCTATTACCCCTTTCATTAGAATCATGACCTTGATATAAACCACAATCTAATAAAACCATTTTATCTTTTATTTTTAGTATGTGACATGATCCTGTAACCGTTTTAGTCGCTCCGTAAAATTGTATCTGCATAAAAACCCTACCTTTCATATTCTTTTGAATATTGATTTTTGCCTTTATTCCTAATTTATAATTTATTTCTTCCATTATCTCATACATTTTTAATAATTAAAACAGCTAGTATAATAAGCAGGATAAACTTTTATTTTCTATGAAGTCTTACTAAAGATTACCTACAAATTAATGTTTATTTACTTTTCCTTTTTAGCGTTGTAAAATATATCTGTGAGGTGAACAATATGAATGATTTTCATCTTTGCCCTAAATTTGAAGCAGCTTTTGAGATGTTAGGGAAAAAATGGACTGGACTTATCATAAGGGTACTTATGGATGGTCCTAAACGATTTTCAGATATAAGACAGCTTATACCCGATTTAAGTGACAGAATGCTTACAGAAAGATTTAAATTTTTGGAATCTGAAGGAATTATTGAACGCAAGGTTTATCCTGAGATTCCTGTAAGAATAGAGTATTCACTTACGGATAAAGGTCAAGATTTGAAATTTGCATTAGACGAAATACAAAAGTGGGCTAATAAATGGAAATAATAAAGTGCTGTGGTGTATAAGTATGTTTCACTTAGTCAATAATTATGAATAAGTGGCTTTCACGCCACAACACTTTATTTAATAGGTGATAAAATTGTATTTAAATTATTTTGGTTTCGCAATGGGATTAGTAATGCTTCTAGCTACTGGTATAGGACATATCATAGTCATAAAAGGTGAATATTATCTTGGGATAAAATGCTGGTCTCTTTTTTTGATAGTTGGTCTAGCATGTATAACAGTATCCCTAGTGGTGCATTCGCCATTCTTGTCAGGATCTTTGGGTATTATTGGTGTAACCTTTCTATGGGGCATTGGCGAATTGTTCAAACAAAAAGAGAGAGTAAAAAAAGGTTGGTTTCCTGAAAATAAAAACAGGAAACATTAGTTGGTGATTTGGGGATGCAATATATAAAAAGTTTTAACAATTACATAAAAATATCAGTAATAAGTATAGCTATGTTGTATTTGGTTTTTCTATATTCGGATTTTACAGGTGTATATAGCTTAGTTCCTACTTATATTCTAAAGTATATATGCATCATTTTGAGTTTTTCTATAACGTTAGCTTATTCGAGAAGTTATTTGAATAAAAAAGACTTGTTTCTGATAAGAGCAGCTCTTTTTTTCACTCTAGTATCTGATTTTTTTCTCGTAGTTGAAAACAAATTTATACTAGGAGTTATGTTTTTCTGTATTGTACAGTTTTTTCACACATTACGGTATTCAAGAAACTCTGTCTATATTGTTATTCTCAGATTCTCAATATCGTTTCTAACGATATTTTCTATTTATATTTTACTTAATTTCGCTGATAAGAAAATTGATATCATTATACCATTGGCATTGTTTTATTTTACTTGCCTCTTAACTAGTGTGTATTTTTCAATCACTGCTTTCAAAAAAAGATTATTTCCACTTCCGAATAATGTGCTTATAGTGATGGGAATGACTCTTTTTCTGCTATGTGATATAAATGTTGGTATTTTTAATATAACCCCCATGATAGACTCAAATTATTGGATAGTAAAGTTTCTATACTCACTGTCCTCTAATCTGATTTGGTTTTTTTATGCACCTTCTCAGCTCTTTCTAGCGATAAGTGGTATAGATTTTGGATCATCACATCCTATTAATAAACAACGTCCTATTAATAAACAATACGAACATTAAGTGTATATTCCTGTATTTATTTTTTCAAATATGGTAGCATATATTCTATAGATAATAAAGTGAGGTAATTGATTTGATTAACATAGGTAAATTAAATACATTAAAAGTAAAACGAAAAACAAATTTTGGCTATTTTCTAGATGGCGGTACAAGAAATACTAGTGATGACATTCTATTGCCTTTGGGAAGTACTCTGGGTAACGAGTTAGAAGTCGATTCTCTCGTAGAAGTATTTATATATTTGGATTCCAAGGATAGACTTATTGCTACGATGAAAAAGCCTTTAGCATATGTAGGAGATGTAGCATACCTAAAAGTTGTTGCTTCGACTCGTATAGGCAGCTTTATAGACATAGGACTTGAAAGGGACGTTTTTGTTCCATTTAAAGAGAAATTATATCCATTGAAGGATGGGTTTTATTACTTGTTTTATCTATATGTAGATAAAACAAAGCGTATAGCTGCAACAACAAATATAGATAAGTATATTGATGTCACTGATGATTATAAAATCGGCGATAAAGTAACAGGAACTGTTTATGGTTTTCAAACAAATAATACAGCAATGATAGCTGTAGATAATAAATATAGGGGCATCATTCTTCCAAATGAATATTTTTCATCATTACATGAAGGTGATCAGCTCCATCTTAATGTAATAAAAATATATGAAGACGGCAAATTAGGCCTCACACCTCGAAAAACCCCTAAGGTAGAGCGGATTGAACTTCAAGATATAATACTAGAGTATCTTAAGGCTCATTCTGGTTCGATGCCTTTTAATGATAAAAGTTCACCTGAAGATATTTATGATGCCTTTCATGTAAGCAAAAACCATTTTAAAAATGCCTTAGGCAGTCTCATGAAGAGGAATCTTATCTCTCAGGATAACAATGGTACACGATTGATTTAAGGTCATTGGAGGATTATAGATGAAATTTATACATACAGGAGATTGGCACATAGGTAAAATAATTAATGAATTTAGTATGCTGGAAGAACAGCGATTTGTATTAAAGCAGCTTGTAGAACTAATAGCAGCCGAGAAGCCTGATGCACTTTTGATTGCTGGAGATCTGTATGACAGAAGTATTCCTCCTGTAGAAGCTGTAGAGCTGATAGATGATGTTTTCAGTAAAATTCTATTAGAATTAAAAGTACCCATACTTGTTATTGGAGGGAACCATGATAGTGGTGAAAGAATATCTTTTTGCAGCAGTATCCTGACTAAAAACGGATTACACATAGTTGGCACGCTGTCGAAAGAAATTAAAAAAATCCAATTAAAAGATGAGTTTGGTGCTGTTAACTTTTATATGGTTCCATATTCAGATCCCAGAGAAGCTAAAAGCATATTTGAAGACGACAGTCTAACAACTCACGAACAAGTTATGCTTAAAATTATTGAAAATATAAAACAGGATATTGCTTTTCATGGTTATGATAGAAATATAATGATAGCCCATGGTTATGTATCAAATATAAAAGGTTCTTCTTCGGAAGATGATTCTGCAGAAGGACCTGTCACTTGCGATTCAGAACGTCCACTGAGTATAGGAGGCACTGATATAATTGACGCCAGCATATTTGACGCTTTCAATTACACCGCTCTAGGGCATCTGCACGGTTCCCAGAAAATAAAAAGTGATAAAATACGATATTCAGGTTCCTTGCTCAAATACTCCTTTTCGGAGGTTAAGCATAAAAAAAGTGCTGCTATAGTTACCCTTGATAATATAGGTAACGTAAATGTGGTTCTGAAGGAGCTGACACCTAAAAGAGACATGCGCATAATAAAGGGTCCTCTAAAAGAGTTATTAAAACCAGAAGTATACAGTTTAGGTAATACTGAAGATTATATATTTGCACAGCTTACAGATGAAGGTGAATTAGTAGATCCTATGCAAAAACTTCGTTCAGTTTACCCTAATGCTATGGGGTTATCTCGAGAAGGCCAAGCAGCTCATTCACAAAGCAGTACTTCTGCGTCAAAAGGTTATAAAGATAAATCCAAGCTCGAATTGTTTTGTGAATTCTATAAATCAGTAAAAGGCTCTGATTTATCGCCTGAAAAATTATATATAGTAACAAATATTATTGAAAAAGTTGAGAAAATGGTGAGATAAATATGCGTCCTATAACTCTTACAATAAGTGCATTTGGTCCATATGCGCAAGTTGAAACAATAGATTTTACAAAGCTAAAAAGTAACAATATATTTCTTATTACAGGTCCTACTGGTGCCGGTAAGACCACTATATTCGATGCAATAAGCTATGCACTTTTCGGTGAAGCATCTGGAACTTCCCGTGATAAAGATGGCTTAAGAAGTGACTTCGCTGATGATTCTATGCCTACCTTCGTAGATTTCCAGTTCAAATTAAATGAACAAGTCTATAGAGTAATACGGTATCCTCAGCAGGAAAGAAAGAAAGTCAGAGGAGAAGGTTTTGCATTAAAAGCAGCTGAAGCTGAACTAATTCTACCAACTGGTAAAGTCATAACAAAGATAAGTGCTGTAGATGAAAAAATCACTTCTCTTATCGGTATTAATAAAACTCAGTTTCGTCAGATTGTAATGCTTCCTCAGGGTGAATTTAGAAAACTTCTTGATTGCGATAGTTCCGAACGAGAAACCATATTCAGAAAAATTTTTTCTACAGAAGATTTCGAAGTAATACAAAAGAAGCTTGATGAAGAAAGTAAAACGCTATATAGAAAAATTGCAGATATAAAAAAAGAGCGTGATACCTATATAAAGCATATTTCTGCAGGTGATGATGAAAGTTTGAATAACCTGCTACAGTCAGATAACTTTAACGTACCGGAAATAGTAGAAAGGTTAAAATATGCTATTTCACATGATAAAGATTCTTTTTCCGACGTTGAAAAACAGATAAATGGATTAAAGTTAAAACAAGAAAACCTTCAGAAAAGCATAATTTCTGGAGAAGAGACAAATAAAAAAATTCGTAATCTAGATAATTTATCTTATAGTTATAATGAATTGATAGAAAAAGGACAGATTTTTGTTGATAAATCAACTCATCTTCAGCTAGCACGAAAAGCTCTTAATGTTACTGCTATCGATAAGACCCTCTCAGAGAAAAAAGAAGAATTGTATTTAAAGCGCATACAATATAAACAAGCATTAGATAATTTTAATAAAATTAACGATGATATCTTAATTGCAAAAAAAAATCTGAAGCTGGAGGAATCTAAAGAAGATTACAGGAAAGAACTTTCTGATAAGATTGCTCTTTTAAAAAGTTACGAAGAGAATATAAAATCATATGAAAATGAACTCTCAACTATTAACATAATGGAAAAAGAGCTTACTTTGAAGCAAAATAATATTTCAGACCTTAAGTTAAAGATAAAAAATAACAAAGAAGCCCTGGATGACTATAGCAAAAAATTATCTGCAGCCCAAAAGGCTTCTGCTGAAAAAGAAAAAATAGATAGAATGGCATTTGAAGTTAAGACGATAATAGATAATCTGCTTTCACTTCATAAGCTATTGACTCAATATGTTAATGCTAAAAATAATTATAATTCGTCTACAAAGGATTTTAATCAATTTGAACATAGGTACTTAAGCAAGAAAAAACAATATGAATTTATGGACGATAGTTATCGTAAAGGTCAAGCTGGAATTCTTGCGTCAAGATTGATGCCGCAAGAGCCCTGCCCAGTATGCGGTTCACTTGAGCATCCATCCCCTGCGGCGCTCATAGACGGAATTCCTTCAGAAGATGATTTAAAAAAATTGAAAGCCGAATACGAGCTGCTGAAAAACGAACGAGATGATAAACTTAAATTTTTAGCTGACCTAAATGGTTCTATTACTAACATGAAATCTAGTATCTGTGAAAAGCTGGAAAACCTAAATGATTATCTTGCTGACTGTAACAAGCTTGATGAGCCAGAACAGCTTTTAGAAACCATAGTAGCTACAGGCAAGAAGCTAAGAGAGCATTTAAACGAGTTGTCTATTAACCAAAAACAACTTCTAAACGTAATTAACTCCATTGCCGGCATCCAAAAATCTATAGAGAGTCTTAATAATTTAGTAAAACAGCATGAAGATACAGTTACTAATTTTGAGGCAGAATATACTGATTTCTTCGCTAAGGTTCAAAGTAAAAAAGAGTTTATTTCAAGGATAGAAAATGAAATTCCGCCTGATATTAGATCTACATCACAGCTGACAAAAAAACTATGTGTAATTGATTCAGAAGTTGATGCACTGGATAAGTCCTATAAGCTGGCACAAAAAAGATTTAATGATTTAGAAAAAGATTTAACTGCTTGCACGACAGATATCAATTTAAAGAAACAGAATATTTCAGAACTAGAAGAATCTATTTTGAAATATGAAAAACTACTTAAGGAAGCTCTATTATCTGCTGGTTTTAAAGACTATGCAGAATATACTAAGCTCAAATTATCAGAAACTGAAATTCAGCAGCTAGATAGTGAAATAAACTCATATTATCAAAATGTAAAGAGTCTAAAGGATAGGCTTAACGATGCACAGAAGGATTGTAAAGGACTCTCTGTAATTGATATTAACACTTTTTCAGATGAGCTTAATGTCATTAAGCTTAATGAGACAAAACTTGAACAACTTAGTAAGGAGATCTTTGCCAGAATTGATAGCAATAAAAGATGTCTAGCTGCCATTACCAATTTAAGTACAAAAATTGAAAAAGAAGAAGATAGATTTAATATTATAGGTGATTTAGCTTATGCAGCTAATGGCTTTAATGCTGAACGGATAACCTTTGAAAGGTATGTGCTGGCAGCTTATTTTGATGAAATAATTTCAGCTGCTAATATAAGACTATACAAGATGAGTTCAGGTAGATTTCTGCTTTATAGGAAAAGAGAAAAAGGAAAAGGAAAAAAACAGGAAGGACTTGAGCTTGAGGTATATGATAATTACACTGGAAAATTTAGGCATGTAAAGACTCTTTCCGGCGGAGAAAGTTTTAAAGCTTCATTATCTTTGGCCCTTGGTCTTGCTGATATAATTCAATCCTATTCAGGCGGAATAAATTTGGATACCATATTCCTAGATGAAGGTTTTGGTACTTTGGATTCTGAATCATTGGATAGTGCAATTCAATGTCTTATGGAGCTTCAAAATGACGGAAGACTTGTAGGCATTATCTCTCATGTAGATGAGCTTAAGGAACGAATAAATGCTAGACTTGAAATTAATCCTACGAAGGATGGAAGTAAAACAAAATTTGTAATATAAATCATTAGTATATAAATAGTCCACTCACAATTGACGGCTTTTTATGTACTGCATCAAATAGATAAAAGTTGGAGGTAAACTATGAAAAAATACGTTGGCCCTTTTTTTAAAGGGATTCTATTGCTGGTGATACTGCTTTTTACGACTATAATCATTTCATCAGCTTATACACCTTCTTTGAGTGCTTTATCAAAGATACTGTATTTTGTACCTTATTTCCTTGCTGCACTGATCACTTTATTCATATTAGTAAAAATGAATAAAGATAAATTTATCAATTATGGCCTGAATTTTAAAGCTTTTACTGCCAATAACTTTCTTAGAGGTATGCTTTATGGATTTTTCTTTTCGCTGTGCCTGCTTATATTGCTTCTTGTAACATTTGAGGCAAATGTACTTGGTTTTGTAAAACAAGACCAGAATATCTTTTCTGTAGCTGTACTTGGAATATTAAATATTTTTCTTTATGTACTTGGTCAGGAACTGTTGTTTCGAGGGTATCTGCTTAACTACTTCAGAAAAAAATTCACACTGGTAGGCGCTATAATATTAGCATCTATAATATATGCAATAGCAATACCTTTCAATTCAGCTATAACACCTTTAGCTTTCTTTAACAATGTACTGTTTGGTGTACTATTGAGTGTAATTTACATTAAATCAGAAAAAATTGAATACGTTATTGGTATGCATTTTACATACAGACTACTATTTAACTTTCTACTCTCTACACCAGTTGAAGGAAAAGTATCAGCAGGAATCTTTAACCTTGGTTTTATGAACGTAGATCTACTTAATGGTGGAATGTATGGTGTCCAAGGTGGAATTATATTCTTAGTTGTTACAGTCCTATTTTCTGTATTTATATGCTTGAAAAATAAAATACATATAAGATTGACAGTAAAAAATATAGTACTCTCATGTTTACTGATATGTTTCACTGCTGTCTACATTTTTGTTGATGTAAAAGCGTGGTCATCACAACATGTAAAAAATGATACTGTACCTGTTAAATCTGCAGAAAAATTAAGTAACATAAACAATTACAATATGATCTGGAATCTTGACACAGATAACAAAAGAGTGAATGCTACTGAAGAAGTAGATTATATAAACAATTCGTCAGACAGTCTCAGCGAAATATATTTCCATATGTATGCTGCTGCATTCAAAAAATACAAAGGTGATATATCAATTCTCAGTGTAAAAGTAAATAATGAAAAGATCAAATACTCAGTAGAAGGTATAGATGATACTCTTTTAAAAGTACCGCTTCAAGAAAAACTACTTCCTCAAAAAAGAGTAAAAATATCTATTGAATACATTGTTTATGTTCCAAAAAGAAGCTACGATGGATTTTCTGATAGGTTTGCCTATAGTAATAAGTTTATAAATTTAGGCAATATTTTTCCTATTGCTGCAGTATATAAAGATGGTGCATGGGATAAGCATGCATACGATAAGAAAGGTGATGCGTTCTACAGTGAAACCAGCAATTTTTCTGTGAAAATTACTGCTCCAAAATCATATATTCTAGCATCAACAGGAAATATAGTATCCGAAAAACTTAGGGGCAGAAATAAGATATGGAAAATGCAGGCAGACACTGTAAGAGACTTTGCGGTCGTTGCAAGTCAGAGCTTTAAGGTTGCTAAAGCTAACGTAAATGGCACCATAGTAAAATCTTATGCATTAGATATAAATAAAGCCCAAAAGGTTCTTAAATTCTCTGTAGATGCCATAAAATCTTTTAATAACCGCTTTGGTGAATATCCTTATGCAACTTGCTCTGTAGTTCAAACTGATTTAAATGGAGGAATGGAGTATCCAAATCTTGTTATGATAGGCTCCTATGCATATGATAATATTAATGCTAATTCTATATTTACCTGGGCAATATATAACAGTCCTACTGGTGAATTAGAGTTCACTGTTGTACATGAATTAGCCCACCAATGGTGGTATGGTCTTGTAGGTAATGATGAATATAGAAATGCCTGGATAGATGAACCTCTTACTCAATTTTCTACTCTTCTTTACTATAAAGATGTTTATGGTAAAAAGAGATTTGAATCAGTATATAATAAATCTATCGCCTTAAATTACACCATATACAAAGCTGCTCTTACGACTAAGAATTTTAAGCAGCCTTTAGATAAATATAGTGATTTAGAGTACAATGCATTAATTTATTATAGAGTACCAATGCTTATAAAAAAGTACTATGATTCTGTCGGCGATGAAAAATTCAACTCCGTTCTTCAAGATACATTTAATAAATATAAATTTAAAGTTCTGGACGCTAATAATTACCCTATACCACTCAAAAATTAATAATTAACCAAAAAATCCAGCCTTAAGCTGGATTTTTTGGTTAATCAAACGGTGGTTTGAAACATACTCTGCACCTTGGTTCGTAACTTTCCTTATCTCCTTCGTAGATGGTTTGCCCCTTTTTTGTTACAGGCTTTCCATTGCTTAATCTTTGGCTGAAGATAGCTCTCCTCTTTTTGCATTTGCTGCATACTGGATACATATGCTGTACCTCATCCGCCATAGCGATTATGTCACCCATTTTCCCGAAAGGTTTTCCTTCATAATCCATATTGAGTCCAGAAACCACTACTCTCTTTGTGAATATTAATCTTTGCACCAATTCAACAATCTTTCCTTTAAAAAACTGTGTTTCATCTATACCTACTACATCATATTGTTCACAGTTTTCCAGTACATTTTCTATGACCTCATCTGTTATAAACTCTGGTAATTCTTCAGCCCTTCTCGATAAACCTGTCCTAGATACAATAATATTCTTACCGTCTCTTGTTGCTATATTAGGTTTAAATAGAATTACTTTTTTTCCTTCGTAAGTCTCCGCCATGTTTATGCTATGTATAAGCTCTCCGCTTTTTTCACTGAACATTGGCCCAGTTATTACCTTTAATCCAATCTCTTCAATAAACATTTTTTGCTCCTTTTTCAGATAAACAATACGAAAACTTAACTATCAAGCTTGAAAACATCGGATATTCGACAGGTTTGGCTGCTTGTAAGTTAATAGAATTTGTTTATCTATTGATGACAAACTGAAGAATTTACATAATTTAAGAGCTTAATCCACCATAAAAATTAGTATGTCTAATTATATTATGGTGAACAGAGCTCTAAACAATATATTTATGCAATTTCATAAATCATTATTTTGTTATACTAAATATTATCATTTAATACTAAACCATTATTTGAATCTACTGTAACTAATCTTCCACTCTTTAATATTTCTAACGCATTATGCGCTCCAACTATTACAGGTATATCTAGCGTAAGTCCAACAGTAACAGCATGCCCATCCATTTCTGGCTCCTCTACAATAATAGCTGCTGCATTTTTAAGGTATGGGATCATAGCATTATTAGTATTTTCTACAACTAATATATCTCCATCGCTAAAGTTCTTTTCTACGTCATCAAGAGTCTTACAAACACACATTTTGCCTGTGAATTTTCCTTTACCTATTCCACTGCCTTTTACTAATATATTTCCCACAGTGTGAACCTTTAATAGGTTTGTTGTTCCGCTTACTCCAGCTGGAACTCCTGCTGTTATAACAACAACATCACCGTTCTTTACAAGCCCAAATTCTAATGCCTTTTTAACCCCTATATCAAACATTTCTTCCATACTTCCAACCTTTTCAACCTTGCATGGTATTACTCCCCAAGACAGAGAAAGCTGTCTATGTACTACTTCACTATCTGTAGGTGCTATTATAGGACAATTTGGTCTAAATCTTGAAATCATTTTTGCAGTTTCACCAGAATGCGTAACTGATATTATTGCAGCTGCATTTAATTGAAGTGCTGTACTACATGTGGCATAGCTTATGGCATTTGTTATGCTGCCCATCATATCAAATTCCATAGTTTTAAGCAATTTTCCATAGTTAATTGCTTTTTCAGTAGTAAGAGCAATTCTAGCCATTGTCTTTACACTTTCGATTGGATATTTTCCTGCTGCACTCTCTCCTGAAAGCATAATAGCACTTGTTCCATCATAAATAGCATTAGCCACATCGCTGGATTCAGCTCTTGTAGGTCTTGGATTCTTTATCATTGAATCCAGCATCTGAGTTGCAGTTATTACTGGCTTACCATTTTTATAGCATTTTTCTATGATCATTTTTTGTACTATTGGTACTTCCTCAGCTGGTATTTCTACACCCAAATCTCCTCTTGCTACCATTATACCGTCTGCTACTTTAAGTATTTCATCAAAATTGTTAACACCTTCACGATTTTCTATTTTAGGTATTACCTTAATATGTTCTCCTCCAAATTTCTTTAGAAGTTTCTTAATCTCTGTAACATTAGACGCCTTTCTTATAAAAGAGCAGGCAATGAGGTCAAATCCATTTTCTACTGCGAATTTAATATCTGATATATCTTGTTCAGTTATAGCTGGTAGATGTGTATCTGTTTCAGGTATATTAACTCCTTTGTTGTTGCTTATTGCTCCGCCATTTAAAATTTTACAATATATATCTTTGTCAACTATCTTCGTAACTTCAATAGCTACCAACCCATCATTTATTAGTATTCTAGTACCAACCTTAACATCTTTATACAATTCTTTATGGGATATTGAAGCCTTTTTTTCATCGCCGAGAATGTCTTCATTTACTAATACAAATTCATTTCCCGTTTCAAGTGTAACTTCTCCCTTTTCAAACTTTCCAAGCCTTATTTCTGGTCCTTTGGTATCAATAAGTAAAGGTATAGGAATCCCAAGCTTTTCTCTTACTCTTTTTACTCTGTCTACTCTTACTTGATGTTCAGCGTGAGTTCCATGTGAAAAGTTTAATCTGGCAACATCCATTCCATTCAAAATAAGTTGTTCAACCATCTTATCATCGTCAACTGCAGGTCCTAATGTACAAACGATCTTTGTCATTCTCATTACTACCAACTCCTTTTCAATTAAAATTATACTATATCTTTTTGATTTCTCATATACTAGAATTTAGCATAATATTTATTTGTTGATTTTATATTTAAATATAAAATGAACTAAACAAGTGAATTAAATGAAGATAATATTAAGTAGTTAGTGTATGCTTTAAATAGAAAAGAGTAAAGAGTAGAGAGAAAAGTGAAAGAAGAAATTCTGCTGTGCAGAATTTCTGAGAATTTAAACTTGATTATCTGCAGATAACTTTCTAAAAACTAAGATAATACCTAATATTCCAAGAGTATTATTAAAATAATTAGGATCATCTATACAATCAAAATTCAGCATGGCTGAATTTTAACCTTCTCTTTACTCTTTTCTCTTTACTCTTTACTCTCATACCTATTTAATGCACTTTTCCTTTGCTTTTACGTCCTGCGCATTTAGTTCATCTTTTATTTAAATTGCTCATTTAATTTATAACTAAAAGCCGATATTTTATTATCGGCTTTTTCTAAATATAATTTGTATGTTTTTTTAATTTACTACTTATTTCCTTCTGATTTATCATTCTTATTTTTATTTAACATATCCATTATATTTACACCAGTTATAGCCTCAACAGTTTCAGGTAATTGAGATATTATATTGCCTATATAGCCTGTAACCTTAGCAGCACCGTTTCCCTCACCTGTACCATTGTCCACAATAACAATTTTTTCGGTCTTAGATAACGGTTCTGATATAGCTTTAGCGATCTCTGGCAGTCTTTCTACGATCATCTGTGCCATTGCAGCATCATTATATTGCTTAAATGCCTCTGCTTTTTTAAGCATAGCCTCCGCTTCTGCCTTACCTCTTTCTCGTATAATGTCTACCTCTGCCATACCCTGAAGTCTTAATGCCTCTGATTTAGCTTTACCTTCAAGTTCAATAGCTTTGGCTCTAGCCTCCGCATCTGCTATTTCCTTATATTTTGTTGCATCTGCAATCTGAACATTGCTATATTTTTCTGCTTCTGCCTGTTTCTTTACAGTAGCTTCAAGTTCCTGCTCTTTTCTTGCTGCTTCCTTCTGAGCAAGTTCTATTTCTTTATCTTTTTTAGTAATTTCAACCTGTACGGCAGCTTCAGCAAGTTCTCTTTCCTTAAGCTTTCTAGTTATTTCAACCTGCATTTCAGTTTCTGCTACTTCTTTTTTAACCTTATTTCCTTCTATCTCATAAGCCAGGTCTGATATAGCTTTAGCTTGTTCCTGCTCTTTTCTGTAAGATTGAACTTTTAATTCCTTTTCCTTGGTAGCTTCTGCTATTTGAGTTTCTGACTGAAGCTTAGCAGCTTCTCCGTCTTTTACAGCCTCAGCAGTCTTTATCTTAGTTTCTTTAGCAGCTTCGGCTTCGGCAATCTGAGCATCTCTCTTAACTGCTGCTATTCTAGGTTTACCTAAAGCCTCCAAATATCCAACTTTATCAGAAATATCTTTTATAGTTAATACCTTTAACTCAAGCCCCATCTGTGCCAAATCCATAGCTGCAACTTCCTGCACATGTGAAGCAAATTTTTCTCTGTCTTTATATATTTCCTCAACACTCATCTTGGATACAATTTCTCTTAGCTTACCTTCCATAACGTTCTTAGTAGTATGTTCTATAACTTCAAGAGTATGATGTAATCCGTTTGAAGTATTAAATTGCTCAGCAGCTGATAATATGGATTCAGTATCTGATTTTACTTTTACTACTGCCACACCATCAGCTGTAATTCCAACTCCTTGTCCAGTTATTGCTCCATCAATTCTAATATCTATCTGCATATTTTCAAGAGATATTTTATCCGTTCTCTCTAGCATTGGAACTACAAATCCACCGCCTCCGGTTATTACTCTTTTCTTAAGACCAGTTACTATAAGAGCTTTATCTTGTGGTACCCTCTTCCACATTGAGAATATACCCAATATTAATAGGATTATAACCGCAACAATAATTGCAGGTACAATCAATTGTGAGATATTAAATAGATCCATAATTAATTTTTCTCCTTTATACTTAAATTATTATTTTTTAACGCCTCTACATAAAATATACCATCTTTTATTTCCCGTATTATTACGTCTTGTCCTTGGCTTACAGACTTGCCATCTATACTTTTAGCTGGAGCATTCTGTCTGCTCCCGTTTATTACATAAGAAATCTGTCCAAAACTTTCTTCTAAAATTGGTGATAATACAACAGCTCTCATGCCTATAATTTCCTTTTGCATGACACTACTGGTATTTTGTGCTCTATATAAAGGAATTAGTATAAATTTGTACAGTATAGCTGCTATTAAATAAGCTAAGATAAATGCTAAGAAGAAAGTGATAATAGGATTTAATTTTGCATGTGTGCCAATCATTCCTACCCCGCCAAAAACAGTAAGAAATGAAACTATTACTAGTGGTTTAAATGGAGAGATTGTCATGGCACCATTACTGTTATCTACACCATTTATATCAATGTTCACATGAGTATCTAAATGTAAAAAATTTAATACTTCTCCACTTAGATTAAGAAAATCAAATAGATTTCCTAGGATGAACGTCGCGGCAGTGTAGATAACGCCTACAAAAAAAATGGTAACATAAACATATTCCATAATATTCCTCCTTTCCTTCTTAGTATAGCATATGCAATAACTTTCTTCTGCAATTATTTTAGCATACTGCTTTATAAGTTATTTGTTACTCCTTTATATGATATTATAGATTATACCATATTTATATTTTTTATCAATAATCAAAATGTCCTTAGGAAGTAGTTTCTATTCGTTTATCATCTTCATTAATAATCTACGTCTCTAAGGCTATTATTAGCTTAATATTACTTGAAATCTTGAGGATTCTTTCTGTATTGAGCTAGAAGCAGATCTACCATTCTTCCATAACTCTCTACTCCATCAGTTTGTCCATTACTTTTAAGATAAGTATTATTCACTTGATTACATGTATCTTGTACTTTACCATTGTACTTATTCCAAAATTCGTTCTCGTATTTTAAGTCTCTTTCAACTGCTGGTGAATATAAGTTGACAAGCTTTTTATATGCAGCTGCATCCTTATCATAAAGTGCGTCCATCGAGTATTCCAAAGCAAGCATGGTGCCTGAATATTGAAAATATTTATAAGGATGTCGCATGCAAGCTAAATAAGCTATATAGTTAGCCTCATCTTCAGGTGCAAAACCTCTCTGGTGAGCCATCTCATGAAGCACAGTACAAGGAAGCATAAGATCTGTATTATTTACATTTACATTTGCTTCTCCTGTATATGGTATATAAATACCTGTTATTCCAGAGTAACTCATATATTTAGATAACATTATGGGCTTAGGTTTTCCATATTTGCCTCCAAGATCACTATATGTCTTTGAAAGCTCCTTATATCCAAGAGGTGCTGCTTTAAATGCAGCCTTATATCCTCCTTTAATATACATTACTCCTTTAGAATTTTCACCGACCTGAGTTCTTAAGCTATTAGCTTTATATATAAGGGCGCTGCATAATTCTTCAAGCTGCCGTTCGGAAGATTTTTGTACATGTAAGCCTGCTATTTTGTCAAATCCTATTCTGTCATAATTAAAACCCCAGCATATCATAAACAATACATATAATGCCGAAGTATATGCTAATAAGTTTATTAATTTTTTAATGATTCCACCTTTTACTGTAGCCATAACCGTAATTATTATCATAAATAGAAGTATAATAGATAAAGTTATGACAAGTATTTCTGCTACAGAAAACAAAAAAGGACCTGTAATTGTGCTGAGAATTTGACGTATGATTCTGTCTATAGAATTTGAATAAAACTTTTCCACAGCTTGAGGGTATCTTTTAAGCACATTGTTGATAAGTATTGTGATAGGTGTTAACAAGATGATTATCAATTTAGTTTTTAAACTTTTACTCATATTATCACCTCTTAATTATAAGACGAACCAAGCAAGTGAATTAAATGAAGATAATATTTAGCAGTTAGTGTATGCTTTAAATATTGGTAAGAGAAAAGAGTAAAGAGTAGAGAGAAAAGTGAAGGAAGAAATTCTGCTGCGCAGAATTTCTGAAAATTTAAATCTGATTATCGGCGATAACTTTTTAAAAACTAAGACTATACCTAGTATTACAAAAGGATTATCAAAACAATTAGGAGTCTCTATACAATCAAAATTCAGCATAGCTGAATTTTAACCTTCACTTTTCTCTTTACTCTTTACTCTCATACGTATTTAATGCACTTTTCCTCTGTTTTTCGTCCTGCGCATTTAGTTCATCTTATATTTATTATCCTATATATATATAATAAAGGTTTGTAGAAAAATTTACTACAAACCTTCAAGCACTTTTATATTATTTTAAAGTATCAAGTGCTATTTCAATCATACCTGTAAATGTCTTTTCTCTTTCTTCAGCTGTTGTTATCTCATCATATATGAAATGATCACTTACAGTAAGAATAGCTAATGCGTCAATATGGAATTTGGCAGCTAATGTGTATAGTGCTGCTGCCTCCATCTCTACACCAAGGCATCCATAATTAGCCCAAAGCTTCCAGCTTTCATTGTCATCACCATAAAAAGTATCCGAACTAAATATGTTTCCAACTTTAGGGTCAATACCTTTTTCTATAGCTGCATCATATGCTTTCTTAAGAAGCTTAAAACTTGCTACTGGTGCAAAGTTGCAATCCTTGAACCTTATTCTATTAATATTTGAATCTGTGGATGCAGCCATCGCAATAATTACATCTCTCAGCTTAACATCCTTGCTATAACCTCCGCAGGTACCTACTCTTATTATGTTCTTTACTCCATAAAACTGAATTAACTCATTAGCATATATTGATAATGACGGCATACCCATGCCGCTTCCTTGAACAGAAATCTTCTTTCCATTATAAGTTCCAGTAAACCCATACATACCTCTTATGTTATTATAACAAACTACATCTGATAAAAAATTCTCTGCTATAAATTTGGCTCTAAGCGGATCTCCTGGCATTAAAACACTTTCTGCTATCTGTCCTTCTTTTGCTCCAATATGTACACTCATCTTTTTCCTCCTATTATTCATATAATAATTATAAATGAAG
Source organism: Clostridium oryzae (assembly GCF_002029235.1). Classification (GTDB taxonomy): domain Bacteria; phylum Bacillota; class Clostridia; order Clostridiales; family Clostridiaceae; genus Clostridium_AE; species Clostridium_AE oryzae. Next base: position 23,486 of record NZ_MZGV01000031.1, read on the forward strand.
AATTAAGGTAACAGGACTTCATTCTAAATTCCTTATTCCTTATTCTGAATTTCTAGCCGCTATTTTAAAATCTGTTTTGCAAAGCTCTCTCCATCTTTAGTGTTTTCTATTCCAAAGATTTCTGCTACAGTTTGCCCTATATCCGAAAATGTGTTTCTAGTTCCCAGATTAACATTTGTTTTTAAAGCTTTTCCACAGGCTATGAAAGGAACATATTCTCTCGTATGATCTGTTCCTGGTGTTGTTGGATCACACCCATGATCTGCAGTAATAAACAATACATCTTTGTCATTCATAGCATCAATAACCTGTTTTAGTCTTACATCAAAAGCCTCGAGTCCTTTGCCGTACGACTCTACATCGTTTCTATGTCCCCATTTCATATCAAAATCTACAAGGTTAGTATATATAAGTCCTTTCTTATTATCACTCATATATTCCAATGTTCTGTCAATACCATCCATATTATCTGAAGTATGAACAGCTTCAGTTATTCCTTGTTTACAGAATATATCTTCTATTTTACCTACCGCCTGAACATTCAAGCCTGCTTTTTTTAATTTATCCAGCACTGTTTCTGCAGGAGGCTTAAGAGAAAAGTCTCTCCTGTTGGCTGTCCTAGTAAATCCACCCTTCTTCTCACCAATAAAAGGTCTAGCGATAACTCTGGCAACTGCATGTTTACCTTTTAAAATAGCTCTGGCTTTTTCGCATATCTCATATAATTCATTAAAGGGTACTACATTCTCATTTGCAGCTATTTGAAAAACACTATCGCCTGAAGTATATACAATAAGTTTTCCTGTCTTTATATGTTCTTCACCGAGTTCATCCAGTATTACCGTACCAGAAGCCGGTTTATTTCCTATTATTTTTCTCCCAACTGCTGCTTCAAAGGCATCCACAACTTCATTTGGAAATCCGTCTGGATAAGTTGGAAAAGGTTCATGAGATATTACTCCTGCCATTTCCCAATGTCCTGTAGTAGTATCCTTGCCTTTAGATGCTTCTGCCATTCTTCCATAGCATCCCAATGGTGCTGACGAGCTTTGTGGACCAATCATACCTTCTATATTTCCTAGTCCAAGGCTTTCAAGATTAGTAAGTTTCAACCCGCCAAAATGTTTTGATACATGTCCTATGGTGTTACAATCATGATCTCCATACTTTTCAGCATCAGGCATCGCTCCCATTCCAACACTGTCTAATACTATCCAAATTATTCTATTTATATTAGATGACATTTTTTCCCTCCATTACATATTATAATTAATTGCCTACCAAGAGGCCTTGTAAATATGACAAGGCTCCTTAACTAACACGAGCTCTGAAGTTGAGACCTGTCACAAAAATACTGAAACTATATTATCTTATAATTAAGGAAAGGTAAGATTAATTATTTTCTTATTATATTATATATCAGCGGTATATCGCTAGCTTTTTCTTGAGATATAATGTAATTTTCTAATATTCGCTTTTGTGCTATATCTATATTTCCCTCATCATTTGAATGAATATACGCAAGAATATCTCCTGTGTTTACACTATCTCCTCTTTTTTTATTTAGTACAATTCCAACAGCTAAATCGACCTTATCTCCTTTTGTAGCCCTTCCTGCCCCTAGTTCCATCGCTGCAAGTCCTATATTCTGTGCATATATTTTAGAAATATAACCACTTCTATCACTTTTTACTGGAACTATGTATCTAGCTCTAGGAAGTAAATCAGTATTATCTAACTGATTCACATCTCCACCCTGGGCAGTAATAAACTCTCTTAATTTCTTAATAGCAGACCCATCCTCTATTGTACCTAACAGCATTTCTCTTGCCTGCTCTACCGATTCAGCTTTTTTCGCTAAAAATACCATATTACTGCCTATTGTAAGACATAATTCTAATAAATCTTTAGGTCCATTGCCTTTTAATGTATGTATGGCCTCTTTAACCTCTAATGCATTTCCCACAGCAAATCCGAGAGGTTGATCCATATCTGAAATTACAGCTACAGTTTTTCTGCCTAACCTTTCTCCAATATCTACCATAGTCGATGCCAATTTTTCTGCTTGCTCATAATTTTTCATAAAAGCACCATCACCGACTTTTACATCCAGCACTATACAGTCTGCTCCAGAAGCTATTTTTTTACTCATTATGCTCGAAGATATCAATGATAAATTTTCTACTGTTCCTGTAACATCTCTTAACGCATACAATTTTTTATCAGCTGGTACTAAATCTGCTGTCTGCCCCATAATGGCAAGCTTTATGTTATTTACATTGTTAATAAATTGCTTTTCAGAGATCTCTACTGAAAATCCATTAAAGGATTCCAATTTATCAATAGTTCCACCAGTATGCCCTAAGCCTCTTCCTGACATTTTGGCTACAGGAATGCCCAAAGCTGCTACCATAGGCGTAAGTACAAGAGATGTGGTATCTCCTACTCCGCCAGTACTATGCTTATCAACTTTAATACCCTGAATTTTGGATAGATTAAGCGTATCTCCAGAATTTATCATGGCCTTAGTTAAATCTACCGTTTCTCTCATATTCATCTTTTGAAAATATATTGCCATCATCAATGCAGATGCTTGATAATCAGGTATATCACCTTTCGTGTATCCATGGATAAAATAATTTATTTCATCTGTACTTAATTCTTCACCATTTCTCTTCTTTACAATTAAATCATACATCTTCATAAAATCACCCGCTATTTATTATTATATAAATTGCGAAAGTTCTAAGTATATTCTGACTTCTAAAATATCCTAAGGTCGAACCTAGTTAGCAGCGATATTTTAGAAAACACAATATAAGAACTTTATCACATTTTATTAGCTTCGCTTATGATAGCTATTCCAGCACTAGCCCCTATCCTGCTAGCTCCTGCTTCTATCATTTCCATCGTTGTCTTGTAATCTCGTATACCGCCTGATGCTTTCACACCCATTTCCTTGCCTACACACTCTCTCATAAGAGACACATCAGAAGCCTTTGCACCTGCTGTGGAAAAACCAGTAGATGTCTTAACAAAATCTGCCCCGCACTTTTTAGCTATAATACATACCTGCTTCTTTTCTTCATCTGTAAGCAAACAGGTTTCAATGATAACTTTAACCAATGCTTTTCCTTTAGCCGCATTTACCACAGCAGAAATATCCTGCTCAACTAATTTATAATCATTGCTTTTTACAGCACCAACATTGATAACCATATCAACTTCCTGAGCTCCAAGTTCTATGCATTGAGCAGCTTCAAAAGCTTTAACCTCTTTTGTATTTGCTCCTAAAGGGAACCCAATGACAACACAAGTTTTTACATCTGTATCCTGTAGTTCATTATGTACTAATGCAGTATAGCAAGGGTTTACACAAACTGATGCAAAACCATACTCCTTAGCCTCTTTACATACTTTTAGTATTTGCTCTTTACTAGCTTCAGGTTTCAAAAGTGTGTGATCTATATATTTTTCAAGTTTCATATTAATACCTCTTCCATAAATTTATTAAAATAGGTCATCTAAAGTTGATGTCCTAAATTCATAAAAAGTCTTATAGGGACATCGCCTTATGGGTGTGTCCCTATAAATATTATATCAAATATATACTTTATGTTCTATAAAAGCAGTCAATAATTAAAAACTATGAATCTATAGAAATTCTGTGAAACAGAATTTCATTCATAATTCCTAATTAACTATCGTTCGCCCTTCTGATATGGAATACCATCCTCTGCTGGTGGTTTTGATTTCTTTACAAAGCCAGCTAATGCCAGCATTGTAACCACATATGGAAACACTGAGTACACCTCAGTAGGAAGATTCCAGCCAAGCATCTGTGATTGAAGTCTAAGCGCATCTGCAAAGCTAAAAAGCAAGCACGCAAGTACAGAACCAATTGGTTTCCAGTTTCCGAATACAACTGCAGCAAGTGCTATAAAGCCTTTACCTGCAACCATACCATCTCTGTATAATGGAACAGTCCCTAGTGATAATGTAGCACCGCCAAGTCCAGCGAGTATTCCTGATATTATTACACAGGTATATCTAACCGCATACACATTTATTCCTAATGTATCTGAAGCTCTAGGATGTTCTCCTACTGATCTTACTCTGAGTCCCCATGTAGTTTTATAAAGCGCAATATAAGAAATTACAACTGCAACAAGAGCTATAAATACAAACCAATTTAAATCCCCCATGAAGGTTCCTACAATCGGCATATTTTTTATAAATTTAGGAAGTACATATGGAAGTCCGTTAACACTATCAGTTTGACCGCCCTTATGAAACAGTGTCATTATAAGGAACGCAGCTAACGCAGTTGACAACATGTTTATTGCTGTACCAGATACAGTCTGATCTGACTTAAGTGATATACACAAAAATGCATGAAGAAGTGCTATAGCCGCTCCAGCTACAACTGCAAATATAAGTCCAACTAACGCGTTTCCACTTACATATGAACCATATACCCCGAAGAAAGCTCCAATGGTCATCATACCATCAAGACCTATATTTACAACTCCAGATCTTTCTGAAAAAACTCCTCCTAAAGCTGTAAATATAAGCGGTGTGGCCAATGCCAATGTTGATGCTAAAAGATGGATAATTACATTTACATTACTCACTGACAGTCGCCCCTTTCTTTCTTCTCTGAGAGATATACTTTACTATATAATCTGTAGCTACAAATATTATTATGATAGCCTGAATAAGTTCAACAATCTCCTTAGGTATTCCATTAATCTGCAGGATTTTTGAACTGCTGTCTAGCGTACCAAAAAGTACTGCTGAAAATATACAACCTATAGGATTATTTTTAGCAAGCAAAGCTACTGCCATTCCGGTGAATCCATAACCCGGAAGTCCACTGAGCGTATTTAAAAAGTGGTTACCACCTGCAACTTGAGCTGCTCCACCTATACCTGATAATAATCCAGACATAACCATAGCAAGCACAATATTTTTCTTAACGTTTATACCACTATATTCTGCTGAATAAAGGTTATTTCCAACTGCTCGCATCTCATAACCCACTGTGGTTTTCCATAATATCCATGCTAAAATAATGGCAAGCACAATTCCAACTATTATACCTGCATTAGCTTGATATTGAGGCATAAAATTAAAAAGTTGTGCACTTTCCTTTATATTAAAAGTTCTCGCTTTTCCTTTCAATCCTAATGGAGTTCTAAGGATTAAAAAGTTAACAACATACATAGCTATATAATTCATCATTATCGTATTTATAACTTCACTGGTTCCCGATTTTGCCTTTATATACCCCGGAACAGCTGCCCATAATCCTCCTGCAAGCAAGCCTGCAAATAAAACAAGCGGAATATGAATAACGGCTGGAAGTCCTGGTATAACTCCAACGAATGCAGCAGCTAACATTCCCATAACGAACTGACCTTCTGCACCTATATTAAAAAGACCGGTTTTAAATGCAACAGCATTTGAGATTCCTGTAAAAACAAGCGGAGAAGTATAATATATAGTGTTCATTATGGACATTTTGCTTCCAAAACTGCCTGTCCACATAATTGAAAAAAATTCTTTACCAGCTGAAAAGTATTGATTTATGCTGTATCCTTTAGCCCACAGAACAAAGAATACTGATATAAATAGTGACAATACTATTGAAACTATTGGAAAAGCAAGAGGCCTTAAAACTTTTATTACAGCATTTAAAAATTTATTTTCTTTAATTTTGCTCATTATCTATCACCTCTTTTTCTGCTTTTCCTCCAGCCATAAGTATGCCAAGCTTCTGCTCTGTGGCATCCTTTGAATCGATTATATCAACTATTTTTCCATCATACATTACAGCTATTCTATCTGATAAAGCCATTACTTCATCAAGTTCAAGTGATGAAAGCAAAACAGCCTTTCCTTTGTCTCTTTCCTGTACAATTCTCTTATGTATATATTCTATTGCACCTACATCGAGTCCTCTAGTAGGCTGCGCAACTATCATAAGCTTAGGATTCCTAACTATTTCCCGGGCAACAATGAGTTTCTGCTGATTTCCTCCAGAAAGTGCGGATGCCATAACATTTTCATTAGGAGTTCGTACATCGAATTCCTCAATTAATTCCTTGCAATGCTGCCTTATTGCTTTATAATCCATAACAATTCCTTTGGAGAATTTTTTATTTTTATGCATTCCTAAAATTGAATTTTCCAAAAGAGAAAATTTAAGAACCAGTCCCCTTTTCTGTCTGTCTTCTGGTATATGACTTATTCCATCATTTATTCTCTGTTCAACGGATTGGTTAATTATTTCTTCGCCGTTAACTTTTATAGAACCGCTTTCAGTCTTTCTGAGACCAGTAATCGCCTCCAAAAGCTCGGTTTGTCCATTCCCATCTACACCTGCTATTCCAAGTATCTCTCCTGATCTTACCTGGAGACTTAACTCTTTTACCGCTGGCAAATCTCTGTGGTCCCTTACATTTAATTTATCTATTTCAAGCACAACTTCACCTGGATGGGCTTCAGCTCTTTCAACCTTTAAATTTACCTTTCTCCCCACCATAAGTTCTGCCAATTCGTCTATGTTAGTTTCCTTTGTATTAACTATTCCAGTAACTTTTCCTCTCCTTATTATAGTTACTCTATCGCTCATACTCATAACTTCCTTTAATTTATGAGTAATAAGTATTACTGATTTTCCCTGCTTCTTTAAATTATCTATTATTACACCAAGTTCTTGAATTTCCTGTGGCGTTAAAACAGCCGTAGGCTCATCAAGAATCAATATTTCAGCTCCTCTATAAAGGGATTTCAATATTTCTACTTTCTGCTGTTGACCAACAGATATATCTTCTATAACATCATTAGGATTAACATTAAAACCATATTTCTGAGATAATTCTCTCACATCTTCTATAGCTTTTTTCATATCTACAAAAATACCTTTTTTAGGTTCTTTTCCAAGCACTATATTCTCTGCAACAGTATAATTATTAACAAGCATAAAATGCTGATGCACCATGCCTATTCCATTGTTTATTGCATCCTTTGGAGAATTTATATTAACAATCTTACCATTAATAAGAATATCTCCTTTTTCTTGTTTATATAATCCATAGAGTATATTCATTAAAGTAGTCTTACCAGCTCCATTTTCTCCAAGCAGTACATGAGTTTCACTCTTATTAAGTTCAAAATTCACATCGTCGTTAGCTATGATACCAGGAAAGATTTTTGTGATATTTCTCATCTCAACTACTTTGTCCACTTTTAAACCTCCAATCATATGTTATATAGGAATTGTATATTCCATTCCTATAATTATAATAGCTTTACCTAAAAAGGAGCTAGATATATAGCTATACATCTAGCTCCAAAATTTATCTATTCATTATTTTATTGTTACTGGCTTAAATGCCTGAATGTCGGCTTTTGTTGCAGGAACCGTGATTTTTCCGTCAATTACAGCCTTTTTATACTTATCGACTAAATCAAGCACAGCTTTAGGTGTATGTACACTAGATGATGGAGCTACATCAACACCGCCTTCTTTAAGACCAAGGACAGTTACCTGATTGCTCTTTAAAGAACCGTTTATAAAATCTTTTGTAGCCATATATGTTCCATTATCAACTCTCTTCATCATAGAAGTAAGTATTATATCTTTATATTTTGGTAATGACTTGTACTGATCCATATCAACACCAATACCCCATACTTTCTTTCCTGACTTGTTTGCATCCTGTATAGCTTGGAACATACCTACTCCAACGCCACCAGCTGCGTGGTATATAACATCACAACCAGCGTTTATAAGATTTTTACCTTGAGTTTTACCTAACTGGGGATCTTGGAAACTATCTACATACACTGAAGTTTTTCTTGCAATAAGATCCTTAGCAGCTGCTGGATTTACTGACTCAACACCAGCAATAAATCCATACTCAAATTTGTTTATTGTTGGCTGATCCTTACCACCTATAAAACCTACTTTATTAGTTTTAGTCATCTTTCCTGCAATTACGCCAACAAGAAAAGATCCTTCATTTTCTTTAAACGTAATAGAAGATAAGTTTGTACCTTTATCAGGTGAATCTATAATTACAAATTTTGTATCTGGATTGGATTTTGCAGCTTTCTTTATAGCTTCCTCCATTTGATAACCTACCCCGAATACCAGCTTTGACCCATTTTGAACAAGTGCAGTTAAGTTTGGTTCATAATCATCTGAAGAATGTGATTCCAATGCACTATATTGAAATCCAAGTTCGTTCTTTGCTTTATTTATTCCTTCATTTGCAGACTGGTTAAATGATTTATCATTTAATCCACCTTCATCAGTTGTAAGTCCTACTTTAACATCACTTTTTTTACTTGTAGTCGTTTTTTCCTTTGTGTTGCTACCTGCGCTTGTCTTCTTTGAACATCCAACAGCTAAAGTAGCAATAACTGCTATTGCAGATATAACAGCAATTACTCTTTTCTTATTCATTATAAAACACACCTCCAAAAAATCTAAAAAGCTTACAAAGAATACTATAAGCATATACATTTGAACTGTCAATAACTTTATTTTTTTCCTAATTATATTTTAGAATCTTCCCATAATAAAACTTTTTTTAGTATAAATTTATCTTTTTTTAAATTAGTAGGCTATCTTTTTATTCATTTAATATAAAGTGCCTGTACTCATGCTTATTCATTAAAATAAGAGATATTGGTAAATACGAACTTTCTCGCCTTTTTTCTCGATTTACTTCGTCAATTTCAATTAGCTATTTACATTTCTCGACTATTATTATTAAATATGTATATAACATTTTATTAAATGTATTCTAAAAAAACTTCTTATTAAATTTTTTATAGTAATAATTTATAATATATATTGGAGGTATATATGAATACTTATCAAACTTTTAAAATTCAAAAACCAAAACTCTCTTGCTATATAGGTGAATCTAACTTTGATAAAGATATACTTTATAAAGACGGTATAATAAATTCAGCAATAGTTAGTAACTGCTCATTAGAGAATTTTTCCTATGAAAATGCTTCATTTGATGAAGTAGTATTTAAGAATAGCGATTTTAGGAATTGTTCTTTAAAAGGAGCTGAATTGACAGATATACGTTTTATCGATTGTGATCTTTCTAATGCAGATCTTTCTGAAACAATTATATATAGGACAGAATTTATCAATTGTAAACTTGTTGGTACAAACTTTAGTGAAACAACTTTGAAAAATGTACTCTTTCAGAATTGTAACAGTAAGCTTATATTCTTAAGATTCTGTAATCTAAAACAAATTGGCTTTGATAATTGTAACATGTCAGCTTCGGACTTTATAAATTCTCACTTTTCCAAAATATATTTTTCTAAGTGCGATCTTTCTAAGTCCCAGCTATCTGGATCTTCACTTAAAGGTATTGATTTTACAAGTTGTAATATTGACGGTATTGTAGTGAATATCGAGGATCTAAATGGTGCTATAGTCTCAGTATTTCAGGCTGCTTCTCTAGCTGAATTAATGGGATTAATCGTTAAATAATCTATATAATAATATTAAAGGAGCATAAGTCTGCAATGTTTAGAAACATGAAAAGAGCTAATAGAAAACTTCCTGATGAAACTACATTGGAACTGCTGATAAACGGAGAATACGGAGTACTCTCTACCGTAGGCTCAGATGGCTATCCTTATTCCACTCCACTGAACTATGTATATTGGAATAATGCTATCTATATTCATTCTACTACTGACGGTCATAAACTTGACAACATAATTTTCAATCCAAAAGTATCGTTTGCCGTAGTAGCTTATGAAAAAGTATTACCAGTCAAATTCTCGATGGCATACAAAAGTATTGTAATTTTCGGTCAAGCATCTTTATTAGTACAAGAAGAGCTAAAAAAGAACATTCTGGTTTCATTTCTGAATAAATATTCAATTAATTATAAAAGTAAAGGAATGGAATATCTGGATATGGCTATTGCTAAAAGTACTGTTATCGAAATATCAATAGAGCATATCTCTGGAAGAGGCCGAACTGAATAACTTTGTTACTTGCTTAAAATAGTTTATCATTTAAAATACCAATGAGGAATTTTGGAAAAGAATTCTGTTTTGCAGAATTTCTACCAAATAATTTTCTAAACACAAAAGAAAACTCCCCATTTTATATATATTTTTTATAAAGAAATGATTTTAGTATATACTTCTTCTACTGAACCTTCGATATAGTCAGCACCAGCTTTTTGTAACTCTTCGTAGGATCCATAGCCATAAGTTATACCCATGGCATCTATATTATTTTGTTTAGCTCCTATCATATCATGTTTTCTATCACCTATCATAAGCACACTAGACAAATCACTAATTCTATGCTTTTCTATTACATACTTTATAACTTGTCCTTTTTTACTTCTCGTATTATCCATATTACTTCCTACAATATCAGTAAAATATTTATCTAAATTAAAATGTTTCAATATTCTTTTGGCAAATATTTCAGGTTTAGATGTAGCAACGATTAATACAAATTTTAATATATTAAGTTTATCAAGCAGTTCAATTACGCCTTCATACACCTTGTTCTCAAACAACCCTTTTTCTTTATAATATTCTCTGTAGTATTTCGTAGCTTCTTCAGCTTTTTCTTCACTAAAATTACAAAATTCCATAAATGAATCCTTTAATGGAGGACCTATAAACTTTTCTAATGATTGCACATCTTCCTCTACAATTCCATATTTTTTCAATGCATGCTGTACAGCGTTAATTATTCCTTCTTTTGAATCTGTAAGTGTTCCATCTAGATCAAATAAAATATATTTATATTTCAAAATCTTCTTCCTTTCTCTTGAATGTGTATTGTAATATTATTATAACTATATTAATATATATTGTAGTATATATTGTGATGATTGACAATTTATACTGATAATGAAGATTAATTAATATTGAAAGGGTCAGTGTGATGAAATGAGGATTACATTCTTAGCTTAAATTAATTTAATAGTTTGAAAACAATAGAGGAGCTCTATGTTCTATTGTTATGCAAGCATTAGCTAAGGATTGAATTCATTTTTTGCACTTTAAATATAGTTTTTTGTAATGCAGATGAATATATCCATCTGCATTTTTTTGTTCTGTTCAACATTTATTTAAAATCTCAATTTTCAATTCTTATCTTCGCTTCTTAACATGATCATATTGCTCCAAAAGGAGTGATTTTATGTCTTTACTCATGCAATGCTTAAACATAAAAAAACAATATGGTGAATTTAACATTTTAAATGGTGTTAGTTTCAATATAAATACAGGAGACAAATTAGGGCTTGTAGGTATCAATGGAGCCGGTAAAACTACACTAGCCAATATACTTTCTCGGAATATATCCTGTGATGAAGGGAGCCTAATCTACCATAAGCAGGCTATGTGTTTATCCTATCTAAAGCAAACATCAGATTATGATGAGGATTCTTTGGGAGAATTTAGAAGTGATCGCAGACAGCAAAAAGCAGAATTCTATAAGGCTTGCGATGAATTGAATGTTTCTTACTTGGTTAACGGTAAGAACAGCTGCCACTGGGATAAATTAAGCGGAGGAGAAAAAATAAAATTGCTGCTGGCAAAGGTTATAACTTCCAAATCAGATTTTCTAATTCTAGACGAACCTACAAATCACTTGGATCTATCTGGAATCACCTGGCTTATAGATAAGCTTTCCAAATACAAAGGGACTGTGCTTGTCATTTCTCACGACAGATATTTTCTAGATGCCGTGGCTACAAAGATAGTAGAGCTTGATAATGGTAAAGCTCATATGTACCAAGGAAACTATTCCTTTTATAGAGATGAAAAAAAGAAAGCCTATGATAGTCAGCTAAATGCTTATTTGCTTCAGGAAAATTACAAAAATAAAATCGATTCTGAAATAAACAATCTAAAAAACTGGTCCTATAAAGCCCATAAGGAATCTGCCGCAAAAGCTATAGCTATGGGCAATAAAATGGGCGGCAAAGAGCACTTAAGAACTAAAGCGAAAAAGATGGATAATCAAATTAAATCCAGAATTAAGAGGTTAGAAAAAATAGATATTGAAGGTGTTACAAAGCCTAAAGAAGAAAAAAATATAAATTTTTCGCTGATGGATAGTCATAAGGTTACAAAATCGATACTATCAGTAGTGGATCTATCAAAATCATATGGAAGTAATATTGTATTTCATAAAAGTACTTTCTATATAAATCGTGAGGAAAAGGTTGGAATATATGGTATAAATGGATGCGGTAAAACTACGCTTCTTAAAATACTTCTTAACAAAGAAACATATGAAGGAAAACTTAGTATATCTAAAGGAATTAATATTGGTTATATAAGTCAGGATGTATTAGATCTTCCTGAAGATAAAACTATTCTTGAATACCTTGATCCTAAGAATAATGATGAAATGGGAACAATTATTTCAAATCTATATAATTTAGGATTTGACTCTGCAGCTGTAAGTAAGAAGCTTTTTCAACTTAGTATGGGTGAAAAAATGAAAATAAAACTGACAATGATGATAAAAAATAATAACGATGTTTTAATTCTTGATGAACCCACTAACCATATGGATCTCCATTTCCGAGAGCAGCTTGAAACCGTGCTTGAAAACTTTACCGGAACCTTGCTACTAGTCACTCATGATAGGTATATGCTTGAACGAATCTGTAATAAGCTGCTTGTCTTTGAACATAAAGCTATTAAAAAAGTAGATTCTGGATTTAAAGAATATATCTCAAGGCCGCAAATTAAAGAAAAGCAGGAAGATAAACTCACACTTATCAACAATGAGTTAACTTTCGTAATAAGCAAATTATCTACCTGTAAAAAAGATAGTGAAGAATATAAAGAACTTGATACTAAATACACTGAACTTATTAAAATGAAAAGAAAACTTTCGTCCAATTTTACGTAGTAGAACTAAAAAATGTCAAGTGCCTGGCACTTGACATTTTTTTATATATATTCTTCCATATCTATCCTTAGGTAATCACATATTTCTTTAATCTCTTTTATAGTACTGTCATTTATAGGAATTCCATTTTTCTTTCTGTCCTCGTATGCTTCAACTTCTTTTTCTCCATGAGTATATATTCTATCATGTCCGTCAGCCTTAGCAGATTCTCTTAACTTTTGAAGATATACAGACATACTTTTTTCTATTTCAGTCTTGTCCCCAAACAATCCATAATCAATAGCCATAAATCCATGGCTTACACCATCTATATTACCAGCAAAACGTACTCTGTCACTTGTAAGTCCTCCTGAAAGTATAGATGTGAATAATTCCACTGCTACCCCAAGTCCATAACCTTTATGCCCGCTGAACAATTCACCTTCACCGCCTAAAGGCAGTATTCCGCCCTTATCACTGTTATTTGTAAGATAAACAATTTCATTAGCATCCGCTGCATTCTTTCCATCTGCACCTACAGCCCAACCTGCTGGAAGAGGTTTATTATTCTTGCCATACACTTCAATTTTTCCTCTAGTTACAACACTAGTAGACATGTCCAATATAAACGGAATAGGCTTTGCAGGCATGGCTATAGATATAGGATTTGTACCTATAAACTGCTGCTTTCCAAAGGTAGGAGTAACTACAGCTTGAGTATTAGTCATAGATATCCCTAAAAGTCCTTCTTTTTCTGCCATTCTTGAGTAATAGCCGGCTATCCCATAATGGTTTGAATTTCTAACAACTGCCATACCAATTCCAGTAATCTTAGCTTTCTCTATAGCCTTTTCCATAGCCATTTTAGATACTAATTGTCCCATGGCCTTATTTCCGTCTACGACTACTGATACAGGAGTTTCTTTGACAATTACAGGCTTGTTATTAACCTCTATTCTTCCACATTTTATTCCGTTATAATACAAGATAAGCCTTTGTACCCCATGTGACTCTATTCCAAACATATCTGAAGCTATAAGCACATCCGTAATAATACTACTATCCTCTTCTGAAAATCCATAGCCCTTGAAAACTCTTTTGCTTAATGCTTCTATCTTTTTATAATTATACTTCTTATAACTCATTTCTTTCGCCCCACAATTATAATTTTTAATTTTTAACAAAACATTGTTGAATATCTATATATCAGTTGCTTCATCCTCTGTATATACTTCAATACCATTTTTCATTAGTAATTCTGCAGTAAAACCTTTGCCTTCTATAAGCTTACCTGTAAAGGATCCATCATAAATAGACTTACAGCCGCAGGATGGACTTTTAGCTTTTAGTATGGCTTTTTTTATTTCTTTGCTTTCGGCTATCTCAAGGCTTTTCTTAGCTCCCTCAGTATATTGTTTTGTATAGTCTTTTCCGTCTTTCCCTATAACTCTTCTATTGCCTTGTTCATCTTCAATTATCTCGCACGGGATTCTAGGTGTGGAAAGGCCTCCAAGCTGCTCAGGACATATAAGCACAGCTTTTCCATCTTCAACTAATTTTTTTATATATTCAATTTCACTGCTTTTGCCATCATATCTGCATTTTTCCCCAGCTAAACAAGCACTAACCAAATACATAATTAATTCATCATTCCTCGTCTATAATTTCTAATTATTAATACCCTCTCCTTATGTCTACTAAGTTTACTAAATCAATTTTATCTTGTTCCAGTTGCTGTAGAGTACTCAAGAAACATTCCACTGCTTCTTCTGGAGAAGTTATAGCCGCTATATGAGGAGTTATAGTTATCTCCCGCTTGCCCCAAAGCTTGGAAGCAGAACTAAGTGGCTCCTCTTTAAAAACATCTAACACAGCTATTCTAATTTTTCGCTTACCAATTGCCTTTAACAATGCTTCTTCATCTAGGGTAGTCCCCCTACCTACATTTATGAAACCAACATCGTTAAATTTATTTAAAAAGTCCCCATTTATCATGTTTTCAGTGCTTTTAGTATGAGGCAGTGTGCTTATTATCCAATCTATCTTTATATTTAATGCCCCCATATTATCTATAGTCACTACCTCATTAAAATACTTTTTGGCTTTTCCACTGGCAGATATTCCAAATACACTGCACCCAAATACTGATAATCTTTTTGCAACTTCTTGGGCAATCTGTCCTGTTCCCAAAATCAGTACATTTTGTCCAAAAAGTCCTTTAGGTGTATGCATCTGCCATAGTTTTTCCTTTTGCTGACAGCTGAATATATGGTGTTTTTGTGCATCTGCCAACATATAACTGATACAGTATTCACTGATCTTTTCCCCAAAAGAACATATAGTCCTAGTCAGCAAAATACCGTCCTGCCATTTTCTATTCAATATAAAACTATCCACTCCTGCCCCTAAGGAATGTATCCATTTCATATTATAGAAGCTGAAGTTATCTACAGGTTTGAATCCCACATAAGCATCAGCCCACTTTAGTTTTTCTTCATCCACTTCATCCTCTGGAAGGAATAAAAACTCTCGATTGCGACTTTCCGCTCTTTCCTTGATTATGCCTTCGATATCTTTATATAACCTTCCAGTCACTAATATTCTATTAATATTCATAAGTGTTTTACCATTTCTAGCTGCATCTATTAAGTGCACTTATTAGTGCATTAAGTGATGAAGTGTCAATATTTTCTGATATTCCTACTCCAAAATATCTTTTTCCTTTGTTTTCAATCTGAATGTATGTTACTGCTCTTGAATGCGATCCGCCTTCCAATGCATGTTCATCATACGAAATAAATTTACATCCATTTATATTATTGTCATGCAGCGCATTAAAAAATGCATCTACTGGTCCGTTGCCTATACCTTGAATTGTCTTTTCCTTTCCCCTAATAACCATCGCTGCTTTTATACTTACATTGTTCTTCTCGGTTTCAACATCCTGAACGGATTGTATTTCATAGTTCTTAAGTTTGTAGGGTTCCTTTTTTGCTAGATATTCTTCTTTAAATAGGTCAAATATTTGTTCAGGTGTAAGTTCTGTTCCCAATGTATCAGACTTTTCCTTAACAACGGAACCAAATTCTCCATGCATAGCCTTAGGAAGTATAAATCCAAAATCACTTTCCATTATATAAGCGGTACCACCTTTTCCAGATTGACTGTTTATACGTATTATTTCCTCATATTCTCTTCCTACATCATGTGGATCGATAGCTAAATATGGCACTTCCCAAATCTTGCTTTGAGATTTTTCCATAGCATGAAGGCCTTTTCTTATAGCATCCTGATGTGAACCTGAAAATGCGGTATATACAAGCTCTCCTGCATAAGGATGTCTAGCATGAATATCCATTTTAGTACACTCCTGATACATTTTAGCCAAACCGCTTAAATCCGAAAAATCAAGCTTAGGATCAATTCCCTGAGAATAAAGATTCATTCCCATTACAACTATGTCCAAATTACCTGTTCTTTCTCCATTGCCGAATAGTGTGCCTTCAACTCTGTCAGCTCCAGCCAATAGTCCCAATTCGCTAGCTGCAGTACAGGTTCCTCTGTCATTATGTGTATGAAGACTTAATATAACTGCTTCTCTATTAGAGAGATTACCTAAAAACCATTCTATTTGATCTGCGTACACATTAGGTGTAGCCATCTCCACTGTAGCTGGAAGATTTATAATTGCTCTATTTTCTTTAGTTGGCTTCCATACGTTAAGTACCTCTTCGCATATTTCAAGTGCATACTCAAGTTCTGTTCCTGTAAAACTCTCTGGAGAATATTCAAACGTGAAATTAGTTTCTGGATATTTTTCCTTATATTCATTTAATAGCTTTGCCCCATGTACAGCTATTCCTATTATTTCACGTTTACTCATTCCAAATACTACTTTTCGTTGAAGCACTGAGGTTGAATTATAAAGATGTACAATAGCATTCTTTACACCTTTTAAAGCTTCAAAGGTTTTCTCGATAAGATGATCTCTAGATTGTGTCAGCACCTGTATTGTTACATCATTTGGAATTAAGTTTTCTTCTATCAATCTTCTTATAAATGTGTATTCTGTATTAGATGCTGAAGGAAATCCAACCTCAATTTCTTTAAAGCCCATTTTGACTAATTCCTTAAACATCCTTATTTTTTCATCTACATTCATAGGTACTGGAAGAGCTTGATTTCCATCCCTAAGATCAACACTGCACCATATCGGAGCCTTTTCTATCTGTCTGTCAGGCCATTTACGATTCTTTAAATTCACACAAGGATATTTCTGATATTTTTGAAAATTCATTTTTTTACACCCCTCTATCTTATTTCAGCTTGCCCTATACTGAAAGGTATATACCTTACGGTAATTACCTAGAAAAATAAAAAAGCTCGTCTCTTAACAAAGAGACGAGATATAACCCGCGGTACCACTCTAATTGACTTTCTAAGTAAAAAACTTTAGAAACCCTCTTTTTCGATGGCTTCAAAACATTGACACTCGTTCAATGGCCATTACCATCTATCCCTGTAACGTGGGAACACGTTCAACCCTACAAAAACTCTTAGGCGACAGCTCAGAGACGAGTTCAAGATATGGAAACTACCGAATCGCAGCACCTTCGGCTCTCTTAAAATTTCTTTCATCTTTACTATTTCTCTTCAAAGCATTTTGTTGAGTATAATTATACAACGGCAGAATATATTTGTAAAGGATAATTTTAATAATTTTTTCCTCATTCAAAATTCCCAATTCCTATTCATTGACAATTATTATTACTAATTATATAATTATCCCAGTTTGTTTTATTGGAATTCTTATTATTAGAATATCAGATAAGGTGGTAAATTGTTATGTTAAAAAGCAAGTACGTTAGTTTATTTTTATCAGCAATATTAGTTGTTTCAACTCTATCTTTGTATGGCTGTAATTCTTCAAAAAGATCTAAATCTGGTGATGAAAAAGTTCTTAATGTATTTACCTGGGCCAATTACATACCTGATGCTGTAGTAAAAGATTTTGAAAAAGATACTGGAATAAAGGTTAATTATAGTCCTTTTTCTAGTAATGAGGAAATGCTCACTAAGCTTCAAGCAGTAAACGGTGGTCAGTATGATGTAATTGTATGCAGTGATTATATAATACAACTTATGACAAAGCAGAAGAATGTTTTGCTAAAGCCCATAATAAAAAGTAAAATTCCTAATTTTAAAAATGTAAATCCAGTGTATTTAAAACAGTATTATGATAAAACAAATAGATACTCAATTCCGTATGTAGCTGGCAGTGAAATGATTGTATATAATTCAGATAAAATAAAGACTCCTATTACAAGCTACAAACAATTGTGGAATCCCTCATATAAAAATTCAATTGCATTACTTGATGATGAACGTTCTGTAATAGGAATGGCTCTAAAGGTTTTGGGATATGGTATTAATGAAACTGATCCTAAAAAATTAGATCAAGCTAAAAAACTTTTAAAGAAACTTAAGCCAAATGTTAAGGTATTCGATGCAGATACTCCTCATAAGAGTCTTATAAGCGGTGATTGCAATATAGGTGTTATGTATGGATCACAAGCTTCTGCTGCAGTAAAAGCTGATCCTAAGTTTAAAATAGCATATCCTAAAGAAGGTATGAATGTAAGTATAGACAATTTTGTGATTCCTATTAAGGCTCCCCACGAAAAAAATGCCGAAAAATTTATTAATTATATGCTGAGTGGTAAAGAAAGCAGTAAAGCTTCTAAAATAATAGAATATTTAAACACAAATACTGATGCAAAAAAATATATGTCAAAATCATACCTAAATAACAAAGCTGTCTTTATTCCTGAAAAACTTATAAAGAGTGCTCAGCACTTGGTGGATGTAGGCTCATCCAACAAGACATATGATGCAATTTGGACAGAATTTAAGCAAGAATAGTATACCGAGAATGTGGGACGTACTCAGATTTATTTACACAAATCTGAGTACGCTCTTGTTTCCAAATCTCCTTATTCTCTCGCTGCTGAAAATTAACTAAATTTCATTTAGCAAATATAAAATAGTTTTATGGTCTGATTCTTGCAGCTGTAAAAGTTATTGGTCCTGCAACATAAGCATTCTTATTACCGGTTGTCTCTTGAACAGTTAATACATACTTAACATTTGTAGCATTTTTATTTATAGCATCTACATAAGACAATGGTACATTCACAAAATCGCCGTCGCCTTCCTTGTCAACTTCTTGAGTAACTTGATAAACTTCTCTTCCAGGAATCAGTACATCACCTTTAAATATCTTTATATCAAAAGTAGCATAGGTTGTTTCATCATCATTATCAACGCCGCCAACTACAGCATTTAGCCAGATAAGATCACCTACTATAACTTCGTCTATAACAAGTTCTCCTATTACAGTAGGAGTAGCTGTTACAGGAATTAAATTATCAGTTGGTACATTTCCTGCAACAAAATAGTCAAATTGCTGTACTGTTGCCATATAAATTCCTCCTAGATTATTAATTAATTTAAACTTTAATTGATTATGCCCTAATTCATAACACTATAAAGGCAATAGAACCTCTGATAAATACATATTTATGTCGCTACCAAACTGCGTTGTTAGTATATACCTTCCATCGGTTGCTACTTTATTTATAGCATAATCTCAGTTCAATACATTGTATGACAATAGTACCTTACTTGTTACTCCATTTGACAATAAACATATTTTGCAGTATCTCTTAACATAATTAGTACTCGATTTATGTCACTATAGATGTATAAACCACCAAATTTAATTGAATGTTAAAAAAATAGAACCTTTCATTAATAATTTCTAATTACTAATGAAAAGCCCTAATCTCTCATTCCTAATTCTTAGCTTCCAATTTATAAACAAATCTCTTTATTCTCTTCATGGCCTCAATAATGTTCTCCATCGAAGAGGCATAGCATGCTCTTATAAACCCTTCTCCACACTCTCCAAAAGCATTTCCTGGTATAGCAAGGACTTTCTCCTCTATTAAAAGTTTTTCACAAAAATCATCAGAAGTCATGCCTGTACTCTTTATTGAAGGGAATACATAAAAAGCACCAAGAGGCTCGAAACATTTCATGCCCATATTTCTAAAGCCATCTACCATTACTCTTCTCCTTCTATTATACTCCTTAACCATTTCATCAACTGAATTTTGACTGTTTTTAAGTGCTTCAATAGCTGCATATTGTGCCAAAGTTGGAGCGCACATTATTGCATACTGATGTATCTTTTTCATCTGTTCTATAAGCAGTGGATGTCCACAGACATATCCCAGTCTCCACCCTGTCATTGCAAAAGCTTTGGAAAAACCATTTATTACAATAGTTTTTTCTTTCATCTCCGGAAAGCTTGCTATAGAAACATGCTCTTTAGCATACGTAAGCTCTGAATATATCTCATCTGATATAACTATTACATCCTTATCTTTTAGATACTCAACGATAGGTTTTAACTCTTCTCTAGTCATTATAGCCCCTGTTGGATTATTAGGATATGGCACTATAATGACCTTAGTTTTTTCGGTCATAACACTATCTAAAAGTTCCGGAGTAAGTTTAAACTCATCTTCCTCTCTTAAGTTAAGTACTTTAGCTGTAGCACCAGTAAAAGCTGTACATCCTTTATATGCTACAAAGCTTGGTTCTGGCACTATAACCTCATCCCCAGGTCCTACTAAAGCTCTAAGAGCTATATCTATACCTTCACTCCCCCCGACTGTCACTATAATTTCATCAGAGGAGTTATATTTCAAGCCGTATCTTCTGTTAAGATACTTTGAAATTTGGTCTCTCAGCTCAAGAAAACCGGCATTAGAAGAATAATGTGTATGTCCTTTCTCTAACGAATATATACCTGCTTCACTTATGTTCCATGGAGTTATAAAATCTGGTTCACCAACACCAAGAGATATAACGCCCTCCATTTCATTTATTAGATCAAAGTATTTCCTTATACCCGAAGGCGGCATCTCCATTACGTTCTTTTTTATCATTGATTCTATATTCATATAAATATAGCCTCCCTATCGTCCTTTGGTTTTTCTTTAAAAATAGTCCCTTTATCCTTGTATTTTTTCAGCACAAAATGTGTAGCTGTACTCAATACATACTCTTGAACCGCCAGTTTTTCCGCAACGAAAAGCGCGACCTTCTTCATTGTTTCACCCTCAACTATAACGGTCAAATCGAAACCTCCAGACATTAGATAACAGGCTTTTACCTCAGGGAATTTATAAATTCTCTCGGCAACTTTATCAAAGCCTTCTCCTCTTTGAGGAGTAACTCTTACCTCTATAAGCGCAGTAACACTTTCTTTAGAAGTGTTCTCCCAGTTGATTAATGTACTGTAACCAACTATGATGTTTTCTTTTTCATACTCTTCAATAGCTTTGTTTACTTCCTCAACTGTTTTACCAGTCATCGCAGCTATTTCTTCATGAGTGTATCTGCTGTTCTTTTCTAAGATTTCAAGAATTTCCTCCATAAAAATTGCCCTCCTTTTAATGTAAGGAACATATTTAAAGTTAATGTTCCTAAATTAATAAAAATAAATATAAAAAAACTTCTTCACTCCCCATAAAGGGACGAAGAAGTTACCGCGGTACCACCCTAATTGATGCAATAATGCATCCTGCTCTAAGGAACAACAATTCCTTTACTCTATAACGTGAGTAGACGTCTATATCTAATTGGATATAAATCCATTTTTCAACAAGAGATTCAGAAGCTGCTTTCTATAGAACTAAACTGCTATATTTCCATCAACAATAGCTCTCTTTAAGTTTCATTCTATATACTCCTCTTCATCAATATCTTTATTATATATCTTTCTAGCTATTATACTCGATATAAAAAAATATTTCAACCATTATTCGTCTTCATCTTTAAAATTTAATTTTTCTTTTATAACATACATAGGCCTGTTTTTACTTTCATCATATATCCTGGCTATATATTCTCCTATTATGCCCATGGCAAAAAGTTGCATACCACCTAGAAACGTTATTGTTACCATGATAGAGGCCCACCCTGCTGTCGCATGTGAAGTCGTAAGTTTTATAACTATAGAATAAATTAATAATACTATAGAAATAAACACTGTAGCAAGGCCCATGAGGCTAACAAATTTTAACGGCTTATTCGAAAAGGATATAATACCATCATATGCAAAGTTAATCATTTTGCTAAGAGAATATTTGGTCTTTCCTGCAAATCTTTTTTCTCTCTCATATTCAATTGCAGTCTGTTTAAAGCCTATCCAGCTTACCATCCCTCTAATGAATCGATTTCGTTCAGGCATAGTTTTAAATATATCCACTACTTTTCTGTCCATAAGTCTAAAGTCACCTGTATCTTTTGGTATATCTACATCAGACATATAATTAATAAATCTGTAGAAATATTTGGCGGTAATAAGCTTAAATAAAGTTTCACCTTCCCTATGCTTTCTTTTTCCATATACAACATCATAACCTTGTTGTTTAATTTTTACCATTTCCTCAATAAGTTCTGGCGGATCCTGAAGGTCTGCGTCTATCAGTACTACAACATCTCCCTCAGCATTACATATTCCTGCTGTAACGGCAGTCTGATGCCCGAAATTTCTAGAAAAATTTATAACCCTTGCTCTCGTATCTGTAGCCGCTATGCTCCTGAGAATAATTTCCGTGTTATCTCTGCTGCCATCATTCACAAAAATTATCTCATATTCAATTTTAAGAGAGATAAGTACCTTAGTGAGTCTCTTATAGCATTCTTCTACTACTTTCTCCTCATTATACATCGGTACTACTACTGATATACTTCTAACTTCGTTCATAGCTAGCTTTGCCTCCTCTGTACTTTTTAATTACTGATTCTGCTACAGCCAACGCAGCCATTATATAGTAAGACCACAATGGAAACAGGTATCTAGGCTGACCTTCAAATATAAAACTTATAGCGGCGTAAAATGCCATAAGAAGAATTATAAAAATGTGAATTTTACCCAGCTTGTGTTCTCGAAATAATGTACTTATTCTATCAAGTAGATATATCAGTACAGCAATTGAAAATACCATGTGGATAATTAATGTGATTATGTTAATTACCGAATAAACGCTTTGAGGTAAATGCTTTTGATCTTTTAAATAGCCTGTAGCCCAAAAAGCATTATCTGGAACTACAAATACATTAGCTAATTTCTTAAATCCAACTTTAACAAAATCCACTGGGTTATGAAGAATCCAATTATAGGCAAGTTTTTTCCCTTCCTCATCTACTTTCACTTCATTCCAAAACTCATCATTTTTATGTTTGTATATTTTTAAAGGACTGTTCGGAATTTTAAATGGATCCTGCCATGCTCCTGTTGCATAGGGATTATTATTTACATACAAGTTATACCCACCATTTGTAGATATAGGTATGAACTTATGAAAAATTGTATAATTCCTTATAGTCCAAGGAGCTATGACAATTGCCATCATAACGGTGATTAGCATCAAGCTTTTCAATGCTAATTTCAAGTTAAATTCCGTAAAAATATAATAAACAAAGATAAGAAATTGAAATATCATCATATAAGGCTTAATAAGTGCAGCTATTCCTATGATAGCTCCAAGTAGAATGTCTTTATATTTTAAATTTGAAAATAATACATATGTAATAAGCAGTAATGACGTAGTAAACAATACCTCGGTACTAACTACACTAGTGTACATTATTTGTATTGGCATTACTGAAAAAAGTGCTGCCGCTAATAGAATAACTTTTTTATTGAATCCTGTCTGCTTCATTATAGCCATAATTAATAGTATATTTACAACAGACAATACTATATTCGCTATTTTAGCTGCTATAATACTGCTGCCAAATAGGAAATAAATCGTAACAAGAAACGCTGAATATCCTATAGGCTCGTATGCTGATAAATATCCATATATCCTATATCCTTTTCCACTTAATATTGACAAGGCTCCTTTATGATATAAAAGGAAATCAGAAACTGGAACAGTTGGAATAAATACCATCCATAGTATCCTTAGCGCTACAGCTGCTAGTAAAATAGCTATTATAGTTTTATTGTTTTTTAAATATTTCAAAGCCATCACATCCATAAAATTATCCTATCATATTCTTAAAATAATATAAAGATTATAATAACCTCTATTTATATAGAATTTCAACAGAATCTATGGACATACTAATATTATAATAATAAATAAAGAAGGTGATAGCTTGGATAAAAAAAGAGTTATTGAAATTATGGATTCTTTAGGCGTTATTGATGTTGAATGTAAAGGCAAACCTGTATGGATAGAAAGTATCAGAAGTAATGGTCAAGCCAAAGTACGAGACTTAAATGAAGAAAATGAACTTTTAGTTGATATTTCCGATTTACAAGAAGTTGACTCCCATTTAGATATGTAAAATGTATATTTTTTACTTTAATCATAAAAGCTGTGCCATATCAGTTCTTCTGACTATTACGGCACAGCATGTACACTAAATAATTTAAGTTGATTAAAATACTAAACTCTCTACTCTAAGATTCTTCTCTTTTTTTAAATCAATAAATGTTGAACCATCCAGCACTAAAGGTCTTAAAATATCATTAGGGTCTACCTGTATTATTTTACACACTCTTCCATCGTTCATGCGTGCATTTTCACCCATATAGTAATTTACAATATGCTCTACAAATATCTTTGTATATTCATAATCTAACTTTAATAAACTTTCTTTTTTAATTTCTTCAAGAGCACTAAATGGATCACTGTTAGCTTTATGATTTTTATTTGAACTTATAGCCTCGAAAGTATCAGCTATAGCTATTATCTTACCAAATGCATGTATCTTTTCACCACTTATTCCCAATGGGTACCCAGAACCATCACATCTTTCATGGTGCATAAGCACCCCATAGCTTACAGAACTATCTAAAAATTGTATCTGCTTTACTATCTCATATCCTATTATAGGATGAGATTTTATAGTCTTCCATTCACTTTCTGTAAGTTTTCCACTCTTATTGAGTACGCCCTTATCAATTTTTGTCTTTCCATAGTCATGAAGTATAGATGAATAGTTAATTAAATTTATTTGATTATCGTCTAGTCCAATCCATTTGCCTAGCAAAGTACTAAGTGCAGCCACATTCACTGAATGTCTATATATACGATCATTCCCGCTTCCATAAAGGACTATGTTCTTTATTATTATGCTCGGAGAATCTAAATGCTTCTGTATTTTTTTTACGAAATTACGAACATCATCAATATTTGCCTTTCCAGTGTATCCAATTTCATTAAACATGTCCTTCATTTCATAAGAATACTCTTGAAAAATTTCGTCCACCTGTGCCATAGTTTTAGATTGACTGGTTTCACTTATTCCTTCTTCTTCCAGATACACCGCAAGTATGGTCTCAGCATACTTTTCCATTAACGTACTTATTGTTTCAGCTTTAATTTCTTTTCCTTCTGCTACAAGCAAAATATTATTTGATTTAATATCTTCCGCAGCAATCATCCCTGGGATTATATCTTTAATGTTCAAAAACCTTTTTACTCTGTTCACACCTAACATAACCTTTCTTATTAAAATTACTCTTCAGTAATTTATCTGACTAAATTTAGTATATAAAATACTGCTCCAAAAAAAGTCGCATAAAGTCCATTAGCTTTTATTTTATTTTTATTCTTAACAGAAGTATCTTATCTTCAGTATGTTTTCTGCATATTAAAGTTATTATGTCTACTAACATCTAATAAGCTTCTATATATAAT
>NZ_MZGV01000032.1 GCF_002029235.1 Clostridium oryzae
ACAGCGACGGAGTTGACGCAGTAATGCGAAGGTTATCACAAAACGACTATCTGGTAATGATGGAGTAGATGTTACACCCGTTCCCATACCGAACACGAAGGTTAAGCTCTACATCGCCCATGGTACTGCCCGGGAAGCTGGGTGGGAGAGTAGGATGTTGCCAGGTTGCCTTTAAGGCAAACAAAATGTATTCCGCGATAGCTCAATGGTGGAGCACTCGGCTGTTAACCGATAGGTTGGAGGTTCGAGCCCTCTTCGCGGAGCCATTTTTTTTATAAAGAAATATAAAAGTTTTTGGAAGAACTCAGGTTATCTGGGTTTATTTTTTTTACTCTTTAGGAATTTATGTATTTTGCCAATTGTGGATAACTTTTAATTAATATAAAGATACACCACTAAATAGGAGAAAAGGTGGTCACTAAATGAAAAAATGGTACAGCGTGTTTTACGAAGAAGTAAAAAAGAAACAGTAAAATATTTTGAAATTAGAGAATTAAGATAAGAAGGCAACAGAAGCAGTATAATAAAAGCATTTTGTTAATATTAAGAGTCAGGGCATAGGAAATGTTTACAGTCGGGGTTATCTAAGCACGCTCATTATCATTCGCAGATAACCCGTTAAAGGCCATTTAGGCCTTTAACCAACGGAGATATAGAGTGAACTTAGCAATTGTTAGCAAATTTTATGTAAATTTTCGTTAAGATTAGGGCAGTGTTTGAGGCGTAGCCGAGTTTACCCTAATTAGAAAATTTGCATAAAATTTGTGTTACAAGTGCTTAGTGAACGGGTCAATCTCCGTAGTGCCACAACATTTTCTTTTTTATATCAAGAGAATAAATTCCGCGAAAATCTACAAGTAGATTTTCTAGGATAACATACAGTGTGGTTTTACAAAACGAGTACGACATGACTATAGAGTAAATGTTACACTCGTACCCATACCGAACACGAAGGTTAAGCTCTACATCGCCATGGTATGGCTTTGTGGAAATTTTTTTTCTTATAACAATACTTGGTTTTATAGTGATTACTTTGATATTTTACGACGTATAATTATCCCTGCCATACAACTGGTCAGATAAAGATATCCTCCTGCCGTCGGATGATCTGCCCGCGGAAGATTATTAATCTTCCGTCTGGCCCGTACTGGGTAGCCTAGAACAGTCAGCTGCCGCAGGCAAGGCTACCCGCAAAAGGTTATCAACCTTTTGCCTAGGTGGGAGAGTAGAACGTTGCCAGGTTGCCTTTAAGGCAAACAAAATGTATTCCGCGATAGCTCAATGGTGGAGCACTCGGCTGTTAACCGATAGGTTGGAGGGTAAAAGGTCTAAATGACCTTTTACGGGCTACCTTGCAAGTGGTAATGAGCAGCATTTAGGTAGCCCCGGCCGTAGGCCGAGCCCTCTTTGCGGAGCCATTTTTTTATAATGAAATAAAAAGTTTTTTGAAGAACTCAGATTATCTGGGTTTATTTTTTTACTCCTTGGGAATTTATGTATTTTGTCAGCTGTGGATAATGTTAAGATATACTTTTGTTAAGGTAAGAAAGATAATCATTAAATAAAGAAATGGTAATATACTTTGAAGTTAGTGAATTAAGATAGAAAGACAATAGAATTAATAAAATAAAAGTATTTTGTTAACATTAAGAGTTAGGGCATTAAAAATGGTTACATCCGACGGAGGCATTTGGAGTGAGTTTAGCAATTATCCGTGTCTTTTAGGCAAATTTCCGTTAAGATGGCGAATTGTTTGAGGCGCAGCCGAGTTATGAGTCATTAGGAAATTTGACTAAAAGATGCGGTGAAATTGCTTAACGCAGCGGAATTAGCCGACATAGGTTGTAACCCTTTTTTATATTTATAGTCCGTATTTTGTTAGTATGTCTTGAATAAACTCACCGTTTTCATAGAATAATTCGTCATCCGCATATATCTTTCCGCCATTTCTCATATCACAAAGCATATCCCAGTGAATAGTAGACTTGTTTTTACCACCTGCTTCAGGCATAGAATCACCTAGAGCCATATGTACTGTACCACCTATTTTTTCATCGAATAGCATGTTCCTAGTGAAATTTTTTATGCCATAGTTTGTTCCTATGGCTACCTCACCGAAACGTTTTGAACCATCATCTGTGGATAACAAAGATTTTAAAAGTTCTTCGCCTTTTTTAGCGGTTGCATTAACGACCAAACCATCTTTAACTTCTAAACTGATGCCTTCAATTTCTTTTCCCATATATATACCTGGAAAACTGAATGTTATATGTCCATTAATATTATTATCTACAGGAGAAGTGAAAATTTCTCCGTCGGGAAAATTTTCTTTTCCATCACAATTTATCCACTTTCTATTTGTTACGTCAACTTTTATGTCAGTTCCCTGAGAAAGTATATGTATCATTTTTTTAGTATCTAGATATTTTACCCATCTTTCCTGCTGTGCACTAATTTTTTCCCATTCCGCTACGGGATCATCGCAATCAAGATGTCCAGCACCATATACGAAATCCTCATAGTCGCTGAGACTCATAGAAGCTTCTTGAGCATCTGCGTTAGTTGGGAATTGTGTACCACACCATCTTAAACTTCCATCACCCATTCTTGATGAATAATACTTTCTCCAGCTTGTTGCACCTAGGGATCTTGCTTTTAATTTACTGCCAGGTATGTTTGATAGATATCTTGTATTTCTGTTTGCCCAGGCACTTAACCATACATCAGCTCTTTTTAGTACAGTTTCGGGAATAAGAAGGCTTTCTTTCAATTGTTCTTCTGTACTATATTTTAATATAGCTTCCTGAACTGCTTCTGAAGAAAGAGCTGTTTCAACATGTGCTCCAGCTTTAACAGCTTCTTCAACAACTGCTGCCATCCAAGGAGATGCTACTTCGTCACAGCTTACATAAACGAAATCACCTTTCTGTACTTTAGTTGAGTAGGTTACTAATAACTTTGCCAGTTTATTCAACCTTTGATCTTTCATTTTTTATTTTCCTCCCTTTTTAAAATTATTTATTTTAACAAATCCATTATAATCTATGTGCCTAATTTAGTACACATAGATAAAAAAGATTACATCCTACGTAGGCTAGTTCCGCTCATTAAGCAATTACACCACATCTTTTAGGCAAATTTCCTAATGGCTCATAACTCGGCTGTGCCTCAGACAATTCACCATCTTAACGGAAATTTACCTAAAAGACATGGGTAATTGCTAAATTCACTCCAAATGCCGACTTTGGATGTAATCTTTTTTAGGCCCTGATTCTTAATCTTTACATATCGATTAAAAGTTATCCCAAATTGGCAAAAAGCATAAATTCCTAGAGACTAAAAAAAATAAACAGCAAATGATATCACCTGCTGTTTACATAAATTAAAGGGATTTTATGAAAAGTTCTATTTTATTTTACATAATAGTTGTTAATATGTTATAGATAAATTGAAAACAAATTGTAAACAAAATAGGTGATTGAACAGCAAAGAAAAAGTTATACCACAGGAAACCTAGGCAAATAGCTGTTTAGAAGGAGCATTTATAAAAGTATACAAAAAAATTGTGACTTTTATAGAGAAATTGTTTTCATAACATGACAAAAAAGTGAAAACTATTACAATTGAAAAAGATTATATATTTTTTTAGGTTGCTCGAAAACAATTAACAATTATTCTGCTGAATCATATTATACAGTGTATTAATTAATCATGGAGGACTCATGAAAAGATATATTGCTAAGCTGGTCTCTGCAATATTAATTGCTTCTGTTTCTTTAATTTCAATGTCGGGGTGCAGTAAGAGTAAAAATGCCAACCTTAAGAAAGTAAGATTAAATGAAGTAACAAGATCTGTGTTTTATGCACCGATGTATGTAGCTATAAATAAAGGTTTCTTTAAAAAACAGGGTATCAATATTGAACTTTCAACAGGCAGCGGGGCAGATAAAACTATGCAGCAGGTTATAAGTAAAAGTGCTGATGTAGGTTTTTGTGGACCTGAGCAAACTATATATATCTATAATCAGAAAAGAGAAGACAATCCTGTATTATTTGCACAATTGACTCAAAGAGATGGTGCTTTTTTAGTTGGAAGAAATAAAGAAAATTTTAAATGGGAGAATCTTAAAGGAAAAACTGTTATCGGCGGCCGTCCAGGTGGTGTTCCGGAAATGGCTCTTGAATATGTACTTAGAAACCATGGACTTACTCCAGGAAACAATGTTAAAATTATTACCAATCTTGCATTAACAGCTACAGCAGGTGCATTTAAAAGCGGTACCGGAGACTATGTAACTCTTTTTGAACCTTCAGGAACTATATTGGAAAAAGACAATTCAGGCGCTATTGTAGCTTCAGTAGGACAGGCTGCAGGGGTTATACCATATACCTGTTACTTTGCAACTAAATCATATATACAAAATAATAAAGATACGATATTAAGATTTACTAAGGCTATTTATGAGGGACAATTGTGGGTACAAAAAAATAGTAACAGAGAAATAGCTAATACAATAAAAAGCTTTTTCCCTGGAACAGATGCAAGTTTGCTTGCAGCTTCAGTAGAAAATTACAGAAAGATAAATGCTTATGCTAAAACACCAGTATTAAAGGAAAATGATTTAAATAGACTTATGGATATAATACAGTCTTATAAGGCTGATCTTATTAAGGAAAGACCTGAATTTAACAAGATAGTTAATACAAGTTTTGCAAATAAGGCAATAGAGACTGTTAAGTAATTATATGAATAGTCATTAATGATATGCACAGAGGTATACTATATCTCTGTGTATAGGCATATCTGTATAAAGGAGTTAATGCCATGAATATGCTGGAATTGAAGAATATATATATGAATTACCATTCTAAATTAGGTGAAACAAGAGCTCTAGAGAATATAAATATTAAAGTTGAAAAAGGAGAGTTTATCAGTATAGTAGGGCCATCTGGATGTGGGAAATCGACTCTTTTAAATATAATTTCAGGACTTCAAAAGCCATCTCAGGGTGAGGTATTTATAGAAAATGTGAAGGTTAGTGGACATTGTGATAAGCTAGGATATATGTTTCAGAATGACAACTTGTTTCAATGGCTTAACGTTTGGCAGAATGTGGCTTTAGGATTAAGAATCTCCCATAATTTGAACAAGGAAAACATGGAAAAGTTAGATGTACTTCTTAAGAATTATGGATTGTGGGATTTTAGAAATCATAAACCTTCAGAATTATCTGGTGGTATGAGACAAAGAGTTGCACTAATAAGGACATTGGCAATGGAACCGGAAGTATTGTTATTAGATGAACCATTTTCTGCGCTGGATTATCAGACAAGGCTAAATGTAAGTAACGAGATATATAAGATCATAAAGCATGAAGGTAAAACAGCTGTAATGGTTACACATGATATATCAGAAGCTATTTCTACAAGCTCTAAGGTTGTTATATTATCAAGCAGACCGGCCAAAATAAAAAAAATAATAGATATTTCTTTTGAAAATAAGTATTCAACGCCACTGTCTAGAAGAGAAGCACCAGAATTTAGATTGTATTTTAATTCAATATGGAAGGAGCTTGAATTTGATGACAGAGAGTGAGGAACAAAGAAACTATATAGCATCATTAAAAAAAAGGAAAAGAAAGATTATTTTTGCTCAGTGGTTTATTCTCATTCTTTTTATAGGAATTTGGGAAGTACTTGGTGATTTAAAGATTATAGATCCATTTATTACAAGTACACCATCAAGGATGGTTAAGAATCTAATAGTGATATATGGTGAAGGAACTTTGTTTAAGCATATTTTTATTACTTGTTATGAAACAGTTGTCGGATTTTTGATTAGCACATTGCTTGGATCATTTATAGCCATGCTCCTCTGGTGGTCCAGTTTTGCGGCAAAGGTAGCAGATCCATATCTTGTGGTATTAAATGCTCTTCCTAAGGTAGCTCTTGCTCCAATAATAATATTTTGGATGGGAAATGGTATCAAATCTATTATAACCATAGCCGTGCTTATATCTATTATCACTACGATTATAAGCGTATTTTCAGGCTTTAAAGATGTAGATGAAGATAAGATTAAGTTGCTAAAAACTTTTGGGGCAACTAAATTTCAGATATTAATGAAGCTTATAGTACCAGCTTCAATAGGAAACATAATATCTGCTCTCAAAATTAACGTTGGACTTTCTTGGGTAGGAGTTATAATGGGAGAATTCCTTGTAGCAAAGGAGGGCTTAGGCTTTCTAATTGTATATGGAGGACAGATTTCACAGCTGGACATGGTTATGATGAGTATAGTGATTTTGTCTATACTTGCATTTGCAATGTATATGCTTGTGGCTTTGCTTGAAAAGAAATTGAATAGAATATATTGATAAAAGGAAGTAAAAGTGTTAGAATACCTCAAGAAAGAGATTGGAATCTTTATGTGATTCCGGGATTTGCGGGGGGTATTTATGATTAAGATTTTAAAAGTACTTAAGTTTATTATTCCAGTGTTTATACTTTACCTGATCTTTAGAATTAATATGATTGTTGGACTTTTGTTAATAGCTGCCATACTTGTTTTTTCACTTTTGCACTATAGATATCTTATATATTATATTAAAGCAAGTAAGTATTACACTGCTGGAAAGTACACAGAAGCAATGATATATTTTAAAAAAGCTAGTGATATTGGAAGCTGTCCAGATGATATCAGACACTCATATGCTTTTCTTCTTCTTAAAAATAAGTATTTGGATGAAGCAGAAGAAATGCTCAATAAAATGAAGCAGAAAAAATTAAAAGAGAATGTTAAGTATAGTGTAGAGATGACTTCAGCTCTTGTAAAATGGAAAAAGGGCAATCTTAATGAGGCTGTAGATATTTTAGAGCAGGTTTATAAAGAATTTAAGTGTACAACGCTATACGAGAATCTAGGTTATTTACTTGTCCTTAGTAAGAATTATGATAGAGCATTGCAAATTAATGAAGAAGCCTATAAATACAATAGTTCAAGTAAAACAATTTGTGATAATCTAGGAGAAACCTATTACTATATGGGACAATATGATAAAGCTAATGAAATATATGAAGCACTAGTAAACGACAATGCTAAATTTATAGAGGCATACTACCATTATGGGCTAGTACTTTCAAAGCTTGGTAGAAGAGAAGAGGCACTAACAAATTTGAATAAAGCTTTAGAGTTCAAAGAAAATTATCTTAGTGAAGTAAATCATAACATTGTAAAAGAAGCTATACAAGCAACAGAAGAAGACAGCTTATAGATGAAATATAAGCTGTCTTCTTTGTTTACATAATATTATAGATTTTATTAACGTCTTTCTTAATTTTAATAGTATTTGTTTTTACCTCTTCTTCCACGTGAAGCTATACCTTTTACTATTAATACTATAACAAGAAGCAAAATTACAGCACATACGGAAACACCAACTATGGCTCCTATCAATAGAGGTCTATCTTTAGATAATATATCTTTTGAAGATAAAGTTGGATACAAAGCATAGTTTGTTTTATACTCTCTTTGAGAGACAGCAAGAGTTCCAACTTTTTCTGTATTTGATAAGTTCCAAGCACTTATGTTTGATATAGATACATTTTTCTTAAGTTCTTTTTTGTTAATATAATTGTCGTAGTAGCTTACATCTTGTTTTATTACTATTGGTACTTTTACAGTTTTTGTAGGACCGAAGAATCTAAGAGGTTTGTAACTAATAGTTTTCTTAGCCACTACTGTACCGTTAGAAATAGCAACAGTTTTTTTCGTAGCGTAGCTCCAGTCCACTATTTTTTTCATATCTTGAAATACTGCAGTATCATCAGAATTGTATAAAGATTTCATAACAACACCTACAATGACCCTGCCATTTCTGTTAAACACAGCCATGAGACATCTACCTGCAGGTGATGTATAGCCAGTTTTTCCTCCGACACAGCCATTCGTACCTACGAGTTTATTTCTGTTTTCTATATTTGCAGGCGTCTTATTTGATAAAGTAATGCTGGCAGTTTTCATTCCCATTACCTCACGTACCCATGAGTTTTTATAAGCAGCTCTGCCTAGGATAGTTAAATCATAAGGTGTAGTGTAATGTTCTGGATTGTGAAGCCCATTAGCTGTAACAAAATGAGTATTTTTCATTTTCAATTTCTTGGCTTCTGAGTTCATCATACCTACAAATTTATCAGAACTTCCTCCAACCGCATCTGCAACCATATAAGCGGCGTCATTAGCCGAGAACAAAAGCAGTGATGTCATTGTATCTTCACCAGATAGAGTATCTCCAACTTTAATATTACGGAATATGTTCGTACTTAATGCATCAGCTGGCTGCTTCTTAGCTTCTTCAGTGTATTTAATCGTATCGGTTTTAGATTTATTTTTAGCTAAAAGCAGTGCAGTCATAACCTTTGTTATGCTGGCTGGATACATTTTGTTATCTATGTTATTTGCGTATATAATCTCTCCGGTCTTAGCATCAATAGTTATTCCTGCTTTACCATAAATCTGCGGCGGAGTTTCTTGAGCTTTTACAGTTGTAAGCGGAGCAACAGCAGTAGTTAACGAAAATGTTAAAGCAAAAAGTAGTATTTTTTTTAGTTTTTTCATTATAATTTTCCTCTCTACTATAGACTTTTATTTTGTAGGTACTTAATGTAGTAACAGTATTATAATAGCATTGGATAAATTTATAAACCAAAGTTTAACTGTTATAAACGCATATGTGACATTACCCACTAAACTATACGTAAAAACTTGAATAGCGTGGCAAAACATATCATATAGTATAACATTTTAATTTCTTATTCACAATATTATAAGACTGGATAAATGAGGAATTGAGCATTAGAAATGTATAATGGGGATGAAGAGGCTGTCCACCAAGCTTTATTTGATATTTCGTATGTTCTAAGTTTTTTATTGTTACTAATTATGCAATAATCATCATCATAGTGGGTGTCTCTAATCAAATATATCATATCCAATGACATATAATTAGTTGACTTTTCATGGAAGAACTTCTTAACATAATAATATATATTAGTAGTAATAGAATTTTTCATAAAGACTACCATCTCCTATATTGTTTAATGCGTAAACCATTATTTGTATTACAGTGTATATTATATATTGTTCGAATATTTTTGTGAATATTAGGAGTTAAGACATAGTCATTTATGTATTTTGCCAATTGTGGATAACTTTTGGATAATGCTTAGCAATGTATGGTATACTTATATATAAATTCTATGAACGGAGGAAAATCGCATGACAAAGAAACTTTTTTACGATGATGTATATCTAAAAGAGGCTGAGGCTACAGTATTATTTTCAGGGCAGAAGAATGGAAAAAATGTAGTACTCTTGGATGAAACAATATTCTATCCAGAGGGTGGAGGACAACCATATGATATTGGAACGATAGATGATTGTATTGTTACTGAGGTATTTGAGGAAGGAGAAGACATATATCATGTAGTAGACAAAATTCCTCAAAATGAAAAAGTGTTATGTAAAATAGATTTTAAGAGAAGATTTGACCATATGCAGCAGCATTCCGGCGAGCATCTTTTAGCAGCAGCGTTTAATAAATTTTATAATACGTTAAGCCAAGGCTTTCATATGGGGGAAGAGTATGTAAGCTTGGATCTTAGTTTAGAGTCGATAAGTGATGAGCAGATAAGAAAGGTTGAACTTGAGGTTAATAAAAACATATATTCAAATCTAGAAGTTTCAGTCTTCTTTGTGACACCTGAGGAGAGTGAGAAGCTTCCGCTTAGGAAGAGAGTAACTGGAAAAGAAAATGTGAGAATTGTAAAAATGGAAGATGCTGATTGTTGTGCTTGCTGTGGCACTCATGTAAAATATACTGGAGAGATAGGCATAATAAAAATCACTAAAACTGAAAGATATAAGGGAATGACAAGAGTTTATTTTAAGTGCGGAAGTAGGGCTCTTGAAGAGTATAGTTCAGATCACAGCATAATAACTGAAGTGTCGAGAACATTATCTATCAAGGAAACTGAGATAATGAATAAAGTCAATCAGCAAGTGGAGGAAATTAAGAATCTTAATAAAATTATCTCTGAATACAAGAAGAAGGAAGCCATCGGCGAGGCTGAAAGATTATTTTCAAATTCTGAGAATAATGTTATATGTATGATATATGAAAATAAAAGTTTCGACGAGTTAGAAAATATATGTGAAGAACTTTCTAAAAAAGAATTATTTATTATTTTAGCTTCAAAAATGTATAAAAAGTTACTTGTTATGAATACATCTGCATATGATATAAATATAGGAAGTATTTTTAAAGGCAGCATAAAAGATTTTGGAGGAAAAGGAGGCGGAAATCCTAAAAGAGCTCAAGCTGTATTTGAGGATGAAAGTAAGCTCCAAGATTTTATAGAAGAGAAAATTAAACCCTGTATAAAATAATAGATCTTAAAATAGTCTATAATGTTGCAATTATATCATAAGAGTATTAAACTTTAGATAGGTAAATAAGACGGTGCATCACTGTCATGTCTAGATATTTATATTAATTTTTGCGGGGAGATGTTATAATGAGTAAATACAAAGTAGGAGACGAATTAATAATAGTTGAAAATCCAGATAAGGAAAAGCAGGTTCTAAAAGAGAAAACAGCTCTTAAGATTGAAGATGATATAGCAAGTATATCTTGGGCTCTTAAAATAGTTAAGGTAGAGTATGATAAGCCTAATGTTACGTTAACTTATAGAAACTTATATGGTCAAGAGCATAAGGTTTTTGCAGTATGTTCTGATGTAGCTAATTTCGATAAGGAAAAGGTACTTGAAAAAGCACTTTTAAAGGCATTTCAGAGTGAAATAATCGATATAAGTGTGACTAAAAATTTGATAAAAAAATAATTATGACAATGTCTTTAAGTGTGAATTTTCTATTGTAGTTTTATATTATATTTCATATAAAATTTATAGGAGGAGATTTATTGTTTAGATGTGAAATTTGTGGTAAGGAAGCTGACAAGCACCATATAGTTCATAGATGTGAAGGCGGACTTGATAGTGCTTTTAATATTAAATATTTGTGTTCTGAACATCATAGAGGGGTTAGGGGACCCCATAGGTGCAAGGAAACGGATTTAAGATATAAGCTGGAATTGCAGAAAAAATTAGAAGCTACTCTTAATCAAAAATATTACACTCTAAATAAACTTTCGTCTATCTTAGGTATCAGTATGAATAAACTTAAAAGGCATTTCAAAAATTATAAGCTATATAAAGAAGGATATAAAACAGAAGACATTATCTTTATATTGATGGGTAAGAAATTATATAATGAAATTATGTTAGAGCACTATTATGAATTCATACCGAACTATAATTTTGCTTAGAGTTTGGTATTATAAAAGAGTATGCACACATTTTTGCGCCGCATACTCTTTAGTTTATACTAATATTGGGGGGGAATTCATTGAAGTTTGAATATCTAGTTATAAATTCTCAAGTATTACCGGATGTTTATAAAAAGGTTGTAGAAGTAAAAGAGATGATAAGAACAAACAGGGTAAAGGATGTAACGGAAGCTGTTAAAATTGTGGGGCTAAGCAGAAGTACATTTTATAAATACAGAGATAATGTTTTTGCTCTTAAGGAAGGAATGAAGGGGCAAAAGGCTACTATTTCTATTGTAATTATTGACAAGGCAGGGACTTTATCAGATATTCTTGATAATATAGCTAAACATGGAGGAAACATATATACTATTAATCAAGATATACCAATTAATGGTGCAGCATATATAAATATAACCCTAGACGTATCACGTTTAAAAATTGATATTAACGATCTTATCGATATACTAAGTGAACTTAATAACATAATTAGGGTGGATTTAGTTGCTGTAGAATAATGCATATGCACAATGAATTTATGTGCTTATATAGCTAAGGAGAATGACTTATGAGAATGATATTTTTTGATACTGAGACTACCGGAATAAGGCCAGGAAGCATATGCCAGCTAAGCTATATCATAGTTGACAGAGAAAACGGCAGGAACAGTGTGCAGGCTAAAAATATGTTTTTTACAGTTGAATATATAGAACCTTCGGCAGCTGAAGTAAATGGGTTTTCAGAGGAAATGCTTTATGAACTTAGTGAAGGAAAGTACTTTGAAGACCGTATGGAAGAGATTCACGAAGATTTTAATAATGCAGATTTTTTAATAGGGCATAATGTTAAATTTGATATAAATTTTCTTACTCATGAATTGGAAGGCTGTGGTGAGGAGCTTAATATCAAACAGATTTTCTGTACTATGATGTATTATAAAAACATATGTAAGATAGTGAATGGACGCGGAGAGATAAAGAATCCTAAGTTGGAGGAAGTAGTAAAATTTCTTGCCATAGATGAGAAACATATAATTGATTCAAGTAATAAATTTTTCGGGGAATCAGGTAACTATCACGATGCAAGATTTGATACTGCGGCTACATATCTTATTGTGACTGAAGGAATAAAAAAAGGATATATACCCAAAAATTTTTTTACAAATAAGTCTATGAAAAGTAATTAAAAAGATGTATAATAATGCAGTAATCGAAAAAACACTTCTGTTTAGATAGGTATTTAAGGTACATTTAAATTTACACGAGCATACCTGAAGGTTGCTCGTTATTTTTTTTTCAAGAAATATTGAAAAAAAGGATTATTGTTGTATAATTATACATATGTAATTAATAATTATGAGTAGGCAATGTTTATGGGGGTATGGACGTGGATAATAAACTTATAACTGTTAGAAAAGCTGTCACGGATGATGTTCTAGTTATTCAGAAAATAACCAGGGAAGCTTTTCAAATGTACGCCGAATGTTCAGGAACTATCGGAATTCCACCTGCGTTAAAGGAAACCGCAGAGGATATATTAAGTGACATTAAAACTAAGGAATTTCTTGTGGCGGAGCTGGATGGAGTCGTTGTGGGCAGCGTAAGAATTGAAGTAATGCAGGATGGAACTGCTTATTTAAGTAGATTTGGTGTAGCTGTAGAGAATCAAAGCCAGGGTATAGGAAGAGTTTTAATGGATTATGTTGATAACCTTATGAGAGATAAACAGGTTAGTAAGTTATATCTCCATACTGCCTCAAAAATACTTTCTCTAGTAAGATTTTATTACGGAAGAGGCTTCTATATAGATTCTACAAGCAAGGAGAGAGGATATATAAGAGCGCTTCTATGTAAATCGTATGAAGAAGGTTCATATAAAGAAAATAAGATATATGGATTATATGCTATTTGATTTTAGGTTTTCTAGTTCAATTAATAATTATGCATACTCAATATAAAACAAATTTCTTAAACTGTATTGACATAAGAATAAAATAGTGGTAAATTGTATTCAATATCAAAAAATGTTGAAGAGGACGAGTAGCATGCTTAAGCATTGAAAGAGAGTGAGGTTAGGTGAAAGCTCACATTGTGATGCATGACGAAAATCACCTCAGAGTTGCAGGCTGAAAATTTTATTAAGCCTTGCCGGTTAAATGCCGTTATGTTATGAGTGATAAATTGGGTGGTACCGCGACAGTCTTCGCCCCGTATGGGATGAAGGACTGTTTTTTTGTATATTTAAAATTGGGGCTTTTTAATAATGTTTAATAAAACGGTATATTTATACAAATATATCGTGTTACTAATATCTCAATAAATGAAGAGGGGGAAATTATTATTATGGCAAAATTGTATTATGATGGGGACGCAAATTTAGATGTGTTAAAGGGCAAAAAAGTTACAATAGTTGGTTATGGAAGTCAAGGTCATGCTCACGCACTTAATCTTAAAGAAAGTGGTGTTGATGTTACTGTAGCTTTATATGAAGGTAGCAAATCATGGAAAATTGCTGAAGAGGCAGGACTTAAGGTTTCAACTGTACCTGAAGCTGTAAAAGCATCAGATGTAATAATGATTTTGATACCAGACGAGAAGCAGGCTAAGGTTTATAGAGAAGAGATAGCTCCAAACTTAACCGAAGGAAAAGCACTTGCATTTGCTCATGGATTTAACATACATTTTGGTCAGATAGTACCACCAAAGAACATAGACGTATTTATGATTGCACCTAAGGGACCTGGTCATATGGTTAGAAGACAATATACAGAAGGCGGCGGAGTTCCTTGTCTTATAGCTGTATATCAGGATTATACAGGCAAAGCTAACGATATCGGACTTGCATATGCAAAAGGTATCGGTGGAACAAGAGCTGGAGTTCTAAGAACTACATTTAAGGATGAAACAGAGACTGATTTATTCGGAGAACAAGCAGTTCTATGCGGTGGAGTATCAGCTTTAATGAAAGCTGGTTTCGAAACTTTAGTAGAAGCTGGATATGAACCAGAAAGTGCATATTTCGAATGTATGCATGAGATGAAACTCATTGTTGATCTTATAAACCAGGGTGGCCTTAGCATGATGAGATATTCAATCAGCGATACTGCAGAGTATGGTGATTATGTTGTTGGAAACAGAATAGTTACTGAAGAAACAAAGAAAGAAATGAAGAAAGTTCTTACAGAGATTCAGAATGGTACTTTTGCTAAGAACTGGCTTCTTGAGAATCAGGTAGGAAGACCATTCTTCAACGCTACAAGAAAGGCAGAAAGTCAGCATCCAGTTGAAAAAGTAGGTAAAGAACTTAGAGGAATGATGTCTTGGTTAAAGGATGCTAAATTAGATTAATATTAAGCTGTGAAGAAAAGAGTAAGTTTCTGAATAGGACTAAAGAGAGTCGGAAATTGGTGGAAACCGATGTCCTAAGGAAACTGAAGATCGTTTCTGAGCTTATATACTGAACTTTAGTAAGTATATACGGTACATCCGTTAGAATGAAGCAGCACTTATTGCTGCAGCTAAGAGTCTGTTGTTTTAGGACACAGAGAATTAGGGTGGTACCACGAGATATCCTTCGTCCCTTTATGGAACGAAGGATTTTTTTATTTGGAACATCGGCTTTGGATGTTCAATTTTATCTGATTTTAAAATATTATTTGGGGTGATTTGATTGAAATTAAACGGTGCTCAATTAATTTTGCAGTGTCTTAAAGAACAGGGAGTAGATACTGTATTTGGATATCCTGGAGGGCAGGTTATTCCTTTATATGATGCTCTTTATTATGAAAAAGAAATAAACCACATTCTTGTAGCACATGAGCAGGGGGCATCTCATGCTGCAGATGGATATGCAAGAGCATCAGGAAAGACGGGTGTTGTATTTGCAACTTCAGGTCCTGGCGCTACAAATACTGTAACTGGTATTGCTACGGCTTTTGCAGATTCAGTTCCAATGGTTGTTATAACAGGACAGGTCCCAAGAAGCAGTCTTGGAAAGGATTCTTTTCAGGAGGTTAATATAATTAGCATAACAAAGGCAATTACAAAGAAGAACTATCTTGTTAAAACAATAGAGGAAATACCACAGGCTATTGCAGAGGCATTTTTCATAGCTAAAGCAGGAAGACCGGGTCCGGTACTAATTGATATTCCTAAGGATTTGCAAGTCTCATTTATAGAATATAATGGTGAAGGACTTAAATATAGAGACAGATTTGAGCAACAGGATAAACCAGCTGCAATTAACGAAGACGATATCGATGCTGCAGTAAAACTTATAAACAGCAGTAAAAAGCCTATGATATATGCCGGAGGGGGCATAATAATAGCAGAAGCTCACAATGAACTTATTCAGTTAGCAGAGAAGATAAATGCACCTACTACTACAACAATGATGGGCACAGGTTCTTTTCCAAATGATCATAAACTATTTACAGGTATGGTAGGTATGCATGGTTCTCATGCTTCAAATTTAGGGGTAACGAACTGTGATCTTCTGATATCATTAGGTGTTAGGTTCAGTGATAGAGTTGCAAGTCATGTTCAGAGTTTTGCTCCTAACGCTAAGATTATCCATGTAGATATAGACCCTAAGGAAATTAGGAAAAATGTCAGAGTGGATGCACCGATAATAGGTGACGTTAAGGAAGTGCTTACAAAGTTAATTCCTAAGATTGAAGAACGTGCAGCGGATGATTGGAATGAAAAGGTTAATGAATGGGAGAAGGAATATCCACTGCATAAGAATTTCATAAACTTAAGTCCTAAATATATTATAAACAAGGTATGTGAGCTTACTGAAGGTAATGTCACTGTAACCACAGAAGTTGGACAGCATCAGATATGGGCATGCCAATATTTTAACTATAAATATCCAAGAACCTTTATTTCTTCAGGGGGAATGGGTACTATGGGATACGGACTTGGAGCAGCTATCGGAGCTACCTATGGAAATCCAGATAGAAAAGTAGTTAATATTGCTGGTGATGGAAGTTTTAAAATGAACTGCAACGAGTTGGCTACTTTATCTAGATATAAGCGTCCAGTTATCCAAGTAGTTTTTAACAATCATGCACTAGGAATGGTTAGACAATGGCAGAATATGTTTAATGATGGAAGGTTATCTTTCACTCTTTTCGGTGATGAGGTTGATTTTGTTAAGCTTGGAGAGGCTTATGGAATCAAAGGAAGACGAGCAACTAACGAACAAGAAGTTGAAGAAGCATTAAAATATGCGCTTTCACTTAATGAACCTTTCATACTTGATTGTATAATAAACGAAGAAGATAATGTAATGCCGATGGTTGCACCAGGGGCACCTATTGATCAGATAATTTATGAAGAGTAGAAAAGAGCTAAATAAGAGTAAAGAGAAAAGAGAAAAGTGAAGGTGGGAATTCAGCTGTGCTGAATTCCTATGAATTATTTTTATTTATCTTTAGGAATTTATGTTTTGGCTAAGTTAGAATGATTCTAAGATACTGTTACTAAAAGAAAAGTGATTCGCACTAAATACAAAAATGTTACTTCATATCTGCGAAGAAATTAAAAAGAAACGATAATATATTTTGAAGTTAGTGAATTGAAAGAAGAAGGCAACAGAAGAAACAAAATAAAAGTAGTATGTAAAGATTAAGAGTCTGGGAATTAAAAATGGTTGCACCCGGCGGAGGCATTGGAGCGAGTTTAGCAATTACCCCTTGGCTTTACAGGATTTTCGTTTAGATTCCGACGTCAGAGCGCAAGCGTCCTCGTAAGGAATCCGAAAATCCGCATAAAGGTAAGGGTGTAATTGCTTAACGAGCGGAACTAGCCGACATAGGGTGTAACCATTTTTTATACGTATCCTTCGCTGGTTCTTATGGATATCTCAGCAGATAAAATTTCTCTAAGTTTTTTATTTTCATCTCTAACAATTATATGTGCAGCATCATTTATATCAATTGGAGTTACTTCAGTTGATTTTTTGCCTTCAATAAGAATTACCTTTTTGTTTAAAATTGCAGAATTCTTTTTACATATTTCAACAGAACTTTTAATTGAATTAGTAGATAAAAATTCTTTATATAGAATTTCAAAATGGTTAAGTATTTCTGCTAAAAGTTTTTGCCTGTCAAAGGTTTGGTTAAATTGTATCTTTAATGAAGATGCTTTACATTGTAAATCTTCTGGTATATCTTTTAGATCAGTATTAACATTAACTCCGATGCCTACAACAATATAATGAATTAAGTTTAATTCAGCACTCATTTCAGTTAAAATACCACAAACTTTTTTATTATCAATGATTATATCGTTAGGCCATTTTATCAGAGAATTTATATTTAATGATGAGAGTGCATTATACACTGCTGCAGCACTTATTACAGTTAATTTATAAGCTTCTAACGGGTCTATTGTAGGTCTTAATAGTATAGACGCAAATATTCCTTTGTTTTTGGGAGAGATCCATCTCCTGCCAAGCCGACCTCTTCCAGCTGTTTGCTCTTCACTTACAATAACACTGCCATCTGCAGCATCAGCTCTATATAGTTCTTTAGCTTTAGTATTAGTGGACTCTATAGAATCAAAATAATAATAACTTCTTCCAATAAAATCTGTGGATAAAAAAGGGTTTACTTCTGAAGCTGTTAATAAATCTGGACAAGAAATTAGTTTATATCCTTTATTTGAAACTGAATCGATAACATAGCCATCGCTGCGAAGTGACCTTATATGCTTCCATATGGAAGCTCTTGTTACATTTAAAGATTGGCACATTATTTCTCCTGATATGTAATCTTCACTGGTTTTTAGCATTTTTAAAATCTTATTTTTCATATTACAAAACTGCTGCGCAAGATTATATTAATGAGCGCAATTCCTCCAATTTGAGTTTTTGTACTTTCTACTTAAATTCATTATATGAGTATGAAAAATATATGTCAAATACAGCACTAATTCCATATAAAATAAGAGGTAAGAGGTATCGAAGAAATTCTGGAAACTTAAATCTAAGTATAGGCAGATAACTTTTAATCAAAATTAAGATACACCACTAAATAGGAGAAAAGGTGGTTGCTAAATGAAAAAACGGTACAGCGTGTTTACGAAGAAGTTAAAAAGAGACGGTAATATATTTTGAATTTGTGAATTAAGATAAGAAAGCACAGAAGCAGTATAATAAGAATATTTTGTGAATATTAAGAGTCAGGGCATAGGAAATGTTTACAGTCGGGGTTATCTAAGCACGCTCATTATCATTCGCAGATAACCCGTTAAAGGCCATTTAGGCCTTTAACCAACGGAGATATAGAGTGAATTTAGCAATTGTCAGCAAATTTTATGCAAATTTTCGTTAAGATTTGGGTAGTGTTTGAGGCGTAGCCGAGTTTACCCTAATTAGAAAATTTTCATAAAATTTGTGTTACAAGTGCTTAATGAACGGATCAATCTCCGTAGTGCCACAACATTTCTTTTTTTATTTTCCTAAATTTAAAGCAGTATCAGCTGCTTGAACATCAGCTCTGAACTGTTCTTCAGG
The DNA here is from genome assembly GCF_002029235.1 of Clostridium oryzae. Lineage (GTDB taxonomy): Bacteria > Bacillota > Clostridia > Clostridiales > Clostridiaceae > Clostridium_AE > Clostridium_AE oryzae. The sequence goes on from NZ_MZGV01000032.1 coordinate 18,909, forward strand.
ATTATAAGCTTTATAATAGCCTTTATCTATCATATAATCTGTTACTTTCTCATGCATGCTTATTGCATCATCCAACTGTCTTTTTAATGTGTTTCTAACTTCTGGAGAAGCAGCCTCAGAAAGTGCTACAGCATAATTCTTTATACCTGATTTTGTAGCTATAAGAAAATCGGTAGCTATAACTTGATCGTTCATTTTATCCATTCCAGTCATGCTTTCTATTATTGAGTTCATTAGTTACACCTTCTTTCTCTAGTAGATTTATTACATTCTGCTTCCAGTCATAATGGATTGTTCCATTAATCCCTTCAGTTGTTTTATGTGTCCTTCAGTTGTAGTAATATCCTGCTGCATAAGAGTCTTTAATTTTTGATCAGAAACAAGTGGAGACATGGTTACTGATTTTGTTAAACATGTGTTTTTAAAAGTAAGAATTTCATGAAGTTCAAATGCTTCGTGTGGTGCTATACCATTTTGTGCCATAATTTCACCTCCTCAAAATAGTTACAAATATATTCTGTCTATAAAGGAGATAAAAATACTGTTAATTTCTTCTGAAATAGGAAACATTTATGATGATAAAAACTTTGCAAAATAGAATAAAATAATATTTGTTTTTTAGTTATTTAATAAGGTTGTTCATCCTCTTAATGATACGTTCATATCTTTCATCTGCTTCTAATATTTTAAATGCTGGATTGTTAACTATAGATTCTTTTATGCTCTGCTTTATAAGTTCTTCGTTTCTTGGAGTTTCAATACCCAAATCCAACGAATTAAAGAATTCATCTAAACAATCAAAAAAATTATTACCTTGTAATTTTAATGGAAAAATATTGGGGGTTTCTAAAATCTTAATATATTTATCAAGTGCGTCAAGGGCCGCTTCCTTATCGTTCTGCATAGCAAAAAAAATAGCAGCTGTTATGTATAAAGAAAAATAGGAAGATGGATGCATTTTTTCTACTTCAAAGGTATTACCAATTTCAATAGTTTTTCTGTAGCACTCTTTTGCTTTTTCAGGATCATCTATATAGAGCATCATAAAATCTGGGCATGCACCGAAAAAGCTCATAACATTTTGGTAAATATATCGCTGCATAAGACTTTTAGCTTTTTTTAGCTCACCTTTCATTTGATATGCTTTTGACAGCAATACTTCAACTGAAACCGGAACTTCAATTAGTCCTTCAAGTAAATCGATGGCATCATCAGCTTTATTCAAATTTATACAGCAAAAACCATGCAGGGCAGTAGCTATTTTTGCCAGGCTAAGAACTTCACTTCTATGAGAAACACGATCAAATATTTTAGCTGCTTCTTGTAGAATAGAATCAATTTTATCTTTAGTTCCAGCAAGATTACAATGGTTCACTAGTAAAACTCCCATATAATATTGTAATTCCCAGCAGGAAAAATACTTTTTTATATATTGTTGGCATTTAGAATATACAGTTTCAAACGGTTCAGAAACAAATTTTTTTGATAGTTCATAATATAGTTTCTTTATGTCTTCTTTACACATTTGAGGCTCATATCCTAAAAGCTCATCTACACTGATATTGAAATATGTAGCTAAAAGTGGCAGCAGCGTAATATCAGGATAACTCTGACCTGATTCCCATTTTGAAACAGCCGGCTTCGAGACACATAAAAAATCTGCCAGCTGCTCCTGAGTAATTCCTTTTTTCTTTCTGTTAGTGGCAATTTTGGAACCTATATTTATTTCTTTCATGATTATCACCTCAGATTATAAGGATATTGCGAATTAAATGCTCTAGACGGAATAGTCTAGGGAAAGTGCATTAAATAGGTATGAGAGTTAAGAGTAAAGAGAAAAGAGAAAAGTGAAGGTTAAAATTCAGCTGAGCTGAATTTTGATTGTATAGAGACTCTCAATTATTTAGATAATCCTTTTGCAATACTAGGTATAGTCTTAGTTTTTAGAAAGTTATCTGCTGTTAATCGGATTTAAATTCTTAGAAATTCTGCGCAGCAGAATTTCTTCCTTCACTTTTCTCTCTACTCTTTACTCTTTTCTCTTACCAATATTTAAAGCATACACTAACTACTTAATATTATCTTCATTTAATTCACTTTCTTGGTTTGTCTTATATTTATTATATGAATATACCGTTATCCAATCAATGGATTAACAATTAATTTTGGTTTAAAAAGTTAACTAGAAGTTAATTAATAGGTTTATTTGCGAAAATAATTATTACTTATTAATACATGTAGTATAATTAAAATGGAAAGGGATGGTATAATGGAGCAAAAAGAAGTTAAGTTTAGAAGGAGTACTGAAACAGCTAGAAATCAATTTGATTCTTGTTATGTTATGCTAGAAAAGCTTGTGAATATTTGTCCTGATGAAATATGGTATGAATACTTTAATGAAGTACCGTTTTGGTATCAAGTATATCACGTTACATATTTTATTGATTATTGGTTTCGAGATACATATGATGGTAGTGACTTCAAAAGCATGGAGTTTGATGAAAAAATTCCTCCTGAATTTGAATATGATGTGGAAAGAAATCTTTCAATTTCTAGAGAGGATATGAAAGAATATGTGTCAAGAATACATGTGAAAACTGCGAGAATATTTGACAGATTGGATGACAAAAAGATGGCTGATTCAATAATTGATGGACAAGATGGTTTTACTTATATGGATATTATAATGTCTCAAGTTCGCCATATTATGTATAATATCGGATATTTAAATGGAATTCTACGTTCAAAAGGATTAGAGGAGTCTGACTGGTATGCATACAATGAAGAGGAAGAGTAGAAGATAAAAGGCTGCTAGGCTATCTTAACTTATACATTTTCATTCGAAGATAGCCTATAAAGGTGATATGAATCTATAAACTAGAGGAATTTTGGTCCACTAAGGCTTTCAACCCTATCCTACTTCACCGCCGTGAAATCTGCATTCATAGACCTTTTTATCATTGTAAAATATTTCTTCATATCCATTGTACCAGCTGAATTCTCCTGTTACTATGCAGTGATAAGTATACTCACCATTTTTATATAGCATTGGTCCACGATAAGGATGCTCTTTTGGTACTAACAGCAGGGCTTCTTTTAAGAAATCTCCTGAAAATTCTTCTGATAAGACTCTTCCGATATAATTCATAGTCCAGCAAGGAATATCATCTATCCATACAGCTTCTTCACCAGCAAAACATTCTCCACCAATATAAGTATCAATATATTTTAAGTTCCCTTCTGAATATTCATAATCGTGAGAATTAGGTCTGGAAGCTGATGACTCAGCGCCTTTTGCGGCATAGGTAGAACGTTTAGCTTTTATTAGAAAAAGCACTATATCGTCATTAATTAAATTTATAGTTTCGCTATCATCGTAAAAGCAGCAGGAGTCATCCGCATTTTTTACTAATCGATCTATGCTCACCTTAAATAAATCACTTAATAAAATCAGTTTATCCACATCAGGATAGGATTGACCAGCTTCCCATTTGGCAACAGCTTGTCTTGATACACCTATATTTTCTGCAAGGTTTTCTTGAGATAGTCCTTTGTCTTTTCTCAATATTTGTAATTTTTCACAGAAACTCATTTTCATCACCTCAAAATTATAATAGGATAAAGTTCAAATATAAATTAATCCCTTAATATCAAACTTGAGTAGGTCTGTCCCTAATCATAATTGAACTATATTGAGTATACAATTTAAAGCAGTAAAACTCTACCAATTAAGTATAACAAATTTGCCAACCAGTAGTTGCGTTTTTCAATATAATCATATTTCGATTATATTTTTAGTATATATAAATCGAGGGAGTGATAGTATAAATTTATTCTACATAATAGCGATATTATTTATAATAATACTAATGAATATATTAATTTATACCTTTACAAAACAGCGTAAGGCTGTAATGGTTTCATTATTAATTCTATGCTCCTGGGATATGAAATTAGATAGAAAAGAAAAGAGTATTTACTAAGTATGAATAAATAGATAAATAAAATGCAAAATAGTATATAGATAATACTAAGTTTTTGTTTAGGCATATTGAGGATTGAGTATAGTTAAATAATTCTCAGTATGTCTAAATTGTTAATTGAGGTTATTATAGAGTAAGCTATTCTGTGATTGGAGGTTGCAAAATGGGGAATAAGCTAGTAGAGAAAATATCGTCGATGACTACTACATCTAAAGAAGTCGGAACTGATATATTGGTTATGAATTTTACTATTGTAAATGCTTGTATAGTTGGAAATACTAATAATTCTAATGGATGGGTACTTATTGACACTGGTCTTGAGAATTCCGCCGATTATATTTTAGAGTGTGCTGAGAAGCGGTTTGGCAAAGAGAGCAAGCCTAAAGCAATCATTCTTACGCATGGACATTTTGATCATGTTGGCTCAGTTATTAAATTATCGAAATTATGGAATGTACCAGTGTATATTCATCGGCTTGAGATGCCTTATGTAACAGGGAAAAAAGATTATCCATTGGCAGATCCTTCAGTTGGAGGCGGTGCAGTAGCGAAAATGTCAGAATCTTTTCCACATACAAGCATAGATATAGGCGAGTATGTAGTGCCGCTGCCTACTGATGGAAGTGTGCCTGAAATGATTGATTGGCAGTGGATACACACACCAGGGCATACGGAAGGTCACGTTTCATTATTCAGAGAGCGAGATCGTATACTGCTAGCTGGAGATGCACTTTGCACTGTAAAACAGGAATCACTTGTATCTGTAGCAACTCAAAAGGAGCAGATAAGCGGTCCGCCTAAATATCTGACTACAGATTGGAAAGCTGCAGAGGATTCAATAAAGCACCTTAAGGAATTAAATCCATCTATCATTGTTCCAAGTCATGGTCAACCTATTCAGGGTGAAGAAGTGAAACGAGATTTAGAAATGCTGGTAAACAATTTTGATGAAATAGCAAAGCCGGAGCAAGGAAAATTTGTTTATAGATAATAAAAAATATGAAGTTTACTATTAAAAGGCTGTGAGGTGCAGCCTTTTAATTTTATATGTAAATAGTGATACGTCTTATCAGTTAATATTTTAGATATGTATATTGAAATGACTAAATTTGAATACACCATTTCCTTGCTTTAAATTACCGGCTGAATAGATATTTGAAAAACCATCTTTGATCTCATTAATAAGTGTTACAGGTATATCTAGTGAATAGTGACCTGGTAATATTCGAGTTATATTTAACTTGGACATTCTAGAAACTGAATTCATGAAATCTGAAGGATTTGTGCTAGGATAAAAGGCATATAAAGTTCCTTCATATATAAGGTCTCCGGAATACAGATAGCCTTTGCTGCGTTCATAGAGACAGATATGTCCGGGTGAATGCCCAGGTGTGTGATACACTTCAAGCTTTCGTCCGCCTAAATCTATTACATCACTATCTTTAAGAATTCCAGTGGGCCTGCCTTGAAAGATTGTGTACCCATCTAAATCAAAATCTTTTGGAAAATCACAGGGTTCTTTCATAAGATTTGATTTAACAATTTTAAGCGGAATAGGAAACTTACCATTAAGCCAGCTCTCTTCTTTTTCGTGAACAATGATGTTGTTAAAATATTTATGTCCACCGATATGATCCCAGTGTACATGAGTAGTTACCACCTGGACAGGCTTATCTGTAAGATCAGTAACTACAGATTTAATATCGGCCACGCCTAAGCCTGTATCAATTAGCAGAGAAGTTTTTTCGCCAATCAGCAGATAGCAATGGGTTTGCTCCCAATGTTTATATTCACTGATAGCATAAGTTAAATGATCTATTTTTTCTACTGTAAACCAATTACTCATTATATTCACTTCCAATAAACAATAATATTTTAATTTAATTATAATAAATAGGCTATTTTATCAAAAAAGATATAACAGCCTATTTATTGAGTTACGTAGTATTACTTTTGTATATGGATTATCTTTTTTCAATGATGCTGTCAATTAAACCGTAATTTTTTGCTTCTTCAGCGGTCATAAAATTATCTCTTTCAGTATCCTTTGTAATTTCTTCGATGGTCTTTCCAGTGTTCGCCGCAAGAAGTTCATTTAATTTCTGTTTTGTTTGAAGTATGTTTTCTGCAGCAATCTGAATATCTGTAGCTTGGCCTCTAAAGCCTCCAAGCGGCTGATGTATCATTACTTCGGCATTTGGAAGTGCAAATCTTTTGCCCTTTTGACCTCCTGTCAGTAAAAATGCTGCCATACTTGCTGCCATGCCTGTGCATATAGTTGAAACATCACATTTAATATAGTGCATCGTATCATAAATAGCAAAACCTGCAGTAACTGATCCGCCAGGGCTGTTAATATAAAAATAAATATCTTTATCAGGATCTTCAGATTCTAAAAATAACAGCTCTGCAACTATAAGACTTGCACTTTCATCTGTTACTTCTTCGTTAAGAAAAATAATTCTGTCTTTTAATAATCTTGAATATATATCGTAGCTTCTCTCACCGCGATTTGTTTGTTCAACAACGTATGGAACCATACTCATGCTGCCTTCACCTCACATTTAGTATTAAATTTGTTAATATAAGAAATATTTTTGTTTTTATGCATTCTGATTTCGGATAGAACAATACATTTTGGTTGTATGGCAATAAAATTCCCTTTCTTTCGATAAGTCTGCGGTGATTCACGATATAGGTTTTTAAAAGCTAAGGTAAAGGATTGATGAGTTTCATAACCTGTATTAAAAGCTATATCTATAATAGACTTATCGGTGAAAACCAACTGTTTAGCTGCTTCTGTAAGCCTTCTATTTTGAATGTATTGATGAATTGTGCATCCAATAACGTTAGAAAACATACGATTTAAATGATATTTAGAATAGCCCGCGATTTTAGCTATCTTATCTAAATCTAATTCGTCAGTAAGATGATCCTCTATATAATTAATAATCTTTGAAATCACATCTTTATTAGCTGCCATTTTCACACCTACCTTTTATATTGCTTATACAAAATTATACCATATGTGTAAAAGCATTTCTTAATAAAAATTGCGATTTTTATCTTTTTTGATTTTAGTGTCATAAAGAATAAGTATAAAGATATATTAACATGCTTAAATTATACTATGTCAATGTTTGACAAAGCAAAGTATACAGTGACACTAATTTGGCACATTTTTTGCTTTAAAATATAAGGATAAATACTTTTAACTGGATATTTAGGTGTTAATAAGATATACGTATAAAAAATAAAAGGATACACTGAAGAAATCCTGATTGGTGGTGTTATTGTTTATGTTAAAAGAAGATACTCTAAAATATTTGTATGACAATACTAAGAATTATGAAAAGGGTAAAGAAAATGAGGTGTTTACAGCACAGCATATTTCAAAGGTATTTAATGTTAAGCGCAATACTATAAGTCACTACATAAACAAAATGATTGAAGACAATGAAGTAATTAAGGTAAATACAAGACCTGTCTATTTTTTCCATAAAAAAGCATTTGAAGAGAAGTTTTTTAAGGTTTCAAAAAATATTTTTTCAAGTTTAGATGAATTGTTCTATAACGATGAAGAACTAGAAGATAGAAAAGAAATATTTGATAAGCTTATAGGGAGTAAGGGGAGTCTTAAGCAGGCAGTAGAGCAGATAAAGACTTCTATATTTTATCCTACAAATGGTCTGCCTATTATGTTAAGTGGTCCAACTGGCGTTGGAAAAAGTTATACTGCAAGTCTTATCCACAAGTATAGTATACAATGCGGGGTTTTGCCGGAAGATGCTCCATTCATCGCTTTTAATTGTGCACAATATTATAACAATCCAGAATTGTTGTCAAGTAATCTATTCGGATACATAAAAGGAGCTTTTACTGGCGCAGATAAAAATCAAGGCGGTATGCTCGAAGCTGCAGATGGTGGAATACTATTTCTTGATGAAGTTCATAGATTAAACAGTGAAGGACAGGAAAAACTGTTTACCTTTATGGATCAAGGAGTAGTGAGAAGAATGGGAGAAACAGAAGGCTGGCATAAGGTAAAAGTACGACTTATCTTTGCAACTACAGAGTCACTATCTGAAAATTTTTTGGATACTTTTTTGAGAAGAGTACCTATTACTGTATCAATACCTGGTTTAGACGAAAGAGATGACGATGAAAAAAATCAGTTCGTTTATAATTTTCTAATAAATGAAAGTAAGACATTTAATAAAGATATACTTATTTCGCAAAGAGCAGCACAACTATTAGCATTGCATAAGTATAAAGGTAATATAGGTGAGCTTCAAAATACAATAAAGTATATATGTGCAGCTGCATACTCGAAGAATGTTAATTCAGATAGAGTTCAAATAAAACTTAAAGACTTACCAGAAAAGTTGATCAAAGAGGCAGTAAATAATACGAGCTATAAAATAAAACATGAAAAAGATATACTTATTACTCCAGAAAGCGAACTTGACGATTTATATATTAATGAAAAGACATCATTACAAAATATAAAAAATACCTATAAACAAATATTTGATTTGTACAAAAGTTATATAAGAATAAAAAATAAGGAACAATTTGAGAACGATGTTTTTTTAGAAATAAATTCTTTAATAGATAAATTAATATTTGAAAAAAATAAATATAATGAAAATGTAATGCTTCAGTTTATAACATCATCTCTTCATGATGTTATAAACTATGTAGAATACAGTTATAATATTAGATTTAATGGTAATAGTATTTATATAATAGCTTACTTTTTATATGCAAAGGGATATGACGTAATAAAATGGAATAGTGACACGGAAAAGATAAGAAACCAACTATACAATTATATTTTGGCTAATAATAGAGAAGAATGTGACTTAGTGTCAAAGTTATCTAAACTAATATCTAGCAAGATGGATGTAAATTTATCAAAGGACGATGAGATATTTTTATCCCTTTATTTAAAAAGCTTGAGTATAAAGAAAAATTCAAATGCTATAAAAGCGGTTATACTTGCCCATGGCTACGCTACAGCTAGCAGCATAAGCAGTGTTGTTAATCGTATGCTTGAGAGAAATGTGTTTGAACCATTTGATATGCCGATAGATATTTCGATGAGCGAAATAGTCGAAAAACTTATTGAATATATAGAAGAAAATGATGTGTCAAATGGACTTGTTATATTAGTAGATATGGGATCTCTTAAAGATATATATTTAAATATAAAAGATTATATAAATGTACCTATAGCAATAGTAAATAACGTATCTACGCAAATGGCTCTGTTTGTTGGAGATCTTTTAAATAAAAATATTTATTTAGAAGAACTTATAGAAAAATTAAAAGCAAGTAATGTGACACAGTACAAAATAATATATCCTGAAATCAGTAAAGAAAAAGCTATAATTACCTCGTGCATAACAGGAATTGGAACAGCAAAACAGCTTCAGGCCCTTTTAGAAAAGAGTATTCCTAAGGAACTTGGAATACATATATTAGTTAATGAATACGAAAGACTAAAAACTAATGGAACAAAAGAAGCCTTATTTCAGTTGTATGATGTTCTAGCAATATTGGGTACTACTAATCCGGAGGTGGAACAAGTAGAATATATATCTTTAGAGGATCTCATTTCTGGACGAGGAGAGGATAAACTTTATAAAATCTTTGACGGAATAGCTGATGAGGATACAATCAGGATAATAAATAATAATATAATCCGTAATTTTTCACTAAAAAGTGTTGTGGGTTCAGTAACTATTCTTGACACAAATAAAATACTAGAAAATATTGAGATTTGTCTAAATAATTTAGAAGTTATAATGGGAAAAAGGCTGCCTAACAATAAAAAGGTGGCATTGTATGTGCATATAAGCTGCCTAGTGGAAAGGCTTATTCGAAATGCACCAATAAAAAAATACAGAAACTTAGATGAATTTGTTCAGTGTCAAAAAGATATGATAAATAATATAAAAAAAGCGTTTAGTGTTATAGAAGAAATATATAATGTCAAAATAAATATGGAGGAGATAGGATATATATATGATATTTTAACCTCTCCAATGGGGGATTCAGAGGAGTTCTAAATAAAAAATTAGAAGCGTGCCACTAAGTTGGCACGCTTCTTGCTTTATATATAGGTATAAATCAAACGAAAGGAAAAAGAAAATGATATGATTAAGTTTTTGTTGGCATCACATGGAAGTTTAGCAGATGGGATTTATAGTTCAGTAAAAATCATTATGGGAGAACAAAGCAATATTTCAACTCTATGTGCATATATGGAGGAAGATTTTGATTTAAAGAAGGAGGTCGCAAAAGTAATAAATGAACTGGCTTCTGAAGATAAGTTGATAGTAATAACAGACGTTTTTGGAGGGAGTGTTAACAATGAATTTATGACCAACCTTAATAAAAATAATATTTACCTTATTTCGGGTATGAATTTACCATTAGTAATTGAACTTATAGCAGACCAAGGCAATGACGATATAGATAGCTTAATAAATAATGCACTTAAGAGTTCGAAAGAAAGTATACGTTACTGCAATAGAGTTATTAATTCTGTTCAAGCAGATGAAGAATTCTAAATGATTAATAAGTTATAAGATCTAAATAAATTAATTTACAAAAGGGAGGAAAACAAAATGGTTAAGTTATTAAGAGTGGATCACAGATTACTACATGGGCAAGTAGCATTTTCTTGGACCAGCTATTTACAAGCGGATTGTATATTAATTGCAAGTGACAATGTTGTAGATGATGAGCTGAGACTTACTACTATTAAACTTGCAAAACCTAGCGGAGTTAAACTAGTAATAAAAAATATTGCAGATTCTATAAAAGCCATTCAAGAGGGAAAGACAGATAAATATAAGCTATTTATAGTAGTTGAATCAGTAGAAGATGCAGCTAAAATAGTAAGAGCGGTGAAAACGATTAAGAGCATAAATTTAGGGGGTACTAAGCCCAAAGAAAATACTAAAGCTATTTCAAAAGTTGTCCATTTGACTAAGGACGAAATTAAAACAATAGATGAATTGAATGAAGAGGGGGTAGAGATTGAGGTAAGACAAGTTCCTAATGACACCAAAGTAAAAGCTGTTAGTTTAATTAAAAACAAAATTGATTAAGGAGGATGAAAGAAATGGAAACATTGTTGATTGGAATTATAGCAATTGTTGGGTACTGTGAATATTTTTTAGGGACTCAAATGATTCAAAGACCAATAGTAATGGGAACACTTGTTGGATTGGCATTAGGGGATTTACAGAAGGGACTTATTATAGGAGCATCAATTGAACTTGTATTTATGGGAGTAGCATCTATAGGTGCAGCAATACCACCAGAGGTTACTGCAGGAGGAATTTTAGGAACAGCATTCGCTATTAAATCAGGTTCAGGACCAGAGGTTGCATTAGCATTGGCTCTTCCGATTGCTACTTTAGGATTACTTGCAAAGAATTGTATATACTTGCTAGTAAGACCGGTATTAGCACATAAAGCAGATAAATATGCAGAGGAAGGAAATGCAAGAGGCGTTGAAATGATGCATTATCTATCTACCTTTATCTTTGTACTAACTATGAGTTTTATTGTTACATTATCCTTCCAATTAGGAAGTGGAGTTGTGAAATCATTTTTACAAGTTGTGCCTGACGTAATTACAAAAGGACTTTCAATAGCAACAGGTTTACTTCCAGCTGTTGGATTTGCACTTCTTGCAAGGATGGTAATGACAAGAAAAGTAGTACCGTTTTTCTTTCTTGGATTTATAATAGCAGCATATTTAAAGGTTCCTGTAATGGGAATAGCTGCTCTTGGAGCAGTAGCGGCATTAATAATTGTTGGAAATGAAAATAATACAAGCAAGGAGGTAGTTCAAGATGACAACGAATTCTAATACAGATAACAAGAAAATAACAAAACAGGATTTGAAAAAAGTGTTTTGGAGATCTTTCACACTAGAGGGTTCATGGAATTACGAAAGAATGTCACATATGGGATACGCTTATGCCATGGTTCCAATATTAAAAAAGCTATATACAAAGAAAGAAGATCTCAGTAAAGCCTTAAAAAGGCACTTGGAGTTTATGAATATTACACCACATATTGTTACATTACTTCTTGGAATATCTACTGCAATGGAAGAACAAAACGCTAATGATGAAAACTTTGATGAAAGTTCAATATCGGCTGTAAAGACTGGATTGATGGGTCCAATATCAGGAATAGGAGATTCATTTTTCTGGGGTACACTAAAGATAATAGCAGCCGGAGTAGGAATTTCCTTGGCATCACAGGGAAATATTTTAGGACCAATCTTATTCTTGCTAATATTCAATATTCCTCATTACATTTTGCGTTATATATGTATGTTTAGTGGATATAAATTAGGAACAGGTCTTTTAAGCAAGGTTGAAGAATCCGGAATAATGGGCAAAGTTACTTATGGAGCAGCTATATTAGGCCTCACGGTTATCGGAGGAATGACTGCTACTATGGTAAATTTCACATTACCATTTATGATTGGTACCGGAAAAACAGCTGTTACACTGCAATCTATTTTAGATGGTATTATGCCTGCACTTTTACCTCTTACATTAACAGGTGCAATTTACTACCTGCTTGGAAAAGGTGCTAAGGCTACTCATATAATATTAGCACTTATAGCAATGGGGATTGGAATTGCAGCATTAAGCTAAATAAATTCACTTTGGAGGAAATCATATGAAAGAAACTATGTACTCATATATCCTGGAGGAAGAGGATGTATGCAGAAGAATATTGAGGGATAGAAAAGAAAAAGTAAAACCATTTATTAAATTAGTTACTGAAAAAGCAAAAGGTACAAATAGAATAATATTTCTAGCAACAGGTTCTTCAGTTAATGCTCTTAATTGTGCTAAGTACTATGTTGAGAAAAAGCTAAAAATGGAAGTAGAAATCAGGATGCCAAGTACCTTTTGCAATTATGACAGCATTTTCGATAAGGAAAGCATAATTATTGGAATATCTCAAAGTGGAAGAAGTACTTCAACAATTGACGCTATAAAAAAGGCTAAGGCTGAGGGAGCAAAAAACATTGCGGTTATCACAGGAAATGTAGGAAGTACAATTTGTGAGTATTCTGACAATATAATTGATATTAATTGTGGAGAAGAAAAAGTAGGATATGTTACAAAGGGATTTACTGCAACGGTATTAACTATAATGTTAATGGCACTTGAGGGTGCATATTCAATGGGAAGAATAGGAGAAAGTGAATATGAAACTGAAATAGAGAAGCTTAAAAATGTAGTAGACAAAATTCCTAGTACCATAAATAGCGTAAATGAATGGTATGAAAACAACAAGGGAGAATTTTTAAAAGCTGACAGAGTTAAGGTTATTGGCTATGGTCCTGCATATGGAGTTGCTATGGAAAGTAATACTAAGATAGCAGAAACTGTAAGGATACCAGTATCTTCCTTTGAATTAGAAGAATATATGCATGGTCCATATCTGGAACTTAAAGAAAATCACTATATGTTTTTTCTTAAAACAAAAGGAATCGTTGAAGATAGAATAACTAAGTTAGAAGAGTATTCAAAAAGAACAACAGAATTTTGTTACACAATTACCTATGAAAAAGAGGCAGGCAATACTAGAACGTTAGCTCTAGATTACTGTGAAGATGAAGACATGAGTACTCTGCTGTTTGTTATACCAATACAGATTTTATCCTATAAAATGGCTGAAGATAAAGGAATACCACTTGGTGTAAGAATATTTACTGATTTCCATTCTGAACTAGCAAGTAAATTATAAATTAATAATTTAAATATAAAATTTAGGAGGAACAACTATGTTTAATTTTGATGAAGAACACTATTTACAATTAGGAAGAGATGCTTATGCATTAAGAGAGAAGGTAGAAAATTTAGCTGATGAACTCACAAAAAAAGGATTTGAAAACTTATTCTTCATAGCATCAGGTGGTTCTTTGGCTCTTACTGATACTTTTGAGTATATCTGGAGAACAAAATCTAAAATTCCTGTTTACTCAGAGATGGCAGCAGAGGCGGTTTTGAAGGAAAATAAACAGCTTAATGAGAGGTCTCTTGTAATATTACAGTCAAAGTCAGGGGATACAAAAGAAACAGTTGCAGCAGCTAAATATCTTAAAGAAAAGGGAATAACTACTATTGGAATAGTAAGAATTGCAGATTCACCACTAGATCAAATAGTTGATTATTCTATAGTCGAAAAAGTTGAAAACTTTGCTGGCGGAGATCCAGAAAATATGGTTCTATACTTTTTATTATTCCGTATGCTTTACAATAATGGTGAATTTCCTAACTACAAAAAATTTGCAGACGAGCTTGAGAACCTTCCTAAAGCATTAGTAAGTGTTAGACAGCAAGCGGATAAAAAGGCAGAAGAGTTTGCAGCAAAATATAAGGACGAGCAGTATCAGCTTTGGATTGGAAGTGGAAGCTTATGGGGAAAGACATATTCCTATTCAATGTGTGTATTAGAAGAAATGCAGTGGATTAAAACTAAGTCAATAAAAGCTCCTGAATACTTCCACGGTACGCTTGAAATTGTAGAAGATGATACATGTGTTGTACTATTAAGAGGAGAAGATGAAACAAGAGTTATTTGTGACAGAGTTGAGAACTTTACAAAACAGCATTCAAGCAAATTTACAGTATTTGATACAAAAGATTATGTGACAGAAGGTATAAGTGATGAATTTAGAGTTATTATAGGACAACTGATTATGACAGGAGTATTAGACCGTATAAGTGTATATTTAGAAAAAATGAGAAACCACTCACTTGATATAAGAAGATACTATAGAGTATTAGAATATTAATTAAAAGTTAATGCTATTAAGTTTATTGAACTATTGCTAGAAAATGTAATTTCTAGCAATAGTTTTTTTGCTCTACAAAAGTTCTGAAGTAGCAGCTTTATAATAGTTTTTCAATTTCAGTGTTTTTAATTAATTTACCCAAAGGAATATCTTTTAATGGCAATTTATTGAGATTCAAGCAAGTCTTTGCTGCATTAACCAGAACACGAACATCGTATTGACTTGGGTACACTGGATCAACCTGTTTACCTAAATTCAATAGGCCATATACTGCAGTCATTGCAGTACGAACAGAATATTCAACTGTAAATACACAGTCATTAGGAACTTCTGAAAACTGGCCTAAGAATCCAAAATTTTTGCTCCCTTCAGGAATAACATCAGGCCTGTCTCCATGAACACGAGGCATAAATTGAGCTGTTATATATGGCATCATACTTGGAATTACATTAACTGTATGTGACAATATGTCAGGTATTCTATCCTGTAATCCCATATGGTATAGCAATTCTTCAAACATCTCACGTCCAGTACACTCAGACATTGTCTTCTTAATATAATCGCCTTTAACATCAAGTTTTAAAGCATAGGCCCAAACAACTTTTATATTATCTGGCTGATTAATGAAATGAGGGTCTTTTGGAATAACCCAGCTCATAAGCCAACTTGAATCCTTTATAGTTACGAGTCCTCCCATTCCAGGTTTGTCTCCTGTTAAATTAAGAACATGAGGTAATACTATATCATCATCTTTTAAGGTTACAGTGAAAGATAACCATTTTGTTTTGTCAATATCATTACAAAAAACCTCTGGATGTCCAAAATCGTTTGATTTTTCAGCTAATTTTTGCCATACACTAAAACAGCCCTTATCATCAGAACGGTTTAGGATGGCAGGGTGATCAATATCACCTCTAGTCGTGTTTTCAGTCATGGACCCGTTAGTAAATAAAACTACATCATCCTTTTTTACATCAATTTTATGTTTTTTTCCATCACGAAGAAAAGTGATTTTTGTAGCAACCTTTTCGTTATTTGAAAAATCAAAATCAATATCTGTAACCTTACAGTTATTATCAAAGCATACGTTTTGTTCTTTTAACCAGGTTATAAGTGGAAGGATTAAAGAATCATACTGATTGTATTCTGTGTGAAGAATACCTTTAAGTTGATTCATACCTCCAATCAAATGCATGAACCTTTCCATATATCTTTTTACTTCAACTACACTATGCCAAGGTTCAAAAGCAAACATAGTTGACCAGAAATACCAGAAGTTTGTGTCGAAGAAGCTTGAATCAAAATACTGCTCAATTGTTGTAGTTCCAAGAGCTTCTTCTGTAAGCATATGCAATTTTCCAAGTTCCATTGCGTTCTTTGGAGATAATCCAAGAGTTGAAAAATCAGCTTTTTCTCCTTGTTTATGAACTAAACGACAATGAGATTCGATTGGTTCTTCTATGTTTAATTCACGGAATTCATCTAATACACTTCTGTTTTTATCAGTCAAAGATGGAATAAAACTAAATAACTCCATGAAGCATTCAAAGTGCTCTTCGATTTCTCTTCCACCTCTTGCAGTATATCCTTTTTCGGATACACCAGCGCCATCCATGGAACCACCAAATACATCTAGTTCATCGATTACATGAATGTTTTCACCAGGCATGTGAGCATCTCTAATAAGAAATGCTGCTGCAGCTAAACCAGCTATTCCTCCGCCAATCATATAAGCATTTCTCTTTTGAATGTTTTCTGGAGGCAGAGGGTTTATTTTTTGGTAATTAAGCATACAAATCATTCCTTTCTTTTCATTTATTTCATGATTTAATAATAACGATTTAAACACCTGCCTTCAATGAACAAAAAAAGTATTTGTGCAAAAAATGTACAAACACTTTTAAATGTATAAAACATAATTTATGCTTTGTTATATCTTTCCATCAATGAAATAATATTTCCCTTTATCATTTTTTCTATTCTGTTTGCTACTATATTCGGGTCTTCCTTCAAGCCTTTTTTTAACCACCCGATAAAGATGCCCATAAGAGCATTAGTATAAAAATCAGCTGCTTCTGTTTTTAGTTCCGAATCTACCCACATATTTCTAGTTATATTATCAATAACACCGCTTAAAACATGATAGAAGACTTTATAAAGGAAACCCTCAAGATGTTCACGGCCTAAGGAACGAAATGTATTTAGACAAAGAACTTTATTATCCAACGTATATTGAAGCACTGCAAGAATCCCTTCTTTCCAATGTGCTACATTACAGTATATATCGAGATTATCTATAATTTCATTTTCATATATCCATCCCAGTAAGTCATAAACATCTTTAAAATGATTATAAAAGGTATGCCGTGTAACGGAACAGTCGTCTGTAATCATCTTTACACGTATTTTATTAATAGGATAATGATGCATCAGCTTTTTTAGCGAATTTGCAAGAGCTTTTTCTGTAATAGATGAGGCAGCCATAATTCTTTCTCCCTTAAGATTTTTATTTAGCTATGTACAGCTAAAATTTAGTTATTTATACTATATTTTTATATATTTTATCATATTTTACATGAAGTTGGCTACAAGGCAGTTTAATAGCTTTAATATATCGTATACACACTAAAGTTTTTAAGCTGCTTGGACCATATAATAAATCTAGATAAAATAGAACATGGACGTGAAAACCTTTAAATGATAAGCTATAAATATATAAGCAGTGGAATAAGATAATAAGTTATACAAGGAGGAGAGGAAATTAAAATGGGAATAGGGATAGTCAAAACTAAAAAAGGCGATATTTCTGGAGTTAAAATGAAAGGGTACACCTTATTTAAAGGCATTCCATATGCTAAACCGCCTGTTGGAGAATTGCGATTCAAAGCACCAGTGGAATTAGATTCATGGGAAGAGGTTTATAGAGCAGAGAACTTTGAGTCTGCTTGTATGCAGGCATCTAGTGAATCTAATGAATTTTATACTAAAGAGTTTTACAGCGTGAGTGAGTATAAGGCGAAAAAAGCTGAAGATTGCTTATATTTAAATATATGGACACCTGCTGAAAAGAAAGGTGAAAAATTACCGGTAGCATTTTGGATTCATGGCGGGGCTTTTACAGGTGGATATGGACATGAGATGGAATTTGATGGAGAAGCCTATTGTAAAAAAGGCGTCATTCTTGTAACAATCAATTATCGTTTGGGGGCATTTGGTTTTTTAGTACATCCATGGCTGATAGAAGAGAATGCTAGCGGAAGGGCTGGTAATTATGGCATATTAGATCAAATAGCTGCTTTAAAATGGGTATATGAGAATATTGAAGAGTTTGGAGGGGATCATGAAAATATTACTGTTATGGGGCAATCAGCAGGAAGTATAAGTGCACAAACCCTTGTGTCATCAGAACTTACTGAAGAAATGATAAAAAAGGCTATCTTTCAGAGTGGAGGAGGCTATAATGGCGGATTAAGTCAAGATTTTAAAATGGAAGAGGCAGTTAAAATAGGTGAGGAATTTATCAATTCCTGTCAAGTTAGTTCGTTAAAGGAACTAAGAAAATTGCCTGCAGAAATTATTGAAGAGAAATCTGAAATGGCTATAATGCAGGGATATGCTTCTGGAAGAGGATTGGTTTTCATTCCTGTAATGGATAATTATGTACTTAAGACAGGATATGATGAACTAGTAGATAAAGGCAGCATAAAAGATATAGCTTATATGGCTGGAAGCACAAAAAATGATATTTTTATAACGTCAGAAATGATGGAGAAGGGCGAACATGGTCCAATATACGACGGCTGTATAAATTGGAGTCTCAAGTGTCAGGAATTGGGACGAAATCCGGCCTATGTATATTATTTTACAAGGGATTTACCAGGAGACAATGCTGGAGCATTTCATTCTTCGGAACTTTGGTATATGTTTGGAACATTGAACAGATGTTGGAGACCAATGGAAAAAAAGGATTATGAATTAAGCGAAAAAATGATAGAATATTGGACTAACTTTATGAAAAGAGGAGATCCAAACTCTAAAAACTATGAAGAATGGAAGCCGTATAAAAAAGAAAAGCCATTTATCATGGAATTATCATGTTAGAGATATAATTAGGAATAATAAACGAGCAAAAAACCTTGAAGCTAGATGCTTCAAGGTTTTTTATATTATGGAGATAAGGGGATTCGAACCCCTGGCCTTCTGAATGCCATTCAGACGCGATCCCAACTTCGCCATATCCCCAAATGGACTATTAATATTTTACAATGACGCAGCTTAAAAATCAATATATAAAATATGATGCTTTACAAATTTAATCAAATTCAATCATTCGTTTATATATTCCAGGTGATAAGTCTTCTATTAATTGAGCGTTAACACTTTTCTCATAGAAACTAACAGCGCTCTTTGTTGGCCAACCTATAATTGCATATCCATATCCCATTTCCCACATAGACATTAGACATTTGTTAAGCAGTGCTTTTCCTATTCCTTTGCATCTTTCGTTTTCTTGTACTCCCATGGGACCGAAGTAATCTTTAGCTGTGGTTTCATAGCATGCAAACCCGATAACTTTTTTATTTTTAGTAGCGATATAGCAGGTTACAGGGTTATTGGAAAAAGCAGCCATACATTCATCAACATAATTTTCTTCAAAGTTATCCATTACGAATTCTAATATTTTTGTTCTATCTGGTGCCAATGCTCTTTTTATATGAATACCCTCATTTAATAAATTATTTAGAAGTTTTTCCTCGCTATTTAAGTTAAACAATTTAACTAGCATATCAGACATAAGTGCCCCCTAATAAAAATCATTGATAGCTTTTATTTCAAGATAATCTAGGAATTTATATAATTATATGCAGACTTCAGCATACATATTTCTTATATCTCAAAATCAGGAATACTTTTCTCATTTATATAACAAATTATCTTCCATGCCTCTTCCTTTACTCGTTGGTATCCTTTTTCAGTTTTATACCAAGTATCTCTTCTTGTAATTGCATCATCTGATGGACAAGTACTGAAAGTAATCCAATTTGGCATGTAAGTTTGAGCCATCAATAGGCTTCTTCGCATATGATAATTTGCAGTTACCACAAGTATATTACTAATATTTTTTAATATAAAAGCTCTTTCAAGTACAAGCAGTGAACAAATCATATTTTCCTTTGTCGTCATTGATAGTTCTTCTTTTAGAATATCTTTATCTGGTACACCCATTTCTAGAGCCTTTCGTCTCATCATTTCTGCTTCACTCAATAAACCACTTTCGGAACTTATGATTTTACCACCGCAAACAAGCAATTTGGATGATCTTTTATCTTGGTAGATGGATACTGCCTTAGGCAATCTGTATTTATGGGCTTTCATACTGCCTAGGACCATTATACAATCTCCGTTATCTTCAACATCCTCCATTCCCTCATAAAGCATTTTATCAATTATTTCATTTGTCAAATCAGCTTTTTTTAGTGAAGAAACCTTCATTAGTACACCCCCTTGTTTACACATATGTAATTTAATAAATAATTTTAACTTCTGTCTCTAAATCAATATTGGCTTTATTTTTAACGGTCTTTTTTACAAATTTTATTAAATTAATTATATCTGCTGCAGTAGCATTTCCAGTGTTAATAATAAAATTGGCGTGTTTTTCCGAAACCTTTGCTCCTCCGATTGCAGTATTTTTTAATCCTGCATTTTCTATGATTGCACCTACAGGCTGACCGCTAATTCTTTTAAATATGCTGCCAGCATTGGGATAATTAAGGGGTTGAGTAGAAACTCTCTTTGATTGAATTTCTATCATTTTAGAATGAATAGCCTCGTGGCAGTCAGGCTTTAACATAAGCGCAGCTGAAAGAAGAATGTTATTACTGTTTTGAAGTATACTTTTTCTATATGATAGCATTAAATCATCCTTAGTCATTTTTACTATTTTTCCAGACTCGTTTAATACATAAGTATAATAAATAACATCTTTTATCTCAACATTGTAGGCGCCTGCATTCATTGTAACTGCACCCCCGATGGTGCCTGGAATGCCGGACAGACACTCGATGCCAGAAAGGTGATTTTCTAGTGCAATTTTACTAATACTAGAAATAAAAGCACCACAGTCTGCTTCAATGATATTGCCATATACTTTAATGGAATTTAATTTTGAAGTTTTAATAATAACACCATCATATCCTTCGTCACTAACAATCAAGTTGCTGCCGTTTCCAATAACAATATAATCTATATTTTCTTGTTTTAGCAGTTCTATCACAGACATCATTTCCTTAATTGATGAGGGAAGGACTAATACTTTAGCATTGCCTCCAACTCGAAAAGTGGTATGCTTGCTCATAGGCTCATTAATTTTAATATTCTTTTTATCAAGTATTGTTTCCAATCTTGCAGCTAATTTTTCAATATTCATAATTATACTTTGTTGGTCAGCATGGATTAAAAGACCAACAAAAGTTCATCTCCTTTAATACTATATTAATTTTATTTATCATGAGTGTATTATTAGAAAAGATTCTAGACGATTCTAATTATTATATTATACCGTATTAGATTTAGAATGTTAATTTATTATGCTTTAATGATATGAATAATTATAAAATTTATTTAAGATGACGGCTTGTTTGAGGTGTAACCTATATAAGTTGCAATAAAGTTCTTACATTCTGACTTCTAAAATATCACTGCTGAATCGGTTCGACCCTAGGATCTTTTAGAAGTCGGAATGTATTAGAACTTTCACAACTTATATAGCTATGAGCTTTAGATTATTTACCAATTGAGGGTAACCACTAAAGAGTAAAGAGAAAAGAGTAAAGAGTAAAGAGTAAAGTGAAGGTGGGAATTCAGCTGTGCTGAATTCCTATGAATCAGGCTATACTCCTAAAGAGTAAAAAAGATGGAAATTAAATAAAAAAACGGTACAACGTGTTTGCGAAGAAGTCAAAATGAGATGGTAATATATTTTGAAGTTAGTGCATTAAGAGAAGAAGGCAACAGAAACAGTATAATAAAAGTATTTTGTGAATATTAAGAGTCAGGGCATTAAAAATGGTTACATCCGACGGAGGCATTTGGAGTGAGTTTAGCAATTATCCGTGTCTTTTAGGCAAATTTCCGTTAAGATGGCGAATTGTTTGAGGTGTAGCCGAGTTATGAGCCATTAGGAAATTTGACTAAAAGATGCGGTAAAATTGCTTAACGAGCGGAACTAGCCGACATAGGGTGCAACCATTTTTTATTCTTTTACTGCTCCTATCATGATACCAGTTACGAAATATTTTTGAAGAAAAGGATATACAACAAGCATTGGTACCATAGCTATAAAAACTTTAGCAGCATTTAGTGTACGGTTAGACAACTGGGATAGTTTTTTGTATTGATCTGGAGTAAGGCTAGTACCGGTAGGAATATTCACTACCATTTGCTGTATATAGGTTGTAAGAGGATATCTATTACTTGTATTCATAAGAACAAGACCGTTAAAAAATTCATTCCAGTGATAAACACTGACAAATAATGCTATAGTAGCAAGTACAGGAATGGAGCAGGGGATAAATATCTGAAATAAAATACGCCAGGGGCCTGCACCATCTACAACTGCAGCTTCTTCAAGATCTTTTGGAAGGTTTTTAAAAAAATTCATTACTAAGATTACATTGAAGATAGGAACACTACCTCCTAGTACCAAAGCCCAAATTGAGTTTATTAGATGATATCTTTGAATTGTAAGATACCATGGAACAAGTCCACCATTAAATAGCATACAGAAAACCAAAATCCACATAAAGATATTTCGTCCTTTGAATTCTCGTTTGGATTTTGACAAAGGGTAAGCCATTAAAACAGTAACAACCAGTGAAAATATAGTTCCAATTACAGTACGTTGAATAGATATCCAGAAGGAATTGAAGAAGAGGTGATCGCCCATAATTTCCTTATAGGAAGCTAGCGAAAAACCTATAGGATAAATTGTAACTAATCCAGCATTTGCTGCTGCTTTATTGGAAATCGAAACACATAAAGTGTACCATAATGGATAGAAACAGCTCAGTGCCAATATTCCAAGTATAATTACATTAGATATATCAAAAACGCGTGATCCTAAGGATTTATTTTTAATCAATATGTCCACCTCCCTTAAAATACCGTATAGTTGGCAAATTTATTTGCAAGTGCATTAGATACAACAATCAAGACAAAGCTTACAACAGATTTTAGTAAGCCTGCAGCTGTAGCTAGCGAATATTGAAGGTTTTGCAGTCCTAGACGATACACCCATGTATCTAGAATATCTCCTGTGGAATATACAATTGGATTATAAAGGTTAAATACTTGATCAAAACCTGCATTAAGAACATTTCCAAGGCTTAGCACTCCAAGAAGTACTACTGTAGTTGATAGAGCAGGTAACGTAATGTTCAGTGTACTTTTCCATCGGCCTGCACCATCGATAGCTGCGGCTTCATATAGATTAGGATTTATTGTTGTTAAGGCTGCAAGGAATATTACAGCATTGTATCCAAATTCCTTCCAGACATCGGTTCCTATAAGTAATTGTCTGAAAATGCCTGGTTTTGCCATAAAAAGTTCAGGTTTACCGCCAAAGAAATGAATAATGGTATTAATAACGCCAGTATATCCGAATATACCTAATACTATAGTAGCCATGATTACCCAAGATAGAAAATGAGGCAGGTAAACAATTGTTTGTACAAGTTTTTTGTATCGAAGGTTAGTAATCTCATTAAGTAATAGAGCAAATATTAATGGAACTAATAGATTAAGCACCATTTTTCCAACAGCTATTATCATCGTATTAATTATTACAGTTTTACTGTCATTTAATTGAAACATATATTTGAAATTTCCAAGTCCAACCCAAGGCGAATGAAGTATGCCTAATCCTGGATTGAAGTTTTGGAAAGCCATAACAATACCAAACATAGGTACTATACTAAATAGAAATAACCAAAGCATTCCTGGAAACAACATTAAGTAATAATGTTTTTGGAACCCTGTTTTTTTCATAGCATTCGTCCTCCTATAAATTCATCTATTAAGAGATAAGCGTTGAATTTATACAACGCTTATCTTTTATTATTGCGGACATCGACTTTAGTTGTGTCCCTTTTTATTTAACATTATTTTTTCAGCAGTTTCTGGACTTCAGCTGTAATTTCATCACCACCCTGAGATTTCCAGGATTTCACGAAAGTATCAAAATAACTTATTGGTTTTTTACCAAATATGATTTTTAGTACTGTTTCATCTTCTAATTTTTGAAGATTAGCCCATTTTGAATCCATTGTAGCAGTCTGGCTGTATGTTATACTATAGATTTTTTTATCAATGTGTGTATAAGTAAATGGACGATCTCCTACCATAATTGAGAACATACGCTGAAAATCACCAAAGTTTTTAGTACTGAAATTGCTGATATTTAAGTTGTTATAAGGTGGTTTGATAACGTTTTTAACTTTAGTTGCATCACTGTACATATTTTTATACAGGTTGCCTGGCTTGTTATAGTCGTTAGGTTTGGATTTTCCTTCAAGCACTTTGTGAAGTTCAGCATTTTCATATTCACATTCATTAGCAGCAGCCATAACATTTCTTAATGGGTACCAGCTTATAGCAACTGAAGTATCAAAGGTAGATTCATCACGAACAAGGGCATTGTTCATTATTATAATAGCTTTGGCAGCATCTTCATTTGCTTTTTTACTTATAACGGTGTAAGTAGTACCTGTTGTTTTCATATGAACATTCCATTTGCCATCATTAGTGTACACTGGGTAAGCCTGCCAGTTAGCTTTAGGATCATTTTTGAAGGAATCGCCATTACCATATCCGCCTGCCCACCATGGCCCAAAGAAGATACCAGCCTGATTTGCATTTATAGGATCACTTACATTATCACGGATACCCATCTCAGGATCAATTATGCCTTCTTTATACCATTTGGTTAGTACTTCTAATGATTTTTTTGTATTATCACTTAATGTACCGTAACTTGCAGTTCCATCGCCATTGTCTAACCAATAGCCGGGATAAGCATCCAGCGCACCGAATACAGGATCAAATCCACCTACATTGTTAGAAGAAGTGAGGAAAGTGCAATAAGGTTTAGTATTCTTGGATGGTCCAGCAATACCTATAGTGTTTTTGCCAGCCATTTTATTCTTAACAAAAGCATTGGCTACTTTTTCTATTTCATCTAAGTTTTTAGGAACTGACATCTTAAGCTTGTCTAACCAATCTTTACGAATCCACATTACATGTGCACCATCAGCATCTGCAGTTACATTTGGAAGAGAGTACATCTTACCGTTATAGCTTGCATTATCCATAGCTCGGCCTTTTGTGCTATCCATAATTTCTTTTACTTGCTCAGATGAGTATTTCTTAAATAAATCAGTAATATCGTATAGCAAACCGGAGCTTGCTGCTTTAGTCATGTACGTACGATCAGATACTACCATACCATCCGGTAGATTACCTGAAGCTATAGATAAACTTACTTTTTGATTGAAATCGTTTCCAGTTGCGGCAGTCCAATCTACGACAACATTAATATTGTATTTATCCTTCAGATAACGTGTATATTGGTTTTTACCTGCAGTATCGCCTTTGGGTAAAGTCTTATCACTTGGATCAACACTCAGACCAACATGAACTTTTACGGGTTTTGAAAATTTACCAAATGGCAAGTCACCGCTAATCTTAGTAGAAGAAGTTTTTGAGTTTTTACTTGAACCACTAGAACATGCTGTTAAACTAAGTGCTGCTGAAAGTACTAGTATAGCTGATAAAGCTCTTTTTTTCATATAACTATTCCCCCTATAATTTAAAATATTAGAATATATTTTTATTGTTATATGTTTACTTAAGCTATGAGTAAGCTATCTACGCTTTATATGGTTATTAATAATTGCAGCCGGCAGCCAATATAAAGATTAGAATACTTTCTCGAGTTGATCTCTATACTTTCATTATAAAATCATATTCACATGTATTATATATAAAGTTTTTTCGAATCATGTTGTTTTTTTATGTTTTATTGATATGCAGATGGATGGGTGCTAAATTAAGATATAATCATTGAAGAGCAGCTTTTATTTTAGATTATGAAGATAAACCTCAACTTCAGTATTGTACTTTTTAAGAAAGTTGAGGCAGCAATTTTTTTTGCTATTGGCTTAAAGGTATTGGTATTATTACTTTTACTTTTGTATATTTATTTAATTCACTTTCTATAGATATTCCATAATCATTGCCATAAAACAATTTAATCCTATCATTTACATTCTTAAGTCCATAACCTTTTGAGGTTTGACTTAACAGGCGTTCCTTCATATCATTGTCTATGCCTGTCCCATTATCTGTAATGATGAATTCAATACATCCATTCACGATATTTCCTGAGATTTCAATAATTCCTCTGCCTTGTCTTTTTTCATCTATCCCATGATCAATAGCATTTTCTACAATTGGCTGGAGTATTAGTTTAATTGTTGTATAATTATACAGCTCTTTATTAATATTATAAATAACATCAAAGCTGTAGCTATGCATTATAGATTGAATCTCAATATAGGATTTTGTATTTGCTATTTCATCCTTTATGCTGATAATGTTTTTACCGTTATTCAATGTAGTTCTATAGAAGGTTGAAAGTTCCTGAGTTACCTTACTAATATCCTCAGATCCTACTTCAATAGCTTTCCAATTGATAGTGGATAAAACGTTATAAAGAAAGTGGGGATTAATTTGTGCCTGAAGTGCTTTCATCTCTGCTTCACGCTCATTAATCTTGCTTTCGTATACTTCTTTTATAAGATTATTAATTCGGCTAATCATATATTTAAAACTATTGATTAATTTTCCTATTTCGTCTTCTGAATTGGTATTCATATTAAGCTGTAAGTTTCCCATTTCAATAAGCCGAACTTCCTTTGTAAGTTTTTCGATTCTATTCACAAAAATATATGAAAATAATTTTGTGAATGAGTATACTATTCCGCAGCATATCACTACCATAAAAATTACTGCAAATAAAATTTTATTAACATTTATATAAATGGATTTCATAGGCTTATAAAAGTATATATTCCATCCACATTCAGAAACTTTATATTTTGTTACTATATACTTTACGTTATTTTCTTTTAAATTCTTTATTTTTGTATTTGCTATCTGTTTTGGTATTAATGCTTTTTCTTTGTCTTTGAATTTGTTTTTTGCAAATATTACATTGTTGCTATCATCAAGCACATAAACTCCATATTCATTAGCAATTATTTTATTTAACTCTTGAAAAACATCATCATAATTAATATTCATATAAAGAATATTAGGAGATAATTCACCATAGCCGCTTACTAGTTTTCTTACTGAAAATAGGTTTTTATCGTTGCAAAACCATTTGGTATCATTTGCGTTAATAACTTTTTTATACCAGTAAGAATCCTTTATTCTGTCTTTAGGAGTAACAACGGAGCTGTTTTGAGCTATGCTGTTAGCAGAATATATCGTTATTGTCTCAACATCCTTGTGAATACTTCGAAGTGTTTCAAAATAGGGATCAATTATGTTTTTAATACTATTATGTACATCGTAGTTATTAGTGTATTTTTGGTTTATTGCACTATTTATATCAGGGTTGAATGCTATATAATATGAGAGATTGTTATATATATTCATTTTGTAATTTATATTTTCAGCGGCCTGTTTAACTGAATCAGTTATATTTTGATTGGTTTCATAGACTAATTGCTTTCTTTCTTGAAAGTATAGATAAATTCCCAATATCAGGATTGGAATAATTCCTACTATTATATAAGAAAGAAACAACTTTTTTCTAAACTTCATATTTTTAAATAACCGCACTAAATACACTGTGATCAGCCTTCCTTTCTTCTATATTTCTCAGGGCTTATCCCATAATTATTTTTAAAATTCTGACAAAAATACGAAACATTTGAATAGCCTACACTTTTACAGATTTCTACTATCTTCATATTGGATTTTTCTAGTAATTCTTTCGCCTTTTGCATTCTATAGGAGGTTATATATTTTATTAAACTTATACCAACTTCTTTTTTAAAAACGTAACTTAAGTAGCTTGGGGTAAGATACACTTTTTCAGCAAGACTATCGAGACATATATCTTCACTGTAGTTATCATGAATATAAGCAATTACATTCTGTATTTCTCTGTTGTTTAAGTTATCAATATTTATGTTGTTATCACAATTGCATGCATTTGCTCTATCCAAAGTACTATTTACGGATTCATTATTTTTCACTTTTTTTTCATCAAATAGTACTTTATTAATAACTTTTTCAATCACATATTTAAATTCCTGAATATTTATAGGCTTAAGTATGTAATCGATTACCCCTAATGCAATAGCTTTCTTAGCATAATCAAACTCACTGTAGCCACTAAATATTATGATTTTTATATCCGGCCTCATTTCTATGGCTTTTTTGGACAATTCCAAACCGTCCATAAAAGGCATTTTTATATCGGTGAATAGAATATTAACAGCATTATTTTTTATGCATTCTAATCCCTTTTCTCCATTTTCTGCTTGAGATATATTTAGGTCATAATTGAATTTTTTAATTAATGCAGTAACACCGTCACGTTCAAATTTTTGATCATCAACAATCAAGATATTAGGCATTTTATTTCCCCCCAAATATTAAAATAACCATAACTTGACTCAACTCTTTGTATATACCTAAAGGTTAATGTATTTCCGTTGAAAAAAAGAACAATCGGTAATATTTAATAATTTAAATATATACCTGTTTGAAAATTACTATATGATATGTTATTATATCATAATTATATTTAAGTGGATATTATGATATTCATTTATATGTATTCATATGACAGTAATAAATTTGCAAGCAAGTATATTTTTTTGTCTACTTTTCATATAGCTCTATGGGTAGAGCATCAGGATCACTGAAAAAAGTAAACTTCTTTCCTGTAATTTCATCAATTCTAATAGGTTCTGCAGTTATATTTTTGTCAGCTAGTTCGTTAATAGCCTGCTGAATGTTATCTACCTCAAAAGCCAGATGCCTTAATCCTCTAGCTTCAGGGTAACTTAGTCTTTCAGGGGAGTTTGGAAAAGAAAATAATTCTATTTGATAATTATCTCCAACAGATAAGTCTAGTTTATATGAAGTTCTTTCTTTTCGATAGGTCTCTTTTATGATATTGAGTCCTAAAATGTTAACATAAAACTCTTTGGATTTTTCATAGTTTGAACAGATAATTGCAACATGGTGAATTTTGTTAACTTTCATAGTCTACAGCTCCATTCTAGATTAAAGATTTGCCATTTATAGTTTTTGCCTAACTTCACCAATTTTATTTATGAACAGTTATGTTTATAAAGTTAGTAATAATACCTATTACAAGTCCTAGCAGCGCAGGAAAAAAGGCAAAGAATAAACTTATAATATCAAAGGTATGAAATATTAAAAATGGAATTACTTCACCTAGTATGCCAACATATATTGGGTACAGCCAAAATAGATATCCCTTTTTCAATGTAATAAAGTAAGCAGTAATTACAGTAGAAAGCGGCATTATGATATAAAAATTAAGAATGTAGTAACCAAGTTCATCTCCACCTTGAAGAGAGATACCTGAAGCAGCGATTATCATAAAAAGGACGGTAGATATACTGTAACCTATTATTGAAATTCTTTTGGGCAAACTAATGTTTTTCAAAGTTATAATACCTCCAGAATCTTTGTATCTATATACTATATTAATTACATATTTTAAGAATAATTACAATGTTTTTACAAAAAATATCTTAAGAATAGAACACATTTGCAGCATATTGATGTTAAATTTCTAATAGATTAGGCACTGTCCTATTTTCTAATCGATGCATGTTTAAACATTTTTAACTCTTTAGAAAATTATGATTTTTGCCAATTGTGGATAATTTTTCATTAGAATCAGGATATATCCCTAAAGAGTAAGAAAGATAGGCATTAAATAAAAAAACAGTACATCGTGTTTACGAAGAAGTTAAAAAGAAAAAGTAATATATTTTAAAGTTAGTGACTCAAACTTCGCACATAGATATTAGCTATGCACCTTGAAAATTCAATACCTGGCAGTTGTTCAGTTGTCAAAGTTCAGTCCTTATGCTGCTTGAAGCTGTGTTTTCAGTAAAACTGGAAGTGCATT